>JACJYZ010000004.1:0-600000 GCA_020635855.1 Flavobacteriales bacterium | reverse complement strand
GTATTTGATTATGAATGATGCGGGTAACACTGCGGCAGCAGAAACCAACAAGAACATCATCCTGAACGATTATCCCGATTCCGAATATGCCAAGCTGATCCAGAACCCGGATTACGGCAAAGCGCAAAAGGTAGACCAGGAAGAGGCACGCAAGCTCTACGAAGACACCTACAAAGCCTACCTGAACAGCAAGTATGAAGCGGTGATGGCCAACTGCGATCTCGCCGATTCACTGCACAAGGGAAACCCCTTTATGCCCAAGTTCTCTTTCCTGTATGCAATGTCAATCGGCAAGACCAGGGGTAACCACGACAGCCTGTTTGTGGCCAGCCTGGAACATGTGGCCAGCCAGTATAGCTACGATCCGGCCGGTACACGGGCAAAGGAGATCCTGGACCTGATGAAGCCCAAGAAAACAACAGATACCTTAACCACCAAACCCGATTCGGCCTCCCCTGCTTCCGTTTTCAAAATGGATATGAATGAAGTGCACTTCTTCGTGTATGTGTTATCAGGGAAGAACAACATCATCACCAAGTTCAAGGAATACGTGTCCGACTTCAACCAGTCGCAGTTCGGTCTGCGCACCTTCAACGTGAGCTCGATCCTGTTGGATGACGCCCGTCAGATGGTATTGGTGAAGAGTTTCGACAACGGCAAGGACGGGATGGATTACTTCAAGTCGGTGCAGGCACATGCCGATATGTTCGGCGACGACAAACTTAAGTCGGTGAAGTACTTCACCATCTCTTCCATCAATTATATCACCATCTACAAGCAGAAGAACATCGACGAGTACGTGAAGTTCTTCCAGGAGAATTATTCCAATTGATTTTCGGGATCAGCTCAACTGTTCAGTGAGCAGGCGCATCTCCGCAACGGGAGATATTTTCTCATACAGCACGCGGTATACGGCATCGCAGATCGGCGTATGCACCTTGAATTTCTTGTTGATTTCCTGGATGCTCTTTACGGCGTAGTAACCCTCGGCCACCATGTCCATCTCCATCTGCGCATACTTCACGGAGTACCCCTTTCCGATCATGGTACCGAACGTGCGGTTCCTTGAGAACTGTGAGTAAGCGGTTACCAGCAGGTCGCCCAGGTAGGCCGAGCTTTTCACGTCGCGGTGGATGGGGTTCACTGCATCCACGAAGCGCTCGATTTCTTGGATGGCGTTTGAGATCAGCACCGCCTGGAAGTTGTCACCATAGCCGAGGCCGTGGCAAATTCCACTTGCAATGGCATATACGTTCTTAAGTACCGCAGACAATTCCGAACCGAACAGGTCGTCGGATGTAGCGGTGCGGATGTAGCGACAGGCCAGTAATTCCGCCAGCATGGAAGCCTTGACTTCATCCTGGCAGGCGATGGTGAGGTATGAAAGTTTCTCCAGCGCCACTTCTTCGGCGTGACAGGGTCCGCAGATGATACCTATGTTCTCATAAGGAATGAGGAACTGTTTGTGGAAAAACCGGGCCGGTATGGCATTGTATTCAGGTACGATCCCTTTGATGGCGGAGAACAGAATTTTGTCTTCCATTCCCTTTACAGGATGTTTCTTGAACACATCCATGAGGAAGGCGGAAGGGATGGAAATGATGATAACGTCGCAGGTATTCACGAATGCCTGCAGGTCGTTTGTCACCGTGAGCTTTTCAGGTTGAAAGGTGACTGAACTCAGGTACTGCGGATTGTGATGGTATTGCCTGACATGTGCGATGGCATCGGGGTTCTGCATCCACCAATGCACATTATCGACATTGTTGCAAAGGAGTTTCACCAGCGCGGTTGCCCAGCTGCCACCTCCCATTACACCTATGGTTTTCGAAAAGGACAAAAGAATCAGGCATCAATGCCGGCACAAAGATATAAATCCTGTGAATTGACCGCCGGCTTGTAAACGTTAGCTGAAGGTTGTTTGCTTCCGGTTATTCAGGTCGCATCTGCGGGAAGAACAACACATCCTGGATGGACGGTGAATTGGTCATGATCATCGCCAGGCGGTCGATTCCGATCCCGATACCCGCTGTGGGAGGCATGCCGTATTCAATGGCGCGCAGGAAATCTTCATCCAATACCATGGCTTCATCATCGCCGCGTTTGCCCAGCTCGAGTTGTTCTTCAAACCGGCGTCGCTGATCAATCGGGTCGTTCAGCTCCGAGAAGGCGTTGGCGATCTCCTTCCCGTTGCAGATGGCTTCGAAACGTTCCACCAGTCCTTCCTTGCTCCGGTGCTTTTTGGCAAGGGGCGACATTTCCACGGGGTAGTCGGTAATGAAGGTGGGTTGAATCAGGTTGGGTTCGCATTTCTCACCGAAGATCTCGTCGATGATCTTGCCTTTTCCCATTGACTTGTCTACATGGATACCCAGTTTGGATGCGGTCTCCCGCAAGGCTGCCTCATCCATTTCCGAGATGTCGATGCCGGTGAAGTGCTCGATGGCTCCGAACATGGTGAAGCGCTTCCAGGGGCGCTGGAAATTGATCACATGTTCACCCACCTGTACTTCCGTGGTGCCGTGCAGGTCCATCGCCACTTTCTCGATCACGGTTTCGCAGAGGTTCATCATCCATTCGTAGTCCTTGTAGGCGACGTACAATTCCACCTGGGTGAATTCCGGGTTGTGAAAGCGGCTCATGCCTTCGTTCCGGAAATCCTTGGAGAACTCGAACACGCCATCATATCCGCCCACGATCAGCCGTTTCAGGTACAGCTCGTTGGCGATGCGGAGGTAGAGGGTCATATCCAGCGCATTATGATGTGTTTTGAAGGGACGGGCAGCAGCGCCTCCGTAGATGGGTTGCAACACCGGTGTTTCCACTTCGAGGTAGCCTTTCTCAGTGAGGAAATTCCGCATCGAGTTCACCATTTTGGTGCGCTTGATAAATGTATCTTTCACCGTGTGATTCACGATGAGGTCTATATAGCGCATCCGGTAACGTTGGTCGGGATCGGTGAATGCGTCGTGCACATGACCTTCGTGATCGGTTTTCACGATCGGGAGCGGTCTCAGCGATTTGCACAGCAGTTTCAGTCCGGTCACATGAATGGAAATGGTGCCGGTGTTGGTGGTGAACACATAACCCGTGACACCGATGATGTCTCCGATGTCGAGGTGTTTTTTGAACACGGTATTGTAGAGGGTCTTGTCCTCATCCGGGCAGATATCGTCTCGTTTCACATACACCTGTATGCGACCGGTGGCATCCTGTATCTCGGCAAATGAGGCATTGCCCATGATGCGCCGCGACATGATGCGACCCGCTATGCTGATGTTCTTATAGGATAGCTTGTCGAGTTCGTAATTTTTATGAATGTCCCGGGCAGATGCGTTGACCGGGAAAGTGTCGGCAGGGTATGCGTCAATACCCAATTCATTCAGCGCCTGAAGCGACGCTCGTCTAATCATCTCCTGTTCACTCAGTTCTTTGGCCATTTTCTTTTAATTTTGCGTAGCACCCCCCTGAAGGGAATGAAAGAGTGTTCCAAGACTTCAGGGTGAGAATCTACAAATGTAAAACATCATTAGACAAATCAGACAATCGGGTAAGTAAGATCCGCAAGCCCTTGAAAACAGCCATGGAATCACTGATCAAGAATTTCCCCAACCAGTTACGCGAAGCGTGGCAAATAGGGAATGCTGCCACCCTGCAGCCTGCAAAGTCCCCATTCAGGAATGTGCTCATTACCGGACTTGGAGGTTCGGGTATAGGCGGCACCATCATTGCGGAAATCACCCAATCACAGGTGTCTGTTCCGGTGACGGTGAACAAAGATTACTTCGTGCCCAAATTCGTAGGACCCGATACGCTGGTGATCGCAAGTTCTTACTCCGGCAATACCGAAGAAACATTGCAGGCGGTTCAGCAGGCATCCGATCAGGGTGCACACATCGTATGCATCACTTCCGGCGGGACACTCCAGGCTTTCGCAAAGGAAAAGGGATATGATGCCATCGTCATACCGGGGGGCAACCCTCCGCGTTCGTGCCTGGGCTATTCACTCACCCAGCTTTTCATCATCTTCGCCAAACACAAGCTCATCCCCGAAAGTTTCCTGACCGACCTGCAATCGGTACCCGATTTTCTCGACCAACACCTGCCTGCCATTCAGGCCGAGGCAAAAGACCTGACGGAATTCCTGTATGGCAAGATCCCCGTGATCTATGCTGCTGCCGGTTCGGAGGGTGTAGCGGTACGGTTTCGCCAGCAGGTGAACGAAAACGCCAAGATGCTTTGCTGGCACCATGTACTACCTGAAATGAACCACAACGAACTGGTGGGTTGGGCCGGAGGAAATGAACAGATGGCTGTGGTGGTGTTCCGTAACAAGACCGACTATAAGCGCACACAACGAAGGATGGAAGTGGGGAAAGAAATCATCACCCGCATGACACCACATTACAGGGAGGTGTTTTCCGTAGGTGAGACACCCCTCACCCGGGCCTTTCATCTGATTCACCTGGGCGACTGGGTATCGTTGTACCTCGGACAGAAAAAAGGTGTGGATGTGACGGAGGTGAAAGTGATTGATCACCTTAAATCGGCCCTGGCCGCACTGTAACATTTCCGGGTGTATCCGGGTATCGGTTGAATATGGAAGCGGCAACAACACAAAAGACGTACTTCGTTAACCTTGGCAAAATGGAATACCAGCCGGCCTGGGACCTCCAGGAGGCGATCTTTTCCCGCATGGTTCAATGGAAACAAGACAACCGCAGGGAAGGTGTTGATCCCGGCCCGATCCCTGATCATCACCTGCTGTTTTGTGAGCATCCCCACGTGTATACCCTGGGCAAAAGCGGCTCGGAATCCAACCTGCTGATCAACCGGGAGCAGCTGGCCGCACACGAAGCCAGTTATGTAAAAATCAACCGCGGAGGAGACATCACCTACCATGGCCCCGGACAGATTGTGGGTTACCCGATTCTCGATCTTGAACGTTTCTTCACCGACATCCACCGCTACATGCGATCCCTGGAGGAAGGCGTGATCAGAACCCTTTCCGATTATGGGATTGAAGCCGGAAGACTGGAAGGCCTGACCGGTGTGTGGCTTGATCCTGATGACCCGCTCAAGGCGCGTAAGATATGTGCATTGGGTGTGAAATCGAGTCGATGGGTCACCATGCACGGCTTTGCCTTCAATGTTAATCCAGACCTGAGTTACTTCAACCACATTGTTCCCTGCGGCATTACCGACAAGGCGGTAACAAGTATGGAAAAGGAACTGGGAACCGCTCCGCCTTTGGCCGAAGTGGAAAACAAACTCAAGGATCACCTGGCGGATGTCTTCGGTATGCAGCTCGTTGAGCAAAGTGCCGAAACACTCATGACCACCTATTCAACACCGGAAGCGGGATGAAAAAAAAGATCCTGTACGTATTGACAGGCCTGATCCTGCTGCTGAACCTGGGCATCGTGATCAGCGGCAGATGGTACCTCTACCCAGCCCTGTACCATAATTTCGCAGACATTGACGATTACAAGATTTTCCCGAACCGGCCCATTGAAGCAGGTACGCCACAACCCTGGCCTGTATCAGCACGGGCAGCACACGAACACTTGACGCCCGAAGAACAGTCTTATGTGGAAAGCCTGGATCCGGTTGCGTTTCTGGTGATCCATCATGATTCCATCCTGTTCGAACAATACTGGGATGATTACAGTCCTGAAAGCATGTCATCCTCTTTTTCGATGGCCAAGACCTTTACCAGCGTGCTCATAGGAATCGCCATCGGTGAAGGAAAGATCAAAAGTGTGGATCAGCCGGTGGCCGATTTCATTCCTTCGTTCAGGGAAGCCGGAAAAGAAGGGATCACCCTGAGGAACCTGCTTACCATGTCATCGGGTCTGAACTGGGACGAAAGTTATGCCAACCCCTTGTCGGTAACCACGGAGGCATACTACGGCAGTGACCTGGAAAAGCTGGTGGATCAAATGCAACGCATCGAAGAACCCGGAAAGCGGTTCGAATACCTGAGCGGCAACACCCTGGTGCTTGCCGAGGTTTTAAAGAAAGCCACGGGAAAAACCCTCAGCGAATACATGTCGGAAAAATTGTGGAAACCGATGGGTGCCGCCAGGGCCGCCTCGTGGAGCCTGGACCATCCGGATGGAATGGAAAAAGCGTATTGCTGCATCAACAGCAACATCAGGGATTTTGCAAGGCTGGGCAAGTTGTTTAAGAACGGTGGCAATTGGAACGGTGTACAGCTGGTTCCGGCCGATTATGTAAGTGAGTCCATCGTACCTGCCCGCCTGACCGATGAAGGGCAACCACTGACGCGGTACGGTCTATCGTGGTGGTTGCTGACATATCAGGGTCATTCGGTTTTCTATGCAAGGGGCATTCTGGGACAGTATGTATTTGTGGTTCCTGATCTGGACCTGGTTGTGGCCCGTCTGGGGCATCATCGCAGCATGGACTACACCGATGGTCATCCGCAGGATGTTTTCCACTATCTTGATATCGGCATACGCATGTCCCTGCAGTACCGGAGACTGCAGGGTGGGATACCGGGTTTGTAAGGGCTGTGTATCTTTGCCGGATGAAAAATACCGGGTGACGCTTTCATCACCCTGACAATTGCCAATGAAAAAAGACATTGAATTTCCCGTTGTAGAAGACATAGCAGTGGTGGTAGCCCGAGAAGAGGATGTGCAGGATGCACCCTGGAACGTGTACCTTCTCAACCTGAAAAGCAAAGAGGTCACAGGGGTGCTCATTACCTCCAAAGGCTATGGCCAACATGAAGGTCGCAACGTAAAGACCTCCACCCTCCGCCATTTTTTTGAAAAGATAGGATCCAAAAGCTATGTGAAGGTGGAGCATTTCCCCGATCACCTGTTCTCCATCAGCAATGAATTCTGGGTCAGTTTTTATGAAGACGGGTTGCTGCATGACAAAAAGTATATTTTTGTTACCGGTAGCGTTTCGGATGAAAACCTGATCCATATTCCCCTGCTGAACAGAAAAGGGGTGATGATCAAATGATGATGTTTCGGACCCCACATTAACTCCCGGTTATGCTCGATCACATCCACCTCAGCAACGTTTTGTTCCTCGACATTGAAACCGTGCCGGCCTGGTACAACTATGGTGACATGCCGGAGGCTTTCAGGGAATTGTGGGACAAGAAAGCAACGTCCCTGATCCGGGATGCCGATCTCACACCGGAAGACGTGTATGAGCGCGCCGGTATTTATGCGGAGTTCGGGAAGATCATTTGCATATCCGTGGGTTATGTGAAAGATGAAGACGGAGATGCATCCATACGGATCAAGTCATTCTCCGGCGAAGATGAGAAGGTTATGTTGGCGGAGTTTGCCAGGATGCTTGACCAGCACTACGGGAAAAGTCAGCATGTGCTATGCGCACACAACGGCAAGGAATTCGATTTTCCATACATGGCCCGAAGGATGCTTGTGAACGGCTTGCGGCTTCCGAAAATCTTAGACATCGCCGGCAAGAAACCCTGGGAGGTTAATTTCCTGGATACCATGGAGCTTTGGAAGTTCGGGGATTTCAAGAATTACACGTCCCTCAATATGCTTACCACCCTGTTCGGTATCCCCACACCAAAGGATGACATTACCGGTGCGGATGTGGCGCGTGTATTCTGGGAAGATCACGACCTGGCACGGATCGTTACCTATTGTCAGAAGGATGTGGTGGCCATCATCCAGTTGATGCGTCGCTTCAAAGGACAAGCCCTGATCGATCCCGCAAGGGTTCAGTTCACAGACGGGGAATGAACTTTCATGTGAATCGTATCGTATACGATTTCTTTGAATACAGCTAATGAAAACCATTCGATGGCGTTGACCGAGGAAATGCAAGGAAATGAATTGTTGGAGATCAGGAACCTGGTAACGGAGTTCCGCACCGAAGAGGAGTTTGTAAAAGCGGTCAACGATATCTCTTTCACCCTGAACAAGGGAGAAACAGTAGGCATCGTGGGAGAATCAGGGTCGGGAAAATCGGTGACCGCATTGTCGGTCATGCGGTTGATCGCCAGTCCACCCGGCATCATCCGAAGTGGTCAGATTCTTTTCAACAGTCCCCGTCTGGGGAAGGTGAACCTGCTGGATCTGACGGAAAAGCAAATTAGGAATTTGAGGGGCAATGACATCGGGATGATCTTCCAGGAGCCGATGACTTCCCTGAATCCTGTCTTCAAATGTGGCGACCAGGTCATGGAAGCCATCGTCCTGCATCAGAAACTATCCCGCAAGGCAGCCAGGGAAAAAACCATCGCTTTGTTCGAGGAGGTACAGCTTCCGCGACCAAATGTGATTTTCGATACCTATCCGCACCAGATATCCGGTGGCCAGAAACAAAGGGTGATGATTGCGATGGCGATGTCCTGCAATCCGTCCCTGTTGATTGCGGATGAACCCACCACAGCGCTTGATGTGACGGTGCAGAAGACCATCCTGGAGTTGATGAAGAAGCTGCAGGTACAACACCGGATGGGCATCATGTTCATTACGCATGACCTGGGTGTGATTGCAGAACTGGCAGACCAGGTGGTGGTGATGTACAAGGGAAAGATTGTCGAACAGGGCAAGGTCTGGGACATCTTCTCCAATCCGCAGCACCCGTATACAAAAGGTTTGCTGGCATGTCGTCCGCCGTTGGATAAGCGCTTGCACTGGCTGCCCACGGTCAGCGATTTCATGAAAGTGGATGAAGACGGCAGCATCACCCAAAGCCGCATCACCGTGGAAGAAGTGTTGAAGAAGTTCGAAGTGACCGAAGGTGTGCGCAAAGAACGCCATCAGATGCTGTACAACCAGAAACCCCTGCTGCAAGTCAGAGACCTCAAGACCTATTTCCCTGAGCGGAGCGGACTGTTTTCCCGATCGAAAGAATATGTGAAGGCTGTGGACGGGGTTTCATTCGAAGTATTCCCCGGGGAAACGCTGGGCCTGGTTGGAGAATCGGGCTGTGGAAAAACCACGTTGGGCCGAACGGTCCTGCGTTTGATAGAACCCACCGGCGGCGAGATTGTTTTTGATGGCAAGCCCATACATGGCATGCCTCCTGCCGAATTGCGCTCGATGCGCAAACACATGCAGATCATTTTCCAGGATCCATATTCGTCCCTGAATCCGCGCATCACCATCGGAGATGCCATTTTGGAGCCCATGCGTGTACACAGGATCGGCGCCAGCGATGAAGAGCGAAAAGAGAAAGTGATGGAGCTGCTGAAACGGGTGAACATGCAGGAGTCGCATTACTATCGCTACCCGCACGAATTTTCGGGCGGCCAGAGACAACGCATTTGTATCGCCAGGGCACTCGGGCTGAGTCCGCGTTTCATTATCTGTGATGAAAGTGTTTCGGCGCTTGACGTTTCGGTACAGGCGCAGGTACTGAATCTCCTGATTGAACTGCGGGAAACATACGACTTCACCTATATTTTCATATCCCATGACTTGTCGGTTGTGAAATTCATGTCAGACCGCATGGTGGTGATGAACAAAGGCAAAATTGAGGAAACCGGCATGGCCGATGAAATCTATAACAATCCGCAATCCGCCTACACGCAAAAGCTGATCAGCGCCATTCCGAAGGGCCGCCTGGAAGACATCAAGCAGGCCAACGGCAGGAAGTAAATGCGGAACTTTCCCCTTGCTTTGTATCTTTAGCGCACCTGAACCGACGCCGGGACTGTAAACCTTGCGTCCTAAGCGCATACCCATGCAATGGATGAAATTGCTTCGGTTGCACCAATGGATCAAAAATTTCATTGTGTTACTGCCCCTGTTTTTTGCCGGGGAGATCATGGTTTCGAATAAGCTGGCGCATGTAGTTCTGGCGGTATTGGCGTTTTCTTTGGTGGCATCCGCTGTGTATGTGTTCAACGATTGGCTGGACGTTGAAGAAGACAGGAAACACCCCGTCAAATCCAAACGACCCATTGCTTCCGGACAGATTGGAAAAGGTGTTGCACTGGTTGTTGCAGGTACATGCGCTTTCGCCGGATTGATGCTGGCGGCATGGATTCAATCCACATTCCTGT
This sequence comes from Flavobacteriales bacterium, assembly GCA_020635855.1. Classification (NCBI taxonomy): domain Bacteria; kingdom Pseudomonadati; phylum Bacteroidota; class Flavobacteriia; order Flavobacteriales; species Flavobacteriales bacterium. The sequence continues at coordinate 589,967 of JACJYZ010000004.1, read as the reverse complement.
ACATCCTCATGGGTTACCTGGGCCTGAACATATGCTATACGCTGGGACTTAAAAACATCCCGGTGCTGGATGTGTCCCTGGTGGGCCTTAGTTTCGTGGCGCGCATTTTTGCCGGTGGTGCGGCCGGTGATGTAATGATCTCCAAGTGGATTGTATTGTTGTCATTTCTTCTTGCCCTGTTTCTTGCCCTGGCAAAGCGCAGGGATGATCTTCTGCTATTTCAAAGCGGAGGAGACGTGACCCGGAAGGTGATCAGCGGTTATAACCTGTCGTTCATTTCTTCAGCCATCACCCTTATGGGAGCGGTGGTGGTTGTTGCGTATATCATGTACACGGTCTCACCGGACGTATTGCAGCGCACCCACGAAGATTACTTGTATCTGACATCCGGATTCGTGATCATCGGCATTCTGAAATACTTACAGTTGACGCTGGTGGAGAACAAGAGCGGGGATCCGGTCAAACTCCTGCTCCGGAATGCTTTCATGCAACTGGTAGTTGCGGGTTGGCTGATCGCGTCGGGCATAATCCTGTACATGTGATGAAGTCGGTCACCAATTGGGGAAATCATCCTGTGGTGCGCGTCGACTGGCTGGAAACAGACCGGTTGGATGCCATGCAGCGTTTCCTTGTTGCGGACCATACGCCTGCAATTGCCCGCGGACTCGGCCGTTGTTACGGTGATTCATCGCTTTCTCCCCGCATCTTTTCATCCCTGGCCATGCACCGGGTGCTGGCGTTTGACAAGGATACCGGACAGATCACCTGTGAGGCAGGGGTGAGTTTCGATCAATTGCTTCGTATCATTGTTCCCGAGGGCTGGTTCTTGCCTGTGACACCCGGCACCAAATTCATTACCGTCGGAGGAGCTGTGGCTTCCGACATCCACGGCAAAAACCACCACATCGAAGGATCGTTTTCACAACACATACATGCCCTGGATCTGATGGGGCCTGATGGGCGGATACACACCTGCGGCCCTGAAAAACAAACCGAACTTTTCCGGATGACCTGTGGAGGCATGGGACTCACCGGGGTCATCATGTGTGTGACGTTTCAGCTGAAGAAAATTTCCAGCGCCTACATCGCACAACGCAACCTGGTGGCGCGTAACCTGGAAGAGGTGATGGCGCTCTTTGAAACCCACAAAGAGGCTACCTATTCAGTGGCCTGGATTGACGGACTTGCAAAAGGAAAGGCCCTGGGCAGAAGCATCCTGATGTTGGGTGAACATACCGATGCGGCGTCTTGCCCGCCTCCGCCACTGCAATTGAAGCCCTCCCGTAAACTTACGGTTCCTTTCCACTTTCCGGGCTTCGTGCTGAACCGGTTCAGCATGCAGGCATTCAACGCGGTTTACTACCGTCAACCCAAAAGAAGATCCACCTTCACCACCGGATATGAATCGTTTTTTTACCCGCTGGATGGCATCCTTCATTGGAACCGCATCTACGGGAAAAGAGGCTTTACCCAATACCAGCTGGTGCTTCCGATGGCTTCAAGCGAGGAGGGCATCACAGAAATTTTCAGGCTTCTGCAGAAGGAAGGATTCGGATCTTTTCTCAGCGTATTGAAACTGTTCGGCAAAGGAGGATCAGGCATCCTGTCATTCCCGATGGAAGGTTATACACTCACCCTGGATTTTCCCTTATCCGACAGGCTGTATCCGTTTCTCAACAAGTTGGATGATTTGGTGCTACGCCATGGGGGCCGTCTTTATCTCACAAAAGATGTACGCATGTCTGCCGTCACATTTTTCACATCATACCCCGGTGCGGCATCGTTTAAGACATTCTTGAAACAATGGGACCCCGAAGGTAGATTTGCATCGCTGCAATCGAATCGAATCGGTCTTACCACATCATTTTCTCCATCCTCCGAAGCATCTGCACATACATCCGGTTCATCCATGACAAACAAAAAATCAGTTTTGATTCTCGGCGCTTCAGAAGGCCTCGGCAAAGCCCTGGCGCTGCGATATGCCCGTGCAGGTTGGAATGTTCGAATGGCTTCCCGCCGTATCGAACAGCTTGAAAATGCGGCAAAAAATATTGAAACAGAAACATCGGTCCGACCTTCTGTTCAGGTGCTGGATGTAACCGACATTGGTGCGCATGAAGCGTTCGTGAACACCCTGAACCCACTTCCGGATGCCGTTATTTGCAGCGCGGGTTACCTGGGAAACCAGGATCTGGGTATGCGGGATGAGGAGGAATGCGACCGGATTTTGCAAACGAATTTTACCGGCCCTGTCTCTTTACTGAACAAATTGGCTGCGGCATTTGCCAAACGTGGAAGCGGTGCCATCATTGGCGTGAGTTCGGTGGCAGGGGAGCGTGGCCGGCAAAGTAACTATTTGTACGGAAGCGCCAAGGCGGGATTCACCGCCTATCTCTCCGGGTTGCGCAACCGCCTGCAACCGGACGGGGTGCATGTACTCACCGTCATACCGGGGTTCATGCGAACACCCATGACGGAGGGATTGCCATTGCCCGGGCCGCTGACGGCCTCGGCGGATAGGGCGGCCGATGATATTTACCGGGCGCATCAAAAGGGCAGGAATGTGCTGTATACCCTGTGGATGTGGCGTTGGATCATGTGGATCATTCGCACCATTCCGGAAAACGTGTTTAAAAAACTGAAACTCTGAACATGGCCCATCTTGTTCTATTCGACCTGGACGGAACGCTCACGCGGAACGACACTTTCATGGCCATGATACGCCACAGCCACGGGCATGGTCAATGGTTACTGGGACTTGCGGTTTGCAGTCCCTGGATTGTGGCATTCAAAATGGGGATCATTCCGAATTGGCGGGCCAAGGAGGTCGTGTTGCGCTATTTCTATGGCGGTTGGCAAGAACAGGATTTCATCAACAAGGCCCGGGCGTTTGCCTCAGACATGGATGATCTGCTGAGGGAAGAAGCGAAGGAAACCCTATCGGCGTATGCATCCGAAGGTCATACGCAAGTGATCGTAACGGCCTCATGCGAAGCATGGGTCAAACCGTGGGCTGAGCGAAAAGGGTTTCATACAATCGGTTCGAGGTTGGAAGTGAAGGAGGGAAAAATCACTGGGAAACTGGTTCCTGCCAACTGCTACGGACCGGAAAAGGCGAGGCGTGTGTCGGAAGCATTTGATTTGAATGCCTTTGACAAGATCATCGCATATGGCGACAGCCGGGGCGACCGGGAGATGCTGGCGTTGGCCGATGAGCCGCACTACCGCCCGTGGCAATGAAACAAGGCCATGGCAGGATGCCTCAAGGGTGCTGGGTGTACCGTTTTCCCAGCGTACGGATGACCTTGAGCATCTGCCATCCGTCGGAGAACACATTCACTTTGGATCCTTTTTCCGGTTGCCAGTGAACGGCCAGGGGCGCCACGGGAACGTTCATGTTTCTCAGCCGCAGCAACACTTCCACATCATGGGCAAACCCGTAATCGGAGAGGTTGGTGAAAATCTCTTTCGCGATGGCTGAGGGATAAAGTTTGAATCCGCATTGGGTGTCGTCCAGGTGGAGACCGGTCCATCGCTGAACCAACCGGTTGAATACCACGCTCACCGGGCGCCTGAGCGCGCTGGAAGTGGCCAGTCCTTCCCGGATGCCCATTTCCCGGGAACCGATAAACACACGGTCCTGATCCATGTGAAGCCAACCTCTTTCCTGCCAGAAATCCAATTCCCGCGGCCCTGCCGACAGGTCGGCATCCAGGGTCAGACACCATGCGGTTTTACACGCAAGAATGCCTTGAAAGAGCGCCCATCCTTTGCCACCGGCTTTGTCGTAGGAAACCATGTTGAAGGTGGATTCGGGTACGCAGTTACGGAGTTTCTCACACAGCGCTTCCAGGCGGGTCCGGGTGTCATCCGCACTGCCGTCATTCACGAAGATCATGTGCGGGCGTGATTCCGATGTCCGGAAGTAGGTCATCAGTCCATCGGTTGTGCTGTCCAGGCGACGAGCCTCGTTGTGAAAAGGGATGATCAGGGTGATATCGGACAGGTGTGACATGGCGAAGCTACACGTATGATTCGATGCGCGCAGCGGATCGGTGTGGCAGGATATAGGAGATGATGTGGACGGCTTGATTCAAATTTTTAACGGGGGTATTAACATGACGCAACCACCAATTAATGTTGTTGCTTACTGAAAATCACTTCCATGTCATCAATATACAAAGGTTCCCCGATTTGGTTCCAGGTATACACCTTGAGCAAGGTATTCTTTGCCAACCCTGGTGGAACGCGGAAAACAAAAGACACGGGTGTCCACTGGCCTGTTACTTGCGTTTCCTTGCGAAGCTCCCTTTGATCCAGATTGAACAGGTGGGTTTCTTTGTTGTCGAGCGTCAGGGTCACCCATCCATTTGAGCGTTCGTTTTCAAGATAGGCCCACAACCGTACGGTGACGATGGTGGTATCCGAGTCAAAGCTAAGGGGATTGAATGTTCTGTAACAGATACCGAAAGGATGCAGGGAATCGGTTCTGGACGCATAGGAACCTGAGTGTACCTGCTCTGTGCTTCGGGTGTTCAGGTTCTCCCAATTATCAACCACTACGTCGCTTTCCAGGTCATGTTCCACGATGATGTCATGGGGCGGTCTTTTGTGTTCTTTTTTGAACAGGTGTGCCGTAACGCCTTCCGCGCTGAAGGTATCCACCAGTTCGTACTGATCTGCAAGGGTGTGGTAAACCGTATTATCCGGATCTGAAAGCGGGGAGTGTCCGCTTTGTACGATCACCACACTGGACGGCATCCCGATCGATTTCAGGAAATCCAGGTTCAGTGTGTTCACCAAAGACACATGTGCATCGGACAAGTGTTGCATCGTGTTTTCATAATCGGCAAATGCAGGCGGGTCATAGTAGTAGGTGAAGGGCAGGTATTCATACCACGGCGACAGGAGCACGTAGGTATCCGGATCTTTATGTGCATGTACATACCCGGCAACACTTTCCCAGTCTTCACCCTTATGGGGTTCCAAATCGAGAATGCTCAATCCGTGCCAGAGGATGACCGTGAAGGCGGCGATTTTGAACCATGCATGAACAGGAATGACAGACAGGCAATACGCCACGAGAATGTAGCAGCCGACGCAGGCATACAACAGGTACCGTGGTGTGAACATGGGCATGTAAAGGGAGACTGCATAACCGAATACGACCGTTCCGATGGCCCAAAGGTGCAGGGAAAGCAACACATAACCGTTGGGTACTTCTTTGCCCCTGATCTTCAGGAAAACCAGCGATGCAAGCCCCACAAGGAACACCACAATCAGCGCTTTGAGGAACCAGGTATCCCCGAAAAAATAGGTATACACATAGCGAATATCGGCCAGGGAATTGGGTCTCGCCCACTCGCGGATCTGGGAACTGTTTTTAAGTGCGAATGGCACCCACGGAAGGAACAGCACCACGGCGCCAACCTGGCTCACCATGTATCGCCACACCACTTTGCGGTCCTTCCATATGAAGAGAACGATGCCCGCCAGCTGAGCGAGGAAAATGTGAAAGGTGGCATAGTGTGTATAAATGAGCAAAGCATTGGTGATGGCCAGTCCGGCAACCGCCCGCTGGGATTTGCCCCGCAGGATATCCAGATAAAACCAGAATGAGATTACGGCAAGGAGCGTCACAAGGGCGAAACACCGCGCTTCATGCGCATACAGAATCTGAACATTGGAAAATGTGAAAAGCAACGATGCGATCACCGCAGTTTGAATGTTCAGAAAACGCCGGCAGAACATAAACAGGACTGGCGCGGTTGCCACATTGAAAAGAACCGATAGGGAGCGGGCGGCTGCGGGGGAGTTACCGAATACTTTCATCCAGATGCCGAGGCAAAGACTGTAAAGCGGAGGGTTAGGGTCTTTCCCGCTCATCGCGATGATACCTCCCAGGCTGGTCTGGCAATGAAAAATGCTGAAGGCCTCATCCAGCCAGATACTGGCATCCGCGGTATTGTAAAGTTTAACCGCCAGATTCATAATAATCAGTGCAAGGCAGACATACCAGGGGTTTTGTTGCAGGTAGCTGAAAAATCTTTCGGGCCATGACTTCAATCTGCTCCCCGAGGAAAATAACAGGTGTTGACTGCTATGAGAATTTGATTCGTCGGAAGGGGCTTGCATACTGTGGGATTTTTCTGAATAAAACGAAGAGTTCTACCTGCCGGCGATGGGGTATAGCAGATGTATGGGTTGGGATGCAACAATGTCAACCGATTGTATATCCGGTTTCAGTTCCACGTGAAACGTCTGTGTTACCTGTGATGCGAAGCGTTCCGGCTGTTTTGCAACGGCTGTCATATGCAACGTATCACTTTCTCCGGTAGCATGGTGTACGTAAATGGATAATGGAACGGCATCTGCCTTTTTCTCCACGCCGAAAAACAGGGATCGGGTATTCGTTCCGTTCAGGTCAAGGGAGAAGGTGGTTCCGTTCAGGTTCCACACATCGCTTCCGGGTTGGGCATCCACGCGGATGCGTTCCGTTGACAGGGCTTCATGGTGTGTGGGTGCGTCTGAACCGGGGTCAACGCGCTCGAACAGCGTGAACGGTTCATTGTTATACAAAGTGATGCCATAATATACCTGCCGGATGGTGTATGGAAACCTGTTCATGGTTTCGGCCACGTTCCAGTAAAAATGATGTACGCCGTATTTGGGATGAACATGCGCAAGTGCGGTATCCAGGTTGATCCGGTAGGATGTGGCCAGTTTTGAATTCAGTCCCGACATATCCAATACATAGGCGGAGGTTTTTCGCACCGGAAGGCCGTGTGCTGCGAAAACGGTATCCTGCGGGGAAGTGATCTTTGCCAGGTCATCACCGACCTGGGCGCGTTCCACCTCAAAGTTGTTCAGATACGTTTGCATATAATACCATCCGCCATACACATCCATCCATGAGTGAAGCAACACGCCCACGGTGAATATGGCGGTAATCAAATTTGCGCTCATGGGTTGCTGCAGCCATCGCAACACAAAATAAAAGCTGACCATGGTCTGGATTTGAAGCAACACATCCGGAACCACATAATACCAAGCCATTTGCTCTCCCGGATTATAGTAATAAAAGAGGATCAGCACAAAGGCCCGGAGCAAGTTCATTCCAACCCTGCCAACCCTTTTGTCTGCGTAAGTTTATCCAGATATGCAGCGGAACAACCATTCCGAATATGCAGAACATCGTATACCTGATGCCACCGTCCGTATAGTGTTTCAGAAAAGGAAACCAGTGGTCGCTGGGATGGCTGTGGAAATAGATCTTTGCATAGGCCGACTGAGGCAACGGGCTTCCGAAAAGCCACGTGGCGAACACAATCCAGCAAATAACCGGGATGACGCCGAAGATCAGAACATCCTTCACCGTTTTGCTTTCCAGACCGGCCTCCCGCACTTCGTTCCGGTGGCGCAGCAAGTGTAACCCTCCCAATACAAGCACAATCGGCACCGCATCCAGTTTGGAGATTACGCTGACGGCCATCATCAACCACATGAGGCGGGCATTTCCCCGGAGGAAAAACCAGAAAGCCGCCAAGATGAGGGCGAAATGAACGGGGCTTTCCATCCCGGAGGTCGCTACTTCCAGGTAAGTCTTGGAGGTGGAGATGGCAGTCACCCATATGACAAAGGACCAGCCGGGTTGCCGAATCAGTTTGCGAAGGATCAACAGCAGAAGGTATCCATCCGCTACCAGGCCGGTGAACCCCAACCCATGCAACACCAGTTCGGGTTTAACGCCAAGCCAGGCCAGGAAGCCTCCCAACAGGCCGTATATGAAACTGGAGGTTCCGAAAACCGCACCATCGGAAAGGTTGTAACAGTAAAAACAACCTTTGGCAAAATTATCCAGGTAGCGGAGAATAAATCCCGCATCGTCGTAAAAGATGCCGGAATACTCGTGGAATACCACATAGGCAAAAAGAAGAGACAAGGTCAGATCGGTCGTCACCCGTATCCATTTCCGACCTGCATCAACTACTTGCGGATAAACAAAAAACCCGAATGAAAAAGCCACCACCGCATACACAAAAAATTCACCCAACAGATTCAATGGCCCGGAGAAAGAACGCAGCCACCAACCCAGGATAAGCATGCTTGTTGCCAGCAAGAGCGTTTTGGGATGTGTCCGTATCTCCGATATGTTTGGCATATTGCTTCAGGCGGTTACCATACGAATGAACGGTTCAAGCGCTTTGGGATTTCTCATGGCATCTTTGCTCACGGCTTTTTCAGGGTCCATCCCCATCAGGATCTTTTTGACCGGGGCCTCCATCTTCTTGCCGCTGATGGTGTATGGGATTTCGGAAACGGCAATGATCTCATCCGGCACATGGCGCGGAGAGTATTGGCTTTTCAGCGTCTGATTGATCTTTTGTTTCAGACCGTCGGTCAGTTGTTGGCCCTCCGCCGGTACTACGAACAGCGGCATATAATAGGCGCCGCCTTCGCGTTCAATGCACACCACCATGCTGTCGGCCACTTCCGGAATGCTGTCGACCGCGCTGTACACTTCGCTGGTTCCGATGCGCACCCCGCCGCGATTGAGCGTTGCATCCGATCTTCCGTAGATCACAAGCGTACCCCGGGGGGTGATCTTCACCCAGTCGCCGTGTCGCCAAAGTCCGGGATACATGTCAAAATAGCTCTCCCTGTAACGTTCATTGCCGGGGTCATTCCAGAAGCAGATGGGCATGGAAGGCATGGGTTCGGTGATGACCATTTCGCCGACTTCGTCCACCAGGGGTTGGCCGTTGTCATCGAAGGCCTCCACTTTGCAGCCCAGCATCCGGCATTGGATCTCTCCCTTGTATACGGGCAGCATCGGAGCGCCGCCAACAAATCCGCTACAGATGTCGGTGCCACCGCTCAGGGAGATCAGCCACATGTCTTTTTTCACAGAATGGTATAGCCATTCGAATGCTTCGGGAGGTAACGGCGATCCGGTGGATCCCACGGAACGAAGGTCCGGGAATGCTCCTTCCGGAAAGTGTACATCCTTCTTCATACATGCGATGTAGTAGGCTGCGCCGCCACCGAAATGATTGATACGCGCTTCCTTTGCAAACTCCCACAAGGCATTGATATCGGGAAATGCGGCTGCTCCGTCGTAGAGTACCACGGTGGCGCCGTGCAGCAAAGCGGAGTTCGCATAGTTCCACATCATCCACCCGGTGGTGGAATACCAGAAGAAACGATCGCCCTTCCGGCAGTCCTGATGCAGGCCCATGGCTTTCAGGTGTTCCAGAAGGATACCGCCCTGGCTATGGGTGATGGCTTTCGGTTTGCCTGTGGTACCGGATGAATAGAGTACCCAGATCGGATGATCGAAAGGCACGGGTGTGAAGGTAAGCTTGTTGCTTTGTGTGGCTTCCACATCCTTCCACAAAGCAACGGGGGCTGATGTATGCGGCGGCGGCGCATCATTCAGATAGGGCAGCCAGACCACCGTTTCCAATGTGGGTAGTTGCGCGGCCAGTTCTTCCACCGCCTTTGTTTTATCAAACGGTTTCCCGTTGTATGAGTAGCCGTCAGCCGCGATCAGGATGCGCGGTTCGATTTGCTGGAATCTGTCCACCACGCTTGCGGTACCGAAGTCGGGAGAACAGCTGGACCAAACGCCGCCCAAAGAGTTCACGGCCAGGAATGCGATGATGGCTTCCGGTATGTTGGGGAGGAAAGCGGCTACGCGGTCACCTTTTTGAATGCCTTTTGATTTCAGCCAGGCGGCCACGGAGGATACTTTGGATTGCAGCTCATCCCATGTGATGGCGGTGAGGGGATGCCGCTCGGATTTGAAGAGGATGGCTGGTTGTCCGTTTTGCGCGTTGCGGAATACATGTTCAGCATAGTTCAGGGTAGCGCCTGTGAACCATTGGCTCCCCAGCAGTGTTTCTGCGGGTTGATCCAGTACCTGTTGGCAGGGAGTGTGGGATTGGACGTCAAAGTACTTCCAGAGGGCTTCCCAAAAGTCGGCGACATGATCCACCGACCACTGCCAGAGGTCCTGGTAGGTGTTGCATGATACATTTTGTTTCTCGGATAACCACACCCTGAAAGATTCCATCCGTGAAGCACGGATCCATTCAGGTGAGGGAGACCAGAGCAATTGGGGGCTTGAGGGGTCGGTCATCATTCAAATCAATCAAAGCCATCCAGCGGATCACTGGATTGTTGTTTGTTTTGGTTGTAGGATTTGCAGTTCAGGTTCACCGAAATCGGTTGGTCCGGTTGTTCGAAATCTCCCTGTGAAATGTCAATTGTGGAGTCGGCGTAGATTTTGTTCATGTAGTAACCCCAGATGGGAAGTGCTGTATTGGCGCCTTGTCCGAGGTACAGGCTGGAGAACCGAACGCTGCGGTCTTCACATCCGACCCACACCCCTGTGACCAGGTCAGGGGTGATGCCCAGGAACCACCCGTCAGATTGGTTCTGCGTGGTACCTGTTTTGGCCCCGAACGGGGTATGGATGTTGGCGTACGGATGGGATGAACCCCGAAGGCGCATGGCGGTTCCCGAGTACTTGCCTTTGGAGTTGCAACAGGCTCCGTTGGCAACCGCTTTCAGCATTTGCAGCATGATGTAGGCGGTTTCTTCGCTCATGGGCTCTTCACTTTTCTGGTGGAAATTGTAAATGGTATTTCCGAATTTGTCTTCGATGCGCGTGAGGAAAACCGGTTCCAGCCAGATGCCCTTGTTGGCGAATGTAGCCGTGGCACCGGTGAGTTCATATACGCTCAGATCGGCCACACCCAGGCACAGGGAGGGAACGGGATCCAGGTGACTGGTGATGCCCATTTTACGGGCCAGGTTCACAACCGCTTGCGGGCCGTATTGTTTCATGATCCAAGCGGTGACGGTATTGATGGAGTTGGCGAGCCCGTATTTCAGTGAAAGCATGCCGCCGTATTCGCCGTCGGCATTTTGCGGCGACCAGTTTTCCGGTAGGTTGAAGCGTTCTTTTTCGAAGATCACGGGGTAGTTGGCCACTTCATGACAAGGTTCCAGTCCCTGCTGTATGGCCAATGCATACACGATGGGTTTGAAGGTGGATCCTACCTGACGTTTCCCCTGGTACACATGGTCGTATGCAAAGTGTTTGTAGTCGATTCCGCCCACCCATGCCTTGATGAACCCGGTATGCGGATCCACTGACATCATGCCGGCCTGAAGAAAGCTTTTGTAGTACCGGATGGAATCCATCGGGGTCATGACGGTATCGATTTCTCCTTTCCAGGAAAACACCCTCATGGGTGTGGGCGTGTTGAAAATAATGGGGATGGAATCTACCGGTGTTGCATTGCGAACGAAGCCGCAGTCATCGGCCTGGCACCGGAAAACGGTTTTCCCGTCTACGGTTTCCTTTTTCATGTTTCGTCCGCGTCGTCCGCAGTTGGCACACTGTTTACCCGTTAGGATCATGTACCTGTCGGAACGTTTCATGGAGCCGTTCATGATCTGGTCAACCTGGGCCTTGGTGATCCGGGAGTCAAAGGGATAATTCTTTCGTTTTTTCAGGTTCTTAAAAAAATCATCCTGAAGTTCCTTGCTGAGGTGTTGGGTTACGGACCATTCCGCATATTCCTGCAACTTGGAATCGAGGGTGGTGTAGATGCGAAGGCCGTCTTTATAGAGATCATATGGGTTGCCTTCGGTATCCACATACAGGTATTTTCCGGTGTTGGGGTCTTTCTGGTTGAGAATTTCGCTAACGTATGCGCGCAGTACTTCCCGGAAATACGGGGCCAGTCCTTCCTTATGGTCCACCACTTTGTAATCGAGCCCGAGGGGGAGCACCCTGATGGAATCGTAGACTTCACGTGTGATGAATTTGTTTTTCAGCATCTGGCTCAGCACCACTTCCCTGCGTTTCATGGTAATATCAGGTCTTTTAAGCGGGTTGTAGAGGGCTGGGTTCTGGGCCATTCCAACCAGCATGGCAGATTGCACCAGGCTAAGGGAATCCGGTTCACGGTTGAAATACACCTGTGCGGCAGATTGGATACCGACTGCGTTGTTGATGAAGTCGAACGTGTTGAAATACCAGGCAATGATTTCGTCTTTCGTGTATTGTCTTTCCAGGCGTGTTGCGATCACCCATTCCTTCAGTTTGCGCAGGATCAGTTCGGGCAGACTGAGTTTCTCACGGGGAAACAGGTTTTTGGCGAGTTGTTGTGAGATGGTGCTGGCACCGCCTTTGGACCCCATGTAGGTTACCGCGCGGATGATGCCGCGGACATCCACACCGGAGTGGTCATTGAACCTTTCGTCTTCAGTGGCTATCAGCGCTTGCTTGAGGTAAGGAGAAAGGTGATCGTACGAAACGTTGATGCGATTTTCCTTGAAGTATTTCCCGAGTAGTTTGTGGTCACCGGAGAAGATCTGGCTGGCTTGGTTGCTTTTCGGGTTTTCCAGTTCTTCAAAGGAGGGCAGTTCACCGAACATGCCTTCGGAAATACCCACCATCAGCAGGGCAAAGCCACCGAGGGGAAGGATCACCACCAACCAGAGAGCGATCACCCACCGGGTCCAACTGCGTTTTTGTGATTTCTTTGTTTTCTTCGCCATACCGCCTTACTCGTTTTCGAATTTCGCTACACGGATTCCCACATCCATGATCAACGGGAGTTTTTCCACGCGCATTGCTTGTTGCAGGGATATGCGATAGGTTCCTGCCTGCGGGAAACGAACGGCATGCTTCCACATCACTTGGTGGTCCCAAATATCGCCGAGGCCACTGCCCATTGATTCTCCCGATTGATCTTTCAGCATAATTTCCACGGTGTCGGTGAGTGCCTTTTGGTTGGGAAACGTTGTGGTCACGAACAGGAAGAGGTTACTGAACGGGTAGCCTGTGGCTTCACGGATGTTGATAAACACGTTGTAAGGTTGGACGGTATCAGGTATATCGATGTTGAATGTTTTGATGTCATTCTGGTCCCATGCATCGCCTTCGATGGTCTGGTTCTGTTCGTACAGCCTGTTAGGGTCGCATGAAGTCATACAGGCGATGGCGGAGCATGCGATCAACCAATGTGTCAGCTTCATGTTTTTTTCTGGTTTTTGTTTCGGGATCTTGACCGGCCGCGTCCTTGCCGGTGGCGATCTCCCCCACCCTTCTTCCCTTTCTTCCTTTTCTTTTTGTTATCGAACCGGGTCAGGCTTTCTTCACCCAGTACATCGGCAAAGGTGGGTTCTTTCGGCAATGTGGCTTCGATGTGTGCCTTGTCGAGCAGTGCTTCCGGTTTCTTCTGCTCCTTGTTCATGGCGATGATTTCCTTCACCCGTGCCAATGGCACGCAATAGAATTGGTTGGGTTCATCCCGGTAGCTGAACCACATGAGCCTTCTGAAGATATCTGTTTTCTGATGAAAGGCGATGCCTCTTTCGGTTTCCAGGTTGACGTCTGTTCTTGGGAACTCTTTGACGGCTTCCATATATGCGTCCAGTTCAAAGTTCAGGCAGCATTTCAATTTGCCGCACTGACCCGCAAGTTTCTGTGGGTTGATGGCCAGCTGTTGGTACCTGGCGGCTCCTGTGGAAACGGTTTGGAAATCGGTCAGCCATGTGGAGCAGCACAATTCGCGCCCGCATGAACCGATGCCACCCAGGCGTCCTGCTTCCTGACGGATACCGATCTGTTTCATCTCAACGCGCACCCGGAATTCGGCAGCCAGTTTCTTAATGAGTTCACGAAAATCCACCCGGTCGTCGGCTGAATAATAGAAGATGGCCTTGGTACGGTCTCCCTGGTATTCCACGTCATTGATCTTCATGTCCAGGTTGAATTCCTTGCTGAGTTTTCTGGCGTTCAGCATGGCGGTATCCTCAAGTTCAAGACATTTGGCCCACTTGTCAATATCGATTGGTTTGGCGAGCCTGTAGACTTTGCGGATCTGCCCCTCGGCTACTTTTTTCCGTTTCATCTGGATTTTCACCAGGGGGCCTGTGAGGGAAACGATACCGATGTCATGGCCGGATTGGGCTTCCACCGCAACCACATCTCCGCGTTTCAGACCCAGCATGTTTTCATCCCTGAAAAATTCCTTCCGGCTGTTCTTGAACCTGACTTCCACCAGGGGTGGTTCGTTGCTGACCGGAGCGGGAATCCCTCCCAGCCAGTCGTATACATTCAGTTTTGCACAACTTCCGGTGGCGCAATGCCCTTTGTTGCCGCACCCTGCGGGTGTGGTACCCCTTCCGTTGCTACATCCTGCACATCCCATTTCTATTGTATTGATGGTCGAAGTTGCAGAAGGTCATCTGCTGCAACTTGAGAAACCTGATTAAAAACTCCTATATGATCATCAGGGCTTTCGCACATGCCCTGGTTTTACTTCGGCCTTGCCTTTGAGCAATGTGCCGTATTCAAAGGACAAATCTAAGAAAAGGATCCTCGGGTTGGCATTTCTTTCGATGTCCCTTTGGGCCTTGCTGAAAATGTCGAGCAAGCCCTGTGCATTGGCCGGCGAAATGTATGCGTGGAAGCGGTCGGAAAAACTTCTTTCCGCATCTTCAAGTCGAACCAACCTTTCCATCCCCAGGCTCAGGAACAAATTTTCCCTGATCAGGTGGATAGCATATTGAATGAAATTCTTTTGTCGTTCCCGTCCCCAGCCGGATGCATCCTCCACCCAGTCCACCATTTCCGCCACTTGGTTGGCAAAGCAGATGCGCGACCATTGAATAAAGCGATCACTCAGCAGGTTTTCTTCGTCACGATCAGATGCCAGTTCCTGTGCCCTGCTATAGTTTCCGTCGGCCAGGTAAGCGATGCGCAACGCTTCATTGGGATCACAATTGAACCTGTCGATAAGTGCTTGGCTGATCTCCTGGTCCGCCAACCTCGGGATACGAATGGTTAACAGCCGGGAGGCAACTGTTGCAAGAAGATCTTCGTCGTTGTGTTCTACCAGGAGGAAGAGGGATTTGCCGGGCGGTTCTTCCAATACCTTCAACATCTTGTTGGCAGCTTCCGCATTCATTTTTCCGGGCATCCAGATGATGATGAAATTGAAAGGTGCCTCATAAGCCATCATGCTCACCTTCCGGGTAATTTCTTCGCTTTCTTTGACTGCAATCAGCGTTTGCTTGTTCTCCACATCCATGGCGCGGTTCCAGGCTGCCAGCGACAGGTAAGGGTTGGCAGCGAATTCCTTTCTCCAGGTTTCAATATAGGACGTACTGGTAGGTGTGTCTTTGGTGGCTGCAATGGGATAGATGATGTGCAGGTCCGGGTGGATCTGCTTGGCAAACTTCTGGCAGGAAGGACATGTTCCGCAGGCATCCGTATCGTTGCGGTTAGGACAGGAAATGTAAGTGGCATAGGCCATGGCCATGGCAAGGTTGCCTGATCCTTCCGGTCCGAGGAACAATTGGGCATGACTGATCCGCCCTTCCTGCACCGTTTTGATGAGGGAGGATTTGATGCTTGCCTGTCCGATGATGTCTTTGAAAAGCATGTCTTCAACCGTATCCAAAGATACCAAAATATAGGGCTGTCAGACGGGGATGTTGCATTCCTGTCCTGTCCGCCGGGTTTTTTTCTAATTTTGCGCCGTCAAAAAAACTGAGCCGTATGAAAACCATTGATGATTTTGACTTTGCGAACAAGAAAGCGCTGGTGCGTGTTGATTTCAACGTGCCGTTGGATTTTGAGTGCAGGGTAACGGACGATACCCGTATCCGCATGGCGCTACCTACCATTCGTAAGATCCTGAATGATGGCGGAAGCGTGATCCTGATGTCCCATCTGGGCAGACCCAAGAGCGGACCGGAAGACAAGTTTTCACTGAAGCATCTTTTGCCTGTGCTGAAGGACTCACTAAAGGTTCCTGTTCATTTCGCAGAAGATTGTATCGGGCCCAAAGCCGAGCAGGCTGCTGCAGGGTTGAAGGGTGGTGAGGTATTGCTGCTTGAGAATCTGAGGTTTCACAAAGAAGAAGAAAAAGGTGACGAGGCCTTCTCCGGAAAACTGGCGTCACTCGGAGACGTATATGTGAATGATGCATTCGGTACGGCGCACCGGGCGCATGCTTCCACGGCGGTTATTGCCAGGTTCTTTCCCCAGGCGAAATTTTTCGGATACCTGCTGGCGGATGAGGTCAGCAACATAGAAAAAGTGTTGCGAAACCCGCAAAGGCCGGTAGCTGCCATCATAGG
Source organism: Flavobacteriales bacterium (assembly GCA_020635855.1). NCBI lineage: Bacteria > Pseudomonadati > Bacteroidota > Flavobacteriia > Flavobacteriales > Flavobacteriales bacterium. The sequence goes on along the minus strand of JACJYZ010000004.1, from coordinate 573,797 downwards.
TGGTGCCAAGGTTTCCGGCAAGATGGAGGTGATCACCCGTTTGTTGGAGAAGATCGATACCCTGATCATCGGTGGTGGCATGGCGTTTACTTTCATCAAGGCACAGGGGGGGCATATCGGAAATTCCCTGGTGGAAGATGACCTGTTGGAATTTGCTCGCCAGGTAATGGATGATGCCAAAGCGCGTGGTGTGCAATTTCTGATCCCGGTTGATTGTGTAATGGCCGATACATTTTCCAACAATGCGGAAAGCAGTGTGGTGAAGGCAGGTGAGATAAAGGATGGATGGATGGGATTGGATATAGGTCCTGAAACCTGTGCCCTCTATAAGGATGCGATCCTCGCTGCAAAGACCATTTTGTGGAACGGTCCGATGGGCGTTTTTGAAATGTCTAGTTTTGAAACAGGCACCCGAAAAATAGCTGATGCCATTGTGGAAGCAACCCGCAAGGGCGCTTTTTCGCTGGTAGGTGGCGGAGACTCAGTGGCTGCTGTCAACAAATTCCAAATGACCGACCAGGTGAGTTACGTATCCACCGGTGGAGGTGCTTTGCTGGAATACATTGAAGGGAAGGAATTACCAGGTGTGAAAGCGTTGCTTGAGCCAACCCTTTGATTCGTTCACGTCCCAGTGGATCATGTCACTGATCCGGTTGTCTTCTATTTTGGGGAGGATGATGGGTGCGATGGCCCGCACGGGTTTAAACAACAACGATTGTGACTGCAGATCTTCATCCAGCAGTTTTGTTGCAGAGTTGACGGTTTGAAAACACATCAGCAATAAGCTCAGAATAAATCCCATTTTCATCAGGCCGAACAGGGCACCGGTCAGTTTATTGGCCCACCCGAGGCCGGTCCATTTCACCATTTTTTCAAGCAGGCGGGCGAACAGGTGAACCCCGATCACCACCAGCAGGAAAGTGCAGGAGAAGGCTATCAGGTTCAGCCAATCCGGTTTGATGTCCCACCATTCCGTGAGATAACCTGCAACAAAATCTGAGAGACGGATCGCGGCTACGATACCTAAAAAAAGTGCCATAAATGTGGCTAAGGAGATCAGTAATCCCTTGGTAAAACCACGATATCCTGCCCAAAGAAGGGGTATGATCAACACGAGATCGAGCCAGTTCATGAAATAAAATTAATGGGTACCAGGTTTGTTTGATTCCCGGGATATGTAGATTTTTCAACCATGAACGGTGAAATTCCCTGGAGATCCGAATCACGTAACAAGAACTTCATTCCGGTCACATGCGGATTTTTGGTTCTTTTGCAAAAAAAGAATGAAGATGACAATCGAAGACCAGCAGGCATGGGCAGAGCTTTGCAAGAAGTTGGGTGATCGCTTCAACGACGGTGAACCCTTATCGTTGGAGGGGGTGCTTTTTCTGATCGGTGTCAATGAGCTTGGGGCCGGATACCGGAATTTTTCAAAAACGCAAAAAATGGAACTGGTTCACATAGCGATGTGCAGGTTGATGAGCCTGGAATCATACTACAAAGAGGAAGGAAGAGATGCTGATGGATGGCCGGTGTGGATACAGGTACAGGAATTACCCAGCTTGGACGTAGAGGCGCAGGAACAATGGTTGCGAAACCTGGTGCTGCGTTTTTTTGAGATACCGCTTACTGAATCGTAACTGTAGCCGTATTCACTTTCCGTTGTTCCAGGATGATGTAGTCATTGGGGCCATTCTTTAGGGCTCCCTTGGTGGCTTCAATGAAAAGGATATACTCGGTTCCGGCTTTGAATTTGTGTTCGGAACGTCCATCGGAACCGGTGGTTTGGGTATCGTCAATGATGCAATTGGTTTGTGTGCAGTACAGGCGAACTGTGGCCTCGTTAACCGGCTTGCCTGTTGCATCCTGAACCGTAATTTCGGCTTTGGTGGGTTTTTCACGGTAACATCCGGTCAGCAAACTCACGCTGATCACCACAAATGTCAAAGCAAAGATCCCTGCGAATGTCTTGATCTGTGAAGGCATGAATTGACCCCTGGAATTCGGATGCATAGGAGATTGATTAGGGTGTGATGGTTACTGTGACCGTTGTTGTCTTGCGTTGCTCAAAATTACCATAGTCGTTAGGGCCATTGGTGGATGATCCTTTTTTCGCCTCGATCCAGAGCAAAGCTTCCGTTCCGGGTTTGAATTTGAATGTCGCACTGCCGTTTGATTCGGTCGTTTGCGTAAGATCCACCGTACAATTGGTGACCTTGCAGAACAAACGGACCGATGCACCTTCAACGGGCTTTCCCTGTATGTCCTGAACAACGACTTCTGCAACCGTATTTTTTTCCTTATAGCAGGAAACCAGTGTTAAGACTGGCATACAGGCCACTATGGCCATCATCTTCAACAGGCGGCTCATCTTAAAACATTTACTAATTTTGGGCGATGGCAGGGTGCCACAACATCAACACCCACTTAACCACCAAAGTTAACTTAAGTTGTTAACAAAGTAAAACATTTTTCCCAATTTTTGTCCCTAAGAGCCAGGCAAAGTTATGTTGGAAGAAGTAAAAAAATTTGTCAAAGAGATAGAAAGTGTCCAGGTATCCACAACGGAAGCTTTGGAATCTTTCCGCTTGGAATGGTTGAGCAGGAAGGGCAAGGTACAGTCGTTGTTTGCCAGATTCAGAGAGGCACCATCGGATATCAAGCGCCAGCTGGGGCAGGAATTGAACCAGCTCAAGCAGTTGGCCCAGGAAAAATTCGATGAGGCGGCGGGCCGTCTCACGCAATCCGGCGGCGCTTCGGAATTTTCCATGGACCTCACGTTGCCTGGTGAGGGCATCATGCTGGGCAGCAGACATCCCTTGTCATTGGTTAGAAATGAGATTATAGATATTTTCAACCGCATCGGGTTTGTTGTATCGGATGGTCCTGAGATCGAAAGTGACTGGAACAATTTCTCAGCACTGAACATGCCTGAGGATCATCCGGCGCGGGACATGCAGGACACCTTTTTCATGCACAAGGATCCCGACGTGGTGCTCAGAACCCATACATCATCCGTGCAGGTCAGGGTTATGAACAATCAACACCCCCCCATTCGAACGATTTCTCCGGGTCGTGTTTACCGAAATGAAGCCATTTCAGCCCGGGCACACTGCCTGTTTCACCAGGTGGAAGGATTGTGCATAGATGAGCATGCAAGCTTTGCAGATCTTAAGCAGGTGCTTGAATTCTTTGCAACAGAAATGTTCGGTGCCAAAACAAAAATACGCCTGCGCCCTTCATTCTTCCCCTTTACGGAACCATCTGCGGAGATGGACATATCATGTAACATCTGCGGAGGAGAAGGATGCAACATTTGCAAACATTCAGGGTGGGTCGAAATCCTGGGTTGTGGGATGGTTGACCCTGCCGTGTTGAACAATTGTGGAATCGACAGTGAGAAGTATACAGGTTATGCGTTCGGCATGGGCATAGAACGGATCGCCATCCTCAAACACAGGGTGAATGACATCCGATTGTTTTTTGAAAATGACATCCGTTTCATCAATCAGTTCACTTCTTCCTTCTGAACATACGGTGGGATGGCCAAGGTGTTTTGGCCTTTTTTAACAACCGGCAGGAGGGTGAATGACTAACTTTGTAGCAAGATGATAGAGATTTTGAATATGGTAGGCCAGTTGATTCTGGGTCTTTCCATCCTTGTTATCCTCCACGAATTGGGGCACTTTGTTGCCGCACGCTATTTCGGTATCAAAGTGGAGAAGTTTTATTTGTTCTTTGACGCATGGAACAAACGTTTGTTCAAGTTTCGCAAAGGTGATACCGAATACGGAGTGGGTTGGCTTCCCCTGGGTGGCTATGTGAAAATTGCCGGTATGATTGACGAGTCAATGGATACCGAACAAATGAAGCAACCGCCTCAGCCATGGGAATTCCGCACCAAGCCGGCATGGCAACGATTGATTGTGATGCTGGGAGGTATTATCGTTAATGCAGTTCTTGGGGTACTTATCTTTTGGATGTTGGCATTCATTTATGGCGAGACATATCTTCCTAACTCCGAAGTGAAAAACGGAATCTTTGCGTACCCGATCGCTCAGGAAATTGGCTTTGCGACGGGTGATAAGCTGGTTGCGGTAAACGGGGAACCATTGGTTCGTTTTGATGAGATACGTAGTCCGAACGTGCTGTTGGGTGATGTGCGGGTGACCGTTCTTCGCGATGGAAAAGAAACGGATGTATACATACCCGATGATTTCATGGGAAAAATCGCTGATGTGGGTGCAGACAAGTTCCTGGAACCCAGACAAACCTTCTACGTGGAGGAGGTTGCGAAAAACAGCCATGCGGATGAGGCCGGCTTGCAAGCCAACGACAGGATAACAGCGGTTAATGATGTAACTGTCCCCTACTTTCACGAATTCCAGGAAGCTTTGGCGGCCAATGCCGGACATGCGGTGAACCTGAAGATACTTAGAGACGGAAAGGAAATGAGTTTGAAAGCGGATGTGACCGAAGAGGGAACGCTGGGATTCCTTCCCCATAGCGATTTCCAGATGGCCACACAGAAATTCAGTTTCTTCGGCGCTTTCCGAAAGGGCATGACGAGGGCATGGTCTACCATAGCAGACAATGCACGTGGTTTCGGAAAGGTGTTGACCGGAAAAGTGGATGCCTCCAAATCTGTACAAGGTCCGATCGGTATCATGAAAATTTACGGTACGGTATGGAGATGGGAGCGCTTCTGGACCATCACCGGATTGTTATCCCTGGTGCTGGCCTTTATGAACCTGTTACCCATTCCTGCATTGGATGGTGGACACGTACTGTTCACATTGGTTGAGATGATCAAGGGCAAGCCGTTGAGTGAACGTTTCCTTGAAAGAGCCCAGGTCTTCGGTGCGGTTGTTCTTCTGACTCTGATGGTGCTGATCATTGGGAATGATGTTTGGCGCCTGGTTTTCGACTAAAATAGTTGTCTACCGCGGCCTTCCTATCAAACAATAGCTGTTGATAACTTGTTAATTTCCTCGCCCGGGAGGATTTAAGGATGCAGTATTTTTGAGAAGCCTCCTAACCGCAACAACCGCTTTTCATCCATGCAACGCATCCTAAACATGGGTTTGTTCTTGTTGTTCACGGTTCCTGTATTGGCACAGGACGAAAGTGTACTGGAACCCACCCAAGCTCCACCAAAAGACGAAGTCAAAGGGTACATTCCACCCAATGACGGTCAACGATTTCATAAGGTGTTACTGATACCTTACAACCCCATCATGCACCTTTCTGATGCCGATGTGGATATCGTTGAATACTCGGGATTACCGCTGAAAAAAGTACATGCCATTTTCCGGACGGAATTGAATGCTTCCCTGAATCAGGGATTGAAAAAGATCTACCCGCTGAAAGATCTGATGTTCGAGGATTTTGAGGATGAGGAAGAAGATCTACAAAAGATTTACGCCTCTCTGGACTATAAGATGGAAAAGACCAATCCCTCCTATTTGAATGAGGAGGCCCGGGAAGCACATCAGCATCCGTTGCTGGCCAAACTCACTTCGATTACAAAAAAAGAGGAAACGCAGCCGGATGTAGTGAATACCGATGGGATTGCTTCCGATGCATACGCCAAGTACCCGGAAAAGGATCAGGAATACCTGGCTTCGCATTTCAACAACGATGAGATCCTGCCTTATCTGGCACAGAAGTACCAAACCGATCTCTTTGTCGTGATCAACGAAATCGAAATCAAAACCAACTATGTCAGTTGCCTGGATCTTGCGAGGAAACAATATGAACGGGAGATAAGGGTGCATTTCACCATTTTTGACAAGGAAGGCAAACCTGTTCGTGGAGATGTTGCGGTAACAGTGTTTCCATCCAACTCCAACGACGTGGGTGAGATCACGTCAAACAACTACCCGTTGATCACGGATTACATTGCCAAGACCATTCCTCAACCCCATGAGACAGTGGAGGAAAAAAAGGAAGCCCACAATAAAATGATCATGAAATTTCAGAAGAAACAGGAACGACAACAATCCAGGCTATATTAAAGCATGAAAAAAAAGCGTGTGTTCGGAGTTGTGATCGCATTGTTGTTGTTGATCCAGGTGTTTCGGATAGATAAATCCAATCCCAATGCGGCCCCCGAGAAAGACTTCATAGCCATGACCAACCCTCCTCCGGGTGTGGCATCTCTCCTGAAAACTGCCTGCTATGATTGTCATTCTGATCTGACCACATATCCTTGGTATACGAACATAGCGCCGGTTTCCTGGTGGATTAAAAGGCACATCAATGAAGGCCGGAAACACCTGAATTTTTCTCTATGGGGCGACTACAATGCCAAAAAGGCCAGCCACAAAATGGAAGAGTGTTATGAGTTGGTGTCTGAAGGAGAAATGCCCCTTTCATCCTATGTTTGGGTGCATGCCGAAGCTGCTTTGAATACGGAGCAACGAAAGGCATTGACGGATTTCTTTCTCCGAACCGGCGGACTAGACAATGGTATTCCGCACGATGATGAGGAAGATCAGGATTGATCAGGAATACGGGTACAGCACCTTTCTTTAGCGAATCTTGCTACCTTTACAAGGTAGATATCCCATTACGTATCATTAAAATTTGACCGGTCATGACAAATGTGGCAACACATGATCATTCAGGCATCGCAGCGACATTGAGCGCTCTCGGCCTGCAACAAGTTAATCCAGGTATTTCAACCGGAGTGAACCACGAGAACGGCAAAGGTGATCCCATTGTTTCCATTTCGCCCGTTGACGGCAGCGAAATAGGTCAGGTAAATGCCGCTTCAAGGGAGCAGTATGAGCAGGTGGTGGAATTGGCGGAAACGGCATTCAGGAAATGGCGAACTGTACCCGCACCTGTTCGTGGAGAGGTGGTTCGTCAGATGGGTGAAGCACTGCGTGTAAACAAGGCGGAACTGGGCAAACTGGTATCTTATGAAATGGGTAAAAGTTATCAGGAGGGCTTGGGAGAAGTGCAAGAGATGATTGATATCTGTGATTTTGCAGTCGGCTTATCAAGACAATTATATGGCCTAACCATGCATTCAGAACGCCCGCAGCATCGAATGTATGAACAGTACCATCCCCTGGGAGTTGTGGGAGTGATTACTGCGTTTAATTTTCCTGTGGCGGTGTGGGCATGGAATGCCATGCTTGCATTCATTTGCGGTGATGCAGTGATCTGGAAGCCATCTGAAAAAACACCATTGTGTGCAGTTGCCTGTCAGCATATCATTGTAGATGTATTGAAAAGGAATAAGGTTCCGGAAGGGATCTCGTGCATGGTGAATGGTGGCGCAGCTGTAGGTGAATGGTTGTCACATGATACCCGTATACCACTGATATCAGCAACAGGATCCATCCGAATGGGCAAGAAGGTGGGCGAAGCGGTAGGTGCGAGACTGGGTCGTTCTTTGCTGGAATTGGGCGGTAACAATGCCATTATCATAACACCTGAGGCAGATCTCAAATCATGCCTGCCTGCCATCGTATTTGGCGCTGTAGGCACTTGTGGACAGAGATGTACAAGTACCCGGCGATTGATCATACATGAAAGTATTTTTGATGATGTGAAGGAAAAACTACGAAGGGCCTATGGTCAGTTGCGTATTGGAAATCCTCTGGATGAAAAAAATCACGTGGGACCGCTGATAGATGCGGATGCCGTGAAGCATTATCTGTCTGCACTCGAATCAGTAGAAAGCCAGGGTGGGTCGTTTGTCGTGAAAGGAAACCGTCTGGAGGGAGATGGGATGCATTCCGGATGCTACGTTTCACCCTCCATCGCGGTGGTAAGAAACGAAATGGAAATTGTCCAGCACGAAACATTTGCACCCTTGCTCTATCTGATATCCTATCGCGATCTGAATGAAGCAATCGCTTTACAGAATGGAGTTCCGCAAGGTCTATCATCCGCCATAATGACCACTAATATGCGGGAGATGGAGCGTTTCCTGTCTGCCGAAGGATCCGACTGTGGAATTGCCAATGTCAATATTGGTACTTCCGGTGCGGAAATAGGCGGTGCATTTGGTGGAGAGAAAGAAACAGGTGGTGGTCGTGAATCGGGATCGGATGCCTGGAAGGTATATATGCGCCGTCAAACCAATACCATCAATTGCAGCACGGAGCTTCCTTTGGCGCAGGGCATCAGATTCAATCTGGACTGACCACATACATGGAATTACGTAAGAAATGATTTAAGATTAACCTTTTTTCGTTCTGCCCGTTGAAAGAAAAGAGGTGAATAGAAAAATCATAGCTTATGGCAAAATATGCATTCATGTTTTTCCTTTTGCTTGGTGTTTCAAGTAAAGGAATGTGCGATGATGGTTGGAGACCGGAAACGTTGCAGGATACACTGATCGACAGCATATCCTATAAAATCATCGATCGCTTTGATAACGGCACTGTTAGCGCCATCGGAAATTACGATGATGAAGGCGACAAAATTGGGAAATGGTGGTACTATCGTTCAGACGGAAGTCTCAAGATGAGTGGCTTGTATAAAAATGGGAAAAAAGATGGCCCATGGCTGCTTACACCCTACACGCTCGAATATTATGAGAGTGGCAAATTGCGCAAGAAAAAGGTGATCAATCCGGGTCAAACCTATTAGATGATGTGTGACCTATCGGTCTTTTTTGTATCTTCATAGGGGGTATTTATCAGGCCAATGCATCTCAAGCGCAATACTTTCGCGTTACTCTTCTTCTTTTTCCTGTTTGCCAGGGCGCAGGAACCTACCTCGTATTACTTGCCTGATGGGGTTCATCTTAACCCGAACATACCTTCACCTGAGCAGTACCTCGGATGGCCCCTAGGTAAATGGCACGTGAGCCATGATCAACTGGTGGGATATATGCAAATGCTCTCCGGAATGTCCGATAGGATGAACCTGGAAACATATGGAAAGTCTGAAGAGGACCGGCCCCTGTTGATTGCAACCATCTCTTCACCTTCCAATCTTCAACATTTAGAGGAAATCCGGAAGCATCACCTTGAGTTGGCAGATCCATCGGTCAGTAAGGAAAGCAACATAGATCACATGCCGGTGGTGGTGTACATGGGTTACAGTATCCATGGAAATGAAGCCAGCGGCATGAATGCTTCCATGCTGGTAGCGTACTACCTGGCTGCAGTACAGGATGCACATGTAGATTCGGTGCTACAAAATGAAGTGATTCTGATCGACCCCTGTATGAATCCCGATGGAAGCCAACGGTTCGCGTCATGGGTCAATGCACACAAGAGTCAAACGCTTGCCACCAACCCCAACAGCAGGGAATTCAATGAAGCATGGCCAAAGGGAAGAACCAATCACTACTGGTTTGATCTGAATCGGGATTGGCTCCCCTTGCAGCAAATAGAAAGTAAAGACCGCATTGAGGTGTACCATAGGTGGAAGCCCAACGTATTGACTGATCATCACGAGATGGGTACCAATTCGACCTTCTTCTTTCAACCAGGTGTCCCATCCCGTACCAACCCCCTGACACCAGAGGAAAACTTTAATCTGACCGAAAGAATCGGGCATTATCACGCGCGTGCCCTGGATAAAATCGGATCCTTGTATTATACCAAGGAATCGTTCGACGATTACTATTATGGCAAAGGTTCCACTTATCCTGATATCAACGGGGGGGTGGGTATCTTGTTTGAACAGGCAAGTTCCCGGGGGCACAAGCAACAAAGTATTCATGGAGAACTAACCTTCGCATTCACCATCCGCAACCAGTTCACAACTTCACTCTCAACCATGGATGCCGCATTGGATCTGAGACTTCCCTTGTTGAACTTCCAGAGAGACTTTTATCAGTCTGCATTGATGGATGCAAAGAAAGACCCGATTCGGGCTTATGTGGTAAGCTGCCCGGAAGACCCTGTCCGATTTTTTTACATGCAGGAAATATTGGAACATCATCGGATTCGCATGTACAGTCTCAACAAATCCGTGGCAGAGACCGATCAGTCTTTTGATGCGGGAAAGTCGCTGATAATACCTTTACAACAGCCCCAATACCGCCTGATTAAGGCTTTGTTTGAATCGCCTCGTTCTTTTCAGGACAGTCTCTTTTATGATGTATCCAGCTGGACCCTCCCGTTGGCATTTAACGTGAGGTATGTAGCCCTGGATCGAAAGCACTTCCGAAATGATATGGTGGGTGCAGAAGTAGGACCTCTATCACATCCTGTAGGTAAGGTATACGGAGAGAAGAGTGACTATGGTTATGTGTTTCAGTGGGATGCATGTCAGGCCCCCCGTTTGGTAAGTGCGTTGTTGAGAAGAAATCTGGTGGTTAAAACAGCAACCAAACCTTTCACATCGTTCACCGCTGCAGGTAGCCGGGATTTCGGTTACGGAACTGTTTTGGTGCCAGCCCAGCGGCAGGGTGCTTTAGGGGAAAAGGAGATTTACAGCTTGTTGAAAGAACTCGCTGCAAAAGAAGGCATCGATATATTCAGTCTCACCACAAGCCTAACCCTCAAAGGTATCGATATTGGCAGCCCGGGTTTCGTTACCATCCGTCGACCGAAGGTCTTGCTGGTTGTGGGGGATGGTGTGAATCCGTACGATGCCGGAGAGGTATGGCAGTTGTTGGATAAGCAGGTGGGAATGGATGTGGTGATGGTGGAAAAAAGTTTGTTCAATACCATGGAACTGGAGTCGTTTAACACCGTGGTAATGGTGGATGGGATATATAGCGAATTGACCGTGAAAACCTCTGATAAACTGCAGGAATGGGTAGAAGACGGTGGCACCTTGATAGCAACAAGAAGCGCGATTCAGTGGTGCAGGGAAAGGCAACTGATCAACCTGGTCGTCAAGGAACACAAACTGAAACGTGACAGCTTATTGGGACCGAACCGTGACTATGCTTATCTGGATAGAGATCGTGGTTCACAGGCGATCGGAGGTGCCATTTTCGAAACCAAGGTAGATCTAACCCACCCCCTGTGTTATGGTATTTCGGGAGAGATTCTGCCTGTTTTTAGAAGGGATACCGTGTTTTATCTGCCTCCTCGTAACAGGTATGCCACACCGGTAATTTATTCCGAACAACCTCTATTGAGTGGATATGCGTCCCAACAGATGCGTGACCTCGTGAAGGGCTCGGCTGCGGTCAGCGTGCACGTGTCTGGAAAAGGGCGAATCATTTGTATGGCAGACGATCCGAACTTTCGAGGCTTCTGGTACGGTACACAGAAATTATTTGTGAATGCCGTTTTCTTCGGTCCCATTGTGGACAAATATGCGGCAGAGCCCGTGCCTCGTCAGCGACAGGTGGAGCGAAAAGATAAACCTGCAAATTACGAGGATTAGAAGGGAAAAGGGTGTCACTTACGCGAGTCAGTTTCATCCAGTTCAGCATCCATGTATACCCTGATAAAGACGGATTTTTTCACCCTTATCCCATCCTGAACAATATCAAAATATGAACGGTCGTAAACATGGCTGCCTTCTTTGATATACACCTCCCTCATGTTAAGGGTATCGCCGTCTATTTTGCCGTGAAATGAGATGGGAAGATCGAACTGCGATTTTTCCAATGTACAATGCATTGAGTCGCCTTCGATCACATACATGCCCCTGTAAACGTTGGCACTTTTGTAGTCTTTGATGATGGCGGCTTCCAGAACAATGGGGTTTTCGAAAGAAGTGAAATAGATTACATCCGCGTTCTCAAATAATCGAAGATACCTTTGAGATCCTCCATCCTCAGATAGGTCCGTAGCCCGGAACAAGCCTGTCAAAACCGTAGGTTCCCGCACTGTAAACGTTAGGGTATGGTTGTCTTGGGCCACAGAGGTCTGCAAGCCTAAAAGCATAAAAGAAAGCAGGGTAAGCCGGGTGTATTTCAGCATGTAATCAATCTTCCAGCATGGCCAACAAGGAATGCATCTCCGAGCCCTCCATGATCTTCATTTTAAACGTGTAGGCTTGTTTCTTGTTCGGGACCTTGGTGAAATCTTCCGAGTCAAAATAGGCGATTTTCCCATCGCGGGTGACGGCCCACAGGAGGTTTTTAGAGGATGGATTGTAGGACAATTCATTTTGTTGGCTGCCGGAAAAGGGAAAGATGGCGTTTCTTTTCTTATCCACAAGGCAGACCTCAGCCAGGAGCATTTTATTTCCATTCTCATCCACAAAGGAAGCTTGCAGGGTATTGCCTTTGGGTAAATGTGTGGGGTTGTCGCAATTGTAAATTCCGAAGTCATTAACGGTGAAAATCCGTTTGACCTCACCACCAAGCGCTATCCCCTGTTGGAGGGTTTCTTCACGCTTTTTTCTTTCTGCTTCAAAGGCTTTTGCCAATGCTTCCGATTTGGCAACCAATTGTTTTTTCAACGCTTCTTCTTCCTTTAACCTGGCTTCCAGCTTGTCTGAAAATACCCGGACGGCTTCGTCGTAGCGTTTGATGGCGAAAGGATAATCTTTTTCTGAAACCACGGGTTCAGCCAAAACTTCCATGCGTTTATCCGGGCGTTGAAAGACCACTTTGTATAATCCGCTCTTGGAGGTGGGCTTGAGTTCTACGGACTGCCATACCAGCTGGGCTTCTTCCGGGTTGAAATGTATATTCTCCTGGGAAACCTGGAAAACGGTAGTGGAGAAAGCTTCCATCTCCGGGAAGGACGATAGGTTCACATCGATGTTGAACTTAAATGCACCTGGCGTTACCTTTTTGGGTTGAACCGGATTGGTTTTTTTCAAATCGGCAAGACGGGCTTGACAGCTTTGTAGGGATTGTTCGGTCTGCCGGATTTCTTCCTGTACCAGGCTGACTGACGCATAGACTTCCCCACCGGATGAACCTGATGCTCCGGGGGTATTGGAATTATCCACATGAATCACCTTATCTTTTCCGATGGGCTTCCAGGTGTTATCCGGTTCATTCAAAGTATACAGATTGTATTGGGTACCATCATATTCACTGGTTAGTTCTACATGAATGCCCTTATCAGGTGCCAGATATACTTGTTGTCCATTCTGAAAAGCACGAATTTCAACCATGCCTGCAGATTCGAAGTGATGGATCTCTCCCAGTGTATCATATGTCATGGGAATACCGGATGCAAAGAACTCGGCTGGGTTGTGAAACTCCCGGTAGCGTATCTCCACATCTCCGGTGACTGATTTTCCGGTGGAATCAACCAGGGACATGGCAGGTACTTCCACATGTGTTCCGGTACTATGGGTGAACTTGCCACCCCGGGCTGCATTGATGCGATAGGTAGCAAAGGGGAGGCAGTGCTCCGGTAACCTGGGCTGAAGCATAGGATGAAGTTCCTGGTCAACCTTTTCAATCTGCACTTGAGGTGGCAAGGTGGTTGTGGTTTCCGGTTGCTTATTACCAAGAACAGCGTACATGGCTATAAGCCCGGCCGTTGCAACAAATCCTGCTCCCCACTTTAACCAGGATTTGTGGCTCGCTGTGGGTGCGTGCACGTGATAGCGTTTAAGAACAGACTGAAAATCGCGCCGGGCCTGTATTTCATCAGCTCCTGCGGATGGCTGTTCATGTATAATTTTTGGTTTCATGGTTACGGATGCTTATGCTGAAGACGTTGCTTGATCTTGTCCAGCAACCTGTAGAGTTTGACTTTGGTGTTGTTTTCTGTAAGGCCCATGATTTCGGCAATTTCCTTGAAGGGGCGTTTTTCAAAAAATCTCATTTCAATCAATTGAACTTCTTCATCCTTAAGTTCCGATAGCGCCACCCCCAACATTTTCAAGGTGAATTCCATGTGTTCGATGTCTTCCCAGCGGGCTTCTTCTGCCATGAGTTGAAGACCTGCGGTATCAATGTGAATGGCTCGCCTAACTTTTCGGGACTTGAAAAGATCGTTCAATACGTTTGCAGCTATGCGGTAAAGCCAGGAAGAAAAAGGCACCCCGCGAAACTCAAAACGATAAAGATTGAGGAGTGCTTTTAGGAATACATCGGCAGTGGCATCGAATGCGGCATCCTTATCCGTAACCCGCTGCAGGATGTATCTGAATATAGGTTCATGATACCTGTTATACAGCGGTTCGAATGCGGCCGGATCCTTCTTTGCAGCTTCAATCCACGCAAGCTCCTCGGAGATACGTACATCGCTGACATGGTATCTGGATGTGGTGGACATTCGATCGGAATTCGACGCTAAGATAACCGCCTTGCTATTCATAAAAGGTATATTCCAATTGTCGGTGCCTACGTGATTTTCCGTTGGCGAGATACTGTGATTCAACTATCAATCCCTGGGCATTGTACCGGCTGATATAGGTCTGTGTTTTGTTATTTCTGTCGTTTGAAATGTCTTGTTGTGTTACTTTCCCATCTGCTGTACTTGCTGTGGTAATAAGGGTTGTAGTGGTTATTTTGTGGCGAGCAGTGTAACGAAGAATCTTGATGAGTTGGTCATCATCGGCATAGGTATAGTCAGCCCTGGCTATGAGTTCGCCTTCATTTCCATAGGATTCATATTTCACAAGCACTTGGTCAGGGCGGTAATAGTACAATTGGCGAATGCTTTTATTTTTACTGAAGGTTTGCATATGCACCACCAACCTCAGGCCATCAGGCGTATAGGATTCCTCCCGGCAAAGCTGAACGGTGTCTTTTAAATCTTCTTTTTTTCCTTTGGTATCGCATAGAAATGAGTAGGCAGTTACTAGTTTCCCATGACGATTATATAGGCTTGCCTCCGCTTTTTCACCATCAGGAAGGTAGGTGTACTGCCATGTATTTTGCAGCTTGTTCTTCTTTCCAGCAAGACTGTGGCTGGAGGTTAGCCGGGTTTGATTCTCGTAATCATATTCTCTTCGCCATTTTGGAGAACCTTTCTTGTGAAGGGATGAAAGAGTCAGGCGTAGGCTATCGTTGTAAGCATAATCGTAATGATTGATAAGAATGCCTTTGTCGGAATATATATCAATGCCGGTATTTAATCCACGTGAATCAAATATCTGGGTGAGGGCAAGTCGTTTGTTAATGATCCGACCATTGGTGGCTCGTATGCGAAACTCATTGACCCCTTTGATCTTTTTTTCGCGATACCATTTTGCATTCTTGGGTGTATAGGTCATGATTTCATTATCATTAAAACTACCGTTGACAAGATGAGCAAAAGGTTGTGCCTGGGATGAGATCACCGATAACATGAGAGCGAAAAAAAGAATGATGTGTTTCATGGACAAGCTTTATGATCATAACTGAGGACCAACAAAAAGATACAAATTCGGCGGAAAATCACATAAATTGTTGATATATAGCATATTAACAGAAATGGGGTCGTGGCAGCTTACTAGAAGTGGCTTGTAAGCGTGCGATTTAAGCGATGGAATGCGTTTTTGGTACCCGATGTTAGGCGAGGGAATGAAAGTGCCGGAAATTAAATATACGGAGGTATGGCTGGAGAGGTTTGCCAGTAAAGGGTTTGCAGCCTATTGTTTTAATTTTTTGGCGATGTAAATGAGACTGGAATAGTTCCCATCCTTTTTTCCATGTCGGTTTGAGCGCCAGCCGTTCAAAAAACCGGTGATCAATTGGGTGAGCTGAGAACTGCCCTTGTATTTCTCACTCAACAGGCTTACATAATATGAATCAAACAACATGGGAAGAATATGACTGAGGGCAAAGCCATGTTTATTAAGTAGCAAATTCATGGCATGGGGAGAAAAGTGCCAAAGATGTCTGGGTACATCATATGCAGCCCAATGAGAGCCATAATACTTTGCGTCGGCTGCATTTTTGTTTGGTACGGCAATGAACAATGTTCCATCATCGGCAAGAAGGGTATGAATGGTATCCAGGTGATGGTTTAAATCCGGAATGTGTTCCAATACGTGCCACATGGTAATGGCCTGAAAATCTCCGATAGGTAGCTTAGGGAGTTCAGAGATATCTTCCACGGGAACTCGTAGCACCTCTTTCGCATATGCTCGTGCCTTTTCATTAGGTTCAAGCCCCATGACCTGCCACCCACGGTCTTTACATGCAGAAAGAAATTGCCCGGTTCCACAGCCTATATCCAAAAGTTTACCGTGTGGACTGTATTTTTCGACCAGACGGCATTTTTGTTTAACGGCCACCTCGCGAACCAGGTGGTACAGTTT
Source organism: Flavobacteriales bacterium (assembly GCA_020635855.1). NCBI lineage: Bacteria > Pseudomonadati > Bacteroidota > Flavobacteriia > Flavobacteriales > Flavobacteriales bacterium. The sequence continues at coordinate 557,702 of JACJYZ010000004.1, read as the reverse complement.
CGAAATAATTCCTTTGTTCGTATTGGAATGAGATATGTATGCTTCGCTTTCGTAAAATTTTCCAAGATCGGCAATAGGGGGTCTTGGGCTTGTTATACCCAGATCACAATTGTTGCAAAGCTGGATAAGAAAGTCGATGTGACTCACGGTGTGGTCTTCACACTTGACTAGAACTGTGAATTGAGATGAACCGCAAATAGGACAACTCAAAACTTGTTCATTATGTTCCACGTGGAACTTCATCTTCCTAAATAGATCATTAGAACCGAAATATCAGAGGGACTCACACCACTGATGCGTGCTGCTTGTCCGACGGTTTTAGGTCGAATCTGGGTTAATTTTTCTCTGGCTTCCGAGGATAAGGAAGTTAATCTGTGATAGTCCAGTTCATCGTGAAGGTGAATGCCCTCCAGTCTGTTTACCTTATCTGCAAGTTCCCTTTCCCTTTCCATATATCCCTCGTATTTGATCTGTATTTCGCACTGAAGCATGGTGTCTTCTTTCAAATTTTTCAAGGTTCCCAGGAAGTTGGTTAGGGATGGAGAACATTTTGCCAATGCTGCGCAGGTAACATTGGGTCGAGCCAGCAATTGAATTAGTTTAAGTTTTTGTTTGATTGGGGCACTGTCAATTTCATTGAGGATTGGATTTATATCTGCAGGCTCTATGTTCTCCTTTTTTAAAAACTCCAACAATTCGTGTTTTGCTTTGATTTTATTCTGAGTATGCTGCATGCGCGCGTCAGAGGCAAGACCAATGCGATGGGCCAAGGGGGTTAACCGCTGATCAGCGTTGTCTTGTCTAAGCATAAGTCGATATTCTGCCCTGGAGGTAAACATGCGGTAGGGTTCATTGGTCCCTTTGGTTACGAGGTCGTCGATTAAAACACCAATATATGCTTCATCGCGGTTTAATACCACCGGATCCAAACCACGGACTTTTTGATGGGCATTTATCCCAGCCATGAGTCCTTGACACCCCGCTTCTTCGTACCCTGTGGTTCCATTGATTTGCCCGGCAAAATATAGCCCGGAAATAAGTTTGGTTTCCAAGGTATGGTGTAGTTGGGTGGGTGGAAAGAAGTCGTATTCGATGGCATAACCGGGTCTGAACATTTTCACCTGTTCAAAGCCTGGAATCTTTTTTAGTGCCTTGTATTGAACATCCTCTGGTAGAGATGTTGAGAATCCGTTCACGTAAATCTCAACTGTATTCCAACCTTCGGGTTCTACGAAGATCTGATGTTGATCTTTGCCGGAAAATCGCTCAATTTTATCTTCGATAGAAGGACAGTATCTGGGCCCCAATCCTTGTATTCTGCCAGAGAACATGGGAGATTGATCAAACCCAGTTCTTAGGATATCGTGAACTTCTGTGTTGGTATAGGTAATGTAGCAGCTACGTTGGGAAGCAGGTTTGGGAATGTGGGTGAATGAAAATCCTGTTATTTCCTCATCTCCCGGTTGCTCGGCCATCTTATCGTAATTCAGACTTCTACCATCTACCCGAGGTGGTGTGCCGGTTTTCATTCTTCCATGCGTAAATCCCATCCTCACCAATTGCTCCGTGATGCCTGTTGCTGCTTTTTCTCCGGCTCGGCCGCCTCCGTATTGTTTTTCGCCCAAATGAATGAGACCATTCAGGAAGGTTCCATTGGTCAGTACAACCGCTTTTGCCCGAAATTTTTGCCCCATGCTGGTTTCAACACCCATCACTTGATTCTTTTCAACAATGAGTCCGTTGACCATGTCCTGCCAGAAATCAACAAGGGGGTTGGCTTCCAGCAGCCACCGCCATTCCTGGGCAAATAACAATCTGTCACTTTGCGCACGTGGACTCCACATGGCTGGACCTTTTGAGCGGTTCAGCATTCGAAACTGGATCATGGTGCGATCTGTTACAATGCCGGATCCACCGCCCATGGCATCAATCTCACGCACAATTTGCCCTTTGGCAATGCCACCCATTGCAGGATTGCAGGACATCTGTGCGATGGTACCCATATTCATGGTTACCAAAAGCACACGAGAACCGAGGTTGGCCGCTGCATAGGCAGCTTCACAACCAGCATGTCCGGCACCCACTACAATCACATCGTAGTCACCTATCATGATCAGGAAAGTTCCACGTGAAACATTTAACTGCTTTTAGTTCGAGAAAACAACCGGACGCGGTTTCCGGTTCAATGCGAGCGCAAATTTAGCCAATAATCCTCTTGCTCTCTCATCCGTTTCTTTTGTGCTGTCGACTTATCTTGTAAACCAACGAGATGGAGTACGCCATGGACAAGCACCCGATCTAGTTCATCATTAAAGGATTGGTTCCATTGAATGGCATTTTCTTTCACACGCTCAATGCTTATGTAAATATCACCACTGAGGTCCGGAGGTTCTACGGAAAGATCAAAAGTGATGATATCCGTATAGGTATTGTGGTGAAGATAGGATTGGTTCATGGACAGCAGGCTTGCATCATCCAGGAATATAAAACAAAGATTTCCAGCACGTCGCTGGAAACCCTCTATTACGCCATGCAACCATGCACGTCGCCTGGCTATCTGATTTGGCTTGAAATCAATCTCGGAAAAGAATTGAATGGGATCTGCCATATGCCTTCCCCTTCAAATCAACAGGTAGATCATTAGTTGCCTGCAAGGCGGAAGGTAAGTTCCACCCTACGTCCATCTGCAGAAAACTCAACCTCATCAGCCAAATTGCGCATAAGAAATATGCCACGGCCGGTGGGTTTCTCCAAATTCTCCGGTGCAGTTGGATCAGGTACACTATTGAAGTCAAAACCTTCACCCTCATCTTCCACTGTAACGGACATGGCTCCCTGGCTGGTTTCTATATTGACGTTAACCAGTTTGGTTGGATTGCATTTGTTCCCGTGGAGGATGGCGTTGTTGACAGCTTCTGTAAGTGCGATCAGGATGTTACCGTAATTGTCTTCAGTAACGTCCTGCGTCTTGCAAATCTCGTCAATCAGGTTTTCTACCAGCGTCAGGTTTTCTGGTTTTGATTCAAAATTAATCTTCCTGTTCACTTTGTGCTCCTGTTCTAAAATCATTATTACCCTTTATTGTACTGGTTAAAGTAATCGTTAATTTTCCTTTTGTAATAGGGGCTCAGCGTAGGTGGGACCGTCTTAAGCAACTCCACATCCCGCAATTTCATGGTCTTATACTTTAAATAATCTTCAGGGTTACTGTTTTCCTTATTTTTTCCCTCCTTTGACTCTCTTTTTTCGTCCAACTCCCGTTCCCTTTCGGCTTTCTCAGATTCCAGCAAACGCGTCATGATCTGTTGTTGGCGATTGAACATTTCCTGGGTCAGGCGTTTGTTGACCAGATCTTTTTCTGTTTCCTCCATCTGCTTCATCAGGCCTTCCATGTCGCCCAACGACTTTTTACCATCCTTATTTAATTCCTGATTGAGTTTCTGTAGTTCGTTTCTAATCGCTTCTTGCTGTGCGGCTAGTTTGGCCAGTTGCTCACTCATCGACCCTTTTCCTCCCATGCCTCCAGGTTTTTGACCTTCTTTTTTCAACTGCTCTATTTGTTTGTTCAGTTGCTCCTGCAATTGCTTCATATTGGCCATTCCGGGTTTTTGTCCCATGCCCCCCGGTTTGTTGCAACTGCCTGTACCCGGGGTGCCTTTTTGATTCTGCATTTGGCTTTGCATTTGCTGGGCAATCTCATCCAAAAGCAGGGCCAGGTTGTTCACGGAAGTCATTACATATTGCTGACGTTCAGCAGCCATGCTTTCGTAGTTTCTACCCATGTGGGCTTCGGAAAGGTATTCCATGGCTTTTTCCATATTCATATTAACCGCGCTTATTTCCCGGTTAACAATTGGCTCGATTTGCATAACCCGTTTACTAAGCGCGAACAGTGAATCCTCAATCATTTTTGCATCATCCTTCAGCTTTTTTTGTTCTTGGTTAATGGCTACATAACTAGGACTGTTGCGATCCACTTTCACGAGCCGGTCCATCAGGTTTTCCTGGTCAAAAGAAAGCTGTACCAGGTTCTCGAGCAGTGCACGCAAAGCCTGAAGGTCTTCCGTCATGGCCTCCCCACCCATTTGTGCCTGCATGTCTCCTAGTTTGCTGGCTATTTGTTTCATGCTTTGGCTGGCGTTCTTCTGGCTTTTACTTGCTTTCTGCTGTTTGCTTTGTTCCAGCTGTTCCGAACCCTGCTGCATCTGATCAGTTGCATTCTGTTTTTCCTCATCCATGTTTTCCATGGAATGGGGTTTTTCCAATTCCTGGTTCAACTTGTCCAATTGATCCAATTTCTTTTCCGCCTCCTCAAAATCCTTCTTTATATCCTCCTGCTTCTTTAAAAGTTCTTCCTTCGGGGCTGCTTTTTCTTCGGTTTGGTCTGCAAGTTTGTCTTGCTGTTCAGCAAGCTTCTCCATATTCTCTTTCACTTCATTGAGTTTTTGCTCAAATTCCAGTTGTTTGAAGATTTCCAGGCTCCGATCCAATTCCTTCTCCAGGTCTTTTTCACCCACTTTCATCTTTTCCAGCATTTCCTGCATTTGTTCCCTGTTCATATCATTCAGGAGCTTTTCCATTTCCTTAAACAGGTCTTTCATTTCGTCGGTCATCAACTTGTCGAATAGCTCGTTCAGTTGCCGCTGTTTGTCAAGAAGTTCGGGATCCAGACTTTTGTATTTTTCTTGTTCGTTACGGTTCTTCAGGTTCTGGTCACGGATGTCATTTACTTTCTTTTCCAACTCCTTTTGTTGCTCGATGAGATCTTTCATCTTTTTGGTTTCTTCCCACCCCAACTCTTTCTTCTCAAGGATTTGCCTGTTCAGGTTGTTCATGTCCCGTTGCAATTGCCGTGCGGCCTTAATGGAAGATTCCAGGTCATTTTTTACCTGTTTGTTGGCTTCATCATTTTTCTTCTCCAATTCTGTAAGGGAAGGGGCTTTGAAAACCATCTTTTCGGTTCGGGAAGATTTACTGCCATGAACACCATCATTGTCCCATACCTCAAAGTAGTAACTGATCTCTTCACCCGGTTGCACGTCCAGTTGACTTGCATCCCACTCATAATAGAACCTGGATTGGGTGCTACCCGGTTCTACATGCAACGCTTCTGATTTCAAACCAGATTTTTCAGGGTCTTTTGAATGCAGAAACTGGTAGTGGAAGTACAGGTTTTTGAACCCATAATCGTCACGTATCATTCCTGCAAAAAACCATTTTTGAAGCATGGTTGAGTCCATGCGTTGGGCCACTTCAATACTCGGATACTGATCGGGTGTTACCTGAACTGCATATGTGACTGAATCCTGGCTTTGGATCAGGTCATTGTAGCTGCGTAAGGTATACTGATCGCTTTCCAGGAAACGATGGTTCATCGCAAAGATATTTTCACCTTGCTGTGCTCCTTCAAAAGCCTGTTCATGAAACCTCATTGTAATGCCACGGGTGTTCTGGGTGGTGAATTTCCATTTCACATTGGTGCCTGCCGGAATGTCCAGATCGCCGATGTTACGCAGGGTCTCGTCGGTGCGTCCGGTATAAGCCGGATAATCCAGAGATACCTCAAAATTCAGTACGATTGGATTGGGGATGACTTTCAGCACATATTCCTCTGATGAGAATCCGTTTCCGGATAGCCGGAAATGAACATCATCCTGCAAGTTGCGGAATACATAGTGAAAGCGATTGGTCTGATCCTTCGATAGCATTACAACATTGCCATCCGTTTCAAGGGATACATGTTCCGGCAGTTCAGACCCCTGCATCACAACTTTCAAGGTAAAGTCATCATGCTGAATAGCTTCCATTTTATCATTCTCAAGTTGAAAACGAAAAGGCGCCAGTCGCTCAAAATAAGTGCGATGTTCCAGCAGACGTTTTGTTCCATCCCTTAAGACCGAAGGTGCAGCAAAAAGCATGACCAGCAGGACAGCCAGCGGAGGAATGGCATATTTCAGGTATTTTTTGTTCTCGGCAAAATTGACGGCGTGAGCAAATGGTATTGGACGAAGTTCTTCGGTTTTTTGAAGGATGGAAGCATGGATCAGATCCATGTTTCCGGCAGATTCCGAAGCCATTTTTTTAAGTTGAAGGGCATTCAATAATTTGTCCTTCACATCAGGGAAATGACGGCCGATGATCGATGCGGCCTGTTCATGTGAAAGCACTTTGCCGATGCGATATATCCGTGCAAGCGGAATAAAGATAAATCGGGAGAGTACGAACAGGATACCTCCTACATACAACCAGAAAATGGCCGTTCGCGTGCCTGTGTTGAAGTGTCCGAAATACTCGGATATCGTAAACAGTATATAAAACCCAAGTGAAACGGCGACCGCATAAAGGCCTCCCCGGATGACCTGGTTTTTATAATACTTTCTTACAAAGGCATTCAGTTTGCCTAACAGTATGTCGTAATCGTTTGCTCCCATTGCAGTACATGCAGAACCACGGAGAACCTGCCCGAAGAATTCGAACTGATATAAACTATGAGTAATTCCAATCGGGTGGGCACACCACAGAATTCACCACAAATCTGAACGCAAACTAGCCCATTTTGTTTGCTTTGTCAAGCATTTTGCCTGATTTTGAACGGGCATTTTTTCAAGTCCAATACGGTTTTCTTTATGGTTTATGCGGTGTGGATCCCGGCGATAAAAAATGAATCGCGTGATTCTGGGATCATTTCCTAACATGAAGCCTGCCCTGGAATATCTGTTATCTTTACGGTTTCATTTTCTATCGTGATTTTACAAACATGAACAAAATGCGATTGAGGTTTGCACCCAGCCCGACAGGTCCCCTTCACATGGGTGGGGTTCGAACGGCGCTCTATAACTATTTGCTTGCAAAGAAAAACGGAGGGGATTTTATCCTTCGCATTGAGGATACCGACCAGGGGCGATGGGTGGAAGGAGCGGAAGAACACATATATGCATCCCTTGAATGGTGTGGAATCATACCGGATGAAGGCCCCAGAAACGGAGGAACATGCGCCCCCTATCGGCAATCCGAGCGGAAAGAAAAGTACCGTGAACATGCAATGCGGCTGATCAATGAAGGCAACGCATACTATGCATTCGATACTCCGGAAGAACTGGAAACGATGCGAAAGCGACTGGAACAGGAGAAATCTTCATCCCGCCAGTACGACGCAAATACACGCATGCAAATGCGCAACAGCCTCACTTTACCCAATGCAGAAGTTAATTCATTGATCAATGCGGGTACGCCTTATGTGATCCGCATTCAATTGCCGGGGGAAGGTCGCCTGTATATGAAAGACCTGATCCGCGGTGATGTGGAAGTGGATGTGGCCACCCTGGATGATAAAGTATTGTTCAAATCGGATGGCATGCCCACCTACCACCTGGCCAATGTGGTGGATGATTACCTCATGGGCATCACCCATGTGATCCGCGGGGAAGAATGGCTGCCATCTGCACCTTTGCATTATTTTCTCTATAAATATCTGGGCTGGGAAGACAAACGTCCCGCATTCGCTCACCTGCCCCTTATCCTGAAACCCGATGGGAAAGGCAAACTCAGCAAACGCGATTGCGACAAGCTCGGCGTTCCGGTCTTCGCTGTGGGTTGGAAAGATCCGCAAACCGGCGAGTTTTCTGCCGGATATAAGGAACAGGGTTACCTGCCGTCCGCCTTTGTGAACATGCTGGCCATGCTGGGATGGAACCCCGGAACCGAACAGGAGATCTTCCAATTGCCGGAACTCATCCAGTCGTTCTCGCTCGACCGTGTCGGAAAGTCGGGCGCCCGCTTTGATATGGATAAGGTGAAGTGGTTCCAGGAACAACATTTCCGCTCACAATCCATCCAAATCCTTGCAACCGAAGTTCGGCAAACATCTGAGGAATGGGCTGCCATTTCCGAAGACAAGCTGCATGCGGTCATAGAACTGATGCGGGAACGGGTGGCGTCGGTTGATCAACTGATCAATGAAAGCCGGTTCTTCCTCCTAGCACCTGATGCGTACGATGAAGAAACAGTTCGAAAAAAATGGAAGCCAGAGACGGAACAGATCCTCAAAGGTTTTGCGTCAGTACTACAAAACCTGCCTGACTTCTCTCCCCAACCCCTTGAAGAAGCTTTCAAGGCATTTATGGAAGAAGGAGGCTATCCTTTTGGAACAGGTATGATTGGCTTGCGATTGACTGTCACAGGTAAGGGAGGAGGACCGTCGCTATTCCATACAATGGCCTTACTGGGAAGGGAAGAAGTGGTTGAACGAATCAATAGGGGTACTGAATTTATTAAAGCAACACTAACATTACCTTTGCCGGATCGTCCTAATTACAATCGCACCAATGAGTGAAACAGAAACCAAACGATCCCTCCATTTTCTGGAGCAGATCATTGAAGAAGACCTCGCCAAAAACGGCTACACACATATTCACACCCGGTTCCCACCGGAACCCAATGGCTACCTCCACATCGGGCATGCCAAGTCCATCTGCCTGAACTTCGGCCTTGCCAAAAAGTACGGCGGAAAATGCAACCTGAGGTTCGATGATACCAATCCGCTCACCGAAGAAACAGAGTACGTGCAGTCCATCGAGGACGACATCAAATGGCTTGGTTTCGATTGGGAAGACCGCGAGTATTTCACCTCCGACTACTTTGACCGGTTGTTCGACTGGGCGGTGATACTGATTGAAAAAGGGTTGGCATACGTGTGTGATATGAGTGCGGAAGAGGTAGGGGCCACACGTGGAACACCCACCGTTCCCGGACAGGAAAGTCCTGGAAGGAAACGCACCAAAGAAGAGAACCTCGACCTGTTCATGCGAATGAAAAACGGGGAGTTTCCCGATGGCGCCAAAACGCTCCGCGCACGCATTGATATGGCCTCACCCAACATGCACCTGCGGGATCCGGCACTGTATCGCATTCGAAAAGTACCGCATCATCGCACCGGCGACAAGTGGTGCATCTACCCGATGTACGACTGGGCGCATGGGCAATCCGATGCCATCGAACAAATCACACATTCCATCTGTACACTCGAGTTTGAAGTGCATCGTCCCCTGTATGATTGGTTCGTGACCCACCTTGAACTCAACCCCCGCCCGAAACAAATTGAATTCGCGAGGCTGAACCTGAATTATACGGTGATGAGCAAACGCAAGCTGCTGCGCCTGGTGAAGGAAAAATATGTGGAAGGATGGGATGACCCGCGCATGCCCACCATCCGCGGATTGCGCCGGCGCGGTTACACACCCGAATCCATCCGTGAGTTCTGCGACCGTGTGGGTGTGGCCCGACGAGAACATGTGATTGATGTGGCGTTACTGGAATTCAGCATCCGGGAACATCTCAACAAAATTGCACCGCGTGTAATGGCCGTGTTGAACCCGCTGAAAGTGGTCATCACCAATTACCCGGAGGACCAGGTGGAGGAAGTGGATGCGGTGAACAACCCGGAAGATCCTGGCATGGGAAGTCGTAAGCTGCCTTTCACAAAAGAGTTGTACATCGAACGGGACGACTTCATGGAAGATCCGCCCAAGAAATATTTCCGGCTCTCGCCCGGCACAGAAGTGCGGTTGCGTTATGCATACTTCATTACCTGCCAGGAAGCGATTAAGAATGACAAGGGAGAGATCATCGAACTGCGCTGTACGTATGACCCTGCGAGCAAGGGCGGTAATTCACCGGATGGAAGAAAGGTAAAAGGCACCATTCACTGGGTGAGCGCCAAGGATCATGCGAAGTGTGAAGTGCGGTTGTATGATCGGCTGTTCAAAGATGAAAATCCCAATGTGCAGGAAGACTTTATCCAATGCCTGAATCCGGAAAGTGTACAGGTATTGAAGGATGCTGTGCTGGAGAGAAGCCTGGCGGATGCACAACCGGGAGCGCGTTTCCAGTTCGAACGACTGGGGTATTTCTGTGTGGATACAAAGCACAGTCAACCCGGTCGGCCCGTGTTCAACCGCACCGTGACCCTGAAGGATACATGGGGCAAGATGGCAGGGAAGGAGTAAACGATGGCACGAATCATCCTGCAGAACGTAAAGCTCTTTGCGAAAATCGGACACCTTGAAGTAGAGCATCGGGTGGGCAACCACCTGCTGGTAGACGTGGCTTTTGATACCGATACGTCCGTGGCGGAGCAAACCGATGAATTGTCAGACACGGTAGACTATAAGGTCGTGTATGACATCCTCAAGGCAGAAAGTCAACAACCATCAAAACTGGTGGAACACCTGGCGAAACGCATGCTTGACGCACTGGTAACAACGTTCCCGCAAGCCCATAACTGGGAACTGAGCCTCACCAAAATGCACCCGCCTGTGAACGGACAATTGGAACGGGTATCGGTTGTATTGCAGGCCTAAGTTGAGAAGCCGTTGTTAGCCATATATCTTTTTATTAGCTTTGCATCTTATTCCAGGGTCGTGTGGCCGAGTGGTTAGGCAGAGGTCTGCAAAACCTCGTACAGCGGTTCGAATCCGCTCGCGACCTCTAGAAAATCCCGCCCAGCGCGGGATTTTTTTTGATGCCATGGAACATGCCCACTCCATCTTTCCTTCACCAATTGGCCCCTTGGCGGTAACTGCTTCAGACAAGGGGGTCGTTTCGGTTCTGTTTACAGATGAACCTGTGCACATTTCGTCTTCGCATCCAATTCTGGAAGCATGTGCAAAACAATTGGCAGCGTACTTCTCAGGAAGTTCTCAAACTTTCAACTTACCGCTTGACATGCAGGGTACCGAATTCCAGTTAAGGGTATGGAATTGTTTGTTGGAAATTCCGTTCGGACAATCCCTGTCATACCTGGAAGAAGCACGCAAACTGGGTGACGAAAAGGCCATCCGTGCTGTTGCCGCTGCGAATGGGCAAAATCCTGTGGCCATCCTTGTTCCCTGTCACCGGGTCATTGGCAGCGATGGTTCTTTAACAGGATATGCAGGAGGAGTGTGGAGAAAGGAATGGTTGCTCAGGCATGAGAAACATCCATATTTCCGGCAGCAGGTCATCGAAGGTTTATAGTTGCCATGCATCTTCCGGCATCCCTTTCAGGATCACCTTCAGCTCACTGATCATCATGGCGGTGGCACCCCACACCACTTCACCTGAGAGGTCGAAGTAGGGAACCATTATTTCCCTTTGGATGCTTTTCAGCAGAATCGGTTTTTCTTTCACCGTGAGATCGGAGACCAGGTCGGTCAGGGGAACTTCCAGGATGCGTGCAACCTCCACAGGGTCCGGAATAAATGAGGGGTGATGGTTACAAACACCCACATACGGATACACCATGAAGCCACTTGGTGCAATGAACAAGGGCGTCAGTTGCCCGAGCACCTCCACGTCATCTTCCATGATACCGATCTCTTCCACCGATTCTCTCAGTGCCGTATCCTGCAGGGTGGGGTCTGAGTCTTCCTGCTTTCCTCCCGGGAAACCTACCTGGGCGCTATGTACGCCTTCGTAAGCGGGGCGCAGGATGAGCACCGTGTGTACCTGTTCGTTTTTGGGATACATCAGTATAAGAACCGCACTGGGTCTGGGTTCTACGTTCCCCATCATTTGCGATGCACGCAACTTCCGTTCGAACGGCGCCATATGATATTGCGCATCTTCACCCGGAAGCGGTTGCGACAGGCTCTCAGACAGCAGATCTATGAATTGGGAAAATCGGGGCATCACTTGAACTTCTCTCAAAGATAGGCTAACTTTCGAACCTGAGACTGACGCCTCCCTTTTACACCTCTGCTACATTGAGATACGCTGTTACATTACTGGTTCTCGCGGGTGCGCTCTTTGGTTTGCCTGCCACGTCAATGGCGCAAACCGATACCCTTCGGCACATCTTTCCCGGTCAGACGCTGGTCAAGTACCGGTACACCGGCGAAGATTTCGGCATCAAAAAATGGGGATACTTTTCCGGACACAATATCTATGCAGATCTCGGATGGGCCGAGTTCTATGAGGTCACCGACAGCGTTCGCATTGTCGGTGTGGTTGCCCATCATTACGGTACCTCCACCAGCACAACCAAGGAAGTTTCGTACCATTTGTACCGGCCCGTTGGCACCCAACCCAAACCCCTGATCGAGTTGACCGGTCAATCCGTTACACATGATAAGCTCCACCAGGATGGCACGCCCACCTACGTGGCCTTTTCAACCCCCATCAAATTCAAGGGCAAATTCTTTGTCACATTTGAAGTGCCCGACTACCTGCACACACCTTCCGTACTTGGAAACGATACATTGGTGTTACTCACCTCCGAAGACGGTACACGAGATGCTGCCGATCTGTCCAACTACGGCCGCAACATGGTGCGCTTTCACCAATCGTCAGAAACGCCCGGTTGGAATGATGTGTACACCGAAATGGACCAACAATACAAACTACATTTCGCCCTTTACCCTGTGGTAGAATACCTCGGAACCGGTACATATGAACTTGCACCTGCCGACGGGTTCGTGAAATGGCGAGGCGCATCGGTTGTGTCCGGGGATGAACTTGGATATGATTTCTCGCTGAAACTCCCGGCAACGGTTAACTGGCATGTGCTGGATATGAGCGGAAGGTCGTGCCTCGAGATGGCGATGGGGGGATGTTCTGCAGGATTGAACACCGGCTATCTGGACATGCATGGTTTGGTGAACGGTTCCTACATCCTGGTGCTTGAAGCGGGCCCCTACCGGCTGGCAAGAAAAATCCTGGTGCAACATTGAGACCCTTGCATACCCGGTTGTTTTGGATTGTTGGCATCGTGGCCTGCTGTCTGACAAGCGGGATCCATGCACAACAGAAACCATGCAGGGAACGGATTGCAGGTAAAGTAGTCTCAGACGGCAAACCGTTGTCATTTGTATCGGTTGTCATCGATTCCACGCAATTGGGGAGTACCACCGGTGATGACGGGTCCTTCTCCATCGAACATCTATGCAAAGGAAAGTATCACCTGATTTTTTCAAGCATCGGATATGAACGGCTGGATACCACCGTGCAAACCGGAGGTAAGCCGGTTGTGGTTACCATGAAGTCCGGTGTGGTGGAGTTGGGAGATGTATCTGTGGTTGCCCAAAAAGCAGATGTGGTGAGCCAGCAATCGGTGGAAGTGAAATCAGAACAACTGGCTGCCAAACGGGGCTTGTCACTGGGTCAGACGCTGGGCGAAGTAGCCGGCGTTACCATGATTGAAAAAGGGAATGGTGTTGCCAAACCAGTGATCCATGGTCTTCATAGCAACCGGGTGTTGATATTGAACAATGGTGTACGCCAGGAAGGTCAGCAATGGAGCATGGATTTCGCGCCGGAGATCGACCCGTTTGTGGCATCGAAGATCACCGTGATCGAGGGTGCTGCCAGTGTCAAATACGGGTCGGATGCAATGGGGGGTGTGATCCTGGTGGATGCGCCGCCGTTGCGCTATATGCCTGGCATCGAAGGTGAACTCAACCTGGTGGGCTTCACCAACAACAAGGAGGGTGTAGCCTCCGCCCAGATCGGAGGCTACTTCCCCAAGCTAAAACATTTCAGCTGGCGCCTGCAGGGAACATTGGTCAGGGCCGGTACGGCACGTGCGCCTGACTACCTGTTGTCGAACACCGGGTTTAAGGAAAACAACTTTTCGTATGCAGCGGGCTACAAACGGGAACACTGGGAGGCGTCGGTTTTTTATAGCCAATACAATGCGGAAATAGGCGTATACCGCGGATCACATATCCATACCCTGCGTGACCTTGTGAACACCTTTGAGGGGAACATCCCGGATACGGCCAAGTTCAGTTACGACCTGTTCCGCCCGAAACAGGCGGCCGCACATGAGTTGTTCAAGGTGAACACCGTTTTCCACCCGGGTGAAGGAAAAACAAATTGGAGCCTGACGTGGTCGCGGCAGTTCAACAGACGGGAGGAGTACGACGTGTACCATGGTTACGACATTCTGGACGAGAGCCTGGCGCCTCAGCTAAGTTATAAGATCACCACCAACCTGGTCAGCCTTTCCTGGCAGCGGACACACACCAAACCGCTGCATACCGAGGCCGGCATTGACCTGGGCTTTTTGCGCAACACCATCACCAATGCATTTTATCTTCCCAAGCATGATGACATGACTTTCGGTGTGTACGGGATTGAACGTTATCAGAAAGGTGTATGGATGTTGGAAACCGGCCTACGGTGGGATTATGAAAGCAACAAGATCCGGCCACGTATGGAAAATGATACGCTGCCGGAACAGCTTGAGTATAACAACTACGCTTTCAGCGTGGGCGCTTCCAGGTTGCTGAACGAATACCTGACATGGAAGTTGAACGCAGGTACAGCCTACCGACCTCCCAGTGTGGCCGAGCTTTTCAGCAACGGCATCAACCACGGAGAAGCATCTTTCATCAAAGGGAATTCCAGGCTGAAATCCGAAACCATGTTCAGCCTGACCTCCGGAGCTACTTTCGATCGCAAGTGGGCACACGTGTATGGCAGTGCCTTCTTCAAATCATTTCATGATTACATCTTCCTCGCTCCGCAAAGGTCACCAACCCTTACCATCCGTGGTATCTTCCCTACACTGGCTTATGAGCAAGCTGAAGTTCGCATGCACGGAGCCGATATCCGGGGTACGTTCGATATCTGGAAATACTTCGAAGTAGGTGGCCAGTACTCGGTGGTAAGGGGGTTCAACAAAAGCATCGACGACTACCTGGCACTGATGCCTCCGGATCAGGGGGGATATCACCTGGGCATGCATTGGAAACGGAAAGATGAAAAACTATCGGCACACCTGAAATGGAAAGTGATGTTCGTGGAAAGGCAAACCCGTGTTCCTGAAAACAGCGAACCGGTTGAAGCGCCGGGCCCGTATGCGCTCACATCCATTGAAACCGGTGTGGATTACAAAGTGGGAGGGCAGGTGCTATCGGCCGGTATTGAGGTCACCAATTTATTTGATGTGCGGTATCGTTCATACCTAAACCGCTTGCGGTATTACTCGGATGAAGTCGGTCGCAACGTGGCCATTCGCCTGAAGCTACCCTTTGAAATGCTGACGGGAAAAAGAAAGCACCCGCAGGCTTCCTGATGCGTTGCTATTGTGCTACCCACATGAGGTGGCGGCTCCCTTCATGGCCGACCACATCCACCACGTAAACACCCGGCGGCACCCGGAGACCTACCGAAATGTCTTTGGTGTCGGGTGGCAGATCTTTGGAAAGCATCAGCCTTCCTTCTGAAGAATAGATGTTCAAATGGTGATCGGATCCGGCGGGAATACCTGTCAGGGTGAGTGCCTCGTGACCGGGGTTCGGAAAGAGGCGAAGGTTGGCCATGGGACCAACGTCATCCAAACCGGTGGTTTGCCGCGTGTCGATCAATTGTTCGGAATTCCCGTAGCCACAGGGGTTGATCACGAACAGGATGACATTATAGATGTCTATATCGTCGTCCGGATCAAACACATGCTTGATGGTGACGGGGCTTACCGTATCTACAACCACGCCGTCACCAAAATCCCATGAATAAAAAGAGCAGTCGATGTCGTCGGGGGTGAAAAACGCCACGTCTTTTTGTTGGGTGAAGGTGTAAGTACCGAGTGGAAAGCCGAGTGAATAAATGGTGATGGAGTCGGTCACCGTATCACTTACCGCACCATTGGATGCGATCAGGGTTACCAGGTGGGTGCCAAGGCTGTCGAACCTGTGTTCAATAAAAGGTTGATCCTCCGTCGTGCCATCTTCAAAAATCCATTTGTAGCTGTCGGCGCAGCTGGAAAGACTCACGAACCGCATGCCTCCTTTGGTGCAGTACTGGACGTCGAACTTGGCTTTGGGTGTATTCCCGATCTCGAGCTCATAACTAAGGCTTGTGATGTGACCGTTGTTGGCAATTAACCCGACCGTATAGGTTCCTGTCTGTGGGAAGAGGTAGACGGGGTTGATGTCCATCGATTTGAAAATCGTATCCGAGTCTGAATTCAGGATGTACCAATTGTATTCGTAAGGGCTTTGGGAGGTGAAGTTGGTGAAGTATGTTGAATCCCCGAGGCAAAGTCCGGTTACCCCGAATGATACATTGGGGGCGGGGTGGGGTGGGAGATTGCCTCCGGAGTTCTGGGCTGACACAATTACGCATGGTATGGTAAAAAGAAATGCCAGCCACAGCCGTTTCATCGGTTTCATCGCATGGAGTTTAAAGGGGAAGCATCATAAAAGTACAAAAGTCGCTGCCGAATCACAATGACATCCATCATTACCATTTCTTGATCACCACCGGGAATGTTGCATCCACATCCGTTGCTCCGGTGGTTTGGTTGCCGTCTTTGGTGCCAGGTTGGTGTTTCAGCACCACCTCCAGGTTTCCGTTGCTGGCAGTTGAGCATACAAACGATGTAGAGAGCCCGACCGGATACCCGTTGTCATCCTGGTCGTTGTAGGTCACGTTGAGTTGCAGGCTGCCATCCGTGTTGTAGAAGAATTGGTGTTCTTCTTTTCTGCTCCTGATTTCAGCGGTGATATCATCCACCGGGTTCTTTGATTCGTCCAGGATTTCCAGTTCAACCGTGTACGTGGTGTCGGGCAGAAGTTTGATCGTATCTATAACGGGTGGGTTCCCGCCAATTCCATCCACATCCTTATAGGAGTAGGAGATGTGTGTGGTATCAAGGGTAAGGTGCAGGATCACGCTGGTGATGATCTCCTGTTCTTCCTCGCAATGGTCCCCCACCTGGATGTAGCCTTCGGGGCAGTCGACATCTTTGTCGCGCTTACATCCGCACAGGAACATGCCTGCAAGCAGCATCACGGGTATGGTTGAAATGATATGCGGTGTTTTCATGTTGTTTGCTTTTGAGGCTCAGGCACGCTTGATGGCAAAGGGGATTTTCACAGCGACCCGGAAGTTTCTTCCCGGATTGAAAATGCCTTCGGATTTTAACCTTGACAAATGGGGAATATAGGTTTTATCGGTCAGGTTATCCACACCGATGTCCACGTCCAGCGTTTGTTTTCCTGCTTTAAAGGAAGCGCCCAGGGAAACATTGAACAGGCTGTACCCCGGAGATGTGGTTTCAAGCAGCCGATTCACGTGGGATTGTTCCAGGGTGTTCACCACTTCGAAAGACACATACGGTTCTTTGAGTTTTCCGAGGGCCTTCAGGTTGCACACCAATGATGACCGGATTTCAGGCGCGGGGATCAGGGGCAATGCCTCCTTGTCGCTGCGTTCTCCCGACACCAGTTGGAGGGCATTTTCGATGTGCAGCCAGTCGAACGGATGTGGGTGAATATCAACCATGAATTCACCGCCGAACAAGTTGGCGTTGGATTGTACATACTGGAAGATGTACACTGCATTGGCGGTATCCCACATGGCGGTGGGTTGGATATAGATGTAATGGTTGATGTGATTGTAGAACCCTGCAAGGTCAAAGGTAACGTGCTTGCCATGCAGGTGCACGCTGGCGTCCCATTGCAGATTTTGTTCACTCATCAGGTTGCGGTTTCCCACTTCATACCGGTTGGTTCCTTCGTGCACACCATCGGATGTGAGTTCCGCCAGGTTGGGCGCACGGAACCCGGTGGCCAGATTGGTACGCAGAACCCATACTTCTCCCGGGTGCCAGGAAATGCCGATGGATCCGTTTGCACTGCGGTAGTTGTTGTTCACCAGACCTCCGGGCGGATCTCCGTCGCTCATGTGCATGGTGCGGATGTTGCGGTTGTCGAAACGCAATCCGGCCTGGATGTTGGCATGATCGAAATTCCATTTACCCAGACCCAGCACGCCCACGTCGTTTGTGGCCGCGTCAGGGATAAGCCATTCTTCTCCGGAGTTGTGGTTGGTTTGCGACATGCCTTGCAGTCCTACGATAAGCTCATATTTGTCCTGTTTGGGATTCATATAGAGTCGGCCGTCCCATGTGAGTGTATGGAGGTTCATGTGGAGGCCCGGTGTGGTGCCATCTTCGAATTCCCTCCGGTCATTGGCGAGATATCCCACATTACACTTGATGCGGGTTTTCTCCAGGTACAAGGTGTTGACTGATGAGAGAATGTGGGTGGTAACGGTTTGGTAGGGCAGCATGGGGGTACGGCTGTTGGATTGATCCCCGATTTCTTCCGGAAGTCCGAGGTGGGTATTCACCAGGGTGTAGTGCAGGTCGCTTGCCATGATGCCCTTGTGCATACCGACGGAAGCTTTGACACCACGTTCGTTAAAGCGGGAATCGGTTACTTTCACGCCGTCACCCATGCGGTAGTCGGCATGGTTCGCATAGCTGCCACGGACATTGAAACGGAACACATCACCGCTTCCTTTCAGCCCGACGCCGGTTTGGTGTCCCATGGTTGCAGAAGAAAGCTTGGTGGAAAAATCACCTTTTACCGTATGGATCTCGGCAGGTTTTTCATCCATGATGTTGATCACACCTCCCATGGCATCGGGGCCATACAAAAGGGATGCGGGTCCCTTGATAATCTCCACTTTTTCTACTCCGTCGTCACTTATTCCAAGGCCGTGTTCATCTCCCCATTGTTGGTTTTCAATGCGAATGCCCTGGCTGAAAACAACCACGCGGTTTCCACTCAGTCCGCGGATGACCGGTTTACCTATCCCGGAACCTGTGGAGACAGAGCTGATCCCAGGTGTTTTGGTAAGCGAAGCAGCTAGGTTAGACCCACCGGCGCGTTGCAGTTCTCTCGAAGACAACTGATCTACTTTAATAGGGTTCTCATCCTGGTGGGATGCGTATCCGGCGGTAACTACGATCTCGTGGGTTTCCACCACGCTGGGCTGCATTTCAACGTTCATTTCCCGGGTGGAGCCATCGAAGACGATACTTCTGATTTCTGTTTGATAACCCAGGTATGAATATTGAACCTTATAAGTACCGTTGGGTATTTTGGTCAGGCTATAGTGTCCGGTTGAATCCGACAGGCAACCCCTCTGCAGGTCGGGAATGTAAATGGCAGCCATGTAAACAGGGGAATCGCCTTCGGTTTCTGTTATTTTTCCTGATAAAGCCGATTGGGCATGCACATTTAATGCGGGCAGCAAAACGGCCATGGCCAATATGGCCAGACATATTTTTTTCATGATATAAAATGATTGGTCAAACAAGGTCCTGGCATCCGACTATGAGAGGATGAGGACAAGAAAATTCATTGTTTATCCAAGCAGTGAGGGAGGTCCCCTCAGAGGAGGGCAGATAACAGTAGCAAAGAAAGAAAGTTCAGTTCGGGTGGGTTGTGTAAAATCGCAATATGTTGTAGGTGAGATCTCATTTGGAGGAGACACCAATGCAAAGGCAGGTATGGGGGCACTGCAGAGTTCACAGTGGTGGTGGTGTGTAACGAAGGCAGGGCCGTCTTCGTGGACACAGTTGGGGTGCATGTCGTGCGCCCACAAGTGAAACGTACCTGAAAGCAGCATCACCAGCAGCGACACGTTCAGGAACACACCCAATAAGATGACCGGTTTTTTCTTCACTTCACAAAACTAGAGCGGGGATAAGCACACCTCTGGTTACGAATCCTCCTTATCAAATATAGAAAATTTTCAGTGGAGCTTGGTCTGTTCAGGAGTTTTTTCCTATCTTAGTTTCCCTTCCTTCAGAAAGGTTGGCAGGTTTTCGGACACGCGGCACAACTCCATCCAGCCGTTGGTCCCCGAGCATTGGTTTTTCTGGTATTATTGTAGTGATGACATCCGGATGTGTATGAAAGGCATGGATTTTAGAATGAAGTTTGCACCCTTGTCCTGGTTTTCCCGATACAAAATCATGTATATGATCCTGTTGATGTTGCCTGCATTGAAAGGCAACTCGCAGTGCATTACCTCCATTGTGAAGCCTTCCTGTCCCGGGAAACAGGATGCTTCTCTCACGGTGATTTATTCCGGTGATAACACCACAGATAAGAAGTACCGGTTGTTAAAAAATGCGAGCCTGCTTCAGGAGGCCACATCCAAGGGCACTTATTCCTTCACCGGTCTGGGAGCCGCGGCCTATGAAACCGAAGTTTACCTCTCGGATGGCACGGGGGGATGGAACCTGGCGTGCGGAAAGAATGACACCATCCATGACCCCGATACGTTGAGGATTAATTTTACAACCACCAACATCAGTTGTCTGGGAAATCAGACCGGGGCGATTGATGTGGAAATTGAAGGTGGAAGCCCTCCTTTTACTTATGTATGGACGCAAGGCTCTACCACCCAAGACATTTCCGGGCTTTCGGCCGGTTCTTATGCAGTGGTTGTTTCGGATGTGAGGGGATGTGTGGCGAATGAGTCTACCACGTTGACTGAACCCGCTTCAGGAATGGAACCCACCTATACCAATACGGAAATCAAATGCAATGGCCAGGCCACAGCCTCGATCGACGTGACTGTTACAGGCGGTACCACACCGTACACTTATAGCTGGAGCAATGGTGCTACATCAGAAGATCTGTCTAATCTGCCTGCAGGAACATATATACTGAGTCTGAGCGACGGCAACGGTTGTCCGGACACGGTATCGGTCACTGTCTCCCAGCCTGACAAGTTCAATGCTGCGGCCAAAGGCATAAACATCAGTTGCAACGGACTGGTCGACGGGATGGGTGTGGTAAAGGGGGATGGTGGAACACCACCTTATTCTTATCTGTGGACCACCGGTGAAACTTCGGATACCATCAAAGGCTTGGACGCCGGTCGCTATACGGTAATTGCTCTGGACGCCAATGGTTGCCCGTCTACAAATGAAGCCATCGTGATCGAGCCTACCATCCTGAAAGTATACACCGTATCAGATCCGCCTTCATGTGATCGCACCGAGTACAGCGTTAAAATCGTGGCATCCGGAGGTACACTCCCGCATAAATTCTTGTGGTCTGATGGTTCTACCGGGGGAGAAATCGAAGAGGTCATTCCCGGAGATTATCTCATCACCGTATCGGATGCACGCGGATGCGCCGCAACCGATACACTGCACCTGGAATTGATTGAGGCCACATGCGTAACCGCACCCAGTGGTTTTACCCCAAATGCCGATGGAACCAATGATACATGGACGGTTCGTAACATTGAGAAATTCCCCGGTGCGGAATTGCAGATATTCGACCTGAAAGGGAAGTTGGTTTTTGATACGAATGAACGACCGCTTCCGTGGGACGGCAGATCAGAAGGTAATGACATGCCTGCGGGTACATATTACTACATCCTGGATTTGCACAACAATGAATCCAAGATCACCGGTCCGATTACCATATTGAGATAATCAGGTAGATACATGACGCGAAAGAACATATTGGGTCTTGCCCTCCTTTTCCTGCTAACGGGCCAGACAGCCATGGCTCAATTCGAGATCCAGTACCCGAACCTGCTGATGAACGATTACTTCTACAACCCGGCCACGGCAGGCAGCAAAGACCATAATCCCATGCGTGCAACGGTGAGAAGGCAATGGATGGGTATAGAGCATGCACCTGCGCAGCATACCGTATCCTTCGATGGGTTGCTGTTTCAGTATCGTGTGGGCATGGGCATTGGCCTGATGAATCAAAGTGCGGGCCCTGCCAGCCTTAACTCCATCAATTACTCCTGGAGTTACCGTGTGCCCTATTCACTCAATTCGATGTTTGCCTTCGGGGTTTCTGGGATGTTGGCTCAGTATGTCATCGATTATCGGTTGCTGGATTTCGATGATCCAAATGACCAATTGATTCAAAAAGGTTTTCGTCGCTCCTACCTTCCGGATGCGAATGCCGGACTGTATCTCTACAGCACAAAATACAACCTGCACAAATATTTCCTGGGTGTATCTGTGCTGAACATGCTGGATACCGAAAAGAAATTGCCCTGGTTCGATAACCAGGTGGAAGCGCATACCCAGAAAAGAACATTTTGTGCCATGGCCGGAAACCGATTCCGGTTGGGAGGGAAACTCGCATTTGAGCCGTCAGTCATTGCCATGCTGGATGACCCCGAGGCACCTGAAAACACCGTGGTTGATATCAATGGAAAAATCACCTGGAACGACAGCCTGTGGGTGGGTGCTTCCTATCGTCCTGAAGAGAGAGCCGCCTTCTTCCTGAGCTTCATGGTAGGTTCAATGAACATCCGGTATTCGTATGAAATTTCCATGACTGACATCCAGGTTTTCAATTATGGTACACACGAAATTTCACTGGGCATTCTGTTCAGACGACGAGAAATAAAGAAGTTATAATAGATTTGTGATTCAATTTAATTTCAATTTCCATGGAAAAAAATACCGCGGTCCTTCAATACCAGGATAAATCGTACAATCTGGATGTCATTGAAGGAACCGAGAACGAATTAGCGGTTGATATCCGCGCGCTGCGCGATTCTTCCGGCCTTATCACACTAGATTCCGGATTTAAGAATACAGGAGCAACTACAAGTGCCATTACTTTTCTTGATGGCGAACAGGGTATCCTGAGGTACCGCGGTTATCCCATCGAGCAACTTGCTGAAAAATCCACCTTCCTGGAAGTTGCCTACCTGCTGATATACGGGGACCTTCCCAAAAAAGAACAGCTTCACAATTTCGTCAACAACATCACCCGGCATACCCTCATCCACGAGGATATGAAACGCTTTTATGAGGCATATCCGCCAAAGGCGCATCCGATGGGTGTGGTGGCCAGCCTGCTGTGTTCACTATCGTCTTTCTATCCGGGTTCCCTTGATCCGAACCGCAATTCTACAGCGGTGGATCTGACCATCTGTCGTTTGATTGCCAAGCTTCCTACCATTGCGGCATGGGCTTACAAGAACTCGATCGGTCATCCGGTGGTGTACCCGAAAAACAGCCTGAGTTACTGCGCCAACTTCCTCAACATGATGTTTGAGAAGCCATCGGAAGCCTATGAAATAGATCCGATCGTTGAAAGTGCACTCGACAAGTTATTGATCCTTCACGCAGATCACGAACAGAACTGTTCCACATCCACCGTTCGCATCGTGGGATCTTCACAAGCGAACCTTTATTCTTCCATTTCAGCTGGTGTGATCGCATTGTGGGGGCCGCTCCATGGTGGCGCCAACCAGGCCGTTATCGAGATGCTGGAGAAGATCAAGGAAGACGGAGGTGGTACCGCCAAGTGGATCGACAAAGCCAAAGACAAAAATGATCCCTTCCGTCTCATGGGCTTCGGCCACCGCGTGTACAAAAACTTCGACCCCCGGGCACGCATCATTAAAAAAGCTGCAGATGATGTGCTCGATAAACTCGGCATCAACGATCCTGTGCTGGAGATTGCGAAAGGACTGGAAGAAGTGGCATTGAAAGATGAGTACTTCGTGGAACGCAAGTTGTATCCGAACGTAGATTTCTATTCGGGTATCATTTATCGCGCATTGGGCATTCCCACCGACATGTTCACGGTGATGTTCGCACTCGGGCGTTTACCCGGGTGGATTGCACAATGGAAAGAGATGATTGCCAACAAGGAACCCATCGGTCGTCCGCGCCAGATATACGTGGGCGAGCGAAACCGCGATTACATTTCAATGGATCAGCGTTAGGATGTAGGCCGGTTCTTGTTGCCGGAAGCCTGATCTGAGCGGGGTTTTCCCTTGCGTCTTTTGTTCCCCTGAAAAGATTTCCGGTTACCGCCGTTGTTGCGGTGGTGTCCGTTCCCCGGTCTGCGATCACCGGGTCCCATATCCTTCAATTCGGGTGATGTACCCAACGCTGCGGGAAGTTCCCCCTTGGGTACCTCGCCGTCAATCATACGTTCGATCCGTAGCAGTTTCCTGTAATCATCCGGTGTCACCAATGTAATTGCTTCACCGTGGCCTTGTGCACGGGCCGTACGACCGATGCGGTGCACGTAATCTTCCGCTTCATTCGGTACATCAAAGTTGATGATGAGCTGGATGTCTTTGATATCGATGCCACGGCTTAATACGTCTGTAGCTACCAATACACGGGTTTTCTCGGAACGGAAGCGATGCAGTACCTCTTCGCGTTCCTTTTGTTCGAGATCAGACGAAATCCCTTCCACAGAAAAACCACCTTTCTGAAGGGCTTGCACAATGGTATTCACCTTGCGTTTGGTGGATGAGAAAATCAGGATTTTGGAGAAGTCCGGACGTTGTGCGATCAATTCCAGCACAAGCGGAGCCTTCTGACTTTCATGAACGGCGTAACAAGATTGTTGCACGCGTTCTGCCGGTTTGGAAACGGCCAGACTGATCTCCACCGGATCTTTCAGGATTTCTTGTGCAAGTTTTCGGATCTTGGGAGACATGGTGGCGCTGAACATGGAGATGTGTTCAAGTCCGGTCAGGAACTTTTTTACGCGGCAAATGTCGTCGTAAAAATTCATGTCCAGCATCCGGTCCGCTTCGTCGAGCACAAAATGACGAACCTTGCTCAGGTCGCCGTTGCCCAGGTTCAGATGTGAGATCAGTTTCCCGGGCGTGGCCACCACGATATTGGTACCGTCACTGAGTGCATTTTTTTGTGTATCCCATTCGCTGCCGTCGCCCCCGCCATAGATGGCAAGAGAGTTTACACCCAGGAAATAAGATAAGCCTTGTATTTGCTGATCAATCTGGATGGCAAGTTCACGGGTGGGAACAATGATCAATGTATGGAGGTTGCTGGTCGGATTTTCCGCCAGGTCGTGCAACACGGGAAGAACAAATGCAGCTGTTTTGCCCGTGCCCGTTTGTGCACAGGCAATCAGGTCCCGCTTTTTCAGGATTTCCGGAATGGCCTTTTGCTGAATGGGTGTAGCTTCTTCAAAACCCATGTAGGAAATGGCTTCCAAAATCTGTTCATTCAAATCAAATTCTGTGAATCTCATGTATGATGTATGAGTGTACGGCCGGGATGCCAGCCAAAGGTAGGGCTTTGCCTTGAATAATGTAGGATGTTCTCTTCAGAAATTAAGGGAAAGTACGGGGGAGTAGCAAGAACAACAGCAAGAGCATACAGTTCCTATGCAGGAGCGGTACACCAGGAGAGTGAGCGGACTTCTACCTAATAACCTATCCGTGCGTTCGACCGTATAGTCCTGTAATACCAATACGGATGCCTATGAAAACATACCATACCCGTATCGCAGTGCTTATCAGGACCGGTTTCCAACTCGCAACCCTGTCGGTCCATGGGCAAGTTGAAGGCCCTTTGTTGCCCTCTCTGGCCGAAGATGATGTGTCGTCCGGTGATCAGGCCTGGACTGACCTGACCTCCGTCTACAGTGACGATGGCAGCAACACAACCGTTGACCTTTTGCCCGGAGAAACTTCCCATTACCTGGTCATCAGGGACCTGGGTTTCGCATTGCCGGAGGGTTCTATTGTCAATGGTATCAGCATCAATGTGGAAAAGTCAAAAAGTGCCGGTTTTATTAAAGACCAGGAAGTGCGCCTGTTCATCGGCGGTGTTCCCATGGGAGATGACAAAGCCTCCATTACCGGATGGACATCATCCGGATCTGTTGAAACCTACGGTGCTGAAGACGACAGCTGGGGCCTTTCTCTTTCGGCGGCAGACGTGAATGACCCCACATTCGGCATTGGCATTCGTGCGGTGAACACAGGAGGAGGAGGCCCGGCCAGAGCCGCCAATGTAGATTTTGTGGATGTGACCGTTGGGTACTCGGTTCCGCTTCCCATTCACCTGCTTTCATTCAATGCACACCTGACCGACAACCGGAAGGTATCCCTGGAGTGGAAGACCGGTACGGAAATCAACAATGAATATTTTACGCTTGAGCGCAGTCGCAACGGGGCCACATTCGAAGAGGTAGGTCGCGTGCCGGGCCATGGTACCAGCAACACACCACTCAGTTATTCCTTTGTGGACGAGAATCCGATATCCGGTACCAGTTACTACCGGCTGAAGCAAACCGACTTCAACGGTGATTTCGAATACTTCCACATCGTGGCAGTGGATTACCAGAACACCGAGGGCGGCAGTTGTGTGTTGAAGGTGTATCCCAATCCATGTCCGGGCACATGTACGGTGCAACTCTCAGAATGCAGTGAAGAAGAAAGCGCCGAAATGGAAGTGGAAATGCTGGATGCCTCCGGGCAGCGTGTGTATTCACGGGTGCCGGTACGTGAAGCGGATGGCTCTTTTTCGTTCCAGGTGGATGTGCATAACAACCTCAAGCCGGGCATATACATTGTTTCCGGTAAATCAGCCAAAGAAACTTATACCAAGAAAATCATAACGAAATGAACCACCTACCTGTCAGCAAACTGATAGGGGGGCTTGTGTTGTGGATGTGTGTGTATGGATGTGCGGGTGAAAGCACGGTGCAGGAAGAACCCGCCCCCTCCGAATCGGCCGGTGATCTCATCGCCGGCCTCAACCTGGGCGATAACGAAGCCAAGGTGCTTCTCTTTCCGGCGCCTTTGCAGGTGTCTACTACCTTGAAATTGGCCGGCCTGAGCTACGAACCGGCCTTGTTGATCCCTGTGGGGAAACCCAGGGTGTACCGGTCGCCGTTCGAAAGATCAGTAGGCACCGGTATGCTTTGTATTGACATGGGTTATGCGGCGGTGTACGGTGACTATCCGTCGGCGATATCCTATGCGAAACAAATTGAATCCATCCTGGGGCAAATGAACATTCACCTGCCCACCGACCGTTCCCTGGTCGACAGGCTTCAAAACAACACCAACCATCCGGATTCCATCTTTTCTATTGTTCTGGAAACATACAGCCATGCCGGACAGTACTTTCACCAGAACGGCCAGGAAGACCTGGGGCTTATGTTGATGATCGGTTGCTATGTGGAAGGACTCTACCTATCCCTTGAAACATCACGTAAAGGCACCCGAGGTCTCGACATGCTCTGGCAGCAACAAAACCTATACCTGGACAACATCTTCATGCTGCTTCCATACTTTGCCAAAGAAGATGTGTCGAAGGCATTGCTTGCCAAACTGAAGGAACTTCGCATGGAGATGAGTCGGCTCGGTATCGCGGCCTTTGCCGGAAAGATCAAGGACCCCGGTACACAGGAGAATGTGGATCACGTGAAAGCCATGGTGCGTGCGATCCGGGAACACCTGAATGAGTAGAGAGCCCTCCTTCGCCAAGGCTACGGCGGGCAAGCATACAGCAACAGCATACAGTTGCAGTGTAATTGCCGGAACTGTCGGCGTGAGGTAAGCTTAGCTGTTCATTCGGTTTACGGATGCCTACACCCCTTGCCCTTGCACAAAAGTCAAATTCCTACAAATAAGCTACGATTTGTCCATAACCTACAGGTAATAAATTTGGTTAATTTCATCTTTTGCAAAACAATAAAGTACTTAAAACAAGATGGTTAACATGCAATTGGCTTTTTTCAAGCCAAAAAACCGAATGATATTATTTTGTACGTTCGGTTTTAATTTCCTTCCTTTGTTCCCGTAGTGTAGTGTTTGGCGCAGATTTCCAATGGCGCCTGTCCGATTTAATCTTTCTTGGTATGTTAAAGCATCTCCCCCGGAGGGTATGCTGTTGTGCGTTCCTGCGAACCACCTGCATCACCCTGGCTTTAATGGTTCTGTCTGTGGCGACAACCCGGTTGTGCGCCCAAACCGCCTCTACTGGAGGGTTCTGTCAGGTCATCGGTCCGGACGGATGGAAGGTGGACAATCCGTTCAAAGCCGAAGTCTTCATCGAAAACAACGGTCAGTTTGACCTGCCTGACGGTCAACCTTTGAAGGATGTCAAATACGGCATCAACAACGGTGAGATGAAGGTGTACTTCACACCTGAAGGACTCAGCTACCACATGATCAACCTGAAGCTAAAATCCCGTTACAACCGGGAAGAGGGCAGGGAAAGAATTCTGGAGGAAGTGGAAGAATACAACCGCGACGGCCGCAAACCCGATGAGCGCCTGAGTCGGTTCTTCAACGACCAATCGGCGTATGTTCACATGCAATGGCTGGGCGCAAACCCGAATGCGGAGATGGTGGTCGAAGATCAGGTGCACGATACCTACTCATACCTTGGAAAAAATCCCCCGATGGAAGGCCGGTCCATCATCGCCAAAGCCTACCGAAAACTCATTTACAAAAACATCTACCCTCACATTGATGTGGAGTATATGTTCCCGGAAAACGTCGGCTCCACCCTCGGCGTAAAGTACAGCATCATCGTGCATCCCGGCGGAGACATTTCGCAGGTGAAGATGCGGTACAGTGGCATGCAGGCTGTTTCCAAGGATGATGACGGCAACGTTGTGCTTGCGGTTCCCGAAGGCAACATCACCGACCATGCACCGTCGCTTTCCTACATCGGCCACGAAGGCAGACGCGTCTCGGCGCGGTTCATCCTTCACGAAAACGTGGTATCGTTTGCGGTGCCCGACTATGACAAAACCCAGACCCTGGTGATCGATCCCTTCACTTCCATCTGGAGCATTACCCCCGGTTTCACCAGCACCAACGGCGGCTATACCATCCGTATGGATTACCACCACAACGTCTACGTGATGGGCGGTGGCGTATCCAACGGCGGCTTCACGCCTTCTTACAATTACCAGGTGAAGAAGTTCAACTCCTCCGGTGTGGCGCAGTGGACAGCCACCGGACTGGCTTCCACCAACCTTGGGGCCTATGGCGACATGGTTGTGCTTAAGGGCGGAAAGGCCATTGTGGGCATGGGCATCGGCGCTGGCAGCACCGGTTACATCCTGGCCACCACCAATGGCGCCATCACCACGCGGAACGTGCCGAACGTGAGTGAATTCGGCTGGCGGCTCTTCTACAACACCGTTACAAACAACGGTGTGTTGTGGGCCGGGGGTGGCAGCAACAACGGCGCTCATCTTGTGAAAACCGACACCAGCCTGACCACCGGAACCATCTATTGCCCCTGGGGTACCGCCGGCAATACCGAAGACATCTGTTACCTGACCACCGACCGCACCAGCTCGTTCGTGTACATCACCAACGCCACCAATACCAGTCCGAACAGTTCCACCACGGCGCCGAAGTTCTGCAAATCCTCCACCGCCACTCCCGGAACTGCTGTGTGGCGCGTCAACGAACCGAGCCTGATGATGGAACTCGGCCAGGGCTCGTTCATCAACCCGGGCGCATCACCCTTTGCCAGGGGCTGGTCCACAGGTGTGAACAACATGGTGGTTTGCAACGACCGTATCTACACCTATGACGGCAACAACCTGCGCGCCTACGATCCCGCATCGGGCAACATCGTGAAACAAATTACCGTGGGGGGTGGCTTCGACAAGTACGGAGGCCTTGATGTGGACAGCTGCTGCCGCGTGTATGTGGGTGTGAACGGCGTGGTGAAACGCTATACATCCGACCTCGTTTTCGATGTGTCTTTCCCCGTGACCAACGATGTATACGACCTCAAGTTCGATCCCCTGAGCGATGATACCCTGTATGTAACTGGAAAAGGGTTTGTGCAGAAACTGGCCCCGATCACATGCCCCACTTGCATTGATACCGCCAGCACACCCGTCCAGGGCTGCGTGCTGGGAACAGGAACGGTTACCGTGAACGATCCGAGCGCCACGCCGCCGTTTCACTACATCTGGAGTACGGGAGATACCACACAAACCATCACCGGTCTCACGCCCGGTACCTATTATGTAACCGTTACAGATGCCAACCAGGATGTGTGTGCCAATGCGCTGCAATGGATCGATACCGTTATTGTGAAAGGCGTGTACGTTCCGTGTGGTCCCATCCTCAACATCACCGCCACTCCGGACACTATTTGCATGGGTGAATGCACCGACCTGCTGGCCAACACCACCGAAGGCGCAACACCCTATACGTATGCGTGGGACAATGGCATTACATCCACCACGGAAGGTCCCATCCACGTATGTCCGGCCACCACCACCCGCTATCACGCAACGGTCACCGACAACGACGGCAACACCGATACAGCTTCCGTGCTGGTGACAGTCACCCCTGCGCCCACGTTATCCATTACATCCACACCCATCACCTGCAACGGCGATTGTGACGGCACGGCCACGGTAACCGCTACCGGTGGAATCACACCCTACACCTATGTGTGGGATGATGCGGGTTCTCAAACCTCTGCCACCATCACCGGACTGTGTGCAGGCACCTACCACGTAACCGTCAGTACACCAAACGGCTGTGCCGATACCATTTCCGTTACATTAACCGAACCTACGCCGGTTACTTCATCGGCCACCGGCGTTGATCCATCCTGCAACGGGTCTTGCAACGGTACCGCTACTGTTACGGCTTCAGGGGGTACGCCCGGGTATACATACACATGGGATGATCCTTCTTCCCAAACTTCCGCCACCGCTTCCGGACTTTGCAGCGGAACCTACCAGGTGACCGTCACCGACGTGAACGGGTGCACATCCACGACATCCGTGACACTTGCCGAACCCACGCTCATCACACTTGCTCCTGATTCCACGGAGGCCGACTGCAGTGCATCCAACGGCACGGCCTCTGTAACCGCTTCCGGCGGAACGCCCGGATACACCTATCTCTGGGATGATCCTTCATCTCAGACCTCTGCCACGGCTACAGGACTGCCATTGGGTGTCTATACCGTCACTGTCACCGACAGCCAGGGTTGTACGACCTCCATTACCATTTCCGTGAATGAGGCGGGCGGCTTCGCCGCGAATGTCACCAACACCGATGTGACCTGCAACGGCGCCTGCAACGGTACAGCCACCGTTACACCCACAGGAGGTGTGACGCCCCATACCTACCTATGGAGTCCGGGAGGTCAGACCACGCAAACCGCCACAGGTCTTTGTCCGGGTACCTACAGCGTTACAGCAACCGATGCCAACGGATGTTCCGGATCCAAAACCGTTACCATCACTGAGCCCACAGCCCTGGTGATATCCGAAACGCATACCGATGTATCCTGCAACGGCGGCAGCGATGGCAGCATCGACCTGACATCCACCGGAGGCGTAAACCCATACAGCTATAGCTGGGATCTGCCTGCTACCACCCAGGATCTTTCCGGCCTTGGAGCCGGCACCTACTGCGTAACCGTGACCGATGCCAACGGTTGTACCGCCACGTTGTGTGCCGATATCACCGAACCGACCGTCATTACATCCTCCGCATCCTCCACAAAAACTTCCTGCACCCAGTGCAATGGCACCGGCACTGTGACCGCTTCCGGCGGCACACCGGCCCTCAGTTATCTATGGGATGCAGGCGCAGGAAACCAGACTTCCGCCACCGCCACAGGTTTGTGTGAAGGCACCTATACCGTGACGGTCACCGATGCGGCGGGCTGCACACGAACCGACTCCGTTGTGGTGGTGATGGAGGATAAGCCGGTCGTTTGCTTCAGCGATTCAACGGAAGGATGTGTTCCTCTCAACGTGGGCTTCGTCAACTGCTCCACGGGAGGGGACACGTACTTCTGGGAGTTCGGAGACGGATCCACTTCCGACCAGGTGAACCCTTCACACATGTTCGCAGATGCGGGATGTTATGACATCACCCTCACCGTGACCACCGCCAAGGGATGCTCGGCGTCGCTCAGCAAGAGCTGCTATATATCAGCACATCCGCTTCCGACCGCCAGCTTTGATGCCGACCCGTGGAACACCACCATCCTGTCGCCCACGGTGAGCTTCCTCGACAAGAGCATCAACGCCACGGCATGGTCGTGGAACTTCGGCGACAACAGCACCGACACATCGCAGAACCCCACACACGTGTACAAAGACACAGGCTGCTACAACGTGACCCTTGCACTGATCAACCAGTACGGCTGTGTGGATACCTTGTCGCAAACCGTATGCGTGAAAGACATCTTCACCTTCTACATGCCTGATGCGTTCTCACCCAACGGCGACGGCATCAACGAAACCTTCAAGCCCGTACAGTACGGTGTGTGCACCTTTGAGATGTACATCTTTGACCGGTGGGGCAACCTCATTTACGAGACCACATCCCTGGCCGGATGGGACGGCACCGCAAACGAAGGCGCCGACATGGTGCAGGAAGATGTGTATGTGTGGTTGGTGAAAGCGGAAGACTGCGACGGAAGGTTGATTCAGCGAATTGGCAGGGTGACGGTGATTAAGTGAGGAAGAAAAGTGTTTGGGAGCACGGACTACAAGTCCGCGCCAGCGGGGGGAGTTAAGTAGAGCATGCAGCATACAGCAAGAGCATACAGGGGCAGTGTAGTAGCTTGGGCTGTTGGTGTGGGTAGTAGACTATAATCCAGACGCTAGCTTGAGATGTTCAAAGACGTAGCAAAACCTTGTTGATTGATGTATTGGATGCAGTGTTTTAGATAGGTGCAAACATCTGAAAAAGGTATTTTGATTTTAGTTATTTCACCAAGGTTAAGTGGGATTACTTTAAAATCCTTAAAATAGCTCGTATTCCCTGTATAGCGATTTCCTTTGTTCCAAATTAATTGAAGTCTATATGGAAGCTTAAAGCATGTGCCAGTTGGATATTTATTGATTTCTATTAGCTTCTGATTTCTATCCTTTTTGAAGTCAAAATAAATATTACAATCGCCATTATCTTCAAGTTCTTGAGAGATGCGATGCATAAGGGCAAAAACCTCAACAAAACATTCTTTATGTTCATCTTCCAATAGTTTTTGGCTATGGGTAAATGTATTGAGCGCTTGTTGAAATGCATCTAAGCTTCCAAACATTGAAGAAAAGAAGGATATGATATAAAGAATCTGCATGTCATCAGAAGATAACCAAGCGGTTTGAGCAGCTGACGAATCAATTAATATCGACGTATTCGTCTTTAAAAAATCAAGGCTAACCCGATTTACTGAGAATTCATCAGGCTTAGAAAAGTTTCTGTATTTCATTATTTGCCTTACTGTAATCAGATTGGCTTTGACCAGGTTCTCTAAAATAACTCTCAGAACAACCAGTGCAGATTTGTTGAGCTGTTTGGTTTCTAGCTCCTGTGTCACAAACAGACGAATGATGTCGGCGTTTGAAAACGAAAAAATTTCATCGGAGTAAAACTTATCCATATATCCGCCAAAATCTGCCTTTGAGCCATAGCGATGTTGAAATAGGCATCTGATGTTATCAATATCTCCAACGAGAATAACCTTTTTAAACCCGAACTTGTGTTCTTCTTCCCGATGGTTGTTGTGAGCAGAGAAGATATTCAGGATGCGAAAGATGTGGTCAGGATCCAATCTGTCCAGGTCATCAATCACCAATACCGTTTGCTTGTCTTTTATGGAAGTGATGGTTTCTTTCAGAATTCTTGAAATGAGGTCAAACTCGTAATACGTACCTGGTGTGAAATGCTGCTCATATGCCTTATCTGCCAGTTGCTGCCCGTCCGTTTTTAACTTCTTGTTTAGCCTTTCCTCAAATTGGGAGAAGTCTTGAATCAATTTATAAACAGCGGTAGCTCCTCCATCCATAACTTCCATAATAGGATCCAGTTTGGCGAGCATGCTGAGCAAGTGTTTTACAAACTCAAGGGGCCTGTTTTTTATATAACTAATGCCAGCCGAAATCGTGTCAACTTTGAGCTTTTCTTCGAAATCAATATGATCATCATTATACAAGTGTTTAATAATGTCCACTTTGATGAGTTCAAAAATGCTTTCATTGGAACTTACCACATAGTTAACAGGCTTTAGGGTGATGGCGTAGTATTCGTCCTTGTTGATTTTAAAAAACTGTTCAAGAAAGGTGGATTTTCCAACACCATATTTCGCAGAGAAAAAAATGTGCCGGTTGTGTTTCTGGGCAATATGGTTTCGGAATCTATCCAAAACCTGGCCATATCCAATCTCCAATGGGTTTTGAACTTGGTCGGATTCAGCGTCTGGCAGAGCAGCCTTGGCAGTAGCAGTTTTACTCATTACAATGGTATTACTGGTTGGAAAAAGCAGTAATACAAGGTAGCTTAAATACCGGTATCCTGCCAGAGCTTTCTATGTCGGGCAGCTTTGTATGGCACGTATACTGTATGCTCTTGCTGTATGCAGTTGCTGATTTTACTCCACCACCAACTTCATCCTACGCACTTCCCTTCCTCTTACCTCCACCATATACATCCCCGACGACAAATCCGAAGGCAGCACCCAAACCCCACTACCTGCATCGTATGCAACCACCAGCCTTCCGGTCACGCTGTAGAGGCGGGCTTCACGGATGTGATCGGAGTGGGTGATGCGGAGCGTTTGTCCGGCCCGTGCCGGGTTGGGGAAGAGGACGAGGTCTTGCGCCTGAACGGGCTGTTCAACAACGGCTGTTGTGATGCCGCCGAACAGCGTGTCCCATGTGTCTGAATATTCATTCGCCGTGCCGCAGCTGGCCGTCATGTCCCAGTTGATGGACCAGGTCATGAGTCCGCGCAGGTTGGGGTAGGTGGACACCCGCGTGTAGCTGCCCGGTTTGGGTCCCACGCCTTGCAGGTAACGCACGGCCGATTTCAGCACGGCGGGCGTTACATAACCGCCACCGGCTGCGCTGGGGCAGGCGGGAAGTCCGATCGCCACCTGGTCTTGCCGGAAGCCGGCGAACGCCCCGCCGGATGTGTTGAAGCCCTGCAGCACCGCTTCGGTTTGTGACACGATGAAGTCGGCGGTGCCCTGCGTGTAAATGCCCTGGTCGATGCCATACATGCTGCCGCTGTTGTAGAGCTGCACCTGCAGGATCTCAATGGAATCGCGCAACGCATCCAGGATGGGGAGGTAGGCACCCCAGATGCCGCCGAACGATGACATGCCGCCCTGCACATACGCCGTCTCGGGTGCGAAGGAGAGGAACAGTTTGCGCCCGTATGTTTGCCGGTACCAGGCCATGATGCGGCGGATGCCTTCCACCAGGTGGGTGATTTTCGCATCCACGATCTGCGTGACCGAACCGCCGCTGATGGACACGGAGCTGCCTTCCAGGTCGATGTCGAACCCATCGAGGCCATAGGTTTGGATGATGTTCTCCATGGAGGTTACGAACGTGTTGCGTTCGTTGGTGTCGTTCAGCGCCACTGTAGCCGTGGCGCCGCCGATGGAGATCAGCACCTTTTTGCCTGCGCCCTGCAGGGCCTGGATGTCGGTCACCAGCGCACCCTGGGTGGTGCCGTCGGGTGTGAACTCCATGTCGTACGTGGTGCCCTGTTTCGGGATGGCAAACGCGATCTCAATCACGTTGTATTTGTTGTTCACCTGGGGCAGGCTCACGTATGGACAGTTCGCATCGTTCCAGTTCTGCCAGTAGCCCACCAGGGCAGGCTCGGGCGATTGGGCGATGCAGAGGAACGGGAGCAATGGCAAAGCAAGAAATGGAAGAAATCTTCTCATGACGCAAAGGTTGGAAAGATGGAAGTTGAAAGATGCACACACGAACAGTACACGGAAGCATTCTGTTCATTCCACATTGCAACTAAGGCAAATTTTCGGAAAGAAGCAATGCCCCTGGAGATATATGTGTTGTGCTATTTCTTGCCCAAACGCAACTTCACGCCTGCTTCGACGTCCAGGTTTCCATTTTTTGAAATAATGTAGTAAAAAGAATCGGCAAAATAATCCAGGTTGATCATCAGCACCACGTGATTGCTGCAGGCGATGCCGGAAGCAAAAATGATTTCATCTCCGGACAATGCGGAAATGAGCGTATAGTAATTGCCACGGGTGCCATATAATGACAATCCCAGCCGCCAGTCCGCATCCGCCACCCAATTTATACGATAAGGAGTCCCTTCTTTGACGAGGTCATAGCGAAAAGTAGGTGAAAGGGTGAACTTGTTGTTCAGCTTAAATCTGCCCCCGGTGACAAAGCACCACTGTTGTTCAATATGATCGGTTATATATTTGTATCTCAGTTTGGGGCGCCTTACGTTATGGAACGTAAGGCCGGTAAACCATGCACCTTTCAATTCAAACCATGCGCCGAGATCCCAGCCCAGTGCAATGGCATGATGGGTGGATTTACCCGGATTTACAATTGGGGGTAGTGGGTGAAAAGGGTCCGGAGTGAAGTCATAGATGCCCATTTCATAAAAGCATGTTGGTTGTATCCCGAGGCGAAGCCAGGTAAGGGAATCTTGCTTATAGATCCTGTAGGAAAGTGGTAAACTCAGCTTTTGTTCCCCTAAACTGCCAAAGACGGATACATAATTGATATAATTAACGCCGATGCCGGCTGCAGGATGTGTAGGTAAAGGCAAATCTGCAGAAAGTGAAATGCCCATGAAGTTGGCTTCCCAGTTGGGGAATAAGATGGCATCAATGGCCCGAACCGTAGTTTGGATCACCGGGCGACCCTCGGCTCCTGAATAGGCGGGATGATACCACAACTGGTCTTCCGTATAATTGGCGTTTGGAGACCTATAAAATTGGGCATGACCAGAAGGTGGGGATGAGAAAAAGAATATGCAAAGCAGGAGGGAACGAATCAGTAGTATCTTGTATAGGATAGGAATGTTTTTCATGCCCCGCAAGTTAATAAGAATAACACTGGCGGTTCGCTCTATTTTACCCGTACGTTCTCCCCTTTGCTACTTTGCCTCCCGGATTGATCCGAAGATCTTTTCCAGGAAATCCAGGCACTTCTCTTCATCTGCCGGAGAGAACATGGCGAGGCTGTTGAAGTCATCCGGCAGGGGTTTCTGAACGACCTGGGAGCGCTGGAAATCTACGGTGCACTGCACAATCTTACTGTCGCCGTGGTCGTACATGAACACCACCGTGAAGCGTGATTTCAGGTACACCGACTTCAGGGTCGGGTCGTTCAGGGTGAGGTCGGGTACGTTGTAGGTGATCATGGCGCCGGTTTTGCCGGCCTTGGTGGTGAAGTTGTATGTTTTGGAATAGTTGCCGTACACGGCCTGCCAGGTTTCATCGGTCAGTTCTTTGCCGAGGAGTTTGTAGTAATCTTCCAGTCCGTCTCCCAGCATGTTGTCGTAGGCATCCTTCTTTCGTTGCAAGTCACCGGGGTTGAGGGCCAGGGTGATGGAGAATTGCGTGGGCGCCGGATCAAAAGCGGGAAAGGTGGCCTTGAGGGATTTCATTTCATCCGATCCGAAAGAGATCGTGCTGGCGATGATGCGTTTCGGATCGCGGATCCATAGCGGGTTGATTTTCATGCAGAGGCCGTACATGCCGAAGTGGTCGAGCAGTTGTTCGGCGGGTGAAAGCGCCTGGATGTCTTCATCCTTCATGGTGCCCAGGTCGTACAGGGCCTCGTTGAGGTTGCGGTCGTCCTCGTCACAAGCGGCGGCGGCCTGCTTTTTCGGATCATCTTCCTCCGGCACCGACTTCACATAATAATCATCAAACAACACCTGGTTGGTGCCGGATGCGAACAACGGAAAGCTGCTGTAGATATACTTCGCCTGGTAGTTGATGGGGAACTCCTTGATGAGGTTGTCGTTCACAAACAGGCGCATGGTTTCGCCCAGGCGTACCACTTTGATCTTGTTTTCTGCAGTGCCGGTGTTGATACCCGGCACGGGTGCTCCGTTGGAGGAGTAAACGACATTGTCTTTCTTGGTGTTGGTATCATATCGGAAGATGCGGTACGAGCCGTCTTGTTTGATCTCAAACCGGTACGGGAAGTACTTCATTCCGAACCCGCCGTCGATCAATTGTTTCTCTGTGTTCTTCACCCATTGGGCGGTGACTTCCCCTGAGCAGTAGGTGGAGTTCACGCTGAAGCCCTGATATTCGCTGGACGCTTTGGGGTCATGGGGTTCATAGGAAGAAGGTGTTTGGAAACGGGCGGTGATCACCATCTTGCCGTTCTTGCATTTGACATCTTCCTTGATGCCGATCCATTCCACAGGTGTATCGAAATGTTCTTCATGGTAAACCGTTTGTGCACGGGCATGTGCGGGGTTGACAACGAACACCGACAGTGCCAGGAGTCCGAACAACTTGCTGCGAAACATAGAGGGATGATTTGACGCAAGATAGAGAGAAATTGAGCAGGAGCATACAGCAACAGCATACAGCTACTTCAAAAGATTGGAATTGTCCATAACTTGATGGGCATTTTAAACACCCCTCTACATGAAAACACCCCATCCCGAACCCCGTACCGAATTGGAAAACGTCTTGGTTTCTACCATGAAGGACGACATGGTACGGTTCGTTCACGATCATCCGGAAAGTGTGAAGGAGGCCCTGGATTTGGCTATATCCGACCGGCAGCCGTATGCCTGGCGGGCGGCGTGGTTGCTCACGAATGTGGTGGAGGAAAACGACAAGCGGGTGCGGCCTTATGTCGGGAAGATCATGGATATGCTGGAAAAGAAAGACGACGGCCACATGCGGGAATTGCTCAAGATATTGGTGAGGATGAACCTGGACGAGGATCACGAAGGTCGGTTGCTGGGTGTATGTGTGAAGCTCTGGAAAACGGCGTCCAAAGTGCCGGCGGTGAGGTATACGGCCTTTCGTTTCATCTACAAGGTGGCGCTGCAATACCCTGAGCTCATACACGAAGTAGAGTTGCTTACAGCGAAAGAATACATGGATTCGTTGTCACGCGGTGTGAAACATAGCGTGGAGAAGATGATGGGGGTGTTGAAGGGGTGAGGGGAGGAGCATACAGTGTGGGCATACAGCAACAGGGAGGGCGGAGCGTTGAGAAATGACCCGGTGGGTCATTTTAGTGACGAGCCGGCTTGCAAGGCCAGTTACAATTTGGAGCAAGGAAGCCTACGGCACTGAACCGTATGCTGTTGCTCCAAACTGTTTTCGTGGGTTTTGTCCTCGAAGGCATTTGGTCAATTGATTATCAGCTTTGTTCTCATAACCGTTCCATTTTTCACATATACTTCCAGAACATATATCCCCATTGGCAGGCTTCCACGATCAATGATGATCCTTTGTCCGCTGCTTGTATTTAATTCCCGTTTGACCAATCTGCCTGATATATCGTAAACACCAAAACCGGAAAGAACAAGGTCAGTTTCCAGGGTGGTTGTAGCTGAGAATGGATTGGGGTAAATGGAGAGTTGATGATGTTCGTTGCTGATATCCATAGTCCCCACCGCGATACCCAAAGAGTCTGTTTTAATAAAATAAACATCATTCTCCCCATTCCCGTAACTCTTGGTACTTCCTATCAGTGCACAGCCGCCGTCTGTTGTGGTTACCATTTGCCTGAATTCC
This sequence comes from Flavobacteriales bacterium, assembly GCA_020635855.1. Lineage (NCBI taxonomy): Bacteria > Pseudomonadati > Bacteroidota > Flavobacteriia > Flavobacteriales > Flavobacteriales bacterium. Next base: position 518,644 of record JACJYZ010000004.1, on the reverse strand, counting down.
TCATTCGAAGAGCCGCCGTAAGACCTCATCCATAAAACATTGTAATTCAAATCCAGCTTCATCAGAAATACATCGTCATGGTAGCCGGCTACGAGGTAACCGCTGGTCGTTTTCCGGATTGCCGGGGAATACCACGTTTTAGCGTATTCTCCGTATCGCTTGACCCATTCAAAATTTCCATTCTTATCTGTTTTGCATAGGATGAGGCTGTCATACAGAACATCAGTTGCCACAAGAAGGAATCCGCTATCCGGTGCTTCGGTGATACTTTGGGATGAAGCGGAATTCACGGGATAATATTGATTCCACACCACCGTGCCGGAAGGGCTTATTTTTGTTAACCGTGGCACGGGTGTATTTGAGTAAGGGGTCTCGCCGGTGACCAGATAGTTTCCATTATGGTCTATGAATATATCATTTAACCTGCAACCGGTTGAATAAGGGCAGGAGATCTTATTGGACCAGTCACTGATCAGATTTCCCGAATGATCCAGCTTTTGCATCAGTGGAGAACAACAAACGGAATTGATGATTGGCTGAGAACCGATAACAATCAAGTTTCCGTATGTGTCTTCGACCAGTTTTCTGTAAACCACAGGATACTGGTTATGGCCGCTCTTCTTCACCCAGAGGGTATCCCCGGCCCCATTCACTTTTAGAACGAAGGAATTTGAATCAGCCAATCCGCCGATCAAAACATAATTTCCATCGGATAACTGGCTCACGGAACTGTTGAATTGATAATAAAGAGAAGTTTTTAGAAAGGGATAAGTTCTGGTCCACGTTGTATCACCCACATCATTGGTTTTAATCAATCCCCAATGGCCGTCATCATAGGGTGTTCCGATAAGGTATCCTCCATCAAGGGTTTTTGTTACCGCATAACCCTGATCATCGTTGGCGGTGCCGTATGTTTTGATAAAGCTCGTTTGTCCATGTACGATGAAGGTAATAAGCAGGACTGGCCAAATGACGAGAGATCTTTTCATGTTTTCCCCGTACTTGGATTGTAAGGTCCGTTTTGAAAGTGCTGCCATAGCCAAATATAACCACGAAAAAAGATAAATGCTTAAAACTACAGGTATGCCGCCGGGTGGTGTTTCTTTTCATTCACAGTTTTATGAAAGCGGGCTTTCAACGTCTGTGATATAGGTTTGGCCTGTTGCTATTCTGTGGGAGCGTGCTAATCGAAAAGTTAAAATGGAGCGGGAGTTCCAGTGTGAGTCTTGAGGTAAAAACAGTGTGTGGAGTCTGATATCAAAACTCAAACTCCACACTCACACTGTTTTTGTGGGCCCAGCAGGGATTGAACCTGCGACCTTCAGATTATGAGTCTGCCGCTCTAACCATCTGAGCTATGGGCCCGAAAAGGACCGCAATGTTACATAAACGGTGGAAATATTCCAACGCAAGGTGCACAAGGCATTCCGGTATTTTTCATCTTTGCTCCCATGAACCACCCATTGCCCGAGCAGAAACAGATCCGGAACCTCATTTTCGACCTGGGAGGCGTGATCCTCAATATTGATTATAACCTTACCTCCGCAGCGTTCAAAAAACTGGGTCTGCACGATTTTGATACCATCTACTCCAAAGCACGTCAAAGCGATTTATTCGACAACCTTGAGAAAGGCAAGATCACCCGAGAAGGTTTTGCACATCGCATCCGGGAAATGGGGCAGGGGCAGTGGAGCAATGCTTCCGTTGAAACGGCCTGGAATGCCATGTTGCTGGATCTGCCGGTGGCCAGACTATCCTTGCTTGCGGATTTGGCAAAGCAATACCGATTGTTTCTTCTGAGCAACACCAATGAGATTCATCTGGAAGGATGCCGCATGATTTTTAGGGAGATAACGGGATACGACAACCTCGCGCATATCTTCGAGAAGGAATACTATTCCAACCTGATCGGAATGCGGAAACCGGATAGGGAAGTGTTTGATCACATCGTGGATGAACAGGGATTGAAAAGAGAAGAAACGCTGTTCATTGATGACTCCATACAACATGTGGAAGGTGCGGCCAGGGCCGGCTTGCATGCCTTTCACCTGACGGACGGCAACACCATCACCGACGTGTTCGGCGGATGGGTATGGTCCGCGGCCGGTTAGTCCTTCTTTTCTTCGCAGAGTTCCACCAGCACACCGTGCGTGCTGCGTGGGTGGATGAAGCAGATGCGTTTGTTGTCGGCCCCATCCAGCGGGTGGTCGTGCAGGAGCTCAAATCCTTCGGCCCGCAAACGCGTCATTTCGGCTTCAATGTCTTCCACATCAAACGCGATGTGATGCATGCCTTCTCCTTTTTTTGCAATGAACTTTGAGATCGCACTGTCGGATCGGGTGGACTCCAGCAGTTCGATTTTGGTTTCTCCTACCTGGAAAAAGGCGGTGGTTACACCTTCCCGTTCCACCGATTCGAATTTGTAAGCCTGTTGACCCAACAAACGGGCAAAGGTTTGTTCTGCTGCACGAATGTCGGATACGGCAAATCCCAGGTGTTCCACTTTTTTCATCATAGGTACGCGGGCATAAAAAAACAGGTCTGTTTTTGCAGACCTGTTGGGTATATCATTGCGGGGTTGAACACCGCCTTATTTTTTCATGAACTGCTCGGTCTTGTTGTCGTAGCTCAGGTAATAAATCCCTTTTTCAAGGTTGGTCACTTCGACCTTATTGCCTTTGCCTTTCTTGACAATGTTCCCGTAGCTATCGTAGATCTCGTACATCGTTTCACCCGAAAAGTCAATCATGTCTTTTACCTTCACAGGGGTAAAGGTGATCTCGGGTTTCTTCGAATTGAAGTTGGCCGGAGTGGAGTAACGGGGACGACCACTAAAGTCGGTTTGCTTTACACGGAACTTGTTCACACCGGAGTGTGTGGTTACGTCAAAAGAATAATCATTGGGGGTGGCTGAACCTTTTCCCTCTACCTCACCTACGCGTACCCATTTGTTCCACTTGAATTGCTCCACCACATAGGTAAGTGAACCGGACTCGTTGCGTGTCTGCCATTTCAGAATGCCGTCATCTCCATTGGATTCAACCTTAATGGAAATGATTTCAAAGGTGCTTCTGGGCTTAAGCACTTCGGGGTTCAGCACTTTCGGCTTGCAATCGTCTTTGTGTTTGATCTTTACTTCAACCGGTGCACCCAACTCAAGCTGGTAATTGGAGAAGTCGATTTCGAAGGCATTGGCATTCAATTCGTCGGTAGCAATTTCGCCGTTCACGGTGACTTCAAACGTGCAGAAGCCAATTCCTGATCCGGCAAATGGATTTTGAACGTAGAGGTTTTTTCCCTGATAGCTGCCCGTTAAAACAATAACGCCGGCCATGGATGGCAGCGAAAACAGAGTCAGGATGATAATGCCTATAATCGACCTTTTCATTGGCTTCTTAGAATCAGTTCCTCCTAAAATAAGTTTCTTTTTGACGGATGCAAATATAGGATTCCCCTTTACTTTTGCAACGCAATATTATAACCTTATTTCAAGAATTCAAAATATTCTTTCCCACAGTTCAACGCCGGTTTGGCCTGTCTGAGTGGGGTCTGTAAGGAACGCAGATTCCTAAGAAACGCTGCATCAACAGGATCATTTTGTGTGAATGTACAACCGATGCCGCAAATGCATTGTTTTCCGAAAGGAATCGCTAGTTTTGTGACCGACGCGGGACCAATGTCCCAAGTAACATCAGCTATCTAAGAAAACACGAAGACCATGTTTAAATACACTATACGGTGTGCGTATGCATTGTTGGTTTGCTGTGGCATGCTGGCATGTCAGTCAAGGGAAGACAACCATGCAGCTGAGGCAGCCAGGGAAGGTAACGGAGGGGTGGTTTACGGTGGCAATTTCCGTTGGAACTTCACCGAGCAATGCGAAAGCCTGAACCCTGTAGAGGTATCAACCGTGGCGGCAATTTCCGTTGTACGCCAAATGCATGAAGGTCTTGTCAGGATCGATTACCGAACGATGAAGGTTGAACCCGGACTGGCATTGTCGTGGGATGTAGATAGCAGCCGTACCCGGTATACATTCCATTTGCGGGATGAAGCCATGTTCCAGGACGACAATTGTTTTCCCGGTGGAAAGGGAAGAAAAGTGGTGGCTTCGGATGTGCTGTATTCATTCGAAAACCTGTGCACGTATACCGAACACAATGTGGGCTTCAACCAATTGTGCAAAGACATCCTTGTGGGCGCAGATACTTACTACCAGGCATCACGGAAGGGTAAACCACAACAACATTTGGAAGGTGTAAACGTCATGGATGATCACACCGTTGAGATCAGCCTGGTGAAACCACTCCCCGGTTTTTTGTACCTGCTTTCCTTGCCTGCAGGTTTCGTAATACCCGAAGAAGCGGTGAAGGCTTATGGCACCAATTCCAAGATCGGAGCAGGTCCGTTTAAATTTGCCAAAGAGACCGAGTATCCAAAATCCATCGTACTCACCCGCAATCCGAATTATTACCGGAAAGACACCATGGGCAACCAGTTGCCTTACCTGGATAGCCTCTCCATATCTTTCATGACCACAAAAGAGGCTGAACTCAGCGAATTCATGGAACACCATCTTGACATGGCCTATGAACTTCCCGGTAAAAGCATGAAGGAGATCGTGGAGAAAGATATCGAAGCTTTTCAGGGCAATCCGCCAAAATTCATCCTGGGTAACTTCCCTGAGTTGATGACCCAATTCTATGTCTTCAACCTGCAGAACCCGTTCCTTGCCAAACTGAAGGTTCGCCAGGCATTCAACTATGCCATCAATAAGGATGAGATTGTGGACAATGTGCTGGTCGGACAAGCATCCGGGCCTGCGATATATGGCATATGCCCACCGAATATTGATGGCTATGATATCAAACAATTTTCCGGTTATACCTATGATCCCGACAAAGCCCGGGCGTTGCTGGCAGAAGCAGGCTACCCCGACGGGAAAGGCGCTCCGAAACTCAAACTTGAGCTGAATACCGGTGGCGCCCGCCATGCGAAAGTAGCTTTTGAGATCGCCAAGCAATTGGAAAAGGAATTGCACATCCAGCTTGATCTGGAAGTGGTTCCTTTCCCGAAAAAGATGGAAGACGAGATGTATGCCCGTGCCGACATTTTCCGCTCTGGCTGGCTGGCCGACTATCCGGGCCCCGACGCATTCCTGAATTTGTTTTATGGGAAGAATGTACCGGAGAATGCAGCCGAACCTTCATTCCCGAATACCAGTCGTTATAAGAATCCCGACTTCGATGTGCTGTTTGAAAAGGCTGTGCAAACCGTTGATCGAGCAGAAAGCTATCGCCTGTTTGCAGAAGCAGAAAAGCTGATGCTGGCTGATGCTCCGGTGATCCCGCTGTGGTACGAAGAGATCTACATCCTGCTTCAATCCAATGTACATGGTTTTGTCATCAATCCGCTGCGCATGATGGATTGCTCCCAGATCTATTTCAAAGCACCGGAAAAAAGAGAAAAGAAATAGATATTAAATTTCTCCCAAATCCTTTGGATAGTAGATTTTTTTATAATTTTGCTTTCCAAGTGCAACACGCATTCACATATCCTGCTAAAGAAACTGCGGCGGGAGCCGCAGTTTGCAACGTGTTTGCATATACTCCTATCAGGAGGATCAGGCCCCCCTTCGGGGTATAAACTACATTTGGTACCTATGCGGTACCAGTTTCCGCAAAATTTTCCGATCGATCAAAATTCCTTCGCCGTGGCGACGGAAGAAAATGTATCCACCCAATGCCGGTATCTCCAAAAACGTGAAAGGAGCGCCGACAGATCATCATACGAGAAATGGAATTCACCATACTGGTTGCAGGAAACCAACATAGCAAATACGCCGAGGCCATTTGCAAGGAAATGGAAGAGAGTGCGCGGGTTCGAGGCACAGGCATCGCCAAGAGATCGCCGGATTATATCATCAAAAAGATGGAAGAGGGGAAGGCCATCATCGCACTGACCGATCAACATGAGTTCGCAGGGTTCTGTTACATAGAAACCTGGGGACACGGTCAGTATGTAGCCAACTCCGGCTTGATCGTCCGTCCTGATCTACGCAAGTTCGGCCTGGCCAAAAAAATCAAGCAGAAAGCTTTCGAATTGTCCCGGAAGAAATACCCGGATGCCAAGTTGTTCGGATTGACCACCAGCCTGGCCGTGATGAAAATCAACTCTGACCTGGGATATAAACCGGTGACTTTTTCAGAACTCACCACCGATGAAGATTTCTGGAAAGGATGCCAGAGCTGCGTCAACTACGATATTCTTACCAGAACCGAGCGCAAGCACTGTTTGTGTACCGGAATGTTGTACGATCCCCAGCATATGGCACAACCTGCTGCCAAGGAAGAACAGTCCAAACAGGCCTCCGGTAAAAACATGAAAGTGTACCAGCGCTGGTTGCGCCTCAAACAACACGTCTTAATGCGTAAATTCGCCGGCACCAAAGTGCCTAAAATTCGTCAACCCAAAACCATTGCATCATGAAAGAAATTGCTGTTTTGGCCTTTAGCGGAGGCCTGGATACCACCTATTGCGCCATGCATCTGTCAAAGGATCTCGGACTGGAGGTGCATTCCGTACTGGTGAACACCGGTGGTTTTGGAAAGGAAGAACTCGCCGATATCGAAAAGAAGGCATACGAACTGGGCGTAACACGCCACACTGCCATCGATGCCACGCACGACTTCTATGATCGGTGCGTGCGCTACTTGATCTTCGGAAACGTGCTGAAGAACAACACATATCCACTCTCGGTAAGTGCCGAAAGAGCATTTCAGGCGATGGCCATTGCTGATTATGCGGCCAAAGTGAATGCCAAATACATCGCTCACGGAAGTACCGGCGCCGGAAATGACCAGGTTCGTTTTGATATGGTGTTTGGTATCATATGCCCGCAGGCCCAGATCATCACCCCGATCCGCGATCATAAACTGTCACGCGAAGAGGAGATAGAATACCTGAAGAAACATGGTGTGCAACGCAACTGGGAAAAGTCGCGCTACTCCATTAACAAAGGTATCTGGGGCACATCCGTGGGTGGCAAAGAAACCCTGACATCCGATCAGTACCTGCCTGAAGAAGCGTTCCCAACCCAGGTGACCAAAAGTGGAACAGAAACACTTGAGATCACCTTCGAAAAAGGTGAGCCCAAAGGAGTGAACGGGAAAACATACACCCATCCGGTTGAGGCCATTCAGGCCATCCAGCAAATCGCTGCTCCGTACGGTGTAGGTCGCGATATCCACGTGGGAGATACCATCATCGGCATCAAAGGCCGCGTGGGATTTGAAGCCGCAGCCCCGATGATCGTCATCAAAGCCCATCATGCACTGGAGAAACATGTATTAACCAAGTGGCAGCTCCAACTGAAAGACACCCTGTCGCCGTGGTACGGAAACCTGCTGCACGAAGGACATTTCCTGGAACCCGCCATGCGCAACATCGAAGCCTTCCTGCAAGATTCGCAACAGCACGTGAGCGGCACAGTGAAAGTTCATCTGGCTCCGTATCACTTCCACATCATTGGTATCCAATCGTCCCACGACCTGATGGCCAACAGCTTTGCCTCCTACGGTGAAATGAACAACGGCTGGTCGGGAGAAGATGTGAAAGGCTTTGCCAAAGTCGCTTCCATCCAAGGCATGATCTACAGCCATGTAAATGGGCAAACCGAGTCCGTATCATGAGCCGGGTTCGCATTGGCATTGTCGGAGGGGCGGGTTATACCGGCGGAGAAATGTTACGCATCCTGTTGGGGCATCCCCACGCAGAAATTGTGTTTGTTCACAGCAAGAGCCATGCGGGAGATCCGGTGTACAAAGCGCATGGCGACCTCGTTGGAGAAACCGAACTGCATTTCACCGATACCCTGCAGAAGGACATTGACGTACTTTTCCTTTGTGTGGGCCATGGTGAGGCTTCGGTCTTTTTGAAAGAAAATGCCTTGCCGGATCATATACGCATCATTGACCTCAGTCAGGATTTCCGTTTGAAGGAAAAGGGAAACAATGGTTTTGTGTATGGTCTTCCGGAACTGAACCGCTCAGTCATTCAACAGGCAGTGCATATTGCCAATCCCGGTTGTTTCGCTACCTGCATCCAACTGGGGTTGCTGCCTCTGGCTGCTGCCGGGAAGTTGAAGAACGATGTTCATGTAACGGCGATCACCGGTTCCACGGGAGCAGGCCAGAAACTTACGGCCACCTCGCATTTCAGCTGGCGGAACAACAACATGTCGGTGTATAAGGCTTTTACCCATCAGCACCTTGGTGAAATCAATCAGAGCCTGCAACAACTGGATACCGGTCGCGACGCCTCCATGCACTTCATCCCGTACCGCGGCGACTTCACCCGGGGTATCATCGCATCTTCATATACGTCCTGCCCGTTGTCACTGGAGGAAGCGCGTGAGATGTACAACCGTTATTACGAAACCCATCCATTCGTTCACCAGGTCACCGTTAACCCGGATTTGAAGCAGGTGGTGAACACGAACAAATGCATCGTGTACCTGGAAAAACATGAAGATCAGTTGCTCATTATCTCCATGATTGATAACCTTGTAAAGGGAGCTTCCGGTCAGGCGGTCCAGAACATGAACCTGATCATGGGCCTGGAAGAAAAAGAAGGATTGTATCTCAAACCCATCGGATTTTAATTTTATTCCAATGAAACTATTCGACGTTTATCCCCTGTTCGACATCAACCTGGTAAAGGGCGAAGGCTCCTGGGTGTGGGACGACAAGGGCAAGAAGTACCTGGATCTGTACGGCGGACATGCTGTGATCTCCATCGGCCACACCCATCCGCATTATGTGGAGAAGATTGCATCCCAACTGAACAGGATCGGGTTTTATTCCAACTCCGTTCAAAACCACCTGCAAGGCGAACTGGCTGATAAGCTGGGAGTGCTGTCTGGGTGCAACAGCTATGCGTTGTTTCTCTGTAATTCCGGTGCGGAAGCCAATGAGAATGCCTTGAAGCTGGCATCCTTTCACAACGGCCGCAAAAAGGTGATCGCCTTCAGCAAAGGTTTTCATGGACGCACGTCCCTGGCGGTTGCTGCAACCGATAACCCTTCCATCGTGGCGCCGGTCAATGCAGATCACCAGGTTACCATCCTACCCCTGAATGATGACCATGCACTGAAACAGGCGCTTGAAAAGAGAGACGTAGCGGCGGTGATCGTGGAAGGCATACAAGGTGTAGGCGGAGTGAAAGCACCCACGGCCAACTTCCTGAGAAAGATCCGTGCCTTGTGCGATGAAACAGGTACACAAATGATCCTGGACGAGGTGCAAAGCGGTTACGGTCGCAGCGGCAAATTTTTCGCCTTCCAGTACAGCGATGTGAAACCCGACATGATTACCATGGCCAAAGGCATGGGCAACGGATTTCCCATTGCCGGTGTGCTGGTAGGCCCTCATATTGAAGCCAAACATGGCATGCTTGGAACCACCTTCGGAGGCAACCACCTGGCCTGTGCAGCGGGCATTGCGGTGTTGGATGTGATCAAAGAAGAGAACCTCCTGAAGCATGCAACCGAAATGGGCGCCTACATAACGGAAGCGTTGGGTGATGTCAGCGGTATCAAGAATATACTGGGACGCGGCCTCATGATAGGCCTTGAACTGGACATCCCCTGTGCCGACGTGAGAAAAAGCCTGTTGTTTGAGCATGGAATCTTCACCGGTTCATCATCCAACAAGAACACCATTCGCATCCTGCCGGCACTGAACCTGCAAAAGGCCGAGGCCGATCTGTTCATTACCGCCATCAAGGAAGTACTGTCCAAGGCTTTTGTTTCCTGAAAATGAAACCAACCCCGAACAATGAAACAATTTCTCAGTGCCAATGATGTAGCCGATATCCCGGCGCTTGTCAAAGATGCACTCCGGATCAAAGCTTCACCGCATGCCCTTTCCGGTTTGGGAACCAACAAAACGTTGGGATTGATCTTCCTGAACCCGAGCCTGAGAACCAGGTTGAGTACCCAGAAGGCCGCCATGAATCTGGGCATGCAGGTGATGGTGATGAACATGGGTCAGGACGGATGGGCACTGGAAACTGCCGACGGTATCGTGATGAACGGTCAAACGGCCGAACACATCCGTGAAGCCGCCGCAGTGATCGGACAATACTGCGATGTGATCGGTGTGCGCTCGTTCGGTAAACTGGAAAACCGGGAAGAAGATTATGAAGAACGTTTCATTTCACGTTTCACGGAATTCTGCGGTCGACCGGTCATCAGCCTGGAGTCAGCTACGCTTCATCCCCTGCAATCCCTGGCTGACCTGGTTACCATCGAGGAATTAAAGAACAAACCACGTCCCAAAGTGGTGCTTACATGGGCGCCACACCCGAAAGCTTTGCTGCAGGCGGTCCCCAATTCATTCGCACAATGGATGAACCGCGCAGATGTAGACCTGGTCATCACCCACCCGGAAGGATACGAACTGGCTGCCGAATATGTGGGTAACGCCCGTGTGACCTATTCTCAGGACGAAGCGTTTGAAGGTGCCGATTTCATTTATGCCAAGAACTGGTCGTCATACACACAATACGGAAAGATCCTGTCGCAGGACCCTTCGTGGACCATCACGCCGCAGAAGATGGCGCTCACCCATGATGCAAAGTTCATGCATTGCCTGCCGGTGCGTCGGAACATGATTGTATCGGAAGCCGTGCTGGACGGACCGTCATCGGTTGTGATTCGCCAGGCCGGGAACCGCGTGTTCGCTGCGCAGGCGGTGTTGAAACATATGCTGGAGGCGATAGGATGAAATCGTTGCATGTGGTAAAAATCGGTGGCCATGTGATTGATGACACGGGCAAGTTGCAGGATTTCCTGGTACGGTTTACGGGCATCAAAGGACCGAAGATGCTCGTGCACGGAGGGGGTAAGATCGCCACCCGTACGGCAGAGCAACTGGGAATACCTGTAAAAATGGTAGACGGAAGACGCATCACCGATAAGGCCATGCTGGAGGTAGTGGTGCAGGTATATGGCGGATTGGTGAACAAAGATATCGTGGCCCGGCTTCAATCCCTGGCGTGCAACGCCATCGGGATGACCGGTGCCGATGGGAATGTCATCAGGGCTGTAAAGCGTCCGGTGAAAGACATAGATTATGGGTATGTAGGTGACTTGGAATCGGTCAATGCATCCCTTCTAAAAACATTGATAGAAGCGGGTCTTGTGCCCGTGCTCGCGCCCCTGAGCCATGATGGCAATGGGCAGATGTTAAACACCAATGCGGATACCATCGCTTCTTCGGTGGCCATAGCGATGGCAGATCATTTTGATGTGACCCTGTTATTCGGCTTTGAGAAAAAGGGGGTATTGAAAGATGTGAATGACGAAGCCTCGGTGATCCCGGAAATATCGGCGGCGGAATTTCCACAACTGAAGGCCGAAGGTGTGATTGCCGGTGGCATGTTGCCCAAGCTCGACAATGCATTTGCCGCCATTCAGAAGGGAGTGAAAGAAGTGGTAATTTGTCAGGCCGAAGAAATCGGAAACAAACAAACCGGTACGCGGCTGGTGCCATAACGCGGGTCATCGCCAAAAAGAAAAAGTATGGATCAGACGACATTAGTGAAAGACGCAGTTGAACTGTTGAAGGGATTGATCTCCATTGAATCACTCAGCAGAAAGGAAGAAAATACCGCTCAATACCTCGCAGAATTTTTTGAGGGAAACGGAATGCGCATCCACCGGAAGCTGAACAATGTCTGGTCTTTCAACCTCAACTTCGACCCATCCAAACCCACCATCCTGCTGAATTCTCACCATGATACGGTGAAACCCAACTCCGGCTATTCGATGGATCCGTTCACCCCGGTGGTCAAAGACGGCAAGTTATTCGGGCTCGGTAGCAACGATGCGGGCGGATGCCTGGTGTCACTGATCGCAGCCTTCCGACATTACTACGATATGGATAACCTCCGGTACAACCTGGTGGTGGCAGCCACTGCAGAAGAGGAAGTATCCGGCCACAACGGACTGGAATGTGTATTTCCTGAATTGAGCAATGTCGAATTCGCTATCATCGGTGAACCCACGCAGATGCACCTGGCCATTGCGGAAAAAGGCCTGATGGTGCTGGATTGTGTAGCGCACGGTAAGTCTGGCCACGCCGCAAGGGAAGAGGGTGAAAACGCCATTTACATCGCCATGAATGACATTGCATGGTTCAAAGATTACAAGTTCCCCAAGGTGTCGGATATGCTGGGTCCGATCAAAATGACCACAACGGTGATTCATGCAGGTTCACAGCACAATGTGGTACCCGACAGGTGTGAGTTTACCGTAGACATTCGCATCACCGAGCAATACAAGAACCAGGAAATTCTGGATGTGATCAAGGAAAACGTAAAGAGTGTTGTGTATCCACGTTCGGTCCGCCTCAATTCATCGTTCATTCCGAAAGAACATCCGATCGTTCAGGCCGGCATCAAGCTGGGAAGAGATACATATGGCTCACCCACCACCTCTGATCAGGCTATTATAGATGTACCGTCGCTGAAATGCGGTCCCGGCGATTCTGCCCGGTCCCATACCGCCGACGAGTACGTGAAGTTATCCGAGATCGAAGAAGGTATCCGCTTATACATTGCAATGCTCGATCAATTGGTTTTGTAAACCGGTATCGAAAAAACACATTCAAACCGCCATGGCAAAAATTTGGGACAAGGGTTTCTCTGTTGATCAAAAGGTAGAATCATTCACCGTTGGTGCCGACCGTGAACTGGACATGGAGTTGGCGCCTTTTGATGTGCTGGGTTCCATTGCCCACACTACCATGTTGGCGGAAGTGGGGTTGCTGCAGAAGGAAGAAAGTCAATTGTTGCGCAAAGAATTGATTTCCATCTACCGGGAGATCGAACAGGGAACATTCAGAATCACCGATGATGTGGAAGATGTACACTCACAGGTGGAAGCCATGCTTACGGAACGCCTTGGCGAAGTGGGTAAGAAGATCCACAGCGGTCGTTCCCGGAACGACCAGGTACTTGTAGACTTGAAGCTGTTCCTGCGGGATCATATCCGGCACATGGCTGAAGACACAGGTACGCTGGTGCAACAGCTGCTGCAATTGAGCGAAAAGCACAAGCACATATTGATGCCGGGCTATACCCATATGCAAATCGCCATGCCTTCATCTTTCGGATTATGGTTCGGCGCATATGCGGAAAGCCTGGCCGATGACCTGTCTGTGCTACAGGCGGCATGGCGCATTGTGAACCGCAATCCGCTCGGTTCTGCGGCAGGATATGGTTCTTCTTTCCCGCTTGATCGGGAAATGACCACCCGGTTGCTGGGCTTTGACGGATTGAATGTGAACGTGGTTTATGCACAGATGGGCCGCGGCAAGGCCGAGAAAGTAACGGCAGTGGCCATGGCCGCAATCGCCTCCACACTGGCGCGTATGGCCATGGACATGTGTTTGTTCATGAACCAGAACTTCGGCTTTGTTTCTTTTCCGAAGGAACTAACCACAGGCTCCAGCATCATGCCTCACAAAAAGAACCCGGATGTGTGGGAGATCATGCGCGGGCGTTGCAACCAGTTGCGTGCGCTTCCCACCGAAATAGATATGATCACCGGAAATCTTCCCAGTGGATATCACCGTGAACTCCAGCTGATGAAGGAAAACCTGTTCCCCGCCATTCATCACCTGTCCGAATGCCTGCACATGGCCGGATTCATGCTGGAACATATTGAGGTGAAAAAAGACATCCTGGCCGATGACAAATACCGGTACCTGTTCAGTGTGGAAGAAGTCAATCGCCTGGTATTGGAAGGTGTTCCCTTCCGGGATGCCTACAAGCGGGTTGGTGCCAGCATCGAAGCCGGTACCTTCCAAACCGACCGGAATGTCTCCCATCAGCACCTGGGAAGCATCGGCAACCTGGGTACGGAACAAATAACGTCCCATCTCAACACAACTTTAAAAGCTTTCGACTTTAAAGTCATGGACGCTGCTGTTGCGGCGCTCCTGAATTCTTGACGCTACCTGAACGGAATGTTATCGATCGAAAAAATATTTCATTATTTTCGATTTGATAATCAGGTGTTTGTGATTCTTTTTTGAAGGTTTCCACATTTTTTTTTCGGATGATGTGTAACCAATTCACACCTTTGCATTATGCGTTCAAAGAGTGTTACAAAAAAGTCCTTCCCTTAAGCGTCAACTGCAAATTGTAACCAACTTTGAAGTGAGCAAAGGCCCTCCGCCCCCAACGGAGGGCCTTGATCATTTAAGGCAGTTCTTGTTTCAAGTGTATTTTTTGAATGGAATTTTAAGCTCCGACCCGGAGAAAACAAAAATTATTGTTGCTGATATTCAGTCGATTAAAAGAATTTTAGAAAAAAAGTAGAAAATGATGTGTAACGAAAGTGACTCCTTGCATTATGCGGGTGAAGCAACTTAAGAAAACCATCCTTTTTTAAGCGTCAACTGCAAACCAGTCGTGAAGTGAGTCTAAGCCCCCTGCCCATCAGGGGGCTTCCTCATTTATGGCTATTAAGGTTTAAGTTCCGGCGGGTACTGTGCGCCGATCCGCCTGGCCGCTTTTTCACGGATGATTTCCTGAACGGTTCGTCCGGTCTCATCCAGTTTGCTATCCAGCCAGGAGATCATATCGAAATAAATAAAAGCCCGCTTTTCATAAGTGGTTTTGGTCAGAGGCACCAATCTCTCCCTGAGTTTGCCGAATTCTGACAGCAATTGCGATGCATCGGGATAACGGGTAAGGGCTTTCAGGAAGAGCAGGATGCTTTTCTGGTACTGGTGGAGGTCTTCTTTTTTCAGGAGGAAGTGGTACAACGATTTGATGTAATACTCTATGAGGTCTGTATTTCCGATCTCGTAGTGACTGATCAGGTTCATGATGCGGGCGAAGCTGTGAATGTCTTCCCGTAGGTCCACATCCTTCAGGTTGATGATTTTGTTCAGCCATCGGATGGCGTCATGGAATTGACTGTTTCCAAAATACAGGCATGAGATCTTATAGTAAAAGATGATGCGGTAATGGTTGTCCATTTTTTCGATGAATGCATCGATATCGGTTCCCATGTTTTCAATCATCTCAACCCCACCTGCGAAATCACCCAGCATGAATCGTCGATTGATCTCGTGGGTATAAGAATATTTGAACAAGATCAACCGGATGTTATCTGTCAGGTAAGTTCCTTTTTGGTTGGCCAAAAGGTTCAATCGTTCCTGGGTTTCCACAAAATGTTCGTAGCTGAGTAACCTCCATTGTGCGATCAACAAGCTGTTGACGCCTTTGATATACATTTCCAGCCTGGCGGGCATCATGTCCGGTTGGGCATCGAACAGGCCCACCCATTTGTTGGCGTATGCGAGTGCCTGATCAAAATCCTGAATGAAAAAGTAGTAACCGACATAAGCATTGTAGAAATACATTTTCTCGTCAAAACCGAGTTCTTCTTCACTGGTTTCAGGCAGGTACTGAAAAAAATACTTGTGCACTTTGTCAAAATCCTTCTGGTTCTTGATGAAACCCATGTTCTGGTAAAAGGCATTCAGCTTAGCGATCAGATTTGAAAATGCATTGATGTGGCTGATCTGTGCATTGGTTTTGTCGGTTTCGGCAATAATTTTATTCACCCGTCTATGGCTGCCGGTTTTAATGGTTTGTGTAAGGATGTTCTTTTCCCATTTGAGAATATCCAGCAAGAGGGATAGGTTTTCACTTTGGATGGCCATTTTCTTGGCTTTTCTCAACATTTTTTCACACTGGATGTACAGGCATTTGTTGTAGAGAATCTGGGCATTGTCGATCAGTCCGCGTATGGTCATGTCAATGTCCTTGTTCGCATGTAGCTGTCGCAGGCTTTGCATGATCTGTCCGTACAAATGCGCTTTCAGGTTAGAAAACTGTTCGGGTTTTAACCTGGGTTCCTTCCGCAGAATCTTTTCTTCATCAAACTCCCTTTGCTTGTCAATGAGGTCAAACAACCTCACAAACTTCATATTCTCTGTATCACCATAAGCAGAGGCGAACAGTTTGAAATGCCGTTTTTCACTTTTGCTCATGGAGCGAATCAGCTGAAACAAAGCATCGGATTTTGTATTGGCCATCGTAAAAATATTCGGGTATGCGTCAAATATAATAGAGAATATTGATTAAAACGTGATGATTGGCGTCAATTGACTGTCGTAAACAGCCGTTTTTTTTGTATTCAACCTCGCTATGGGTGTTCCTACCTTTGAACTCCCGCCCATTACCACGATGCTTTCAATTGAAATTGAATCTGAAATCAGTGTTTAACTACCATGAGTGAAAAAGTTCAAATATTCGATACCACATTAAGGGATGGAGAACAAGTTCCCGGATGCCAACTGAATACAAAAGAAAAGATTACGGTTGCCAAGGCACTTGAGGAACTGGGTGTGGATGTGATTGAGGCCGGATTTCCGATCTCAAGTCCGGGTGATTTTACCTCCGTCGTTGAAATTTCCAAAGCCGTTTCCAATCCAACCATTTGCGCGCTGACCCGGGCCATCGAGAAAGACATTGATTGTGCCGTAGAGGCTTTGAAATATGCCAAAAAGCCACGTATTCATACGGGCATAGGCACTTCCGATCTACACATTGCCACCAAGCTTCGTATTACCAGGGAGCAGTGTATCGAGCGTGGCGTGGCAGCCGTAGCCTACGCCAAGAAGTTTGTTGAGGATGTGGAGTTTTACGCGGAGGATGCCGGTCGTACCGACAACGAATTCCTTGCAAAAGTCATTGAAGCAGTCATTAAAGCAGGTGCAACTGTGGTGAACATTCCGGATACCACGGGCTATTGCCTGCCTGAGATATACGGGGCCAAGATCCGTTACCTGAGAGAGAATGTTCCCAACATTCATCTCGCCACCATTTCCACTCACTGTCACAACGATCTTGGCCTCGCTACTTCTAACTCCATCGCAGGTGTGCAAAACGGTGCACGCCAGGTGGAATGTACCATCAACGGTTGCGGTGAACGCGCCGGAAATACCTCCCTCGAAGAGGTGGTGATGATCCTGAGAAGCCACAAAAGCCTTGGCCTGGATACATCCATCAACACCACCAAGATTTTTGAAACCAGCCAACTCGTTTCAAACCTCATGCGAATGCCCGTGCAGCCCAACAAGGCCATTGTAGGCGCCAATGCTTTTGCGCATTCGTCCGGTATTCACCAGGACGGTGTGATCAAGAACAGGGAAAACTACGAGATCATCGATCCTGCGGATGTGGGTGTGGCGCAATCATCCATTGTGCTGACAGCTCGCAGCGGTCGTGCCGCCCTCCAGTTCAGGGCGAAGAGCCTGGGCTATCAGATGGAAAAGGAGCAGCTTGATAAGGTGTATGAAGCTTTCCTGCGTTTGGCCGACGAGCTGAAGGTGGTGAGGGATGACTCACTCAAAACCCTGCTCGAGCAGGAACTTACCACGGCAAGCGCCTAGTGCAAGCACCGTTGGTTCCGACCCGACAAAAACATTTACTTTGACGAAAATTCTGATCAAGTGAACGCCAAGACCTTATTCGATAAAATCTGGGACAGCCATGTTGTGCACTCCGTTGAAGGAGGACCTCAGGTGCTGTACATCGACCGGCACTACATCCATGAAGTGACGAGTCCGCAAGCTTTTGAAGGACTGAAGAAGAGAGGCATCGGGGTTTTCAGACCAAAACAGACCGTTGCCACTGCCGACCACAACGTACCCACCCTGAACCAGCATTTACCCATTCGTGATGCACTTTCACGCCAACAAGTGGAGACCCTCACAAAGAATTGCGGGGAGTTTGGTGTAGAGCTTTACGGACTCGGACACCCCTACCAGGGCATCGTTCATGTGATCGGACCCGAATTGGGGCTTACCCTTCCCGGAATGACCATGGTATGTGGCGACAGCCACACATCCACACACGGGGCATTCGGCAGCATCGCATTCGGCATCGGAACCAGTGAAGTGGAACAGGTATTTGCCACGCAATGTATCCTGCAAACCAAGCCGAAAACCATGAAGATTGAGGTGAATGGTACGCTTGGAAAGGGTGTTACAGCCAAAGACCTGATTCTGTATATCATATCCAGGATTTCTGCCAGCGGCGGCACAGGGCATTTCGTGGAATACTGTGGCAGTGCCATATCATCCCTTGGCATGGAAGCCCGCATGACCATCTGCAACATGAGCATTGAAATGGGTGCAAGGGGTGGTTTGATTGCTCCGGACGACATCACATTCAACTATGTCAAAGGCCGGGAATTTGCACCCAAGGGTGAAGCATACAACCAGGCCGTGGAAGCGTGGCGTTCCCTGAAGACCGATGAAGGGGCTGTGTTTGATCAGGTATACACCTTTGATGCAGCCGACATAGAACCGATGATCACTTTCGGAACCAATCCGGGTATGGGAACCGGTATCACCGGAAACATTCCCGACGTATCAGAAGCGCAAAAGAGCAGTGCAGCTTCGTATAACAAGTCCTTGCAATACATGGGCCTGGCTGCCGGAGAGCCCTTGCTGGGCAAACAGGTAAATTATGTATTCCTGGGCAGCTGTACCAATGCCAGGATAGAAGACCTGCGCGCATTTGCGTCGGTTGTTAAAGGAAAGAAGAAAGCAGAAAACGTAACCGCCTGGATCGTTCCGGGATCCAAGCAGGTTGAGAAACAGGCCAGGGCAGAGGGGCTGGATAAGGTCCTTGAAGAGGCCGGTTTTGCATTGCGTGAACCCGGATGCAGTGCATGCCTGGGAATGAATGAGGATAAAATACCGGCCGGGGAGTATTGTGTATCCACCTCCAACCGGAATTTTGAAGGTCGCCAGGGGCCGGGTGCAAGAACATTGCTGGCAAGTCCGCTGACCGCTGCGGCCACTGCCATCACCGGGAAGATCACCGACGTTCGGACGTTGCTTTCATGATATACCAAGCATTATGAAGAAATTAGATATACTGACCTCCACATGTGTTCCTCTACAGGTGGAAGACATTGATACAGATCAAATCATACCCGCCCGGTTCCTGAAGGCTACAACCCGCGAGGGATTCGGTGAAAATCTTTTCCGTGACTGGCGGTTCGATAGCCAGAACAATCCCAAACCTGATTTTGTACTGAACAACCCGGATTTCAAAGGGGAAATATTGATCGCCGGCCGTAATTTCGGATGTGGCTCAAGTCGCGAGCATGCCGCCTGGGCCTTGGCAGATTATGGTTTCAGGGTGGTGGTATCCAGTTTTTTCGCGGATATTTTTCGAAACAATGCCCTGAATAATGGTGTACTGCCGGTGCAGGTTTCGCCAGACTTTCTCGGAAAATTATTTCAGGCGGTGAGTGACGACCCCGAAACGCAGGTGGGGGTGAATGTGGAAGAGCAAATCATTTCCATCTTGTCTACCGGTGAAAAGGAAGCATTCGAGATCAATCCATACAAAAAGCATTGCCTGATCAACGGTTTTGACGATATCGACTTCTTGCTAAGTCTCCAGAATGAAATCCAACAATTTGAAAAAAAGCGTATCCATGCATAAGAACATTGCGGTATTGGAAGGGGATGGAATAGGCCCCGAGGTGGTTCAACAGGCACAAAAGGCCCTGGATGCGGTGGCTCATGCTTTCGGTCATCAGTTTACTTATGTTCCGGCCCTGATAGGTGCAGCTGCCATTGATGCCACCGGAGAAGCGTTGCCCACGGAAACGTTGCGTGTTTGCCAGGAGGCAGATGCGGTGCTTTTCGGTGCAATTGGAGATCCCAAATACGACAACGACCCCAAGGCCAAAGTGAGACCTGAGCAAGGCCTGTTGGCATTGAGGAAGGGATTGGGCCTGTATGCCAACATCCGACCGGTGACTACCTTCGATTCGCTGTTGGATAAATCACCGTTGAAGAACGATCGCATCGCCGGTGCTGATTTCGTCGTTGTTCGGGAACTGACAGGTGGAATATATTTTGGGGAACCGAGGGGCAGAAGAGACAATGACCAGGTGGCTTTTGACACCTGTGTGTATTCGAAAGAGGAGGTCATTCGTATCGGTCGGTTGGCATTTGAAATGGCCGGAAAAAGAAGAAAGAAACTTTGCTCGGTGGACAAGGCCAATGTGCTTGAAACCTCCAGGTTATGGAGAGAGACCATGCAGGAGTTGGCCAGTGAATACCCCGATGTGGAGCTGAGTCATCAGTTCGTAGACAGCGCAGCCATGGATCTGATAGTGAACCCGACCCGTTTTGATGTGATTGTCACGGAAAATATGTTCGGGGATATCCTCACAGATGAGGCTTCCGTTATCACCGGATCACTGGGTTTGCTGCCTTCCGCATCCATAGGCTTGAAAACGTCACTTTTCGAACCCATTCACGGTTCTTTCCCGCAGGCCAAAGGCAAGGGCATTGCCAATCCCATAGCCACCATTGCGTCGGCAGCCATGTTGCTGGAAGATGCTTTTGATATGAAAGCGGAAGCCAAAGCCATCCGGGATGCCATAGAACAGTCCATGAAAGCCGGCAAATTCACACCTGATCTGGCACCTGAAGGCGCTGTATCCACGCAGGTGCTGGGAGATTTCATAGCCGAAACGATCCTTACTTCGGTTAACAGTCCGGCGTAGTTCCGCTAGTTTGCCAGGAGGGTTACTTCTCCGGTAAGCTTGTAAAGCTTGCCGTCTTCACCCGTGGCCCGGATGATCCAAAGGTAGGCACCTGGATCAGCCAGGGCACCTGATGTACCTATTCTTCCATCCCATTTGGAATCCAGGGCGTGCGATTCGAATATGAGTTGTCCCCAACGGTTAAAGATATACATCTCAAATTCTATGATGCTCTTTCCTTCAGGACCAAAACGCTCGTTATTTCCATCCCCGTTGGGTGTAAAAGCATTGGGAATGAACAGCAGCGACACAGGAGGGTCTGCCGTTTCATCCGGTATGCTTTGGTCCAGCTGTGTAGCTACATAGGCATATGCATAGTGGTTGCCCATCCCGCAATCGGCTACACAGAATTGAATTTTTATGTCTTTCCCAGATAACGGGCTGACATCGATGGTTTTTACCAACCAATTGCTGAAACAGGCATGCCCGCAAACAGGTTGTTTGGAGCGAACGAGACCCTGGTTCATCAGGTCATTACCATGAACGGTGATGACGGGATATGGCAAAGGTTCGTTGTGCAGTCCGAGCAGTTGAATGGTGAATTGGGTTTGTTTGTTTTCCGGATGTCCCTCCGGGTTCTCAAGTACCAACGCATACATGATCTTCAGCAGGTTATGTCCGCTGTCAATATGGATGGTCTGGGTGGCGCATGCAGCCCCATATCCGGCTTCCTGGTTTCCTATACGGATGGCGTCTGTTAAACTTTCGGGAAGCTGGTTAAGCTTTCCATCTGTATTCGGATCGGTGCCCTGTTGGGTTATCCAGGAGAAAGTACGTTTGTCGAAGCCTTCGGATTCGCCACCACATATACCCAACGATGCGTCCATAGGAACCGAATGTGGGCCTATATTAACCCATCCCGGACATTTGTCTGCCTGGTAAGGTAGTGTGCAGGGAGGGGATATCAAGGAGCCCCTGAATACCTGAAATTGCCAGTAGGTATTGGGTTGTGCGTTGACAAGCATGGTTGATACCCCAAAACATGCCTGGATTGCGAAGAATATTTTGCAAACGGACTTATGCACAAATGATATACGAAGGAAATCGGGTTCTGTTGTGTATCAGACAGAATTACGCCGGGAGCTATTCATTCACCGTGAAGCGAAGTGTTTCGATGACCGCACCTTGCGTGTCGGTGATCTCAACCTTCCAGTTCCCTTTCATGGCTCCGGTGATGTGTTTGGAGCTCCAGGTGCGCCATCCATATCCGCCCACGTGCAGTTCGATATCAGCCATTTCCTTGTCTTCCAGATACCATTTATGGTGAATGGTGCCACTGGAAGTTGCTCCCACCTGGCTATAGCAGAAAAGCCTGCCCTGTGCTGCCGAGAAGCTGTTGGATGAACCTTCCGGTTCACGGTTTGTAACGCCGGTGCAAATGGCAGCGGCAATCAGGCCATTTGAGCTAGTTTGGGTGGATGATTCACCATTTTCTTCATCCGGTGCATATTTGCCATGATGCTCATCCACGGCAACCGTCCAATCGGTTATTGCGGTCAATGCCTTGATTTCAGCACGGCGGTTTAAGGCCATATTTGATTCATTGTCATTGCGCGCAATCGGATCATCTTCTCCCATTGCATTTAAGTGAACCCTCTCCGCGTCAATCCCTTTGGAAGTGAAATAGGATTTTACCGATTCAGTTCGTTGTTCGGAAAGAATTTCATTGTACGCATCCGAACCCTTGCTGCAGGTAAATCCGTCGATCTCGATTTCGATATCAGGCCTTTTCTTCAGCAGGTCAGCGACCTCATCCAGGTTCTGCTTGCTTTCCTGTCTCAGGCTGGCTTGGTTGAAGTCAAACAGGATTTTGGCCAGAAGGGTGTGTGCAGTAGATTTCTTTCCTACGGAGGTTGTGGTGTGAGAAGGTTCCGTGGAAACAGCAACCTCTTCGTTTTTAGCTTTGTTTTCGACTTTTTTTGTCTCCTTGATCTCTTCTATTTCTTTGGCTGCTACGATGTCAGCCAGTTTCTCTTCGGAGGCAACCAGGTCACCGGTTTGTTCGGTATGGTCTTCATCCGCCTTGGCAATCGCAGGATTTGCCAACCAGGTTTCATCCTCGGTCAATTCGTCCAGTTGCTCTTCCACATCCCGGATGGCAAAAATGGCATCAAAGTTTTCCTTTGCGGTATCCAACTCTTCTTTGCTTGGGTAGTAAGGTTGCTCTGTGACCAAAGCCAGGTTTTCCTTTGATTCATCCACTTTGGAAGGAGATTGTAGGGACGTGGCCCATACCGTCTGGTATCCGAAGGTTTCCTGTTGAAGTACACCCGGATTTTCCGGTGTTGCCAGGTGAATTTGTTTGGATGGTTTGTAACTGGAGATCATTGTTTGCATCTCCGGCAAGTTTTGTGTTTTCGCTGCAATGGCGGCTTTCTTTTTGGGATCATCCAGCCAGCCAACGAAAGTGGAGTAAACTACTTCTTTCACTTGTTTGCCCGCCAGTGCGGTGTCAACCAGTGAAACGGCGCTGTCTATATCGAAAAAGGCATTTCTAAAGATGATTTGCTGACCTGCAAGCGTGTCTCCTGATTCAGCCATGGCCATGGCAGGCGTCAGCTGTACTTCCTGAAACAGGTCATAAAAACGTTCTTGAGGAGGTATGGTCACTTTTTCAAAGTGGGGCAGGTAATTTTCCGCAGACACCAGGATGTCATATTTGCGTCCGGGAGGGAATACGAGCAGGTATTTACCTGTAACCGCGTTGGATTTGTAAACCCCGATCATATCACCTGTTTCCCCATCTCTTACCATGAACTCGGCCTGCATAGGTACCCCGTGGCTTCCGCGAATGATTCCCCTCACAACGGTCAAAGGCACTTCACCATGTGAGGTAAGAGATGCATGGTAAATATCCTTTTTGCCATATCCATCTTCCCGAACCGTAGAGAGGTATCCGCTGCGTCCGTTTGAAGACACTGCAAAGAATATATCATCTTCCGGGGTATTAATGGGGTATCCGAGGTTCTTGGGTTCAGACCATTTGTCGGTTTTATCGTCCATTTCTGTGTAGAAGATGTCATAACCGCCCATGCTGTTGTGGCCGGTTGAACTGAAGTACAGCATGTGGTCATCCGGGTGGATGAAGGGCGCGTCTTCATCATCTTTGGTATTTATAGTAGGCCCCAGGTTGGTGACTTCACCCCATGACCCATCCGGCTGTAAACGTGCTGAATACAGATCTTTCCCTCCTTGACCACCCGGCCGATCACTTGAAAACACGATTAAGTTCCGTGCTGCATTCATGGAAATATGGGTTTCCTGCCATGGAGAGTTGACAGCACTTCCAAAGCTCTCAGGTTTGGTCCAGTATCTTCCGTCGAGGTCAGATACGTAAATATCTCCCTTGTGATAAACAAACAACTTCTGTGCATCTGCAGAGAGGCCGATGCTGGCATCATGTTTTTTGGTGTTCACGTTGCCCAGAAGCGGATGTGCTGGTTGCCAGGCACCCTCCTGTTTGAATGTGATGTAGATGTCTTCATCATACATGCCATCGTCTTCCAGGTGTTCGTGTTTTTCACCTGAAGGACGACGGGAAGTAAAGATCAGTACCTCGTCATCTGCAGAAACGGCAGGGGCATATTCTTCATACGGGCTGTTGATTTGAGGTCCCATGTTGGTGTACACAACATCAACCGTATCTTTCATCAATTCAATACCATGTTCGGCATGTTCAATTTCTTTTCGCAACGCTGCCTGTATTTCCGCTTGTCTCAAATAAGGGTATGCCAATTCCGGTTCATGCCCCGCAAGTTTCTTTGAATACAGTTTGTAATATTTAATTGCATCTTCAAACTGGTAGTTCAAGTGATATGCGACGGCAAGGAAATAGGTGGCATCAATGAATTCCACTTTGTCAACAGCTGATTTGAGCAACTCCAGTGCTTTCTTGCGGCTAACACCGTTGGTCTTATCCTGCGGAATTTTCAGGTAACAAATGCCAAGGGAAAGTTGGAGGTAGCCATCATTTGGCTTGGACTCAAGCAACTCTCGTAGCAGCGGTGCTGCAGCTGCATAGTTTTCCGAAAGGAATAGATTGTCAGCTTTCCTTTCAAGTCCTTTGTCAAGTTTATCACCATTATTTGAGTCTTGTGCTATGGCCGTCGAGCCAATAAACAAAGTGGTGAAAATAAGGCAAAGGAATCCCTTATGTTTTAAGCAAAACATGAGCATAGTTACGTAACCATCATCAAAGAGTTACAAATCCGTGTTTCAATGAAAGGTTTCGAACAAGCTTATTCCCAGATTTTGGCCTTATGGAGATGAATCTCATCACCAAAGAACTTACGGGCTATCTTTTCAAAGGCGGGGGTATAATCCGAGATGAAAAAGTCACGCCGGGGTTTTCTTGCTGCGGTTCGCAGTAGCTCTTTGCTCACCAACAATTTCTCCAGGGCTTTTGCTGTGACCGTGGCAGAATCTATTACAACGGTATTTCCCGGCAGCGTTTCCTTGATCTCTTTCAGCATGAGTGGATAATGGGTACACCCGAGGATAAGCGCATCAAGGTTCTGGAGTCCGGGCTGCTTGAGATAGGCCTGTAGAATGGCCAGGCGAACTTCACGGGGCATAAAGTCCTCTTCAATAACGGGTACCAGCAGGGGTGTTGCAAGTGTGTAGGCGTGAATTTGCTTGTCTTTATTTTCCAGTCGTTTCTGATATACCCCGGATGAAACGGTTCCTTTGGTAGCAATGATGCCAATCTTTTTCCCTGGAAACTCGCGTGCAGTGTGGTTTATGACCGGATCGATTACATTCAGCACCGGGATGTTCGGGTTCACCATTTTCTTGACGGTTTGAAAAGCATGTGCAGAAGCCGTATTACATGCTATGACAATGGCTTTACATTTCCGTTCAAGCAAAAAGTGGGTAATGCCTTCGGCGTAGTGTCTGATGGCCTGAGGTGACTTGTCGCCATAAGGAAGATGGGCAGTGTCACCAAAATAAACAAGATGTTCGTTGGGCAAAGATCTAACGATGGCCCGTGCCACAGTCAGGCCACCAATGCCGGAGTCAAATACACCAATCGGTGACTCCTTATCAGGTTGAGAGGCAGTTTTTTTGATCAGTTAATGGAAAGCTTTTTCTTCACCATTGGCAACACGTCAATTCCTCCGTCAAAGTACAATACATTGCCGGCACTGGTATCCAGAATGTAGGTGAAGCCATTTTCTTTGGCAACATCTGCTATGGCTTTCTGAACTTTCTCCAGCAGTGGTTGCTGTACTTTTGCCGACATTTCGTTGTAAGACTGTTGCGCGCTCATCTCGAATTCCTGGATCCGTTTACCAAGATCCATGATTTCAGCTTCTTTTGTTTTCCGGATGGCATCGGTTTGAAATGGATCCGGCTGGCGGAATTTATCCACCTTGGCCTGGTATTCCGTTTGCATGGTATTCAACTGATCTTCAAGCTCCTTAGCGTGCTTGGTGAGTTGATCTTCGGCTTGTTTTGCTTCAGGCATCATGGACAACAGTTCCTGGGAGTTGATGTGTCCAATCTTCTGTGCTTTATCCTGTGCCTGGACCTGGGTGCCTATTGCAGTGAACAATAAGGCAACGAATAAAATCTGTAATTTCTTCATGGTATTGGGGGCTGTCAAAAAATCGGGCTAATATATTTATTATTTCACGGATGAGGGCCAATCAAGATCAACTTTTCATACTGGTGACTTATTTCACTCCGGGTTTATAACCCAGTTTTTTGAGAACATCATCACTTTTATCAAACTTCTCACTTGCGTATAGCATGATAAGATCGCTGGATTTATCCAAGATAAAGGCATAACTGCTTTCAATGGCGATTTCCTTGCATGCATTAAATACCTTGTCTTGAATGGGCTTGACAAGTTCTTGTCGTTTCTTGAACAGATCGCCTTCAAACCCGAACCTTTTCTTTTGCAATTCTTTGGCTTCTTTTTCTTTTGCAATGATCTCATCCTGCCTTTTCTTTTTCATTTCTTCTGTCAGCAGAATTTCTTCCTTTTGGTAATCTTTATACATGCGATCGATGGCAGAAAACTTCTCTTCAATTTCTTTCTGCCATTCCACCGATACTTGATCCAATTGGTCCTGAGCCGCTTTATATTCCGGAATGTTCTCAAGAATGTACTTGCTGTCAACAAAGCAAAACTTCTGGGCATAACTACCGGTTGAAAGGGCAACCAAAGCAAAAGTGGCTAAAATGAACTTTTTCATGATGTGATCCTCCGTAAGGAATATTTATGTTATGAATATGCGGCTTTCGCTGTCGTAAGTGCAATCATCGTTCCAAACCGGTATGCAAGGCCTTGGTCTAGTCGCTGTTCCATGCATTAAAGAACTGACCGATTGTGAAGTGGAATTGAGGATCTTTCACACCCGGTCGCCCGTCAATATCATCCATGGGTATGCCATAATCAATTCCAAGTAAGCCAAACATCGGAAGGAACAACCGTATGCCAACGCCAGCGGATCTTTTCAGTTTGAATGGATCGAAATTGCGACCGGTCTCCCACGAGTTTCCTGCTTCAAGAAATGCCAGTGTAAAGATGGTTGCGTTGGGGTTTTTTGAGATGGCATACCTGAGTTCACAGGTATACTTGGCGGCAATGCTTGCGCCCGTTTCATTCGGGTATCCGGGTGTTACCGTGTTGTTTTCATAGCCACGGAGAGAGATCAGCTCACGCCCATCCAGTTCAAATCCAGACAGTCCATCACCGCCCATATAGAAACGTTCAAAGGGGGATGTTCCAATATCGGAATTCCAGTATCCCAGGAACCCGAAGCCTACTTTGTTCACCAGGACCAGTTTGGATTTGATTTTTCCGTCTACCGGTGCGAACCATGAAGCATGGAAGGTGTGTTTGTGGTATTCGATCCATTTGTATTTCTCGGCCGGTTCTGCATGCACATAGTCTATGTCGTTGAAGCTTGAGAAGGGGGGTGTCCATTGCAGCGAATAGGTAAATTTCGAACCCCTCGTGGGGAAGATAGGGTCATCGACATCGTTTCTGGACAGGGTAAAGGTTGCACTCAGGTTATTCGAACGTCCGTTTGTGAAGATAAAGCCTCCGGAATTGTAATTGTTCAGGTTATATACCTGGTAGGCAGCCTGCACGTAAAAAGTGAAATAGTCGTCAGGCCATTTCAGGCGCCAGCCCAATCCTGCAGAACCTCCTGTTAGTTTAAGCGATTGCTTGTAGGTATCATCTTTAACCCCATTGGAGCGAATGGTGTGGAAAATGCTAATGTTTAGCGAGTTGGGCTTTCTTCCGCCAAGCCACGGTTCGGTAAACGACATGTTGTAGGATTGGAAGCCTGGTCCGTTGGAGGTGGCCCGTAAGGTAAGCCGCTGGCCGTCACCGGAAGGCAGGGGTCTCCAGGCGCCTTTCTTAAAGAGGCTCTTGGCGGAGAAATTACTGAAAACCAAACCGAGTGTTCCTACCACGATACCGCCACCCCAACCGCCTGACAACTCAACCTGGTCAGAGGGCCTTTCTTCCACCACGTATTTAATGTCTACCGTGCCGTTCTCCGGGTGTGGTTCAGTAATGACATCAAATCCTTCGGGGTCAAAATATCCGAGTTGGGCAAGTTCCCTTTGGGACCTGATGATGTCGGACCGGCTGAACAGTTGACCCGGTTTGGTGCGGATTTCTCGCATAATCACCTGGTCATTGGTCTTTGTGTTACCAGCTATACTTACTTCATTGATTGTGGCTTGCTTGCCTTCATAGATCTGGAATTCCATGTCGATGGAATCATTCTCGACATTTTTTTCGACCGGTGTCACTTGAAAGAAAAGGTAACCGTTGTCCAGGTAAAGCGAACTGATGTCCTGGCCGGTTGGATTCATATACAGTTGCTTTTCAAGCTTAGCATCATCATATATGTCACCTTTCCGGATGTTAAGGATGTTGTTCAATACTTTGTTGCTGTATTTGGTATTGCCCAGCCAGGTTATATTTCCGAAGTAGTACCGGTGTCCTTCGCTGACCTGGATACGGATATCCACCGTTTTGTCGTCATGCCTGAACATTGTATCCGAAACAATTCTGGCATCCCGGTAACCCTGTTCCAGGTAAGCATTGACGATGTTTTTCTTGTCGGCCTGAAAATCGGACTCGTTGTATTTGGATACTTTGAATACGTGGAGAACATTCTTTTCCTTGATCTCCTTCATGCTGCGCAGCACTTTTTTGTCTGAAAGCGCTTCATTACCATTGATGTCAATAGAGTTCACCTTGATTTTCCGGTGTTTGGAGACAACGAATACAAGTCCTTCGCCATTGGCTTCTTTGGGGTCTTTCTCTTGCCGCACGTCCACATCCACGAAGAAATACCCCTTTTTGACAAAAAATTTCCGGATGGTATTTCGGGAGTTGATCAGGAGATTCTCAGTAACTGTCTCACCGCGGGTGATATGAAGTTTATCCCGCAGGTCATTGGCTTGCGATCGGGTGACACCTTCAAAGGAGAAATGTGACAATCGCGGACGCTCTTTGACCACGATATCAAACCAGATTTTATCTTCCATTGTTCTTGTTGCAACAATCTGGATATCGGAATAAAGACCTTGTTTCCAAAGATTTTTGACGGCCCGGTTCAACTCATCACCGGGAACCTTAATTCGGTCTCCTTCACTGATTCCTGCCACGGACAGCAGCAGGCGTGGATCTAGGTTGTGTGCCCCCATGATACGAATGCCGGCGATCTGGTATTCCTTGGGGTGGGCATAGTCAATATCGATGTTGTGCAGGGGTTGCTGTGCGTGGATCAGCAGGGGTATGGAGCACAGGAGTATGAGGGCAATTACTTTCAGGCGTTTCATTTAAGGGGTAATTTGTTCACTGGTGAGGCCGAAACGCCGTTCCCTGCTTTGAAAGTCAAGGATGGCTTCAAACAAGTTTTCACGTCTGAATTCAGGCCACATGATGTCTGTAAAATACAACTCTGCATAAGCGATTTGCCATAGTAAAAAGTTACTGATTCGGCGTTCTCCGCTGGTGCGTATCAGCAATTCAGGATCAGGAATGCCGGAGGTACATAGGTTCTCGCTTAAACTTTGTGGTGTGATATCTCTCGGATCCAGTTCACCTTTTTCAACCTGCAAAGCTAACTTTTTTGCAGCTTCTGCAAGCTCCCATTTGGAACTGTAGCTCAACGCAAGGATCAGGGTCATGCGTGTGCCTCCTTCCGTTTTCCGGATGGCTTCCTGCAATTCTCTTCTGCAACTTGAAGGGAGGTTCTCGATATCTCCGATGGCTTGCAACCGGATCTGGTTGTCCAGCAGGGTTTTGGTCTCTTTGTGTATGGTTTGCACCAGCAGTTGCATCAAGGCGTTGATTTCCAACTTGGGTCGGTTCCAGTTCTCGGTAGAGAATGCATAAAGGGTGAGATATTTGATACCTGCTTCCGCTGCACCTTCTACTGTATCCCTGACGGCAAGTACACCATTCTTATGGCCGAAAATTCTATTTTTCCCCTGGCTCTTGGCCCATCTGCCATTACCATCCATAATAATGGCTATGTGTTCGGGTAAATGACCTTCCTTTATTTTCTCCAAAAAATTCATATCAACAAAGCTGTGGTGCTATCAACAAATCCCTGCAAATCAATAAAAGGGAGAGCGGCAAAGGTATGGAATGAAGAAATCACTGGTAAGCGGGGCAGGTTTCTTTGCCTCCGAGTTTAAAGTTAATCATAATACCAGTGAAATTGTACCAGTCCTTGTTTTTGGAATTGCCCCGTTGCCTGCCGGTATTGGCCTCTGGGGTAAGGCTTCTATCTGCGAGCGTTGCGGACACTTCTCCATTTTCGGCGCTCAATATCGTTGGATCCGCATAGGTCGTACTTACATCATCCAGGTAATCGGTGAACGTCTTACGCATGCCCCATTCCATTGCTATCCCTATGCGTTGGGTTAGATTCAGTTTCACACCCGCTCCGAATGGAAATGCGATCTGTAACAAGTTGTAACGTTTTCTATCTGAATAGGTAATGGTTTCCTGTCCTTCTGTACCTAAGGGTTGCAGTTGGTACCAATCACCGTTCAATTCTGCCTTCGGGTTGAATTTGAGTGCACCCAATCCGGCGAAAATATATGGGGTAATGAAGGTGTTTTGATCACCGATCTGGTAGGGGAAGAAGTTGAATTCAAAAATTCCGGAAACCTCCAGTGCCGCAGATTTGAAGGATAAGTTCCGTTCTTTTTGTGACTCATCGGAAGACAACGCATCATCTCCTTTGAGTCCACCATATAGTCCATTGAATCTGAATGCAAACCTGGGATTGAAGTTACGCCGGTACAAAATGCCCAACGCCAGGTTGGTTTGTCTGAAATGACTTCCGGGGTTCAGATCTCCCAGGTAATAAGAGCCACCAAGGAATATACCAAGTTCTGAAGATTTCTTGGAGACCATCATCTGGGCATTCGAGGGTGTGGTGAACATAGAAGTCCACGCAAGCAGAATGATGGCTGTGAAACGGTTGGTTTTCATGTCGTTTGGCTCAGCAATAACGACTAGAATTTGGGCAAATTGCCTCTGGTTGTACGTAGTTTGTAATTGAACGATAGAATCGCGAACATGTAAGCGTCTTTATCTGTGGGATCGCCCCGTTGTTGCCCTGCGGCCGTCCAGTTGGGTTCTTTCCCTTTTGACGGATCCGCAAGATCACCGGCAACGTCACCGCCGGCACTTCGAATCGCGTCGTTGTTATAGTAGGTCGTACTTACGTCGTCAATATAGTCGGTAAATGTTTTACGGATCCCGAATTCAAGCCCAACACTGGCATTGCGGCCCAGGGCATACCGACCTCCCATTCCGATGGGCACGGCCACTGAAAATCTTGAATAGGGTACACGGGTGGAGCTAATGTCCTGCCCTTCGGTGTGAAGAGGCTGAAGGCTGTGCCATGCACCATCCACATCCCATTTCGCCTTTGGGTTGTAGTGAAAAACACCCAATCCGACAAAGCCATAGGTATAAATCTCAATGTGGGTTTGGCCGCGAACGCCTTTCAGGCGGTACCGGTGTCCGGCACGGTCTTTCATCCATGAGAATTCGAATTGACTGGAGAACTCGTAAATAGGTGATTTGAAATGCAGGTTGCGGTTGGAGCGAACGGGCTCGGTGGTCAGGTTATCGTTGCCTGCTACCCCGGCATAGGTGAATGTGGTGCGTAAGGCGGTAAAAAGATTTAATTTGTATCGGACTCCTACCATAATGGCCGGACGGGTGGTTGAAAGTTCGAGATCCCGGAAGTAATCTGTCCCAACCTGATTTGCACCTCCAAGCTCACCCAGAAAATTACTTACACCCACACCTACAACGCCTTCATACCGGTAACGCTTCCACCTTTGAGCATTTACAAGTATTGGAAACAAAAGCAACAGGAGGACGGCAAATCTTTTGTTCATGGTATTGGCAATTGAATGGACAGAAGTCAGCAAATATACGCCTTTTTTTGTCTTTCCAGGCGTGAAAGGGCCTGATGAAAAACATCGTACGTATCGGAGTGCAAATCAGTTACGCTTATCCATCCCCCACATGAGTTTATTCCTCAATGTGGAGAGAAAACTTTGTCCTTTCAAGCGCACGAACTGAATGCTGAAGGTTTCCCGTTTGACCGTCATTTCAATCCCCGTGTTCATGGTCACCGATCGGGAGTCAAGGGTTGCAAGGAAGGAATCGTGGCGACCTTCGACAACCAACTTGATGACAGAGGAATCAGGAACGATAATGGGTCGCATGGTTAGGTTGTGCGGAGCAATCGGGGTGATCACAAAGTTGCCGGTTGTGGGGTGGATGATTGGTCCTCCGCAACTCATCGAATATCCGGTTGATCCTGTGGGAGTAGCGATGATCAGCCCATCAGCCCAATACGTATTCAGAAATTCGCCATCTACCCATGTGTGAATGGCGATCATGGATGAAGTGTCTTTCTTGTGAACCGTGAATTCGTTCATGGCGAAGTTCAGGTCCCCGAACAGGTGTTCCGGGTCATTCATTTGAAGCAAACTTCTGTTGGCCAGGAAATAGTGGCCGGCAAACAATTCCTGCATGGCCCAGTCCACTTCCTCCTTGGCAATACTTGAAAGAAAGCCAAGTCTGCCGGTATTGATACCCAGAACGGGAATACCCGAGTCACGGATCAGGCTGATTGTTTCCAGCATGGTACCATCCCCGCCCAGACTGCACAGGAGGTCGGCATTTCCTTTCAGGTTTTCATGGGTTGAGAATTCGCTTGATTCTGCAACATCAAGCCCTTGTTTCAACAATTCTTCCTTGAATGGCTTATAAAAAACCAGGTTGATTTTTTTCTCACGAAGGATGGCAAGCAAGCGGGCAACATGAGGGATGGCATCATTTCCGATATGAAGTCCATACAGGGCTATGTGTTGAATAACAGCTTTCATATAGGGGCTGTAAAGTGAAGAAAGATACCGTTTTCGCCGAACCTGTCAAAGGCATATTCAATGCGAAGAACTTTGTCGTAATAAGTCACCAGATCCAGGCCCGCACCGTATCCTGTCATCAGTGTATTGGTCAGAGGCCCATCGTAGTATCCCCGGGGATCCCTAACATATCCTGCATCGCAAAATACGTTGGCGTAAAGGGCCAGGGAGACCTTGTTGAATTTGGGTGCGGGTATGAATGAAAAGGTTTTGATGAAGGGCTGGATCAATGCAAATTTAAGATTGCCCCTGGTCAGCCAGAAGTTTTGTCCGTCGGCCACCTTCAATTCATACGCGCGTACATACAGGTTTCCATACCCAAGCCCGCGTTGTATAACAAATGGTTGCCGGGAGGCATCCGAAAGTTTGGCGCTGAAACTTCCTGCAGCAAACCATCTGTTAGATAGTTGTTTGAATCCTTTTATGGTGGTTACTGCATACGAATGATCCACGGATTGATCGGCGAAAACCCCCAGCCCCATTTTGACCAGTTCCAGATCGATGAAGTATCCTTTCAGTGGATAAGGCTTGAAGTCGCGGTGATCATGCCGGAAATTGTAAGACAACGACATGTATTCCAGGTGTTTTCTT
The DNA here is from genome assembly GCA_020635855.1 of Flavobacteriales bacterium. Lineage (NCBI taxonomy): Bacteria > Pseudomonadati > Bacteroidota > Flavobacteriia > Flavobacteriales > Flavobacteriales bacterium. The sequence goes on along the minus strand of JACJYZ010000004.1, from coordinate 484,950 downwards.
TCCTCACCCAGGTATTCGGGATTCAGCTGCATAAGGGTATCGGAGATCTGGATGTTGCTGTATTTTACAAGGAATGAATGCGTGGTATAGATATTCTTCCGGTGTGTATATGCCAGGTCAGCCGACAGGTTTTGCCTGGGATACAGCCCTTCATCTTTGTAAAAAAGCGGAATACCCGCTTCACTGTTGTAGGTGACTTCGCGGTTGCGTGAAAAAGCAAAAGAGAATTGCAGACCGGATGTTTGTTTTTTGTTGATGTACGGTATGCTGTATGCAAGACGGTATTGCTCGCTGTAGCCTAGTCTAACCCGAAATGTGACGGTTTCTTTGCGCCCCCGGAAGTTGTAGCGAACCAGGTACAGCCCATAGTAAGTCCTGGATAGGTCTTTGGTTTTCCACCATACGTTAAAGTTGCGATCGGCTAGTTCGAAGATCGGCATGGGCCAGGTGTACCACCTTTCTTCCATGTGAATACGTACATCCCATTGATGGGCATCCAATGGAATCGAGTCGATGGTCACATAATTGAATAGGGAAGTGTTCAACAGGTTGTTGCGACTGCTTTCTTTCAACCTGGACCATTGGTCTGAATCCATGGTGTCTCCTTCAGCGAATGTCAGTTCCCGCAAAATAATCTGCGGTCGTGTCACTTTGTTTCCTTCCAATAAAATGGACCGGATCCTCACGGATGTGTCGGTGTTCTGACCGTACCCGGCGATAGCCACCAAACACGAAACCATAAGAAAGCCTGCAAGACGCAAGGTCTTCAATGACAGCACGTGCTTCAGATGTTTAGATAATTCATCAATTGATCATACCGGTCTTTCAGTGTATCACCCATTTCGCTTTCGTGATAGGATGCCTTGATGGTATAATCATGTCTTTCCAATGACGCCAGAACACGGGTAATATCTGTTCTGTTGAGTTTCAGGGTCAGTTCAAGTTTGGTGGAATCCGATGGTGAAGTGATATATGAACTGAGGATCTTGGTGTCGTTGCCTTCCACAATATGTGCGATCTCCGACAAGGAGTAGTCGTTGGTATTCAGGTCCAGCACCACAATACCCCCGGGTTCACGTATGGAAGCAATGGATGCCATCTTTTGCACCAGGTGGTTGAGGGTGATGTTGCCCAGGTACCGGCTCTGATCATCCAATACAGGAAGCAGGCTCAGGTTCTGTTCTGCCATCACTTTGATGACCTCATAGAAGTGTACGTCTTCCAAAACATAAGGTCGCACCAGGGTGAGTGAGTGATTGCCAAGCGGACTGTCGGGCGCATTCAGGTCAAGAATATCAGCCTCTGAGATCAACCCGAGGAAGTCATGGTGGTTCACAATGGGAAGATGGTGCACTTTGAGTTCGTCCATCCAGTTCAGCGCCTTGATTCCGTTATCTGAAGTTTTGAGCGGTGGTATTTCGTCTGTGATCAGGTCGCGTGCAAGCATGGGTGGGTGAACTTTGATACGCCAAACTTACTAATTTTTTTAGCTTTGGGCCGGTTAGTAAAGGGTTTAAAGTACAATTCCGATAAGCAACATATGACAAAGCTGAGTGTCAATATCAACAAGGTAGCCACCCTGAGAAATGCCAGGGGAGGCAATGTTCCGGATGTGGTTCAGATAGCCGTTGATTGCCAGCGGTTCGGGGCACAGGGTATCACGGTGCATCCCAGGCCGGATGAACGTCATATCCGCTATGCTGACGTACACGATCTGCGCCCGGTGGTGAAAACTGAATTCAATATCGAAGGGTATCCTTCCGAATTATTCATGGAATTGGTGGAATCGGTGAAACCCGAACAGGTGACACTGGTTCCGGATCCCCCCGATGTACTAACCTCCAACAATGGCTGGGACGCCCGTTCCAACCAGGAGTTATTGAAAGATGTTGTGTCGAGATTGCAAGCAGGTGGCATGCGGGTTTCCATTTTCATGAATGCTGCACCTGAACAAATGGAATGGGCGGCCAAAACCGGCACCGATCGCATCGAGCTGTATACCGAATCGTATGCATCCGGCTACGCAAATGATCCTGCCGCCGCCATCGCACCCTTCCGCTTGGCAGCACAGGCAGCTGCCGATGCCGGCCTTGGCATCAACGCGGGGCACGACCTGAACCTGCATAACCTCCGCTATTTTCATCAACACATACCCAACCTGCTGGAAGTGTCTATCGGGCATGCGCTTATCTCCGATGCCCTTTACATGGGCTTGGAGAAAACCATACAGTCGTACCTGGAGGCCCTCCGATGAAACTCATGCATTATACTTTCGGCGAAGGTCCGACGGTGATCATCCTGCACGGTCTGTTTGGTTTTTCAGACAACTGGCAAACCATTGCGAAAACAATGGCGGCCGATTTTCACGTGGTTCTGTTAGACCTGCGCAACCATGGACGCTCACCTCATGATGCGGCCTTCGATTACGATTGCATGACGGCGGACGTAATCGAATTCATGAATGACAAAGGCATCTCCCAGGCGTCTGTGGTCGGGCATTCCCTCGGTGGAAAAGTGGCCATGCAACTGGCGGTGACCGAACCGTTACGCATCAACCACCTGGTGGTGGTTGACATTGCACCGAAAGCATATCCGGTACATCATGGCCCCATCATTGAAGCCCTTCGCTCGGTGCCGGTGAATACCCTTCAATCCAGAAACGAAGCGGATGCCATCATGGCAAAGAAAATCCCTGAGTTCGGCGTGCGCCAGTTCTTGCTGAAAAACCTGTATAGGGATGAACAAATGAAACTGGCCTGGCGGATGAACCTGGATGCCATTGAGCACCACATTGAAGAAGTGGGTCGTGCACTGGATGAAGACACCTTTTATCAGGGTCCCGTTTTGTTCATTCGCGGTCGTCGGTCAGACTACATATCAGACACTGACGAGGCGGACATCCTCCATCATTTCCCGCAGGCAAGGATAACGACTGTGGAAAATGCCGGACATTGGGTACATGCAGATCAGCCGGAAGTCGTACTGAGCTTGCTGAAGGAGTTCCTTCTTACTTGACCACCGTTACGTGTCCGATGTAACTGTGGGGTTTGCCGAAGCAATCCCGCGTGATCACCATCCATACGTACACGTCTTCCTGAACAATCTCCGTTCCTCCGTTGGCTGTGCCTGGCCATCCGTTGCTGTTATCGGTACAGTCATTCGTGATGTAGATCTCATTGCCCCAACGGTCGAAGATGTACATTTCACATTCGCACACACCGATCATTTTCGGGAAAAACAGTTCGTTCTTGCCGTCTTTATTCGGGGAGAATGCATTCGGGTTATAGAATGTATACTCACCCCTGATATGCACCGGTTTTACCAGTGTATCGGTACAGCCATACATGTTGGTGAGGATGAGTGTTACGTCATACCACCCGGTATCATCATAAGTGTGCAACGGGTTCTGTATGTGTGATTCATCACCATCTCCGAAGAACCAGTACCATGCATTCGGGTCTATCGACTTGTCGGTGAAATTGAACACCGGGTTCAGGATGGATTGTTCGGGCGGATCCACTGTGAAGTATGCAGTGGGCCTGTCCCAAACATTCACCGTTAGTGTGGATGACATACTGGTGTCGCTGCTGCAACCCATCGGAGACATCACCCATAGGTTAACCGTATAGGTGCCCGATGAGTAATAGGTGTGGATCGGGTTCGGAAGGTCGGATGTGGTTCCATCACCGAAATCCCAATAGTATGTTGAATCGTTGGTGGACTGTTGATTGAAAGAAACGGTTACCGGCACACAACCCTGCGTAGTATCTGCGGTAGCGATTACGTCAGGAACAGGGAATACTTCCAGGGTGCGTGTTGCCGTGGCCGTGCAACCGTACTGATCGGTTACCGTCAGCAGGATGGTGAAGGTGCCTGTATCGGTATACAGGTGTACCACATCTCCACAAATCCGGGCGTTGGTTCCATCGCCGAAATCCCACAGACAATCAGTAATGGAACCGGTTCCGGTATAGAGGAAATAGGAAGAATCCCCTTCACAGGCATTGTTTGCTGTGAAGTCTACGGTAGGACCGGGGATATCGATCAGGCTGTCGGCATATACGCCGGTACAACCATTGGCGTCGGTTACGGTCAATTCATAAACACCTGCGCCGAGTCCGGTGATCAGGCTATCGGTTTGCCCGTTGCTCCACAGGTAACGGTAATCAGGTGAGCCGCCGGATACGAATGCGGTAAATGATCCATTGGTACGCTCGCAGGTTTCGGGTTCCCTGATTACAGATATAACGATGGAGTCAGGTTCGGATACCCCTACGGAAATCGAATCGGAACAACCGTTGGCATCGGTCACTGTCACCATATAAGTGCCTGCTGTAAGTCCGGTGGCTGCCAGGTTGGTTTGGGCTGGAATAGAGTTCCACAGGTATTGATAAGCAGGTGTACCTCCGCTGGCCGTTACCACCGCGCTGCCATTGGCACCACCATGACAGGTAGCCGGAATTGACCGAATGGTCAGGGACAAAGCCGCGGGTTCTGTGATGGTGGCGGAGATGGAATCCGAACATCCTTTGCTGTCGGTCACGGTCACCGTGTAGCTACCGGCGGTCAGGGATGTGGGGTCTTCCGCATGTGATCCGTCAGACCAGTCATACATGAATGGTGCGTTACCTCCCAGAACGGTAAGGTCAATTGCACCATCACTTCCGCTATTACAAGAGACAGGCGTTTCTGTAACACCCAGGGTCAACAGACCCGGTTGCACCACCTGTGCTGAAGTGCTGACCACGCAACCGTTGGCGTCGGTCACGGTCACTCCGAATCCACCGGCAGTCAGGCCTGTGATTTGTATTCCGGTGGCCCCGGTTGACCATTCGTAGGTATAGCTGGGTGTGCCTCCTGATGCCAGGATTGTAAGTATACCCGAACTGTCTCCGTAACAGGCTACGGTATCATTGATGACCGAGGCAATCAGTTGTGTGGGCTCAGTAAGTGTAATTTGGGCGGTATCCGAGCAACCGAGTTGGTCGGTAACGGTAACCACATAAGTTCCGGCGGTAACACCCGTCAGGTCTTCTGTCGTTTCTCCATTGCTCCAGATAAATGTATAGCCAGGTGTGCCGCCTGTTACGGTCTGGTCGATCAGACCGGTGTTATCACCGGCGCATGTGAGAGGAGTTGTAAACAGCACCGATGACGGTGATCCCGATTGCTGAATAGCTACGCTGGCAGTATCCAGGCAACCGTTGGCATCGGTTACCGTAACGCTGTATGGTCCGTCACACAACCCGGTGATGGTCGGGGTGGTGCCTCCGTTAGACCATAGATAGTCGAACGGTGACGTGCCTGAAGCACTTACGGTAGCTGTACCGTTGCACATGTTACACGTGGCTTGGGTACCACCTATTGTCAGTACCGGGAGCGGGTTCACGAGCACGGTGCCGCTGGCAGTGGTTTGGTTACCGTCGTTATCCGTCAAAGTAACGGAGTACGTGGTTGTGGTGGTCGGACAAACGCTGATCGGACCTGATGTGGTGCTCGTTATGCCATTGTCCCACGCGAACGAATAGGGTGGAATTCCGAAATCCGGATATGCTTCGATGGTGGTGCAGGATCCTATACAGATTGTATCGTTGTTCATGCTAACGGTGGGCATACAACCGTTCACCACGGCAACGGTGTCCGCCAGGGTACATCCGTGCGCATCGGTAATGGTCACGGAAACACTTCCGATTGGCAACCCGGAAATGGAGGCTGTTGTTTCTCCACCGGACCATGCATAGGTGTAGTTGGGTGTACCACCGCTAACGGAAACAGATGCTGTACCGTCCGGACCTGCGCAGGTAACAGTGGTGCTGCTGATCACATCCGACAGTTGTGTGGGTTCTCCCAGGGTGCCGGTGGAGGTGATTTGGCATCCGTTGGCATCGGTGACGGTTACCGTGTAGGTGCCAGCAGCAAGGCCGGTGGCATCTTCAATTGTAGCGCCGTTGCTCCACAGGTAGGTATAGTTGGGTGTTCCGCCGCCAACCGTCAGATCAACCTTGCCGCTGTTGTCACCAAAGCACATCAGGTTGGTGCCCACATTGCTTTCGGTCAGAGGATCGGGTTGGTTGATATCAATGGTGGTCACCGCCTGGCACCCCAGGTCGTCATGCACAGTCACCCCGTACGTGCCGATGCTCAGACCGGAGCGATCCTCTGTGGTAACTCCATCGTTCCAAAGATAGGTATAGGGAGGTGTGCCGCCCAGCACCGACAAGTCGATCGTGCCGTCCGACAATCCGTTGCAGGTCACGTCTGTTACCGTATAGATCAATGGGGCAGGTCCGCCAACGTCATCCACGTTCACGGAAGCGGTGCGTTTACAACCGTTGTTGTCTGTAACGGTTACCTGATAGGTTCCGGATCCGACACTGCCCAGATCCTGGGTGGTTTGCCCGTTGTTCCAGAGATAGGTATAGGGAGATGTGCCACCGTTCACTGTCAGATCAATGGAACCGTCATTGTTCCCGCAGGAAGAAGACGTTGGGGTTCCACTTGCGGTGAGTGCAGTGGGTTGTGAAACGTAAGCAGAGGTCACATCGGAGCAACCGTTGTTGTCGGTCACGGTTACTGTGTAAGTACCAATGGGCAGTCCCGAAATGTCTTCGGTGGTGCGGCCATTGCTCCAGGTGTAGGTGTAACCGGGTGTACCTCCCGATACCGTAAGGTTGACGCTACCGGTTGAACCTCCGAAACACAGCACATTGTAGGGTGTGGCAGTCAGTGACAAGACGGTAGGCTCGGTGATTGTTTCGGTGACAATTTCCGTACAACTGTTGTTATCTGTAATGGTTACGGTATAAGTACCAGCGGTTAACCCTGAGATATCCTGGGTGGTTCTGCCGTTGCTCCACACATAGGTATAAGACGGAGTTGCGCCTGACACGGTGAGGTCTATGCTACCCGCCGCGTCACCCGAACACACATTGTTAACCGCTGTTGTGGATGTGGTGAAATCGGTAGGTTGGTTGATGGTGCCGTTGATGCTCTTGCTGCAACCATGGCTGTCTGTAACGGTGACCGTATAGGTTCCGGCTGCAACACCGGTCAGGTTTTGCGTGGTTCTGCCATTGCTCCATACATAGGTATAGCCGGGTGTACCGCCGGAGCGGGTGAGTGTCAGCGACCCGTTGGTGCCGCTGAAACAAGAAGTATTCGTTGGCGTGAGTGAAAGGCTGATGTCGGTGGCTTGTCCGATGGTTCGTGAAATAACATCGGTACAACCGTTGTTATCGGTCACTGTAACCGTATAGGTACCTGCGGTCAATCCGGTGATGTCTTGTGTGGTTCTGCCGTTGCTCCATACATACGTGTAACCGGGTGTGCCTCCTGAAGGAGTGAGATCGATGCTGCCTGTGGCGCCCCCGTAGCATAGTGCAGCGGTACCGGTTGCAGTCAGACTGATGTCCGTGGGTTCTCCAACGGTGAGCGTAATGGTTTCATCACAAAGGTTCACGTCAGTTACAGTCAGCGTATAGGAACCTGCGGTCAGGCCGGTGATGTCTTCGGTGGTTTTGCCGTTGCTCCAGATATACGTATAGGGTGATGTACCGCCGGTGGTGGTGACATTCAGACTGCCGTTGCTTCCGCCGTTACAGGAAACATCCGTTGGTGTGCCTGTCAGGCTGATGTCACATACGCAAACGGTGACCGTATCGGTGATTACTTCATAACAATTGTTCTGGTCCCACACATACACGGTGTATATGCCATCGGTCAGGTTGGTTCTGTCTTCCGTGGTGGCCCCGTCATTCCAGACGTAGGTAAACGGAGGGGTTCCACCGGTAGCCGTCACATCTATGTTGGCAAATCTGCAATCGATGGCAGTGCTGACATTGATGGGAGGAGACGCATTGATACTGGCTGTCAATACTTCAGTACAACCATTTCCATCGGTTACGGTTACCGAACAGTTTCCACCTCCGAGGTTGTTGATGGCCTGGGTGGTTTGTCCACCGCACCACAAGTAGGTATAGATGGGAACCCCACCGGAAGGAGTTACAGTTGCCGTACCATTGGCTACGCCGCCGCATGCATCTGTAGAACTCAGGGTTACGGTGAATGCATCGTTGGAACTGATGGTTAACGCATCGGTATCGGAACAACCGTTGTTATCGGTTACGGTCACACCGCACGTTCCGGGTGAAAGTCCGGTTGCGATGGCGGTTGTTTGTCCATCACACCACAGGTATGAGAATGGTTCAACAATGGGTTCACAGGAAACGGTGACATTGTCGAAGAAATATTGTTCAAGGTTACCGTTTGCGATGGCGCGTACAATGATCCTCACGCATCCCCCGTCCGGGAGGTTGGATGAAAAAGTCTGAAAAGTAGGATACACCGTTTGTGCGGTGTCATCATTGAGCAGAAACAGGGGTTGTTCCGCACCTCCGTCCACCGTATAGTACACGTGGAAGTAATCGTCCACATCCAAGTCGGACGTACCGGCAACATCAATGGACATGGTTACATTCACACAGCTGGAAATATCGATGCATTTGCTGGTCCAGGTAACCTCACCATTCATATCGCGTCCTTCGAAATGCCCGTTTCGTACTTCCCACCAATCAATGGAGGAGCTACCTCCCACCGTCCATTTCGCAGGTGTTCCGCTTCCTGTTTTGGTACCATTGGTATACCCTGAAAAGTCTTCTGTGTAGTAAACGGTGGGAGGACCGGTGGTATCAATGGTTCCACCGCTTACTTTTGCCTCTATCGTACCGGTAAAAGTGCCGTCACATGCAGTTGAACTCAGGTCATCAAGTTCAACGGTCAAGGGATTGGGTGTGTTGATGGTGACGGATGCTGTTTCGGTGCATCCGTTGTTGTCCGTTACAGTTACCGTGTAGGTACCTGCGGTCAGCCCGGTTGCTGTGGCATTCGAACTTCCCGACGACCAACTGTATGTGTAGCCCGGTGTTCCTCCTGATGCGGATACGGTTGTGGTGCCATCCGTGCTACCGGTGCAGGATATATCGGTTCCTAAAACGGTCAGTGTGAGAGGGGTCGGCCCGGAAACAGTAACAACTTCAACCAGGTCACATCCGCTGTTATCCGAAACGGTGACCGCATAAGAACCTTTGCACAGGCCCGACATGCTGTTGGAGGTAGAGCCGTTGGTAGGATACCAGGTATATGTATAGGGCCCGGTTCCTCCCGCAATGCTAACACTGATATTTCCATCGCAGTCATCGGAACAAACAACGGCATCCGGTGTGGTAGTGAGTACCAGGGGGTTGGGTTCAACAAGTGTCACTTCGCCGGCTTCCGGGCATCCGCCTCCGTCATCCACCAGCACAAAATAGGTGCCTGCGGTTAGACCGGTAACGGTGGCGGTGGTCATTCCACCCGGGCTCCACGAATACGTGTAAGAACCGCTACCGCCGGTTGCGGTCACTCCAACCGATCCGTCGGTATTGTTGCACCACGACGGGTCAGTTGAGTTCAGGGTGATGGTGATCGGGGAATTTCCTTGAACGGTTACGCTGGAAACGGCAATGCAGTTGGCGTTGTCAAGCACGGTCACGGTATAGGAACCCGGATCCAGTCCGGTGATCGTGGAAGTGGTTTGACCGGTATTCCACAGATAGGTGTAAGGGGCTTGGCCACCGTTCGGTGTTACGGATGCGATACCCGGACCGCCCACGTATGCGGTGTCGCATACCATTGTACCCGGCATGGTGTTGTTGGCAGGAATCTTTGCTCCCAGTACCGTATCACCGTCACAAACGGTTCGCAGATCGGTGCAACTCACACACGTTGCGCAGCCTGAATCGCACCAACCATTGGTTGAGGTGCCTCCGCATCCGCCGGAAGATGAGCTTCCGTTGGCACATCCGTCGTAAATGGTAAGTGCGTTGCAGTCCGCACAGGGAACGGTACATGTGATTTTTGCTTGTTTTCCGTTGATTACCACCCATTCCAGGAATGTTTTGTTCACCCCATCGGATGTTACCATGGAACCGGTGCCGCACTCGGTAAGTGTTCCTCCGCAGTTGGCATCACTTTTTGCCATGGTTAGTGTCATGTCACAAGGGAGGCATGTATCCGGGCTCACTACAAGGTCAACAACCGTGTCGTTACAGTTGGGGTTGTTGCATGATTTGGCGATGAGTGTTACCGTGAAAGTTCCGTGGTACGGATAGGTATAAGAAGGGTTGGAAACATTGGACGTATCGTTGGTAGCGGTGGGGTCTCCGAAATCCCAGTGATAATCACATGCCCCTGAACTCAGGTTGGTGAAATCAACCGTTGTGGTGAGACAGTTCACTGTGCTGCCCACGGCTCCGGCCACCACGTCCCGCTCGCATTGCAGCACGTTGAACTGAAAATCGCGCTTGGTTTCGCCGAGGTACACGCCATTGCGGTATTCTTTGACACAAACGCCTACAACGAATTGTCCTACCGTGTTGGGTGTTCCGGTAAGCAAACCGGTCACCGGATCAATGGTAACCGGTGTGCCACCCATGAGGTTGCTCAGGCCGTACGGTGCTTTCCACGGAACGGACGTATACGGTGGGTTGTTCGGTGGTTGCGGCTCGGCGGGGTTGGAACCTGAAGTAAACGGATTACATAATTCATAAACCAGCGAATCACCATCCGGATCTGTGGCGGAATGGTCATATACCAGATCAAACCCCCGGCAGATAAATACCGGTGGCCATTCATTGATGATGGGGTTGGCATTGCAGACCCCTTTTGAAATATCGGGTATGTTAGCGGTATAGGTGGCACCCACATTGCTCGGGTTCACCAGGTTCACGATGGTTTGGTTTCGGCAACAGCGCTGGTAAGAGAGTTGGTATCCTCCCGGGATCGGGGGAAGTGTTACCGTTGCGGTATACGTGGTGCGTTCATAGCAAACATTGCCGGGTACCACCACGCACGGGTCGGGTGCTTCGGGGGTCAGCAATGTTTTTGATACGAAGGGGATCCATAGTGTTTGTACCAGGTTGTTGTTGGCGTTGAAGATGCCCACAGCAGCGGGATTATCGAAGTCGGGTACACCGTTGTAGCAATCCCGGTATACCGTCAGACTGATCTTGTATTGATCGTTGCCCAAACAATCATAGTTCAGTTCACCTCCCACGATATGGGTGGCGGATGCCCTGAAGCCAAGTCCCAAACCCAGAAACAACAAGACACACTTCAGCCATACGTTCCTTCTCATAGCCCTGTTCTCCATGCTTAATTATACGCGGGAATCCCTGATTCGTTACTAAAAAATGCGCGTCAAAAATGCGACGCAAAATTGCAGATTTTAGATCGCTTTCAGGATAAAAAATTCTCGCTTTCTTACCTCCCTGGCTATCCCGTGAGATGGGGGTGTGAATCGCATAAAAAGGTTGATGAAAATCAGTCCATGCCCGGATCATATCCCTTCAACCACGCAGACCGTTGAACCATGCCTTTGGAACGATTGCAGAACTGCATTGCGATTCCTCTCAAGGGCTGCCTTCTGATGGCATAATGCAGCATCCCTGAAAAATTACAGGTCGAACTAAAAAAAACAATCACATTTTCTAATTTCATATCCGCATTTCTTGAGCTTTTGCAACCGAACCCCCAGAACTCCAATGACATGAAATTGGATCGCAATTATTGGAACGAAAGATACCGCAAGGGAGAAACCGGATGGGACATCGGAACGCCATCTCCCGCATTGATGGATTATGCCCTTCATCTGCCGGACAAAACCGCCCGCATATTAATCCCGGGGTGCGGGAATGCTTATGAGGGAGATGCATTGCGTCGCGATGGGTTCCCACACGTATTCCTGCTGGATATTTCTCCTCTCGCCATGGAAAACGTGCGAAAAAACTTTCCTGATTTTCCTGTCACGCATTTAATCGAAGAAGACTTTTTCTTACATGAGGGAGTTTATGATGTCATTCTCGAGCAAACTTTTTTTTGTGCCCTGGATCCCTCCCTTCGTCATCGCTATGCGGCCAAGATGGCTTCTTTATTGACGACCCGAGGGCGGCTTGCGGGATTGCTTTTCGCCTCGCCGTTTGCTGTGGAAGGTCCGCCTTTTGGTGGCTCAAGTGAGGAGTACATGAAGGTGTTGTCGCCCTATTTTGACGTCACCCACATGGCGATATCCGATAAATCCATTGCGCCACGAATGGGAAATGAATTGTTTTTTGAAGCGATAAAAAAGGACAACCCCACGCCGGGAAAAATTGCCTGAACGGATCGGCTTGTAACAGTGCAATGTTAAAAAAAGCAGCGTTTGTACGTGAATACAAAGCACGCTCTTTGCATCTTTGACACAATGCTTTCCCGTATCCATATTTTCCGCACCCGGTCGATTTTCCTGCTACTTGCCGTTTCATTGCGCGTGGTTGCAGCAGAAGATTCTCTTCAATACTTCAATACATTCACCGTGCCTGACCTGAACGGGTTGATGGCTACCTGGGACATCCAGCGTACCCTTCTGACCGATGGTTACCAGGAACCCAAATCGTTCGCAAAAGCCATGCGCAACATGGATGAGCTTCTGGAAGAGGCCGGTATACAGTCTGAATGGCATTCCCTGACCCAACTTACGGTTTCTGCCTATATGCAAACCTATCGGAAGGAGACCGAATACATGTTGGGTTATATGGCTCACTACCTACCCATGATCCGGCAGGAACTGGAACAAGCCGGGTTACCGTCATACTGGGAAATGCTGCCTGCTGCCCTTTCTGCCATGAATGCATGCAAAGACACGGAAGAGGGACGTACCGGCTTGTGGCAACTGAGTTACCCGGTTGCCCTGCGCTACGGGCTTCAGGTCAACGATTATGTGGATCAGCGTTTAGACCCTTATCTGTCTACCCGTGCGGCTGTCAAATATCTGAAGCACCTCACCACGCTTTATAATCAGGAAGAATGGGTGCTGGCAGCCTTCATGACCAGTCCGGCCCACATCGGACATGTGCACAACCGCTCCGGATCAGTCACAGATCTGTACCATGCGTTTCCCAGCCTGTCTCCGCGCGGGCAGGCAGCATGGGGGTCCTACATGGCATTGCGTACGTTGCAGGCATGGTCTGAAAAGCAAAAGGCAAAACATCCGGTCATCGACTACCCCACAGTGCTGGATACCGTATCTGTTCAGGAGGATATGTTTTTCCATCAGGTATCAACCGTACTGAACCTGCCGGAAGGTCGTTTGCAACAACTCAACCGCCCTTACAAGAAAAGCTGGGTCCCGGCTGGCTCTATCCTGATTCTGCCCTCTCCCTACAAGAAGCGATTCGAAGCATTGCGGGATTCAGTGGCACATTTCCACGACTCATTGATGGTTCATCCCGATAGCATGTACGCCATCCAGACGGACGTGGATCCGGCTGATACGGGCAGCCCTTCGGTACCTTCCGGAGATGTGGTGGAATTGTATTATCGGGTCAAGTCCGGAGACAACCTCGGTTATATCGCATCCTGGTATGATGTAAAGGTTTCTGAACTCAGAAACTGGAATTCAATGTCGGATGACCGGATCCAGGTAGGTGAGGATTTGCTGGTATATGTGCGCAAAGACCAGGAGTTGAAGTACAAGGATGTAGACGATCTTTCATTTGCACAGAAGCAGGCACGCGTGGGCAAAGCAGAACCGACGGTTGTCAAGGAAACGAAAAGTGCTCCGCCTGTACAGGAAACCAACAAGGCCGCTCCACCGAAGGGCAAATACATTGTTTATGAGGTTAAGCGGGGAGATTCCCTTTGGGGAATCGCCAAAAAGTATCCGGGTGTTACTGAAGAAAACCTCATGAAGTGGAATGGGATTGACAGCCACATCCGGCCTGGTCAGAAAATACGGATCTACCAGCCATGATCAAACCGTTGCGTACACTCATATTCATGGCATCGGTTCTGGCGGTTTTAATGGGCATCATGGCCGTTTTTCCCGAAAAAGGGATCCGGGTGACGGGCAATTTCAAGCTTCAGTTCCCTACCCTGAAGGAGTTTATCGGATACCAGGAAGAAGAGGAGGACAAACCCGACATGTCCCTCATCCTGAACATGAAGCTGGATACCGCATCTGATGAAATGGTAGACAGTACGGAGATCAAGCGCAAGCTGAGTTTGAAGAAGGCCAAACAAGACTCCATCCGTAAAGCTTTGATGCGCATTCAATTCCCGGAAGGGCAGCGAGACCTGTTGTATCCTTTCTTCAGAAAACTGGATGCGCTGAAATCCGGAAAGGATCGCATCCGCATTCTCCACTACGGCGATTCACAGGTGGAGGGGGATCGCATCACGGGCTACATACGCTACCATCTGCAACGGAGGTTCGGGGGATACGGCCCCGGATTGATACCCGCCGTACAACCCATTCCCAGCATCGCCATTCTCCAAACCGCCTCAGAGAATTTCAAGCGGTACACCCTGTTCGGTATTCGCGATACCACCGTAAAACACAATCGCTATGGCGTGATGATGAGCTTTTCGCGTTTCACCCCGATCCTTCCTGACACAGCGGCATTACCTGAGGAGCCACAGGAGGCATGGCTCACCCTTACCCGCTCACGTAGTGCATATGAGAACTGCAAGAAGTATGATTATGTGAAAATGTACTATAGCCACAACCGGGCGCCTGTTATGGTGAGTGCCTACCTGGGAGATCAATTGATGCGTACCGATACACTGGCTCCATCTACCGGGCTCAGGGAGAAACGGTGGGACTTCAATGAAACGCCGGTAGACTTCACCCTGAAGTTTTCCGGTCCGGACAGTCCGGACATCTATGCGCTCTCGGCAGACAGCAAAACCGGATTGTCGGTAGACAACATTCCCATGCGTGGCAGCGCAGGTACGGTATTCACCAAACTAGACCAGGACCTGCTGCAGGACCTGTTCGATGACCTTGATCCGGAACTCCTCATCCTTCAATTCGGTGGCAATGTGATGCCGTACATGGACGATGAGAAGGACGCAATGAATTACGGAAAGAGCTTTGCCTATCAGATCAAGCGGTTGAGAACGATGCGTCCGGGTATCAGCATCATCGTGATCGGACCTTCGGACATGTCCATAAAGGAGAAAGACAAATACGTGACCTATCCGAACCTGGAAAAGGTTCGCGATGAACTGAAGCGTGCCGCTTTCGAGTCGGGCGCCTGCTACTGGGACCTGTTCGAGGTGATGGGCGGCAAAAACTCGATGCCGTTGTGGGTGAATACTGATCCGCCACTGGCTGCAACGGATTATATCCACTTCTCACCACAGGGTGCCCGTAAGGTGGCAGAATTGTTTTACAGTGCGCTCGTGAAGGAGTACGAACATTACGAAGCAAACAATCCATGAAAAAGATCTGTTGGTTGATCGGGATGATATGTCTGGCGGGTGGATTCCTGTTCGCACAGGAATATCCGCATGATTTCAAGCGATATCCTTTCGTGCAATATGATATCAATACCCTTGAAACATTCGGAAATCACCCGTATGAGGCATTGTTCCGAAAAATGGATTCGCTGTATTTCTACGGAAAAGGGCAGGTCAATATCGTGCACATTGGGGGGTCGCATATTCAAGCTGACATCTGGTCGGGGCGTCTGCGGGAACGGCTCCAGGAGTCGGTACCGGGATGCAATGGGGGGCGCGGACTGGTGTTCCCGTTTTCAGTAGCCAAAACGAACAATCCCTGGAACTACAAGAGCAAGTATACCGGAAGCTGGTCGGCGTGCCGGAATGTGCAACGTTCGAGGGACTGCCAATTGGGAATGACGGGGATCGAGGTGGAGACCAATGATCTGAATGCCACGGTCAGGATCATTCCCGTGCAGCTCGTAGGTGAAACGGAATACCCATCCTATGATTTTTTCAGGGTGAAAGTATTCTGCTCCCTGGATTCGGCCAGCTATGGGATCATTCCATCGGACACCACTGCCACCTATATTCAGCGGACCGATACAACAGCGGGCTATGTGGAATTCACTTTTTCACGGTTTCTCGATACCCTTGACCTGAAACTCGCCAGGCTGGATACGTTACAAAATCATTTCACACTATTCGGGATCACCCTGGAAACAAATGACCCCGGCTTCATCTACCATGCCATTGGCGTGAATGGCGCCAGCGTTCCTTCTTACCTGAGGTGTGGTTTGTTCAGCAAAGAACTGGCCATGCTGAAACCTGATCTGGTGGTGTTTTCCATTGGCATCAATGATGCCTACGAATCCGATTTCTCACCGGCGAGATATGAACAGAATTATGACAGCCTGATCACCATGGTGCGGGAAGCCGCTCCCAACGCAGCCATCCTGTTCACAACCAATAACGACAGCTACAAGCGACGCAGGAATGTCAACCGCAACGGCCTGCTGGTGAAAGATGCAATGGAACGTATGGCCCGCAGGTACCAGGCGGGTGTATGGGATCTGTTTTCGGTAATGGGTGGATTGGATTCCATTCGTCAATGGGAGAAATACGGCCTGGCGCAGCATGATAAGATCCATTTCACACGTACCGGTTACGTGTACGTCGGCGATCTGATGTACAGTGCGATCATGAAGGCATACGAAGCACATTTGGGGAAGGAGGAGGGGGCACATGATTGAGTGGCTGCTGAACCTGCTCACATACGACCCGCTTAAGCCGCTGAATTTTACCACAGGGTTCTTCTGGGGTTTCTTCCTGGTGGTGATGACCGGCTTCGTGATGTTGCACCGCAGGCTTGCCATTCGCAATGCTTACCTGTTTGTTGTGAGTCTGTTCTTCTACTACAAAACAAGCGGACTCTTTCTCTACATACTGCTTTTCTCCACCTTTTCGGATTACTACATAGGCCTTGCCATCCACAGGTCCGACCGGGAGGTTGTGCGCAAATGGCTGCTGGCCCTGAGTGTCACCATCAATCTGTCTGTGCTGGGCTACTTCAAGTATGCGCAATTTGTGGTAGAGAATGTCAATGCGGTGTTGGGTACGCACTTCGCCGTACACAACTATTTTGCAGATTGGGCCAACGTGTTTTTCGGCGGCCAGTATGAAGTGGGGCGCATCTTGTTACCGGTGGGTATCTCCTTCTTCACTTTCCAGACCATCAGTTATGCCATCGACGTATACCGGCGGGATACCGAACCGGTGAGAAGCATCCTGGATTTTGGTTTTTATGTCTCTTTCTTTCCACAGTTGGTGGCAGGTCCGATCGTGCGTGCGGCGGAGTTCATACCCCAATTGTATCAGCCTTACAAACTCAGCCGGCAGGAGTTCGGTTTTGCCTTGTTCATGATTCTCAAAGGGCTGACAAAAAAAATGTTTATCGGCGACTATATCGCCACCAATTTCATCGACCGTGTATTTGCCAATCCGGGCATGTACACCGGTTTTGAGAGCCTTATGTCGTTGTATGGCTATTCCTTGCAGGTATATTGTGACTTTGCCGGATATACGGATGTGGCCATCGGGGTGGCGGCACTCATGGGTTTCACGCTCCCCACCAACTTCAATTCGCCTTATAAGGCCACCAGTGTTGCCTCCTTCTGGAAGCGCTGGCACATGTCACTTTCGAACTGGCTCAAGGATTATCTCTACATACCCATGGGAGGCAATCGGGGCGGATCGTACTTCACCTACATCATGGTGGTGATCATTTGTCTGGCATTGGTGTTGCTTTCAGGGTCTATCAAATTGGGTGTGGGACTGGTATTCGCCGCCATTGTGGTGATCGTGCTGGTAATGGTCTTCCCAGGTATCCAGCGGGCGATCAGTCACAACATCAACCTGCTGGTGACCATGTTACTAGGTGGGTTATGGCACGGTGCCAGCTGGCAGTTTGTGATCTGGGGCGGGTTGAATGGCGTGGGGCTGATCGTTTACAAGTTCTGGAAGAAGATCAGTCCGTGGGAAGGTAAAAGCCACTGGGGCGTTCGGGCATGGCGCATCTTCCTCACGTTTAATTTCATCACGTTCACGCGGATCTGGTTTCGTGCCGGGTCTATGGAAACCACCACGCGCATCCTCAACAAAATCAGCCATGATTTTCAGCTGTCGCTCGTTCCGCAAATCCTGGCGGGCTATTACCAGGTGTTCCTGGTGATGTCATTGGGATTTGTGCTGCACTGGCTGCCGGGTGCATTCAAAGACAAATGGATCAACCGTTTTGTTGCAAGCCCCGTTTGGGTGCAGGGCCTCATCACCGTTGTCACAGCGTTTCTGATCTACCAGTCGGTATCGGCCGACAAACAACCGTTTATTTACTTTCAGTTTTAGCTTCGGTTGTTTTCAGAAAAACCTTGGTGCCTTTCGCCTTGGCAAGTTTTTCGTAGGAATTATAAACGGTTCGTGGTTGAACGCCACCGGTGATACAATCGGCACTTGCAATGGGCCGCTCTTCGTCATCCGTGAGCGTGTAGGTGTTGGAAGTCAGGTTGAAGAAATCGTCGAAATAATTCACTTCCGTTTCAATCACGGTTGACGAGCTGCAGGAGGAGGCGTCGTAAATCACATACTTCTCGAAGGCAATGGTGCGGTTTGCATCATCGAAATAGTGGGTGTATTGCACCCTTCTGTTCTCAAGTCCGTAGGGCTTTTCCGAAAAGAACTGGGTGCTGCCGTTGGGCCTGAAACTGAGCTGGTATACAGCTTCAATCAGGGATTCGTCCGGCCAGTCATCTGTTTCGTACACCTCTCCCAGTTTGGGGTCGTTTTTCTTCTTTACAAAAGTTTGAACAAATATGCTGTGGTTCTGAACCATGCTGTCCAATTCCCACTTATAGCGTGCTGCAGGTGATGTGGGTTTGGCCGCCTGGGTTTCCGTGGCATCTTCCATGACCATGGTGGTATCTTCCATGGGTTCGTCCGCAGGTTGTTCTGGTTGGGAATTGCACGCCAGGATCATGACTGATCCAATAAACAGCATCCACTTTTTCATGTTCGGTATCCTTATCAGGTTAGGTTATCAAAGGTAACAAGTTGTGTGCTTTCTGACATGAAACGGTTAATTTCGTCGGGGCACCATGCAACACCTGATCGTATTCATTCGCAATCCCCGTCTGGGAAAAGTTAAAACACGTTTGGCTGCAGACATCGGAGACGTGCGCGCATTGGAAGTGTATCAGCGTTTGTTGTCTATCACCCATGGTGCGGTTGTGGGGATGGATGTTCCATGCAGGAAAAGCGTGTGGTATTCCGATTGTATTCCGAAGGAACCGGACCTGTGGTCAGCATCCGGTTTTGAACAATGTCTGCAGACGGAAGGTGACTTGGGTGCACGCATGCAACATGCCATGGAACAAGCGTTCCGGGAAAACGGTGGCCCGGTGGTGCTGATCGGCAGCGATTGTCCGGAGGTCAGTCCGCGTATTCTGCAGGAAGCCTTCCGTCACTTGCAGGATACCGATTGTGTGCTGGGACCTGCTGCCGATGGGGGTTATTACCTGATCGGATGCCGTACATCTTTTCCTTTTGTATTTCAAGACATGCCCTGGAGCCGGCCTGAACTCTTTGAAACAACATGCAGGGTATTGAAGGCGCGCGGTTGTCGTGTCCACACCCTTGAAGTGCTGACCGATATAGACAAGGTCTCCGACCTGAAAGCTTTCGGTTGGTGAATCACCGGATGGAACAAAAGGTTTCTGCCTGTCTGATAGGAGCATACGTAAACCATTTCTTTGCTTGCCCGTATATAAGGCCTTTGACGGCCAGGGGCCGGGTATGAAAATGTTAGGAATGCGATTGACATCTATTCTATTGTTGTGCTTGCTGGTGGGCCTGGGCGTTCGGGCGCATGCAACCACTTTCCTGGACTTTACGGGCCACATTGATGTGGACGGAAAGCCGGCTACAGGCATCAAAGCGGAACTGTCGCTTGGCGGGAAAGTCATCAAAACAGAAACAACATCCGGTTCAGGTGAGTTCTCTTTCGAGATCCCTTACGACGGCCAATATGTAATTACGCTGACCGGCAAAGACGTGATCACCACCACCATCCGGATCAATTCGAAGATCCCGTCGTCCATGAAGAAATATACGCTGATCTATAAGACCAGCATCGATATGTTCCCTGAAAAGGAAGGGTTTGAAGCAAAGCTTTCCGCCCCTGCGGAGATACAGGTTGGCTATATGTCCACCAAGGAAAACTTTACCATGATCAAGCCCTATACGAATTCGGTCAGGTACCTTCCCTTGCCGGAAAAGCCGAAGAAAGAAGAACCGGTAACCCAAAAACCGCTTCAAACGGAACCGAAGAAAAATGAAACGAAAAAAGAAGAAAAACAGGAGCCTGCTGAAAATCCGGAAGAGATCGAGGTGAAGAAGCAGATGGATGAAAACAAGCAGGCGGCCGACTATCGAGCCGAAAGGGCCATGGCAGCTGAAACGGAACAGGATACCAAAGCAAAGCTGGAAATAGAGGCGGTGGAGATCAAGGTGGGAGGGGCCCGGGAAGAATATGTTTCCAAACGGGCGGAAGTGGAGAAGATGAATGAACTCACAGAACAGAAAGTGGCGGAAGATCGCGCAGCGAAATCAAGAACACAGCAAAAGTTGCGCGAACAGATTGCAGAATTGCAGAAACAGGAAAAGCAAACAAAAAAGCCATGATCCTTATGCGTAGATACCTCGCACGGATATTGATCCTGTTCGCCTGGATGGCAGGATTGGTGCCGCATTACGCCACTGCACAGTCAGCCAATTTCAAATCCTTCAGTGTGGAAGACGGATTGATCCAATCCCAGGTACGGGCACTGGAACAAGATAAGGACGGAAACCTGTGGATAGGCACTGTCGGGGGTCTTTCGCGTTACAACGGAAAAAAGTTCGAAAACTTCACCCGCAAAGATGGCCTCGCAGAAGATTGGATCACCGCATCATGTCTCGATGAGAACGACAACCTGTGGTTGGGACACTGGGGTGGAGGTATTACTTTTTACGATAGGAAAAGCGGGGAATTCCAGGATCTTCAGTTCGAAAAATACAGCAAATACAAACCCATCACGGCCATGGTCAGCGATGGCAACGGAAACATTTGGGTGGGGGCGGAGAATACCGGACTGTTCAAAATCAGCGGTGCAAGCGGAGAGGTGATATCCCTTGACGGCCTGCAAAGCAACCAGGTGGCCTCGTTGGTGATGGACCAGAATCAGCGGTTGTGGGTGGGTACGGGCAAAGGCCTATGTTGTGTGGATGCAGCTTCCGGAAAAGTCAAACAGTGCCTATCCGAAGAAAACGGGTTTCCTCATGGAACCATTCAAACCATGGTGCTGTATGCCGGTCATGAACTTTGGTTTTCCGGTAAAGACATGGGACTGTGGCGTGCCGATCTAAGGATACCTATACCATCTTCATCCCCATCCGAAAGCGGATTCCTGACTGAACAATTAACAAAAGAGGGCGGTCGCTTTCCGGACATCAGGGTGCTCTTTGCCGATAAGGATGACAAGGTGTGGGTGGCCACCGAAGATGCGGGTGTATTGCAATTCATCCCGGTTTCTGAGCCCGGTTCTTCTGGTTTTATCAAGGGAGAAGTTCATCCCTTCGGCAACAAGGTGGAGATGAAGTACTACCAGGCAAATGTGTTCCTGGTCGATCGCGAATCCAACGTGTGGATGGGATCGGATATCGGATTGAACCTGTACAAAGGTGAATTGCTGCAGCTCTACAACCACAACGACAACCTGCCCAACAACATGATCTGGTCGGTACTGAACGATACCCGGGGTAACGTTTGGATGGGTAGCAACGAAGGAATCACCAAAATGTCTTTCCCGCGTACACCTTCGGGCAAGGCGTTGTATTACAGTCCGCAGGTGACCACCTACGGTGTGGCCAACGGGTTGGAAGACCCGGTGGTGCTTTCGGTGTTTGAAGACAAGCAGGGGTTTATCTGGATCGGCACCGACCATGGGGGCGTGTACCGGATGAATCCGGCAGATGAAAAAATAGAACGCATCAAACAACTGGATGCATGGGGTGTTGCCCCGGTATTTTCCATCCGCGATGACCGGAACGGACATATTTGGTTCGCCACATCAGCAGGGGCGCTGTCGTTGGACCCAACATCAGGGCAAGCCATACGCTATACAAGTGACGACGGACTTGGGGGAGACAAGGTATACGGGCTGTTCAAAGACAGTTCAGGCAACCTATGGATGGGTATTCTGGGTGGATACCTCACACGTTACGACGGGAGTTCGTTCAAGCAATACGGGGAAACCGAAGGCCTGAACCAAAAATTCATCCTGGGTTTTACAGAAGACAAGCAGGGGAATATTTGGATGATCTCCTACGGTGGCGGGATTTATAGTTTCGATGGAACCACCTTCAAGCAGATCACCACAAGTGAAGGTCTCGGATCGGATTCGCCTACTTTCCTCATGGCCGACGGGCAGGGAAACCTGTGGATCGGGCACAACCACGGCATTGAGAAATACATGCCCGAAACAGGAACGTTTGTCCGTTACGGTAAACGCCAGGGCTACATCAACATCGAAACCAACCTGAATGCCGTATCAAAAGACCGGTCGGGTAACATCTGGTTCGGCACCATCCGTGGTGCGGTAAAACTTGACCCGGGCAGCGACAAGGCCAACAAAGTGCCTCCGGTAACCTCCATCGATGGACTTAAGATCTTCCAGAAAGATGCAACTTTCCCGGCTGACAGCCTGTTTCCTTATGAAAGCAACCACCTGACCTTCACCTTTACCGGTGTCAGTCTGGCCAACCCTGACCAGGTTACTTATCAGGTGATGCTGGAAGGATTTGATAAAGACTGGTTACCGGCGCAGGCAGCCGACTACATCACATACTCAGGTTTGAACCCGGGGCGCTATACCCTGAAGGTAAAGGCAGCAAACCGCGATGGTGTTTGGAATGAAACACCTGTTAGCTACACGTTCAGCGTGGAAGCACCCTTCTGGATGACGTGGTGGTTCCTGGCATTGTGCGTGGTGTTGCTGGCCTTGCTGATCTTCGGATTCGTAAAGGTCAGGGAACGTCGCCTGAAGGCACAAAAGGCCATCCTGGAAAGACAGGTAACAGAACGTACGACCGAATTGAGGCAGGAGAAAGAGAAAGTTGAAAAACAAAGTTCGGAAATCAGCCATAAGAACCAGCAGATTACAGACAGCATCAACTACGCCAGAAGGATTCAAACCGCCATTCTGCCTTCTTTGGACAGCATCCGCTCAAAACTCCCGGATACATTTGTTTTCTTCAAACCCAAAGACATCGTCAGCGGCGACTTTTATTGGGTTGACCAGGTGGGCGATAAAATCCTGGTGGCCGTGGTCGACTGCACCGGACATGGTGTTCCCGGTGCTTTCATGTCACTCATCGGCCACAACCTGATTGATAAGATCGTGCATGAATTTCATCAGACCCAGCCGGCCGATATCCTGCATTCACTCAGCAAGGAAGTAGCCAGGTCGTTAAAGCAGGAGAGAGACCATGCGGAAGTCAAGGATGGAATGGATATCGCATTGTGCGCCATTGATCTGAAGAAAATGGAACTCACCTTTGCCGGCTCATATAATCCCCTATATTTGATCAGAAATGGTCAGCTTAAGGAGATGAAAGGCGACCGGATCCCCATCGGAAAACGCACGGTGTCTGCAGATGCCCGATTCAACAATCAAACGGAGAAATTGATGGCCGGTGACCAATTGTACTTGTTTTCAGACGGGTTTGCCGACCAAAAGGGAGGTGAACAGAAGAAGAAGTTTTACTATCCGCCGTTCAAGCAGCTTTTGCTGGACCACGCACATTTACCGATGGCCGAACAGAGCAAAGTATTGGAGGATACCATGTCAGATTGGAAAAGGAATGTGGAACAAATCGACGATATGCTCGTATTCGGCATTCGAATAGGAACGAAACAATAAAGTCCGACGCATGATCGATCCGGAAATCATTTTTGACCTGCATCAGAACATGGTGCAGGAAAAAATCATCTCGGCTTACCAGGGTGAATTTTCGCATCAGGTGATTAACATGATGCTGAAACATGCCAAGCGTGAGTTTGAGCGTGGGAAGAAGGACCCATTGCTGGTGAAGCGGCTGTACAATGTGCTGGTGGAATGCATGGAGAATATCCTGAAACATGCGAACAACATCATGATTGATGATCCGCTGATCGGCGCACCGGAAGGCATTATCCTGATGGGACAAACGGAAGACGGTTACCTGGTGAGGATAGGAAACCTGATCAGCGCGGAAGACGCCGCCATCCTGAAAACGCAACTGGCGGAAGTCAATGCAATGGATAAAGCACAATTGAAAGAGAAGTACCGCGAAATCATAACCAACGGCCATGTATCCGAACGTGGTGGGGCCGGCCTGGGACTGATCGACATCGCCATGCGTTCCGGACAACCGCTGAAATACGAATTCCACGACTACGATAAACAGTCGGTATTTTATATTTTGCAAGTGACAATTACACCTAACTCTGAATCCTGATTGATATGGAACCACTTCATTTAACCGCAACGGAAAGTTCACCGTCCGTTGTTTTGGACCCGGGTCAGGGCATATTTGAGATCAAGGGCGAATCACGTCCTGAAGACGTACGCAAGTTTTACGAGCCGATCCTTGAATGGCTGGATCAGTACAAATCATACATGTACTGGTTGAAAGACAACAACCCGGATGCGGCTGCAAAAACATATGCCTTCACTTTTTCATTTGAATATTTCAACTCCACATCGGCAAAATACATCCTGGATATGCTGACCAAACTGGATGCCATTAAAAATGATGGCTTCAAGATTGAAATCAAGTGGGAATATGACCAGGTAGATGAGGACATGAAAGAAGCCGGAGAAGAATATGCCAGGCTGATATCGGTCCCATTTCAATTCAAAGCGCTTTGATCGCTTGCCCTCCTCCCAACAAGATAAAAAAACAAGGTGTTCCTGGTGTGGCACCGACCCCCTCTACATCGCTTACCACGACCTGGAATGGGGTGTCCCCGTTCACGACGACCGGAAATTGTTTGAGTTCCTGATCCTGGAAGGCTTTCAGGCAGGATTGAGTTGGATCACCATCCTTCGCAAACGTGATCATTTCAGAAAAGCATTCGACGAATTCGATCCGCACCGGATCGCAAAGTACACGCCTGCACGTGTAGGAAAACTCATGCAGGATGAAGGCATCGTGCGCAATCGGCTGAAGATTGAGTCGACAATCAAAAATGCACAGGCATACCTTCGCCTCCTTCGGGAAAGGGGTTCATTCGGTGACTACCTCTGGTCATTTGCAGATCAACAAGCCCGGAACAGCCCGCTCTTACCCGGCAAACCCGTTCCCGCTACATCTCCCGCTTCCGACGCCATGAGCAAAGGTTTGAAAAAAGAAGGGTTTGCATTCGTAGGCAGCACCATATGTTATGCCTTCATGCAGGCAGTGGGTATGGTGAACGATCACCGCAGCGATTGTTTTCGTTTCGCGGAGTTGGCGGGTTAGGTTCCATTCTTTCCCTGATTGTTGTAAATTCGCCTCCTGGCGTCTAATCCGCAAATCCAATTTATCATGAAGAAAGCATACCCCCTCTCAATGGCGTTGCTTTGTGCAACCGTTGTTTCCAATGCCCAGCAAACCCTGACTCCCGAGCTGTTGTGGAAAATGAGCCGGCTCGGTTCGGTTCAGGCTTCACCCAATGGGTCCGGCCTGGTATATGATGCGGCCCTTTACAACCTGAAAGAAAACAAGGGAAACAAAGATCTGTACCTGTTGGATCTCAAAACAAAAACCACCAAAAAGATCACTTCAGACCCCGGAAATGAATTTGGCGGACAATGGAGACCCGACGGACAAAAGATCGGATTCATGATGAGTGACGGGCAGGCTGTTCAACTTTGGGAATGCAAAGCCGATGGATCGGACCGTAAGCAGGTAACTTCTTTTGATGGAGGGATCGGCGGTTACGAATATGCAGCTTCAGGTAAACGTTTGGCCTACCTGGCCGATGTGAAATCAGGCCGCACCACACAGGATATCTATCCCGATCTTCCGCTGGCAGACGCCCGTATCATCGATGACCTGATGTACAGGCACTGGGATGCCTGGGATGATTATAATTCCACCCACATCTTTGTTACCGATTACAGCAATGGCGCTGTGTCCGGAACCCCGGTTGATATCATGGACGGCGAACCCTATGATGCGGGCGAATATGATTTAAGTCCGGATGGCAACTGGCTCGTTTATTCCTGCAAGAAAGCCGTGGGTAAGGAATATGCCATCAGCACCAACACCGACATCTACCTGTATGACATCCTGCAAAAGAAAACCGTGAACATCAGCAGCGGGATGGAAGGATATGATACCAATCCGGTGTATTCACCGGATGGAAAGAAGATCGCCTGGCTGAGCATGGCCCGGGCAGGCTTCGAGGCTGACCGCAACCGGATCTTTGTCTATGATCTGCAGAAAGGTACCAAAGAAGAATGGACGGTAGGGTTCGATCAAAGTTCAGGTTCACTGGTGTGGTCACCAACATCCAAGGAATTGTATTTCATCAGCGGCATCAATGCCACGTACCAGGTGTATGTAGTGGATGCAGCCAGCAAGAAGATCAGGCAGATCACAAAAGGTACGCACGATTACAAAAGCCTGGTACTTGCAGGCTCACAGTTAATCGGCGTGAGACAATCCATGTCTATGCCCAGTGAGATCTATCAGGTCAATATGAAGGATGGCTCGCAGGAGCAGATATCCCATATCAATGACGACCTGTTGAAGACCATCAAAATGGGTCAGGTGGAGGAAAGATGGGTGAAAACAACCGACGGGAAGAACATGCTTGTCTGGGTCATTTATCCCCCGGATTTTGACAAAACCAAAAAGTATCCCACGTTGCTTTATTGCCAGGGAGGGCCTCAGAGTGCCGTCAGTCAGTTCTTTTCCTACCGCTGGAATTTCCAGCTGATGGCGGCCAACGGTTACATCATTGTGGCTCCCAACCGCCGCGGTTTGCCGACTTTCGGCCAGAAATGGAACGATGACATCAGCCAGGACTGGGGTGGCCAGAGCATACAAGATTATCTCACAGCCATTGATGAATTATCCAAGGAACCCTTTGTGAACAAAGACAAGTTGGGTGCCGTGGGTGCCAGTTACGGCGGATATTCTACTTACTACCTGGCAGGCAAACATGAAAAGCGCTTCAAGGTGTTCATTTCGCATTGTGGCCTTTTCAACATGGAGAGCTGGTACGGTAGCACCGAGGAATACTGGTTTGCCAACTACGACCTGGGCGGACCGTATTGGAAAACCCCACAGCCAAAAAGCTACGAAGCGTTCTCACCCCATAAATTCGTGGGCAATTGGGATACACCCATCCTTGTGATTCATGGCCAGCGCGACTTCCGTGTTCCTGTGACACAGGGAATGAATGCATTCAATGCTGCACAGCTTCGCGGTATACCCAGCCGTTTCCTGTATTATCCGGATGAAGGCCACTGGGTGTTGCAGCCACAAAACGGTGTGTTGTGGCATCGGGTGTTTTTCGATTGGCTCGATAAATACCTGAAATAATCAGGTAGGTAAGGCTCGGAGCGCGCGTCTTTCCCATAGGAAGAAGGCCAGCACGATGGCATACGAACCGGCGGTAACCCACAGGTTTTCACGGTAAGGGATGCTTGCATATGTATGGTAGCTCAAAATCACCACTCCCGACCATACAAGGGGGGTGCGTGTTCCTGTGAATACAGACAATGCCACCATCGGTGTAATGTACCATGGATGCACCACAAGTGCCAGCATCAGGTAAATCATCAAGGTGTTCATCCAAACATGTGATGTTCCTTTGAATGCGCGTTGAGACCATCCAAAGGTGACCACCGCCAACAAACAGGCCACAGCCATGAGAGGCCCCAACCAGTGAATCACATGATGCCCCAGCCGGGCCATTGTCACTTCCCTAATCATATAGTAGACGGAGGCGTTGAACTCGAAATGACGGAAGTATAGATCAACGCTGTGGCTCATTTTGAAAAGCAATTCGGGGTTGACCATGGGTGCAAACGACAGCAGGCTGATGACAATGGAAATGAATGTGAATCCGGAGCCCTTTCTTGCGCCCAGGTGGAACCACATGAAGGGTAAGAGAATCAGGGGCCATAGTTTAACCGCAATGGCCAGTCCGAAAAAAACAGCACCCAAGCGTATTTTACTTTTCTTCAGAAACAACAGCGTGGCAAGGAGGAAAGGAATCAGGAACGCTTCGGTGTGCACGTTGCCGGCAAGTTCTACGATAACTAGTGGGTTAAAGGCATACCATGCGATCTTGGAAACAGGAAGTTCCGCCTCCCGGAGGTTGAAAGCGAGCAACGCCATGGTGAGGGCTTCGGCGCCAATCACCAGCAGGTGTAGTAGAATCAGGCACCCCTGGGTTCCTCCCGGTATACCCAGTGAGGAAAAAGCAAATGCAAATTGAACCAACGGTGGGTAGATGGAATAGTAGCTGCTAGAGTTCATACCATTCAGCCATTGGCTGGCGATTTCTCCCTGGTTCACGATGACCTGGGTTGGTGTTTGGTTATACGGGTTGATGCCCTGTGTCACCAGGTGTCCATCCCACAGGTACCTGAAATAGTCGTCCGAAAGAAGGGGCGTTGCTGCAATGAAGATCAGCCGCAGAAACAAGCCCGCCACAAATATTTGGCGAAAGGAGAGGCCGGATATGTGATTCAGCAGCAGCCGGTAGCAAAGAAAGCAGATCCCTATGCAAGCCAGGAATGCAGGGAACTGTGTACGGCTTTCCATTCCATATGCCAACCAGATATATGCAATGGAGGAAATCAGGATGAGCGCCGACGGTTTGAAGTATCTCTTCATCGGCTGTACTTCAGTATGGTCAGAATGATCTTGTATCCAGCCAGGATTGAACCTTTAAGGGTACCGCTTACTTTTGATTTCCCAATGCGGTTGCGGTAGCGTACAGGGATTTCGGTGATTCGGAGTTTGTGTTGAATTGCTTTGATTTGCATCTCTACCGTCCATCCATAGTTCCTGTCTGCCATTTTCAGCCTCTCCAGTGCGATGTAGCGAATGATCCGGAAAGGGCCAAGGTCTGTATACCGGTGTCCGTGGATGAGCCGGATGAGAAAGGTTGCAAGCGCATTTCCGAAAATTTGTTGAGGAGTAAGACTGCCTTTGGTCCTCTTACCAAGTGTTCGTGATCCGACCACCATGTCTGCCGGTGTATCTTCCAAGGCTGAGATCAGATCGGCACATTGTTCAGGATGGTCGGAAAAATCGCCATCAAGGAAGAGCACGGCTTCCGGAAGAGGGTGGGATGCACGAAGGTATTCAAGCCCTTTCAGACATGCAGCCCCATATCCTTTGTTCGGTTCATACAGTACTGTTGCTCCCAGTGACTGAGCAATGGTGGGAGTCTGGTCGGTGCTGCCGTTATCAACGACAACTATTTCAGTGATCAGTTGCTGTGGAATATGTTGGATAACGCTACCGATGGATGCTTCTTCATTCAGTGCGGGAATGATTACTACGTATCGGGCCGATGAATTCATGATGAAGCATACTGAAAGGGGGCATAAAAATAACGTCTTTCAGCATGCATGGATGAAGAAAAGTAGGATCATTCAATGTAGAACCTTGCGGATAAGGCAACATCAATGAAATCCGGGCCGGGGTATATAAATTCGAAATAGGGCTTGGCATCCAGGGAAACCACAAGAGGGAACCGGGTGAACATGTATTCAAGACCGATAATCCCGTCGATACCTACAGGTGTGACGGAGGTGGTATAATATACCCCATTGGGATTGTAGTAATATTGAACGGTCGGGTAGTAACCTACATGGGCCCCAATGCCATAAAACCAGCACAGGTTTCCTGAGCGAAGGTCATTGATCATGTCTTTATGCCATTCGTATAACCCGATAAGATGGTATCCTTTCCACCGTGTACTGAGAATGCCTTCTATGGCCTGGTGATCTTGTACCACATGTTTGATGGTCAATCCTTTGGAAAAGCCCAAACGTACACCGAATGCGGTGCGGTAATCTTGTGCTTGCATGGAGAGAGGAAGCAGGCAGAAAAGCAGCAGGTAGAGTTTCTTCATAATGCGGAAAATAAAAAAGCCTCCGATATATGGATCGGAGGCTTTTTCATTCGTTGACGGGAAATATTAAAATTCCCACAAGTCATGTTCCATTCGGAAGAAGATATCGTATTTGACTCTTTCCGCTTCCAAGAGGGCATCCAATCCTGTTTTATAGTCCTTTATACGGCGATTGTACACATTGGATTCCTTAATGATGTAACTACTGAACATTCTTTTGTGAAAGATGTCGTCATATGTGCGCCTTTCTGCGTCATTCCAACGATTGAAAACTTCTTCATTGGAGATGATGGTTCGCAGTTCAGGGAAATAAACCCAGTACAAATCAAGGTCACCAATGTATTCACCGGTTTCGGAGAATTGTTCCATGACCGGGGCAATACCGAGGATTCGGGCTTCCAATACAGACCTTTGGTTATCAAAGAACCAATCTTCCTTGATTTTGATCTTCACCACGGCATCACGATTGAGTTCGTGGGTAACGATCTGCTCAGTCCATTCACCGGTTAGCGGATCCTCAAAACCAATTGTATCCGGAGGATCAGCCCCGATTGTTTGAACTTCTTCAAGGGTGTAAGGAATAGTGAATTCATCATCCGGCAGGATACCGTTGTATGCATTGTATGCCGTGATGGCTCCTTCCAGTACCGCATCATGAATCACATCGAACAGATTTCTTCTGTCACGGATTTTCTGGCTGCTTTTCGGATATGCAAAAGGAAGGTTTAGTTTTTCCTTCAGATCGATGTAGCGCCAGGTTCTCTTGAACCACATGACATCCGCTTCGCGCAGGTGTGCATAAGGAGTTACCCTTCTATCCGGAAGGTGTTCTTTGATATAGGCACCATCCAACACGTTTTGTGCCTGTACCTGGCTTACCTGTAATGGAATTACGAACAGGCCTGCAAGGCTGATACCCAACGTATATTTTTTCCAGTTCTTCATAGGACCTCCCTTTTTAATGCGACTTTACAGAATTTCCAACGCAATGGGGGAAAGTTTTCTTGTTGTTCCGTCAGGACCTTTTGCCCTGATATTTTGGAAATACACTTTATTTCCTTTCACGACACCACGCAGCATCTTTTTCATTTCCGGGGTAAGCGCGTAGCTGTCTGATTTTTTCGGAATGGGATCAAGACCTTTACCGGTGATTACCATTTCAAACCCTGTTACCATGAACTTCAGGTCAAAGTCAAAGTTCTCCATATCCGCGGCCAGACCTGGCTGGACGGAAAGAACACTTTTACTGATGTTATCATCCCCTGTTTTTCCACCGATTTTGGCTACCGGATCCGGTACACGTTTCACGCGGAATTCCGCTTTACCCATAGGTTTTTTCTCACCGTTGATGTTGGCGGTAACATTGATCGATGCCTTGCCATTTGTCTTAACCCGCACCACATAGGAATTTCCTTTTTTGGAAATGCTACCCTGGCTGATGGAGGCGGTGAGGGCATCCGGTGCCATCCCGGGTACAGATATCGAGACGGGGTTGTCCACGCCGATATAGAAAACGTTCATTTTATCTGCGGATACAACCAACGAAGGTTTGGCAACCTGGTACTCATGGGTGAAGCGGAAGGGCATTTCACTTCCGTCGGGTTTCTTGATGTTGATGACACCTCCCCATTTGTAAAAGCCTTCAGCATTTGCCGGAACTTTGTAAACACCTTTACCATTCTTTACATTGAGTTTCACAGGCTCAGCAAGTTTGGAACTGTCTTTGCCGGCGTATTGCACGAGGATGTTCGGATCCTGTGTGGAGTCGAAAGCTGCCACAAATACTTGGGCACGGAAGGTATCACCTTGTACAACGTAGCTGGAAGGAGAGATAACCATACCTTCAAGTTTGTTAAACTTAAATGAACCGGCATCAATTTCCGTCAACAGGTAATTGATAATATCAGCTTCACAGTTCCGGATATCATTTTCCATTTTAGACATCATCGTAATGGAAGCGATCAGGGGCAGCCCCTGGAAATACTGAGTTACCCATGTTTCGATACTGTGATCTTCCTCTGAAGGCTCAGGATCTTCGGTACTCAGATTGCTTTCAATGGACTTGCGAAGCTGTTCATCACTGGGTTTGATATGTGACACGAGGAATTCACGATATTTCTTCATTTCCTCACGCAATTCGTCACCTTTACCGTCTACCATCATAATCTGTGGAGCAATATCTTGGTTATCCTTGGATTCAATATCCTCCACTTTGCCTTCTGGTCCATCAGCAGTCTGAACGATTTTCACTTTAAGATCTTCTATCAATTTGATCAGATCATCGGAACGTTTCTTTACCTCTTGCGCTTTTTGTTGCCAGGGCTTGGCCTTTTCGAACTCTGCAGCCGCCTTGTCAAACTGGGCATAAGTGCTTTGGTTTTTCTTATCGAAGTTTTCCGTAGTACGATCGAGACCAGCTTGTACAAGTACGAACGCATTCAGGATTTCCTTGGAAACGTTAAGGGCTAGAAGTGCGGTGAGTACCAAGTACATCATCCCAATCATCTTCTGCCGTGGACTTAGTTTTTTTTCTGCCATGGTATTTGGTTCTCCTTTTTGGGGTTATGAAAAAGGATCAGTTCAACTGATTGGGATATTAGCGATTAACACTCATTGCTGTCAGCATGTTACCGTAGATGGTGTTAAGCGTGCTGAGGTTTTGAGTGAGTTTCGAAACTTCTTCCTTGAATTGTTTGGTATCGTCAAGAGAATCACTGAGACTTGCCATCAACTCGGAGATGCTTTCCTTGTACTTGTTGGATGCATCCAATTGGCTGCTGGTTTCTTGGATTTGACGTTGATAAACATCATTCAATTCAGTCAGGCTAACAGAAACCTTTTGAAGACCTTCCGCATAATTGGCACTATCTGCAGCAGAACCTGCCAGAGAGGTAAGAGATTGGGAAGCCCTGGAGTAGCTGTCAGAAAGCTCGTTCACATTCGAGGCGGCAGTGCGCACATTTTGAACGTATTCATTTGTTGCAGCTGTTGCATCAGTGATGTCGGAAATTTTGGTAGCAGCATCACCAAAAGATCGGAGTCCAGCACCTAAGCGTTCTATCATTTCGGGTTCTATCTTGGCCTCTTCCATCATGGTGTCCAGTTGCTCGGTCAAGCTACCTTTTTCTTCAATGGCAGCATGCTGTTCTTCGCCGCCTTCACCGTGCATGCCAGCAAGTTCGGGATATACCAGAGACCAGTCCGGGTCTTCGTGTGGAGGTTCAAATGCAGAAAAGAAGAAGATAACGGCCTCTGTTGAAAGACCTGTTACCAGCATGACCCCAGCACCAGGCCAGTGCATAATCTTAAACATAGCTCCTACGATTACTACCGCCGCGCCCAAGCCATACAGCTTGGCCATAAAGTTTTTCCAGGCTTTGGACTGGGTTATTTCAGCAAAACTTGCCATAGGTAATGGGTTTAATTAGTTAATAAATGGACTCTGACTTTCATTGTTCTTATAAGGAGCTGTGCTGCCTCATGCAATTTGCAAGATATTATTTTTTGAACCGGATAAAAGGATAATTAGATTAACAATTGCGATTACCCGATCAATAAATATACCTACAAGATCTTTACCTATAATTCAGGAATTATTGGAAATCCTCTTTGGCACGGCCAAGGAACGTCATTACACAGCGGAAACCTACATAGCACTTCGAGGAATCCTGATATTCGTAATCCCTGGTTCCTGTTTGCATGTAGTACCCTACACCGGTCCATGAACCTCCGCGTACAACTTTTCGCTTCAAAGCCGGCGGATCAGTCTCCTTGGCATTGTAGAAGAAATACGGGTTCAGGTCATGGGCAAAGTTATAAGCGGACTCATCGAATGCGTCCTCGCACCACTCGGATACGTTTCCGGCCATACACCAGAGGCCATATTCGTTTGGCCAGTATGAAGTAACCTTAACGGTATGAAATCCACCGTCGTCAATATAGTTACCACGCATGGGCTTGAAGTTGCCAAGGAAACAACCTCGTGAATTGCGGATATAGGGACCACCCCATGGGAATGGCGAAAGGTCAAGCCCACCGCGGGAACCATATTCCCATTCGGCTTCAGTAGGCAACCTGAAATCATTCACCAAAGGTACACCAAGCCTGTACGCTCTGTAGTTATTGAACAAGTGGGTACGCCACACGCAGAATGCTTTCGCCTGATGCCAGTTGATGCCTACCACAGGGTAATCGTCATACGCCACGTGCCAGAAGTACATGACCGTAAGGGGTTCATTGAAAGAGTAGGTGAAATCATGCACCCATGAAAGGGTGTCCGGATATACGTTGATCACATCACGGGTGATGAAGTCGGATCTATCTTTGATGCCATTTCCGTATTTCCAGTTGGAGTTGTTTTCATCGGTGAACTCGTATCTGTTCACTTTACGGGCAGCATTGCGGTAGTCGATCACCCAATACTCAAAGTTAAGTTTACGGGTATCAATCTCACGACGACGATAGAAACGTTCGTTTTCAGGATAGAATAGTTCATCCAACGTACCATTTTGCCGGATATCCTTATCGTCCCACGGAATGGTTCTGAGCGCTCTCCAGTTCAGCGTAGGAGGATCAAGATCCATTTCCCATTCATCAACGGTTTTCAAATAGGTGTCCGGATCGTCCTCACCCAGGATCTTACCCGCAATGGAATCGCGAACCCAATAAACAAATTGGCGGTACTCGTTGTTCGAGATTTCCGTGTCATCCATGTAGTAAGCTTGCACGGAAACAGTTTTGCTGTGTGCGGTTTGAGCGTACGGAACTTCCTGATCACTGGGCCCCATGTTATAACTTCCCATAGGAATATAAATGGTTCCGTATGGATCGTCCATATACCATTTGGGGCGGCCAAGAACGCCCGTCAACTCTCCGTTGTCATAGTAGCCACCGCAGCCTCCGGCCAAAAATGCCAGCACTATCCAGGGCGCATGATGAAGCAACCTTTTCATAATGACCTCCTTTTTTATCACTAATAAGTGACCTCTTCTCCCGAGTCTTGTGAACCTGTGAAGCAACTTCGGGCATGGATGCCCTTTAACGGTTCAAGTTTATATCAGGTTACAAATTACTTATTTCTTACAGGAAGCGCACGTTTCTGTAACGCTGCGTTGGGCCTTCCGATGTAATCTTTTTGCAGTAGTTAATCATCACTTCATGAGAACCGCTGCTGTACCCTTTAATTTCGGATAATGTGAAATCATAGGCATATCCGATTTTAAGATCCTGTATAGGGTGAAACCCCACCAAAGCGACTGCTGCATCTCCAGGGCGGAATGAAGCGCCAGCCCAGATCGTGCTATTCCATTCAAGTAAAGTGTTAATGTCAAGTGCAGTTGTCGCAGCATCAGACTTGATAAATACAGACGGCTTTAACACCAGTGAAGGATTAGGCAGCTGATAATTATAACCAGCAATTACATAATAGTGACGTGCGAGAGATAAATCTATCAGCTGATTCTGTTGGGTATATTTAACATCAGTTTCCGGGACATGTGTAGTTGAGACACCGAAATACAAGTTGTTGTCAGAAGTATGGTAATAAATACCAAAACCCACATCAACAGTCATGTCTCCTTCAGTCTGGGTTGGAATTGATGGGTCACCTTTGGTAATGGGCACCAAGCCATTTTTAACACCATTTTCGGCCAAGCCCCTAAGAGACTTCGAGAAAAGGCCCAGTTCAATGCCAACACCAATGGTACCAATGCCTATTGGTTTACGGTATGCGTAATCAAGTTTGGCGCTGAAGTTCTTTTCCGCACCAAGTTCATCACTGAAAACGGTGAGTCCAACTCCGCCGTGAATAACCTTAACCGGCATATCAACACTTAGAAGTGTGGTTTTAGGTGCGCCATCAAAACCAACCCATTGGGTTCGGTAAAGAAGTGTTCCGCATAATGCACCTTGACTCCCGGCGTAACCGGGGTTAACCGCCAACCTGTTGAACATGTTCTGGCTAAATTGCGCATCCTGCTGAGCATACCCTGCTACACCAACAAAGGCCATACCTACGGCAAGAATCGTCTTTTTCATCATAAATAAGGTACTGAAAATTGAGTTATTCTACCCTTTAATTATCAGACACTTTGGGCGCTAAAGAAACAAAGAAAAAATTGTAATTGCAAATATTTGTTAACAGGCTGTTTATAAAAAACGACCCGGGTTGCACCCTATTGTCAGAATTTTGTACGTAAGTTACGTCGACAAGGTTATTGCTGGTAAGGATTTTATCAGCTTAGTTTAATTTTTGATAAGCCTGCCACCAGCGATCGGGAAGATCATCCTGGCATGCTTGCTCATAATCCCTGTAAGAGCACGGAACCATATGATGGCGTTCGTATTTGCTACCATGATCGGATAGAAAGGGAACATTCATCCACCATCGGTCACTCTTCTTGCTTTTGTAAAATACCAGTTCTTGAGGATGGTCACTGATATTCACCCGATACGTGATGTAATGTGAACTATCGGTGAAAGGAAAATCATATTTACGCCCTGATACGCCTTCGATGAAATACCAGATCATTTGGGCCGCGAGTCCGGCCGTTTGCTCATTCCTGTCCAATAGTGGGTTGCATTCGTAAATACCAACAGAACTGATCTTTTCACTTAACCCCGCATAGCGCATCAATTTACAAGCCTCTTGTCCAAATAATCCATTTGGGGACGCCTGGCCCGTGCCTGGTGCGTCGGACATGCGAATGGCAGCCATGTCGAATGAAAACAGATCCGCATTCCTGATTGCGGGCTCCATTTCAGAAATCGCACTTTGTACTTCTCCGAGGCGGTGACAATCAAAGTGCAGGTTACGCATCAAGTGAACCGCTTCAGGATCCGTAAGGTATGTTTGATATGCGATCGAACTGTAGTTAAAAAGAAAATTGGGCTTGCGCATGATAATTTTGCCCAAAAAAGACCCTGCATTCAGTTCATCGTCTTTGGCAAGTCCCAGGTTTAGGGTGCTGTCAATGGTGACAATGTTCAGGGTTTGCTCGAGTTTCTCATAGGCCATATAATTGGCAAAAGCCAGGTCATGACTTCCTCCAATGATAATTGGAATGACCTTCTTTCCCACTAGTTCTGCTATTGTCGCGCTTAATGCAAAGTAGGTGTCATCTATGGTGTGGCCGGCTTCCACATCGCCCAGATCCACGCCTTTTATCGAGCCGAAGTCGGCAAAAGTCTGATAAAGTTGTTTTCTGATGGTATCAGGTGCGTTCGAGCATCCCTCATTGTTGATGGCTTTTCTTTCTTCACGCACACCCATGATGGCGACTTGCACCTTCTCCAGATCGGGGAAATGATTGTCACGATGCGTATGTATCCAGTTAGCGAACTGACGCGGGTGGTAAGATTCGGTATTGCCTGCAAAAGCAGGGTTCACTGGTTTGAAAAAACCGCTGATATCCATCTTTTAGTTATAGCAATATGGTTACTTCTTTTTTCCTTTGGAAGCTGCTTTTTTGGAAGCAGATTTCTTGGGAGCTGCCTTTTGAGGAGCCGCTTTCTTGGCGGTTTTCTTCACCGGAGCATTTGCAATAATTTCCATGCATTCCTCGAAGGTCAACTCTTCTGGTACTTTTTCTTTGGGAATTTTGAAGTTGTTTTTTCCCTGCACCAGGTAAGGACCCCATCGTCCTTTCAGGATTTGTACTTCAGCATCCTGGTCAAAGGTTTTGATGACTCGTTCCTTATCTGCTTTTCTTTTTTCAAGAATCACTTCGATGGCTCTTTCGCCGGTGATGGATAGCGGATCATCTTCTTTCAGGGATACAAATTTTCCATCATGTCGGACATAGGGTCCGAAGCGCCCCACATTGGCTACGATCTCATGCCCTTCAAAGGATCCCACCGTTCTGGGTAATTTAAATAGTTCAAGTGCATCCTCCAGGGTGATATCCTCAAGGCGCTGTTCCTTTCTAAGACTGGCGAATTTCGGCTTCTCTTCCTCATCGGCGGTACCGATCTGTACCATGGGGCCATAACGACCGATACGTACAGATACCTGTTTGCCCGAAACCGGATCCTTGCCAAGGATTCTCTCACCGGTAGCTTTTTCCGAATGTTCTATGGTTTTTGATACGTCCGTATGAAAGGGCCCATAAAACTCATCAATCATCCGATCCCACTGCTTCTGGCCTTCCGCGATCTCGTCAAACTGTTTTTCAATCTTGGCTGTGAAGTGGTAATCGAGAATATCTCCGAAATGCTCCAGAAGGAAGTCATTCACCACCATCCCAATATCCGTCGGAAACATTTTGGCTTTTTCGGAACCTGCCATCTCGGTTTTCTCAGCCTGTGTGATTTCTCCGTTCGTGAGGGTGAGAACCGTGTATTTTCTTTCTTCGCCTTCCCGACTCTCTTTCACTACATATTCCCTTTTCTGGATGGTGGAAATGGTGGGGGCATACGTAGAAGGTCTTCCGATGCCCAGTTCTTCCATTTTCTTAACCAGGCTGGCTTCAGTATACCTTGGTGGATGCAAGGGAAATCGCTGCGTAGCCGTCAGTTGGTCCAATTGCAAAACCTGTCCCACTGACAAGGGAGGCAACATACCCGATTGTTCTTCTTCATCTTCCTGGTCGGTACCTTCATGGTATACTTTAAGAAAACCATCAAATTTGATAACTTCTCCTTTGGCAACCAGGTGATGTTCCGAGGTGGATATATCAATGGTAGCAGTGGTCCTTTCCAGTTTTGCATTGCTCATCTGGCTGGCGATTGTGCGTTTCCAGATCAGGTCATACAGCCGTTGTTCATTCCGGTCGCCTTCCACTTCTTTCTTTTGCAAATAGGTCGGACGAATGGCCTCGTGAGCTTCCTGTGCACCTTTTGATTTGGTGGTGTATTGGCGACTCTCAATATATTCAGTTCCGTACAAGCGACCAATCTCAACGGCAGCAGAGCTGATGGCTGTTTCCGAAAGATTGACCGAGTCGGTACGCATGTAGGTGATCTTCCCCGATTCGTAGAGGCGCTGGGCCACCATCATGGTTTGTGCTACCGAAAACCCAAGCTTGCGACTGGCCTCCTGCTGGAGTGTGCTGGTGGTGAATGGTGCGGATGGAGATTTGCTGGCTGGTTTTGTTTCCAGGTTGGAAATGCTGAAAACCGCCTGACGACACTCTTCCAGAAACTTTTGTGCGTCTTGTAATACTTCCAGTTTCTGGGGTAATTCAGCATGCAACCCCACCTTTTCTCCGTCTCTCTCCAGTTCAAATATCGCTTTTGCCTTGAAGAACGGACTTCCTTTGAACTGTTTGATTTCCCTTTCACGTTCCACGATCAATCGTACGGCTACGGACTGAACGCGTCCTGCAGAAAGCGACGGTTTAATCTTCTTCCACAAGATGGGAGAAAGTTCAAATCCTACCAAGCGATCAAGCACACGTCTTGCCTGCTGGGCCTCCACCAGGTTCAGATCGATCCCGCGGGGTGAGGCAATGGCCTTCATGATGGCCGGTTTGGTAATTTCATGAAACACGATCCGTTTCACCTTGGCTTGCTCCAGTCCCAGTGCTTCGAAAAGGTGCCACGATATGGCCTCTCCTTCACGGTCTTCATCCGTTGCCAGCCACACCACATCAGCCTTGGTGGCCAATTGCGTGAGTTCTTTGATCACGTCTTTCTTGTCGGCAGAGACTTCATATGTCGGCAGGTAGCCGTTTTCAATATCCACATGTAATCCCTTCATCGGAAGGTCCCGCACATGTCCGAAGCTCGATTTAACGATATAATCGGCTCCCAAGAAACCTTCAATGGTTTTGGCCTTGGCCGGAGACTCAACAATAACAAGATTTTTCGCCATATACTTCAGAGGGAATTTTCCGCCCTGACCGGGCTCACGATCGGGCGTGTATTGATTCAATCAAGGCAACAAAGAAAGAAAAAACAAAACCGAAAAAGCAAATCCGGTGGTGTATTCAACCCAGGATTTCATAGAAATATGACATTTTGACACCCGCATGAAATTGTCTAACTTTGCGCGCCCAGAAGCGGGAACAATCAAATGGAAGACAAAACATTGCTTGCAGAAGAAAGACAAGGAGAAGCCCTCGTACTTCCCCTTGAGGCAGATCCCGGAGACCGGAAAAAACTATATGTGGAATCATATGGATGTCAGATGAATTTCTCCGACAGCGAAATCGTTGCCTCCATTCTGACCGAACAGGGATTTGTTACCACAGCCGATCAACAGGCAGCAGATGTGGTGCTGATTAATACCTGCGCCATTCGCGATAATGCCGAACAGCGTGTTCGAAACCGGCTCCAGGAATTTAAATCTGCAAAAAAGAAAAATCCTGAACTGGTTATCGGTGTGTTGGGTTGCATGGCCGAAAGATTGAAATCCAAATTGCTGG
Source organism: Flavobacteriales bacterium (assembly GCA_020635855.1). Classification (NCBI taxonomy): domain Bacteria; kingdom Pseudomonadati; phylum Bacteroidota; class Flavobacteriia; order Flavobacteriales; species Flavobacteriales bacterium. Next base: position 444,570 of record JACJYZ010000004.1, on the reverse strand, counting down.
AAGAGGAAAAACTTGTGGACCTGGTTGCCGGACCGGATGCATACCGTTCGCTTCCTGCACTTATTCAGGAGGTGGAGGCAGGCAGGAAAGCGGTGAACGTGATCTTATCCAAGGAAGAAACCTACGATGACATCGTACCGGTACGATTAGGAACCAACGGAATCACCGCATTCATCTCCATCATGCGGGGATGCGATAACATGTGTTCTTTCTGTGTGGTACCCTTTACCCGTGGACGTGAACGCAGCCGGGACCCGCAAACCATCGTAAACGAAGCCCGCGACCTTTTCAACCGCGGCTTTCGTGAAGTCACATTGCTGGGCCAGAACGTGGACTCTTATGTATGGTCCGGCGGCGGACTGAAAAAAGATGCGGATCTGAACCATCCTGACACCATTCGGTTTGCTGGTTTGCTGAAGATGGTGGCCGAAGTAGCCCCCGAACTTCGCGTCCGCTTCTCAACCAGCCATCCGAAAGACATTACCGAAGAAGTACTGCGGGTGATGGCTTCCCACAACAATATTTGCAACTACATCCATTTTCCTGCACAATCCGGCAACAGCCGTATCCTGGAAAAGATGAACCGGGGCTATTCACGCGAATGGTACCTTGACCGGATTGCAGCCATCAGAAAATACATTCCTGACTGTGGCATATCCACCGACATCATCACCGGATTTTGTTCGGAAACCGAAGAAGAACACAAGGAAACCCTTTCCCTGATGGAGATGGCGAAGTTCGACTTTGCCTACATGTTCAAATATTCCGAAAGACCCGGTACGATGGCCGAACGCCAGTTTGAAGATGACATCCCGGATGCTGTCAAAACCAAGAGGCTCGAAGAAGTGATTGCCATTCAGCAGCATCTCTCGCTCGAAAGCAACCGACAGGACGTGGGAAAAACATTTGAGGTATTGGTGGAAGGTACTTCCAAGCGCTCCGAAGAACATGTCTTCGGAAGAAATAGTCAGAACAAAGTGGTGGTGTTCCCCCGCAAACAATATAATCCGGGTGATTATGTTCAGGTGAAAGTTGCGGAATGCACTGCAGCCACTTTGCTCGGAGATACGATTGAATGATATGCAACGATTGCTGGCCTTCTGGTTATGTATGCTATTCCTTCCGGGAATAGGCCAGGGTCAGCAACAACCCAAAACTTTTGTGGTTAAGCCCGTTCGGGACTTCAGTCTGATGTCCACCGGCATCGTATTATACGGGAGCGCGGCCGTTGTTTCACGGGATCCGGTCCTGACGTATGCTGACCTTGAATCACTTGACAGTCAAATGAAGTTACCCTGGCCGGATCGATATGCCAAGAACCGCTGGTCTGTTCATGCCGACCACGCAAGTACCGTCGTGCCTTACATGATGGCCGGGATCGTAGGCTTGTATCCGTGGTTATGGAAACGGCAGGATGAAGTCTCCAATAACCGATGGCAGCAAGCCCAAACGCTAGGGCTGATGTACGCTGAAGCCTGGCTGATTCAGGCGGGTGTGAAGGACTGGCTTAAGGAAATGGTGTCACGCCCACGACCGTTTTTGTTGGGACATCTTTTGACCGATACGGAAAAGATTGAGCAGGCAGGTACGGATGGAATGCGTTCTTTCCCTTCCGGGCATGCATCCGGTGCCTGGATGACCGCTTCGTTTCTCACCACCATAGCGATGCTGTCGCGGCAAGGCAAAAAGCGCACCTGGTTGGTGCCTGTGGTGATGGGATCGGCAGCACTCACCACTACTTGTTTGAGGTACGCATCCGGTCGTCATTATCCGACGGACCTTGCAGCCGGCGCATTTGTGGGAATGCTTACCGGCATATTGGTTCCGGTATTGCACCTGCAAAACCACGAGAATAGATCGAAAACTGTGGGGTTCGTACCCCGCATTTCAGGTGGCAGGTGTGGGCTGACACTTTTTGCGCAGGGGGTGTTCGATTCCGGCCGGAACAACATTAATATTGGAATGCCATGAAAATACAGGAGGTAAAACAAAGATTCGGTGTGATCGGCAATTCGCCGCTTCTGGATCGTGCCATTGAAATCGCGATCCAGGTGGCGCCAACCGATATGACGGTTTTGATCACGGGTGAGAGCGGAACAGGGAAAGAAGTATTTCCTCAGATTATCCACCATCTGAGCAAACGCAAACACGGTACTCTGATTGCGGTTAACTGCGGTGCTATTCCCGAAGGAACCATCGATTCGGAATTGTTCGGGCATGAGAAAGGTTCATTCACCGGTGCACATGATGCGAGAAAAGGCTATTTCGAGGTGGCCAACGGAGGCACCATTTTTCTGGATGAAGTAGCTGAATTACCGTTGTCTACCCAGGTCAGGTTGTTGCGGGTTCTGGAGTCGGGCGAATTCTTGCGGGTAGGATCGTCCAAGGTTATCAAAACCGATGTTCGCGTGGTGGCTGCAACCAATGTGAACCTTACCCAGGCGGTAGCCACCGGGAAGTTCAGGGAGGATCTGTACTATCGTTTGAATACCGTACCCATTCGGGTGCCTTCACTGAGAGATCGGAAAGAAGATATTTATCTCCTCTTCAGAAAATTCACGGCTGATTTTGCGGATAAATACAAAATGCCACCGATTCGTCTTTCGGATGATGCAGTTGTGCTGTTGGAGAATTACCGGTGGCCTGGCAACGTACGTCAATTGCGCAACATCGCTGAACAAATGTCTATCATTGAACAAAGCCGGGAGATTGATGCCAACCGCTTGAATGGCTACCTGCCCGCCGACCAGGGAAGCCAGCTGCCTGTGCTGGTAGATGGAGGCGAGGAAAGTCAGCAAAGTTTTTCGGAGCGGGAATTGCTGTATAAAGTCCTGTTCGACATGAAACGGGACATGACCGATCTGAAAAAACTGGTGGCCGATCTGATGCATGGTGGTACGCAAGGCCAGGAAATGACCGCTGAAAAATCGCAGATCATCCGAAGGTTGTATGCTGATGAAGCACATGTGCCTTCAGCATCTTTGCATCCGGCACCGGTTCAAACCGAGGATGAAGTCACCCACATTGATGAACATGAAGACGTGACGGAAGAGTCGCTGTCACTGGTCGACAAAGAGGTGGAACTGATCAAAAAGGCCCTGGAAAAACACAAAGGCAGAAGGAAGAAAGCAGCTGAGGAACTGGGAATTTCCGAAAGGACCCTCTACCGCAAGATCAAAGAATATGGCATGTAAAACCGCAGACATATTCAGTAAGCCCGTAAGACGTACATGGCTTTTCACCTGGGTCACCTGGATGATCCTATCGGTTTCCGGATGTGGAATATATAGCCTGAACGGTGTGTACATGCCGCCGGAGGTCAAAACCGTTTACATCGCCAATTTCCCGAACAATGCACCACTTGTGCAGCCGCTGCTGAGCCAGAAATTCACAGAGGCACTCAAAGATGTTTTCACCAGACAATCCAACCTGAAACTGGTGTTGGTGCCCGGAGACATCAGCATTGAAGGTGAGATCGTGGGTTATGAAATCAATCCGGTGGCCGTTCAGGGTGACCAGGTAGCTGCTGCCAACCGGTTGACCATCCGGGTAAAGGTGAAGTATACCAATACAAAAGAGAAGAACAAAGACTTTGAAACCACCTTCTCCAGGTATGTGGATTACGCCAATGATGTGGATTTCACAGCGCAGGAAGAAAACCTCATGGATGAGGTGAACCAGCAATTGACGCAGGATATTTTTGACCGGATCATGATCAACTGGTAGGTGACTGTTAATAAGAATATATGGATGAAAGCCGTGAAGCGCAAATCGTTTCCGGAAGACGCGCCACTTGCTGCTATGGAAGAGGCTCTTGCAACCTACCCGTATTTTACAACAGCCCGCATGTTCTGGGCCCTTGCCCTTCAGCAGCGGAGTGACCACCGGTTTGATCATGCCCTTCGGGTGGCTGCAGCGTATTGTGGTGATCGGTCCATCCTCCATCAGTACATGACGGGGAACACCTTGACCGAAACGGGACCCGAACCGACCGAAGAGAAGGAGAAACCGGTGAAGGAAGAAGAACCGGTAAACAGAAAGCCCGAGGTTAAGGGCCAGCAGCGAAAACCGGAACTGACACCTGTGCTCCCACCGATTTCGCCGGATAAAGAGGAGAAGCCCACCACCGAATTATCATCCCCACCGGAACAGATCATACCCCAAAAACCGGAAGTACAGGTGGAGAAATCGCCACCAGCGGAAACACCTGTCCGGAAGCCGGAGAAAAAACAACCCGCTGAATCGAAGAAACCAAAGCCTCCCGCACGGAAAAGCTTCTCGGATTGGTTGAAAGAATCACAGCCGCATCAACCGACTGATCCGGAACCGATGCTTCCCGAACCACCTGTGGAACAAACACCGTCGGAAGTTCTGCCACCGGAACCTGCTTCCAGATCCCAACATGAATTGGTGGATGATTTCATCCGCAATGAACCACGGATCAGCAGGCCCAAAGTTGAGTTCTTTTCACCGGAGAATATGGCCAGACAAAGCGCGGCAGAACACGATGAGTTTCTGACAGAGACCCTGGCAAGAATTTATGCCGACCAGGGATACCTGGATAAAGCTATTGTTATATATGAGAAGCTGGCTTTGAAAAATCCCGAAAAATCCCGTTACTTTGCAGGCCTTATTCAAGAATTAAAGGACAAAAAAGCCACCTGATATGTTATTCAATATCATCACCGTCGTTATACTGATCGTTTGTGTACTGTTGATCCTCATCGTACTGGTGCAGAATTCAAAGGGTGGCGGTTTGGCCTCATCCTTTGCTGCAAGCAACCAAATCGTGGGTGTTAGAAAAACCGCTGATTTCCTGGAAAAAGCCACGTGGACACTGGTGATCGCCCTGCTCGGACTCAGCCTTCTCAGCAGCATGACCCGCGGTACATCTGAAGACAATGCCCCCAAATCCGTTATTCAGGATCAGGTGGATAACAGCACCAATCTTTCACAACCCACCGCACTGCCCATCCTTGATGATCAGCCGGCGCAAGAACAGGGTGGAGAAGCGCAACCACAGAACTAGTTACCCAGCATGGGTGTGACAGCCTGACCGGGAGTCTTCCGAAAATCTGTCAGGCAATGGAACAGTGCCAGGCAAATTTGTCAGCAATCTGCCGGTGCCAAACCCTTGTCAGACACATGGCACGGAATATGAAAGGTGGAGGCTGCCTCAACATCTAAATATGTCAAACCTTAAGAATAATTTGAATTATGGGAAAGCTCAAAATTAAGCCCCTCGCAGATCGGGTGATCGTGCAGGCCTCTCCTGCAGAAGAAACCACCGCAGGTGGGATCATCATCCCTGACACGGCAAAGGAAAAACCACAACGGGGAACCATTGTAGCCGTAGGTGGTGGTAAAAAAGACGAGCCTTTGACCGTGAAGGAAGGCGACAGCGTTCTGTATGGCAAGTACGCTGGAACCGAAATCAGCATTGACGGACAGGACTACCTCATTATGCGTGAGTCTGATATCTTCGCCGTCCTTTAATTTGTTTCACCAACCTTAAAATCCATACATCATCATGGCAAAGGAAATCATTTTTGACCTCGAGGCTCGTGACGCGCTGAAGCGTGGAGTAGATGCCCTGGCCAATGCGGTCAAGGTAACCCTCGGACCCAAAGGTCGCAATGTGATCATTGATAAAAAGTTTGGCGCACCGTCCATCACCAAGGATGGCGTAACCGTAGCCAAAGAAATTGAACTGGAAGACCCCATCGAAAACATGGGTGCCCAAATGGTGAAGGAAGTGGCCTCCAAAACCGGTGATGTAGCCGGAGACGGAACCACCACCGCCACCGTGCTCGCCCAGGCCATTGTTACAGCAGGCTTGAAGAACGTAGCTGCCGGTGCCAACCCAATGGACCTGAAAAGAGGAATCGACAAGGCGGTTGAAGCCACTGTGGAATCTCTTCGCAAACTCTCCAAATCCGTAGGCCACGACAGCGACAAGATCGAACAGGTGGCCACCATTTCCGCCAACAACGATTCCACCATCGGCAAGCTGATTGCTGATGCAATGGGTAAAGTAAAGAAAGAGGGTGTAATCACCGTTGAAGAAGCAAAAGGAACCGAAACCACGGTTGAAGTGGTGGAAGGTATGCAGTTCGATCGCGGCTACATCTCTCCTTACTTCGTGACCGATGCGGAGAAGATGGAAGCGGTTCTCGACAACCCTTACATCCTGATCTACGACAAGAAGGTATCGGTGATGAAGGACCTCCTTCCCATCCTTGAAAAAACCGTTCAAACCGGCAAACCCCTGCTGATCATTGCAGAAGACATCGACGGTGAAGCACTTGCTACCCTCGTGGTGAACAAGATCCGTGGCAGCCTGAAGATTGCTGCGGTGAAAGCTCCCGGGTTCGGTGACCGCCGCAAAGCCATGTTGGAAGACATCGCCATTCTGACCGGTGGTACCGTGATCTCTGAAGAGAGAGGTTTCAAGCTGGAAAACGCCGATCTGTCTTACCTCGGTCAGGCTGATAAGGTGACCATCGACAAAGACAACACCACCATTGTTGACGGCGCTGGCAAAAGCGAAGACATCAAGGCACGCGTGAACCAGATCAAGGCCCAGGTGGAAAGCACCACATCAGATTACGACAGGGAAAAACTGCAGGAGCGTCTGGCCAAATTGTCCGGCGGTGTAGCAGTGCTCTACGTGGGTGCGGCCACTGAAGTGGAAATGAAAGAAAAGAAAGACCGCGTAGACGATGCGTTGCACGCTACCCGTGCAGCTGTTGAAGAAGGCATCATCCCCGGCGGCGGTGTATCTTTCATCCGCGCCATCTCAGCGCTGGATAAAGTGAAAGGTGCAAATCCGGATGAGCAAACCGGTGTCAACATCGTGAAACGTGCACTGGAAGAACCCTTGCGCCAGATCGCAGCCAATGCAGGTGCTGAAGGTTCGGTGATCGTGCAGCAAGTTGCTGCGGGTAAAGATGACTACGGTTTCAACGCACGTACCGATGAGTACCAGAACATGTTCGAAGCCGGTATCATCGATCCCACCAAGGTGTCTCGCGTAGCCTTGGAAAATGCAGCTTCCATCGCCGGTATGTTGCTGACCACCGAATGTGTGCTCGCAGACAAGCCTGATGAAAATGCCCCTGCTATGCCTCCGATGGGTGGCGGCATGGGCGGCATGATGTAATCATTCCCTTGCAAAGCAATTCCAAACCCCGGCCGTTCGCCGGGGTTTTTTTATGACGCATCCCACCAAGGCCTCATTGACGGCCGGTCATTGCACTCAAAATCCCGCGAATGCCTACCTTCGCGGCAGAGTACTCAAACCATCATGATCATTTCACCCGCAAACCGACTGGAAGAAGTTCAGGAATACTACTTCTCCACCAAGCTCCGGCAGATCGCCGACATGAGGGCCCAAGGACATAAGGTGCTTAACCTGGGCATCGGAAGCCCCGACCTGGCCCCGGCCGAAGATGTCATTCAAACCCTGATCCGTTCAGCGGAAGACCCCGCACATCATGCCTATCAACCATACAACGGAACACCCGAGTTACGCTCGGCCCTTGCCGATTGGTACCGGAACACATATGGTGTTTTGCTTGATCCTGTAAAAGAAATCCTCCCGTTGCTGGGATCCAAAGAGGGCATCATGCACATCACCCTTGCCTTTGTGAACCCGGGAGATGAAGTGTTGATACCGGATCCGGGATATCCTACCTATGCCGCCGTTTCCAAACTGGCGCAGGCGCACATCCGTACCTACAACCTGACGGAAGAACATGATTACCAACCCCAGGTGGAGGAGCTGGATAAGCTGGCGCATGCAAAGACCAAAATCCTTTGGCTGAATTATCCGCACATGCCTACCGGTACACCTGCCAATGACCTGGCCATGGAAGCCGTGCTCGCATGGGCAAAACACAGAAACATCCTGGTGGTGAACGACAACCCGTACAGCCTGGTGTTGAACGAGGGTGAACCCTCAAGCATCATGCAGTATGAGGACGCGAAGGAAGTGGCCATTGAACTCAACTCCCTCAGCAAGTCGCACAACATGGCCGGTTGGCGTGTAGGTATGCTGGCGGGAGCGGCGGATCATATTCAAACCGTACTGAGGGTGAAGAGCAACATGGATTCAGGCATGTTCAGGCCCATCCAGGATGCGGCGGTTACCGCCCTGCATTTGGGTGCCGACTGGCATGCAGAGCGCAACCGCATTTATGAGGAGAGAAGAAAAAAAGTATGGGAACTCTTCGATGCCCTTGGATGTACTTACCGGGAAAAGCAAACCGGTATGTTCGTTTGGGCGTCCATACCTGAAGGAGAAGCTACAGCAGAAGCCATGGTGGAACGCCTCCTGGCCGAAAAACACATCTTCATCACACCCGGAATGATCTTCGGTAACAATGGAAAGAGACACGTGCGCATCTCACTTTGCAGTCCGGAAGCTGTCTATGACGAAGCCCTGAAAAGGGTTCAAACGTCATACGTAACAACGTAATACATCATGCAGATTGCAGTCGTAGGTTTGGGTTTGATCGGAGGGTCCCTTGCAATGGACCTCAAAGCGGCCGGCTTTGCCAGCAAGGTAACGGGTGTGGATAGCAGTGTGGCGAACGCCGCAACCGCCCTTGAGTTGGGCCTGATAGACGAAGTGGCCACGCTGGATCAGGCGTTGCAACATGCCGACCTCGTGGTGCTGTCCATTCCCGTAATTGCCATCAAGGAAGTACTTCCGAAAATACTCGACAAGATCAAACCCCACCAGGTGGTCACCGACATGGGTTCCACCAAGGCTTCCATTGCCCGCGTGATCGCAGGTCACCCGAACCGGAAACAATATGTGTCGTCACATCCGATGGCAGGTACCGAGCATTCGGGTCCGAGGGCAGCTATTCCCGACTTGTTCCGTGGCAAGGTGGGCATCATTTGCGACAAGGAAGCTTCGGCGCCCGAAGCGGTTCAACGGGTGGAAGACATGTACACCGTGCTGGGCATGCGGTTGCTGTACATGAATGCCGATGCACACGACATGCACGCGGCTTACGTGTCACACATTTCACACATCAGTTCTTTTGCCCTGGCGCTGGCTGTACTGGAAAAGGAGGAAAACGAAAAGGCGATCTTCAACCTGGCAAGTGGAGGTTTCAGCTCCACCGTACGTCTGGCGAAGAGTTCACCGGAGATGTGGGCGCAGGTGTATATGGAGAATGACAAGTACATCCTCGAAGTGCTGGATGCTTACATCGCCATCGTACAACAGTTCCGGGACGAGATCAGCGCCGGCCATATCGACAAGCTTCGCCGCATGATGCAGGAGGCGAATGCCATCCGCAAAGTGCTGGATAAACCACGAGAATCCTCGGAACTTTGATGGTGTTAGCACGGCGTCCATCCTGAAACATAGCTTTTGTCAAAACCGTTAACTTTACAAAAAGCTATTACCGATGAACATACAGGCTAAGAAACTGACACTGATCGAATGGCTTCTCAGGGTTCAGGACGAAAAGGTCCTTAAGAAGATTGAAAACATCCGGGATAAGTCTGATTTCTGGGATGAACTCACTCAGGAAGAGAAGGATGAGATCGATGCAGGCATTGCAGAACTGGACAAAGGTGCCGTTCATTCATACAAAGACATTATCGCCCGGCACCGAAAAAAATGAAGGACATCGTTTTTTCCAGGAGGGCAAGCATTCGATTGGAACATCTTTTGAATCACCTGGAAAAGGAATGGTCCGTTCAGGTCAAGCATACTTTTGTACACAGATTGGATGAACATCTTGATCGAATTTCAAGGATGCCCAAGAGTTGTCCTGTGTCGGGGAAAAGAGTGGAGTATACCGGTGCGTCGTCAGCAAGCAAACCAGCTTATATTACAGGATAAAGAAAAACAGGATCGAAGTGATTACGTTGTTTGACAACCGTTCAGATCCTTCCAGCTTGAAGCTTTAGCCTTTGCAGCAGAACTGTCCCGGGTCGTTTCACCGGAACCAGTCCGCGTACATCACATAGTTGTTGGAGATGCGCTGGATCTGACCTTCGAACAATTCTTTGCTCACCTCCTTCACCTTTTTCGCCGGTACGCCTGCATACACACTTCCGCTTTCCACGCGTGTACCTTCCAGTACCACAGCGCCAGCTGCGATGATCGAATGAGACTCCACCACAACGCCGTCCATCACGATGGCACCCATGCCGATGAGCACATTGTCTTCAATGGTACAACCGTGTACCAGGGCCCGGTGTCCGATGGATACATTGTTACCGATGGTGACCGGCGCTTTCTGGTAGGTACAATGGATCACCGCATGGTCCTGTATGTTCACTTTGTTGCCGATACGGATCCAGTGCACATCCCCTCGAACCACGGCGTTGAACCACACGCTGCAATCATCGCCCATCACCACATCGCCTACGATGGTGGCATTGTCGGCGAGGTAGCAGTTGTTTCCGAATTGAGGTTCTTTTCCTTCTACAGGTTTGATCAGTGCCATCTTCAGGGGGTTAATTGGGTGGAAAAATTCCGTTGCAGGGGATTCACGGCATCCGGATCATCCAGCGTGTAGTGGAGGCCAATGCTGTGTCGCCGGTTCATTGCCATTTTGATGATGAGGTAAGCGATGTTGATCAGGTTGCGCAGTTCGCACAGGTCCCGGGAAACAGTTGTCTTCTCGTACAATGCTTCGGTTTCCCTGTAAAGGATCTCAAGGCGGTCGAGTGCGCGCTGTAGGCGTAGGTCGGACCGCACGATGCCCACATAACTGCTCATGATGCTGCGCAGTTCGCGATGCGATTGGGTGATCAGGATCATTTCCTCGGCAGCCTCCGTGCCACTGGTATCCCATTCGGGAATGGTCCGCTCGAATGTTACCTCCGTCAGCATACGGATGCTGTCTTCATAAGCCCTGTGTGCATACACCACGGCTTCCAGCAGTGAGTTGGATGCAAGCCGGTTGGCGCCGTGGAGGCCGGTGGATGAACATTCACCCACAGCATACAGGTTCTGAATGGAACTCCTGGCGTTCATATCCACCCGGATGCCACCACACAAGTAGTGGGCGGCAGGCACAACTGGGATCAGGTCCTTTTCGGGTTGGATGCCGATGGACATGCACTTGTCGTATATGGTGGGAAAGTGGTCCCTGAAAGTGACCGGGTCGATGCGGGTGCAATCCAGCCACACGAAGTCATCACCGCTGGTTTTCATTTCATTGTCGATGGCGCGGGCTACGATGTCACGTGGTGCGAGGGATCCGCGTTCATCATACTTTTTCATGAAGGCATCGCCCGAACAGTTCTTCAGGATGCCGCCCATGCCCCGTACCGCTTCGGAGATCAGGAAAGACGGATGATCACCGGGGTTGAACAACGAAGTGGGGTGAAACTGCATGAACTCCATGTTGTCGATCTGACCTTTGGCCCGATACACCATGGCGATACCGTCACCGGTAGCCACCGTGGGGTTGGTGGTGGTGTTGTATACGTGCCCGGCCCCACCGGATGCCATTAAAGTGATTTTTGAAAGGAAGGTATCCACTTTGCCGGATTCCACATCCAGCACATAGGCGCCGAAACACCGGGTGTCTTTGTTGCGGCGGGTGACTTCTTTCCCGAGGTGGTGTTGGGTGATGATGTCCACCACAAAATGATGATCCAGGATGGTGATGTTCTTGTGTGCCTGTGCTTGCCGCAACAATGACGTTTCAATCTCATACCCCGTCGCATCTTTATGATGCAGCACCCTTTTCTCGCTGTGCGCGCCTTCCATGGCCAGGTCGAACTCACCTGTGGGTGTCTTGTCAAAATTCACCCCCCACGACACCAGTTCCCGAATGCGTTCGGGGGCTTCACTCACCACCATGCGCACAACCTCTTCGTTGCAAAGGCCGGCTCCGCACTCCAGGGTATCGGCGATGTGTTTTTCGTATGTGTCCGGGGCGTAGATCACGGCGGCGATCCCGCCTTGAGCATATTTGGTATTGGACTCTTCGGGTTCTGCCTTGGTAACCATGCAAACGGTTCCGTGTGCAGCGGCTTTCAGCGCGAAACTGAGTCCGGCGATACCTGACCCGATGACCAGAAAATCGGTTTCTTTCTTCATTCGTTATGGGCTTTTACCCGCGTGATGCGTACCTTTAGCCTTGTCTAACAAAGGTAGTCTTTCGCGTAAATATTTGAACCATGCAGCAGGTGATCACCATATATGCAGAATCCACCCCGAATCCCGGGGCCATGAAATTTGTCGCCAACAAAATGCTTGTGAAAGGAGATGCGGTGGATTTCAAGAACCCTGAGGAGGCAACGAAGTCATCACCTCTTGCGACTCGCCTGTTCACGTTCCCGTTCGTAAGGGGTGTGTTTATTGCGGCCAACTTCATCAGCGTGACCAAGAGCGAGTCGGTGGATTGGAGCGAGGTGGCCATGGAATTGCGCGAGTTCATCAGGGATTACCTGAATACCGGCGAACCGGTGCTTACCGAAACCGAGGTTGTGGCCACAGAGCATACATCTCCATTGAATATGGCTACAGATGATGCCGTTCCCCGTACCGACATCGAGCAACAGATCGTAAACATCCTGGAGGAGTACATCCGTCCGGCCGTGGAGCAGGACGGTGGTGCCATCAGTTTTCATTCCTATAACCAGGGAGTGGTAAAGGTGTTGTTGAAAGGGGCTTGCAGCGGATGTCCGTCATCCACCATTACCCTGAAAGCTGGCATTGAAGGGCTGATGAAACGGATGATTCCGGAAGTGCAGGCAGTGGAAGCCGTAAGTGCCTGATTACGCAAAATGCTGCAGCTCGAACAAGCGTTTGTAAGCTCCGTTCAGGGCCAGCAATTCTTCGTGTTTTCCTTTTTCAATGATGTTTCCTTCCTGCATCACTACGATCAGGTCGGCATGCTGAATGGTGGAAAGCCGGTGGGCAATCACCAGAGAGGTGCGGTTCTGCATGAGTTTGAACAATGCATCCTGAACCAGCTTTTCCGATTCCGTATCCAATGCGGATGTAGCCTCGTCGAGGATCAGGATCGGCGGGTTCTTCAGTACGGCCCTGGCGATGCTCAGTCGTTGCCGCTGGCCGCCGGATAGTTTACCACCTCTTTCACCTATATAAGTATCATACCCCTGTTCCATCTGCATGATGAACTCATGGGCGTTGGCCACCCGGGCAGCTTCCTCCACCTGCTCTTTTGTGGCTGATTTCACACCCAGCGTGATGTTGTTGAACACGGTATCGTTGAAGAGAATGGACTCCTGCGTAACGATGCCCATCATACCGCGCAGATCAGCAAGGCGCAGTTCACGGATGGGGATGTCGTCGATTCGTACGTCACCTTGCTGCGGATCGTAAAACCTGGGTAACATATCAGCCATGGTGGATTTGCCCGCACCTGACTGTCCGACCAATGCAACGGTGCTGCCCTTGGGAATGGTCAGGTTGATGCCTTTTAAAACCTCTTCGGTACCGTATGCGAATGACACATGATCAAAGCGAATTTCTTTCTCAAATGCCGTTACTTCCTTCGGTTGTTCAGCTTCGAAGATCCGCTGGTCTTCATCCATTACTGAGCGGATGCGTTCCAGGGAAGCCCTTCCCCTTTGGATGTTGTACAATGCATTGGTGAAAGCTTTTGCCGGCGAGATCATCTGCGAGAACAGCACGGCAAAGGTGATCAGTTGGTCGGGCATGATGGATTTGCTGAGCACCATTTTGCCACCCACGAAGATCACGAAGGCCATGGAGGTTACTCCAAGGAATTCACTCAGAGGTGAAGCAAGGTCACGCTTGCGGTACATGCGCTGCATCAGCTGGAAGTGACGGTTGTTTTGTTTGAGAAAGAGGGCCATCATCTTGTCTTCGGCGGAGAACGCCTTGATGATGCGGATGCCCGACAGGGTTTCTTCGAATGTGGAGATTAGCATGCCCAGTTGCCCCTGGGTTTTGGCGGATGTGCGTTTCAGGCTTCGGCCAATATATCCGATGAAAATACCCGCCACTGGAACCACGACGAAGACGATGCCGGTGAGGGTCGGACTGAAAATCAGCAAACCTGCAAGGATGAAAATGATGTTCAGAGGATCTTTCATCAATACTTCCAGCGAACTGATGATGGACCATTCGATTTCCTGAACGTCTACCGATGCGCGTGACAGCAGGTCGCCCTTGCGTTTTTCGGTATAGAATGAAAGGGGCAGTGACAGGATTTTTTCATACAAACCCTTCCTCAGGTTGCCTACCACCCCTGCACGAATCGTAGCCAGGTAGAACATGGCCAGGTAGCGACAGATGTTTTTGAGAAAGAATGCCACCACCACCAGCACGCATATCAACAGCAACGCAGCACTTTTGTCGTTGGTTGATTTGATGACGTTGGACAGATAATAGTTCAGCAATTCCAGGAAATAGGAAGAGGAAAAATCCGCCGCCGGTTTTTCATTCACGATCTGCATGGTGCCGAAAAGCAGGCCCAGGAAGGGATAGATCATGGTGATGGAAAAGACCGAAAAGATGACCGAAAGGAAATTGAACACGATGTTCAGCCATGCCTCTTTGCGGAAGGCGAAGGCCATGTGTAGAAAGACGCTTAATTTTTTCATCCGGTGGAATGGATTGCCCGATTGTCGATTCTGTCAACGGGCAATCCACAAATATAGCATGTTCGCCGGTACCGGAAGCGGATATAGCGATGGGTTGCACGTATGTCTGCACCTTTTCTAACTTTGCAGGAATGGACTCCACTAGGCAAAACAAGGTAGCACGCCTGCTGCAAAAGGAACTGGGCCTGATTTTCCTGCAGGAAGGTCGCAAATGGGTAGGGGCAGCCGGCATGATCACCGTTACCATGGTGCGCATGACACCGGATCTGGGTCTCGCCAAGGTATACCTCAGCGTGTTCAATGTGGCTGACAAGGCCCTTGTTGTAAAAGGCATCAATGAAGCGGCGCATGAATATCGCAGGATGCTGGGCACCAAGATCCGCCACCAGGTACGCCACATTCCCGATCTTGTTTTCTACCTTGACGACAGCCTGGATTATGCCGAACGGATTGACAACCTACTGTCGGGCCTCGACCCATCCTGATCAGCAGCCAGACCCACCATGCGGCACGATCCGATCAAAAACGATTTAGGTGCATTTTTCAGTCGCAGCACATTCCTCAGACGGGTGTTTTATCATTTGCTGGACCTTGTGCTGTTGCGTGCCTGGTACGTGCGTTTTGAACTGAGGAGATGGGCGAAAAAGGCACCGGAGAAAGTGCACATGCTGGATGCCGGTGCCGGTTTCGGACAGTACACATACTTCATGTCCAGGCTACATAAAGACTGGAACATCCTGGCCATCGACAACAAGGAATTCATCATCTCAGACGGGAACATCTTCTTCAGGAAAATCGGAAAAGATCAGGTGCTGTTCCGGATTGGTGATTTGAGGGAGTTCTGCGAGAAAGACGCTTTTGATCTTGTGCTTGCTGCCGACATACTGGTTCAGGTGGAAGATGACGACAGGGTGCTTCGTAACATCCATGCATCCCTCAAGGAAGGTGGTATGCTGCTTGTTTCAACCCTGTCAGATAAGACCGAAATGAAGTGGGTGAGAAAAAGCCAGCGGCTCACCGATGAGGCCAATGTGCGCGACGGATACGACATCGACCACATCCAGGAGAAACTCCGGAATGCGGGTTTTTCCAGGGTAAGGGCCAGGTACTCGTACGGAAAGCTGGGTATGTTGTCGGGGTTGTTTTCAGTTACCATCCCGATCTTCCTACTCAACCTTACAAAGGCATTTTTCGTTATCTTACCCTTTTACTATCTGGTGGTGTACCCGTTTTGTTTTGTACTGAACCTGCTCGATACCCGTGTGCCTCATAGGTCGGGTGCCGGTTTGATTGTCAAGGCATACAAATGACGAACGGTCACGGTATGTCTTAAACCAATATTGTGAATGTACCTTATTTCATAGCCCGCAGGTATCTGTTTTCCCGCAAGTCGCACAACGCGATCAATTACATCTCAGCCATTTCGGTGGTGGTGATGACGATCCTCACCGCCGCGCTTTTTATCGTGTTGTCGGTGTTCAACGGGTTTGAAAGCCTGATCGTGGATCTGTTCAACTCCTTCGACCCTGATC
Source organism: Flavobacteriales bacterium (assembly GCA_020635855.1). Taxonomy (NCBI): domain Bacteria; kingdom Pseudomonadati; phylum Bacteroidota; class Flavobacteriia; order Flavobacteriales; species Flavobacteriales bacterium. Next base: position 428,458 of record JACJYZ010000004.1, on the reverse strand, counting down.
TGAAAATCACGGCATCAGCGGCCAAATCGTTCGATTTCGAAACATTTCCTGCCGAAAAGCTCGCCCATGAAAAGGGCGTGGTTCATTATACCCGGGTCATCGAAGAAAATGCCTTGCTGAAGTACGGCGACAAGTCGTACATAGCAACCTTGAAAGGTGTGGATTCATCCTATTTTCATATCACCCGGCTGGAAGAAATGATGCGTGACGGAAGCCCGGCCCTGACCTACCAGGGAAGGCAAATGGCTGTGCTGGGCTATGGCGTGGCGTCTGCATTGGCTGTGAATCTGGGCAATGTGTTTCGCCCGATTGACCTGTATGTGCCGAAGAAAACAAAGAAGGGGGTGATGATTACCCCGGAGAATGCATTCAACATCCGGGAGGTATTGCCTTCCGGGGTGTTTTCCATTCAACAGGATTTTGATTCGAAATACGTCATCATCCCGCTGAACCTTGCTCGCGAACTTACACAGTATGGCACGCGCTTAAATGCTGTGGAAGTTGCGATAGACAAAGATGCTGATGTGTTCGAGGTACAGCACCGGTTGGAGAAATTGCTGGGCCCCGCGTACCGTATTCAGAACCGGTATGAGCAACATGAAGTGTTGTACAAGATCATGAAGTCGGAGAAGTGGGCCATCTTTCTTATCCTCACATTCACACTGATCATCGGATCGTTCAATGTCATCGGTGCTTTGACCATGCTGATTGTGGAGAAAAAGAAAGACATACGTACCCTTTGGAGCATGGGTGCCGATGGCCGCATGATTCGTCGTGTGTTTATGACCGAAGGTGTGATGATCTCCTTGTTGGGTTGTTCACTAGGTGTGGTGTTGGGTTTTGCCATTTGCTGGCTGCAGTACCGGTACGGAATTGTTAGCCTGGAAGGCAGCGGAACGTTTGTTGTGGAAGCCTACCCCGTGGAAATACATTTCAGGGATATGCTTTCGGTATTTGTAACGGTTACCCTGATAGGCATCATTGCAGCCGCAATACCGGCCCGTAGGATCAGTCGAAAAACCTTGCAGTGGCGTCAGACCGCCTGAGAAAGTGTTGCGTAATGGTTCCGGATCTCATCCAGGATCGCTTCCAGTTCGCCAGGGTCTTCCGTTGTCACAAGTCGCAAGCGATAGGGTTTGAAATGATCCAATCCCCGGAAGTAATTGGCATAATGCCGGCGCATCTCAACCACACCTACGCGATCGCCTTTCCAGGCCAGGGAACGTCTCAGGTGTTCGCGGGCGGCTTCTACGCGGTCGTCAAGTCCCGGCGCAGGAAGATGGCTGCCGGTCTTCATGAAATGTTTGATCTCGTTGAATATCCAAGGATACCCGATGCTGGCCCGGCCGATCATGATGCCGTCTACGCCGTATTGGTCACGCATCAGTTTGGCTTTCTCGGGTGAGTCTACGTCGCCGTTGCCGAAGATCGGTATGCGGATGCGGGGGTTGTCTTTGACCTTCCCGATCAGGGTCCAGTCGGCTTCGCCTTTGTACATCTGCACGCGGGTGCGGCCGTGAATACTCAGTGCCTGGATGCCTACATCCTGCAAACGTTCTGCGGTTTCTTCAATGGACTTGCTGCTTTCATCCCACCCGAGGCGGGTTTTCACTGTAACAGGCAGGTGGGTGCTTTTCACGATCTCACGGGTCATTTCCACCATCTTGGGAATGTCTTTGAGAATACCTGCCCCGGCACCTTTGCAGATCACCTTCTTCACCGGGCAGCCATAGTTGATGTCAATCAGGTCAGGTCCCGCCTTTTCAGCCAGTTCCGTTGCTTTCTTCATGGACTCAATATCGCCTCCGAAGATCTGGATGCCGATGGGTCGCTCCTCATCAAAAATGTCCAGCTTCATTACGCTTTTGGCCGCATCGCGGATCAGGCCTTCCGATGAGATGAACTCGGTATACATGAGATCAGCCCCATGCTGTTTGCAAAGCGCACGAAAGGGTGGATCACTCACATCCTCCATGGGGGCAAGCAACAGCGGGAACTCACCTAAATCGATATTACCTATCTTTGGCATCTTCCTGCAAAGGTACTAAATGCCTATCGGATGACCGGAAAACAGTATTTCAGGGACATCAGTCCCTTCCTCCAGTTGTTGATCCTGTGTGTGCTTTGTCTCAGTTTTACTGTGATTTTCATAGGACTGGGCGGATTGACATTGGTAGGATTATATGACATCAACATTTTTCAGGACATCAATATCCTCAGTGATTTTTCGGCTCCGAACGTGTTGGAAGCCAATCGCCTGATCCTGCTGTTTCAGCATCTGGGTTTGTTCCTGGTGCCAGCCATGATGTTCGGCTATCTCGCCACCCGTGACCCCCTGGGTATGATGAAACTCAGGCAGCGGGTCTCCGGTAGGTGGATTGCAATGTCGGTTTTGCTGATGGCGGCGGCACAGCCGCTGGTGGGTTTGCTGGGAACCTGGAATGCAGGACTCAAGCTGCCCGACAGCCTCGCGGGTCTGGAAGCCACGATAAGGGCTGCGGAAGATGCAGCATCCGGACTGACACATGCCATTTTGTTCAATGGCTCCGCCAAGATCTTTCTGATCAATTTGTTGTTGCTAGCATTGGTGCCAGCTCTGGGTGAGGAGATGATTTTCAGAGGACTTGTTCAGCCGTTGATGGGAAAGATGACAAAGAATCCACATGCGGCCATCTGGGTTACTGCCTTTGTATTCAGCTTCCTGCACTTTCAGTTTTATGGATTCTTGCCCCGGTTGGTGTTGGGTGCCATGCTGGGATACATGTTCTGGTGGACCGGCTCATTGCGGGCGTCAGTAGCCGCGCACATGGTGAACAATGCCCTTGGGGTGAGCCTGTATTTCCTGGCAGCCAGGGAGGTGATTCCGGAAAGTTGGATTGAAGACGACAACCTGGCCACAGGCTGGTTACCCGCCGTGGCGTCATTGGTTATCTCGTTTTTCCTGGTCCGGTGGTTGGCCGGCCGGCGAAAAGAAATTGTGGCTTAGTTTCTGCGTTCTACGGCAGCGTAATTGATTTTCAAGGCATTCACCTCACGTAGCTGCTGCTTCACTTTGGTCACAATACCCATTTTGGTTTTCTGATCCACTTTCAGAGAAGTGGTCATCTGTGGGATTTGTGCCTCGATTTTAGATTCACGCTCTTTGGCGATAAACTCAGGAATGTCCGCTACATCACCGAATTGGTCGTTCAGCTGAATGCGGGGTTCGGTTCCGTACACCTTCTGGTATTCGCTATTCGGTCGGCCGATATAAATACAACTGACAAGCGATTTCTTTTGCAGCTTTTCAATTTCCGTGGCCTGGGGCATTTTTTGTTCCACCATCACGGAGGTATCGCGGATCACGGTTGCAATCATGAAAAAGAACAACAGCATAAATACGATATCGGGCAGTGAAGCGGTGGAGATGGCTGTTGCTTCTTTCTTTTTCTTTTTTCTGAAACGAGACATATCGCTGGGTTCTTAAATCAAGTATTGAATTATTCGGCTGCTGGTGCTGCCTCGGCCCCTGTTTCCTTGGGTTCGGCTTCTGAAATACGTTGCGGGTAAACGGTCTGAATCGGATCAGCCTGTGCTTCGGTAAGCTTGCTGAACGGCTTTCCATACCATTCCATCGCCAGGTCGTTGCGCAACTCGTTGTAAGCGGCAATCAACTCATTCTGCACCTGGATGTACATGTCATAGCTCGTGGCGTTGTCGTTTTGAAGAGACACGACTTGCTTGGTAAGCGTTACTCTTTTCTCGCCCAATCCAGGAACTTTCAGGATGGTATCTTGTGTTTCAGGAAAAGTTTCATCGGTCGGATGAGGGGTAATGAACTCCTTGGTTTTTTCCCTGAGGTTTGAAACAACCATGGGTTGTCCCTCCACCAGCAGCTGGTCGTTGGCATTGACAAGAACAACGAAGATGTTTCTTTCCTTAACCTTGATCTGGGGATCATCCGGTTGTTCTTCGGCCTTGGGTGGAAGTTTTCTGAGCAGACCCTGGTCTGCATTCATCTGCGTGGTCACCAGAAAGAAGATCAGCAGAAGGAAGGCGATATCCGCCATCGAACCCGCGTTGATCTCTTGTAATGCTCTTCTTGCCATAGCTTATTTAAACAAACGAGAAACTTCCGAGTAAATGATGCCGAGTACCGACAATGCCAAAAGCAGGTAGAACATGATGAGTCCCGCACCCACCCACTTGGTGGTTGAACTGCTGATGGTTTCTGCAAATTTGACCGGAACCGTATCCGATGCCATCACATAGGAAATGACGATCACCAATATGAAAGATCCGAGTCCGATACCCAACTTCTTCATGTCCACCGTTCCTTTGATGATCTGCACCACAAAGAATACCAATGCGGCCAGGGTTGCAATTCCCAGCACAAAGTAGGTGAGGTAGAACAGGGGCACAATGGTTACCGCTTGAGCACCTGCATCTGACGCAACCGTTTCATCACCCTTGTAGAACATGATGATCGTGAAGATGGCAGCCAGCACCGAAATAACCAGCGGAATGATGATCAGTAATTTGAGATTCTTGCTATTCATAGCGTTTCATTTGCGCAATGCCGGGGATGCCGGCACTACCAGGTTATCCGGTTCAATTATTTTACGCCGTAGCGGATCAGGAGATCAACCAGGTTGATGGATGACTCGTCCATGGAGTTCACCAGCGAGTCGATCTTGGCCAACAGATAGTTGTAGAATACCTGGAGGATCATGGCTACGATCAGACCGAATACGGTGGTCAACAGAGCGATCTTGATACCGCCGGCCACCTGGCTGGGCTGAATGTCACCTGAAGCCTGGATGGTATCGAACGCGTCGATCATACCGATTACCGTACCCATGAACCCGAGCATCGGAGCCAGTGAGATGAACAGTGAAATCCAGGAAAGACCTTTCTCGAGAAGACCCATTTGAACCGCACCGTAAGCCACGATTGACTTTTCAACGGTGTCGATGCCTTCGTTTACTTTATCCAAACCTGAGTAGAAGATGCTGGCAACCGGACCACGGGTGGTGCGGCAAACTTCCATGGCAGCTTCAACACCACCTGACTGCAATGCGCCGTCAATATCACTCAGGAGTTTCTTGTTATTGGAAGTGGCCATGTTGAGGTAAATGATACGCTCGATACACAGGGCCAGCCCGATGATCAGACAGAGAAGAACGATGCCCATGAATGCGGGACCGCCATCAACGAACTTTTCAAGGATGATCTGATGAAAAGACTGTGCAGGAGCAGCAGCAGGTTCTGCAGCAGTTGCAGCTTCTTCGGCCATCGCCACAGATTGGAGGCCTGTCATCAGGAAGCCAAAGGTTGAAACAAGAGCAAACAACTTTTTCATGGGTAACAAGGGTTAGTTATTCTGATGTGATTAAATGCATTTTGGCGAGCCAAAAATAGAGGAATTTTTGAAACTTAAGCTAACAAATACGGTTATCAATTTGGGAAGCCACTGGATGCGGCCACCGGATACTTCCCTTAAACTATTGGTCCGGACAGTGATGCGACTGTCTTTAAATCCTGCGGAGAGAGGGGGATTCGAACCCCCGATCCCGTTTCCGGGAAACACGCTTTCCAGGCGTGCGCCATAAACCACTCGGCCACCTCTCCCCGAGCATCGCCTGATGCACAGGTGAGCTAAACAGGGCGACCAAATTACAAAAAATATCATTCCAACATAACGGGTCTTGCATTGATGCGGTGAACAGGCTAATCAAGCCTGCATGCAAGATCATTTTCTGAGGGAGGGGTCGAGTGCAAATGCACGTTGAAGATACGAATCCCCTTGTTCCGTGTCACCCATGTTGCGGTAGGTGATGCCGATGTTCATCAGCACATTGGCGTTTTTGGGATTGAGCTCGTATGCTTTGAGAAACGTGGCCAGCGCCTTGTTATTATCGCCTGTTAAAGAATATACAATTCCGAGTTTTTGCAGCACATCCGTATTAGCCGGATCCAGCTGGGTTGCTTTCTCAAGGTATTCTTTTGCTTTTGGGATGTTACCCATATCCCGGCCGTACAGCTGTCCCAGTTTTGCATAGATATGAACCGCATTCGGATCGTTGGCGATCAGCGTCAGGTAGCACTTTTCTGCGATGTTGTAAATTTTTTGTGATGCTGCCCGATCAGCGATGAATTCCAGGTTGCGCTTTGCATCTCCGAAATTCGGATCCATCTGAAGAGCCCGGCTATATCCCTGGTAAGCGCCCTCATAGTTGTCCAGCAAAAAATAAGCGCTGCCCAACAGCAACATAGGTTGTTTGTAGTTGGAATAGATGTCAAGTGCCTTTGTCAGGTACGGAATGGCCTGGTTGGCCAGGGCTTTCCTTTGCATGTCTCCCTCTGGAAGGGCATTGGCTTTTTCAATGAGTGCTGCACCGGCTGACATGTTGGCCTTGGTGCTGTTGGGCGAAATGGCCACATCCGTCATCGCAAGGGTGAAGTCGTTCTTCCATGCCCTGCTCCTGTGAACCGTCTTGATGGTGAATGCAAACGACATCAGGATTACTGCATACGCCAGGGTTCGTTCGACAGCCTGTTTTGAAGACTTCCACCTGTTCACTCCACGGATCAGCAAATCGCCGAATGCCACACAAAACCCAATGGAAGGTACGTACATGAAACGCTCATTCATGAAAGAACCGATCGGGAAAACAAGGTTGGAAAACAAAGAGAAGGAAATAAGAAAAAAGAAGATGCACCAGGAGATGAGCGACCTCTTGAAAAATCCTTTAACAGCAAGCCATATCATCCACGCATAAAGAATCAACGATAAAAAAGCCCGCGGATCTCCCCAGCCGATGATGGGGATGTGCCGGGGGAAATAATCATTGGTGAGCGGGTGTGGGAAGAAGAGCAGTTTGATATACAACCCCATCGTGTAAAAGATGGTCGCATATTTGTCGGAAGTACTGCTTTCTACAAAAGGGTTGTTCAGCAATTCCGTGACCTCGCCGGTATTGTCATCCAGCAAACTCATCCGCATGACCATGTAACAACCGAATGCAACAAAAATCGGCAGCATGGCCAGAATGATTTCCTTCAAAGAGAACTGTTGGGATGCTGCGTCAGATGCGTCCTTCTGCAACACCTTGCTTCTGAAAAATATCAGGGTGAAAGGGATGGCGGCCAGGAAGGTCACCGTGGATTCTTTGGAAAGCAACGCGCCGAAAAAGCACAGGAAGGCCCAAGCCATGGACAAACCGTTGCGCTTCTCCAGGTATTCAAGTACAAACCAAAGGCTTCCCAGGGCACCGAAAAGGCTCATCATCTCGTCCCGGCTTTTGATGTTGGCAATCACCTCGGTGTGCAGGGGGTGTAAACAGAAAAGCAGCGTAGCGATGAAAGGCAGTGAGAGCATCGGGTGTTGTCCGGGCCGGGATGGAAGAAGCCGCAGCAACAAACCGTATAGCAGCAAACAGGTGAGTCCGTATAATATAAGGTTAAGGGCATGACTGACGGAAGGGTCATTGCCGAACAGTTGAACCTCAACGGCAAAAGTGATCAATGGAATGGGGCGGTACCTGCCACCGGACAAAAGTTTTTTGTCTTTTCCGAAGAAGCCTACCAGGAGGTCGTTTGAGACAAGGTCTTTGATCCCGTCCACGCCTTGTTGCGTAAACTGGTTGTGTGTAATGTACAGCTTATCGTCAAGCGCATAGTCGAAAGAAACCGTTTGAATGTAAACCAATACGGAGATGGCAAACAGAATCCATGCCGGTCGTGTTTTCCAGAATGTCAGCACCACCGGAGGAGGTGAAGCTGTATCGGGTGATTTGGACCGGTCCTTTGTCATGGTTATTCCCCGTGCATTTCACCGCACAACGGTACGGTAAGCAACCGTTTTATTTCAACTGTATCGTGCTGTTGTGCGAGCAGAAACATCAACTTGGCAATGGCTGCTTCCGTGGTCATGTCTTTGCCGCTGATCACACCTGCTTTCTCAAGTTGAACACTGGTTTCATACCTGCCTTGTTCCACAGATCCACCCAGGCATTGGGTGATGTTCAGTAGCACCAGTCCACGCTTGTTGGCGGCCTCAAGTTTTTCACTCAACCATGCATCCGTAGGTGCGTTTCCGGCGCCGTATGTTTCTAAGATCAATCCTTTCAATCCCGGGATTGAAAGCATCGCATCCACCACCTGGGGCTGGATTCCCGGGAATATTTTCAGGATGGCTACAGAGGGATCCAGTGCGCGATGAACCTGCAGTGGTTTCCCGTTCCATTTTGCAATTTGGCCCTCATGGAATTTCAGGTGAACACCGGCGCTGGCCAACGGCGGATGGTTGAACGAATGAAAGGCGGCAAACTCTTCCGCGTTGATCTTGCTGGTCCGGTTTCCCCTATACAGGTGGTATTCAAAATAGATGCACACCTCAGGCACCAAAGGGGTTTCCGAGGAAGCAATCTCAATGGCGGTGATCAGGTTCTCCCTTGCATCGGTGCGGATGATGCCGATGGGCAGCTGACTGCCGGTCAGGATCACCGGCTTGGCAAGGTTCTCCAACAGGAAGCTTAGGGCAGATGCGGTGTAGGCCATGGTATCTGAACCATGCAGGATCACAAATCCGTCGTGGCGGTCGTATTGCTCTTCAATGATCTGCGCAAGTTTGATCCATACCTCCGGGGTCATGTTGGATGAGTCCATCGGTTGTGCGAACGAGTGACTTGAAAAGGCAAGATCGAACCGGGTCAGCTCAGGTATTTGCTGGGTCAGGTGTGTAAAGTCGAACGGCCGGAGGCTCCCGCTCTGTGTATCCTGAACCATGCCAATGGTACCGCCGGTGTAAATCAGAAGAATGGATTTCTTTTTACTCATGTTGAAAGACTCTCAAAGCGTTTTGCGTGGTGATTTCCCCAACCTCTTCCGGCGATTTTCCCCATACTTCCGCAAGCTTGTTGGCAATCTGAATGATGTATGCGCTTTCGTTCCGTTTGCCTCTGAAAGGTACCGGTGCCAGGTAGGGTGCATCGGTTTCCAGAACGATGTGTTCGGGCCGGATATGTGAGACCACCTGATCAAGCCCGCTGTTCTTATAGGTAAGGACCCCACCGATACCCAGGTGAAGGCCCAAACGAATCGCACGATGTGCCTGTTCTATGGATCCGGTGAAACAGTGCAGGATGCCCGAAACGGGTTTGTCAGCATGGGCTTCCAGCAAATCCAGGATCACATCGGTTGCTTCCCTCGAATGGATTGCAACCGGGAGATGCAGGTTTTGTGCAAGTTGAACCTGGTGCAAAAATGCTTCTTCCTGGATGGTACGGGTGGATGTATCCCAGTACAGGTCAATACCGATTTCACCAATGGCGCAGAACCCACCACTTGCGGCACTGAATTCTACATGGGCCAGTTCTTCCCTGTAGGTTTCCGGTTTTACATAACAGGGATGCAATCCGGTCATTGCAAAGCAACGTTCCGGCCAATCGGTGGCAAGTTTTCGGAGGTCGGCTGAAGTGGCCTGGTGGATGTCGGGTAAGTAGATGCGTTCAACCCCGGCTTCAAAGGCGCGATTCAGCATGTCACCGCGGTCTTCGGAAAATTCAGGCAAGTATAAATGGCTATGCGTATCTACCAGGCGCATGCGCAAAAATAGCCTTTTCATTTCGCCATCAGAAAAATCGTTGGCATAAAGTTTGAAATTAAGGTCGCACATTGCGTGCATGTTCTTTTTGTAAATTGCCTTCGCGTCAAATAAATTTTTTGGAATGCCTCTGTTTTGCCCGCATTTGGAATCTCAGAGGATAGGAATCGAAGGTGTCTGTAACCGTAACCAATTTCTCTACATATGAAAACCGCTATTAAATTTGCTTTGATGATCCTGCTTGTAGCCGGTGCCGCATTGACCGGTTGTAAGAAATACGAAGAGGGTCCCATGATCAGCTTCAAGTCGAAAAAAGCCCGGTTGCAGCGGGTATGGACAGAAGAGTCGTTCATTGATGCCAACGGAAATGAGACCACACCTTCCAGCCCGAACAAATATGAACTGAAGGACGACGGTCAGGTTTCTGTGAATGGTGGTACTTCTTCAAGTGCGCTTACCTGGCAACTGTCGGATGACAAATCAAAGCTGGAGCTAATTACCACCCTTGGTTCAACAAGCACCACCGATGCAAGTGAGATCCTCAGGCTGACAAGTAAGGAGTTGTGGCTGAAGGACGACAACGGATCACAGACACACCTGAAAGCCGAGTAATCCGGGTCCGCCATTTATAATCATGCCCTGTGTACCCTGTACGCGGGGCTTTTTGTTTTGTACCTTGCAAGCCGTCATTTCATGAAAATACTGGTCATACGTTTCAGCTCCATCGGAGATGTGGTGCTCACCACACCGGTGCTGCGTGCGGTCAAGGAACAGGTACCCGGTGCTGAAATTCACTTCGCATGCAAACGGAAGTTTTCAGAACTGTTGGTTCACAATCCGCATGTGGATCGCTTCTTCCTTTTTGACGAATCCATCACCGAGATCCTGGTGTTATTGGTTGCCCAGCATTACGATGTGGTCATCGACCTGCAGCACAGCCTGCGTTCCGCCAGGTTGAAGAAGGCACTCAAACGCAGGAGTTATACCTTCCCTAAAATGAATGTCAGGAAATGGATCCTGGTTAATTTCAAGAAAAACCTCATGCCTGATATGCATGTTGTGGATCGCTACCTCATGACAACGTCCCGGCTCGGCGTGAAGAAGGATGGAAAGGGACTGGATGTATACCTTGAACCGAAGGCAGACGACGTGCTTCAGCGATTACCCCCATCCATGCAAAGCGGATACATCGGTTTGGTTATCGGAGCACAGCATGCCACCAAATGTTTACCTGAAGAACGACTGGTGGAGCTTTGCCGGATGTTGCCCTACCCGATCGTATTGATGGGAGGTACAGCGGAAAAAGAAAGGGGCGCACGCATGGTGAAAGTGCTTGGCCCTCATGTGCACGATACCTGCGGAACCCTGTCATTAACCGAGTCAGCAACCCTGGTCAAACATGCGAAGGTGTTGATCACCCATGATACCGGAATGATGCACGTCGGTGCTGCTTTTCAGAAAGACATGGTCGTTTTCTGGGGCAACACGGTGCCGGCATTTGGCATGTATCCTTATTATGGATCGAAAACCACCGCACGCTGGATGTCAGCCGAAGTAGCAGACCTGTCATGCCGGCCCTGCAGCAAGATCGGTTTTGACAGCTGCCCGAAGAAGCACTTCCGTTGCATGAACGACCAGCAATTTGAGCCGGTTGTTGACTTTGTACGCGACACCTGGGAGTCCCGCTCCCGGTAGCTTCATTAATCAGTATTGGTAAAAAGCGCCTTCAGTTCCGTGGCATCATCAGGTTTCATCTTACCTCCCAGAATCAGGCTCAGCTGACGCCTTCTCAGTGCACCAGCGAAGCGTGTTTTTTCCAGTTCCGTTTCAGGCTCGATGGGTGGTACCTCGATCGGGTTTCCCCGTTGATCGACTGCGACAAAAGTATATATGGCTTCGTTGGTCTTTTCCTTTTCTCCGCGCTGACCTTCTACCCACACATCAATGAACACTTCCATGGAAGATGTGAATGCGCGCGAAACTTTCGCTTCCAGTGTAACGATCTCTCCTTTCCGGATAGGATTGGTAAACGATACATGGTTAACGGACGCGGTAACCACAACCCTTCCGCTGTGACGGTGGGCAGCAATGGCGGCGGCAATATCCATCCAGTGAAGCAACTGTCCGCCCATCAGGTTATCAAGGGCGTTGGTTTCATTCGGAAGCACGATCTCCGTGAGGATGGCAAGAGAATCTTTCGGTGTCTTTGGCTTCATGTCTTAGGAAGTCTGGGTATTTTGAACTTCGTAAAGATAACGGAATTCGTATTTACACCTTATGCCTAAAATTCTACATTTGCCCTCAAAGTGTCGTGTAACATGGAAAAAGTTTTGATTATAGGTTCTTCCGGACAACTGGGTGAAGAGTTGGCGGAAGGTTTGAGGGCCAGGTTCGGTGAAGACCGGGTGGTGTGTTCAGATATCAAGGATCCCGGGACCGGGCAGGAGATGTTGTTTGAACATCTGGATGTATTGGATAAAGATCGTTTGCTGGAAGTTGTTCAGAAACACGGGATCACCCAGATCTATTTGTTGGCGGCTTTGCTATCGGCTGTAGCGGAAAAAAATCCGGCTTTTGCATGGCGGTTGAACATGGAAGGATTGTTCAACGTACTTGACCTGGCAAAGGAAGGGCGGATCAAAAAGGTCTTCTGGCCCAGTTCCATTGCCGTGTTCGGTCCAACCACACCCAAACAACAGGTGCCCCAGCATGCCATTACCGAACCGAACACCATATACGGTGTTGGTAAACTGGCCGGAGAAAGATGGTGTGAATACTACCACAACAAGTTCGGGGTAGATGTGCGGGGCATACGATACCCGGGATTGATCGGGTACAAAACGATGCCGGGTGGTGGTACAACGGATTATGCCGTTCACATTTTTCACGGCGCTTTAAAGAGTCATTCCTATGCGTCTTTTTTGAAAGAAGGCAGCATGCTTCCCATGATGTACATGCCGGATGCGGTGCATGCCACCCTTTCCCTGATGGATGCGCCGGCCGATAAAATTTCCATCTGGTCTTCCTACAATGTAACGGCCATGAGCTTTACCCCGGGTGAACTGGCGGCAGGCATTCAAAAGCGAATCCCCGAGTTTGTTTGCACCTATGCACCGGATCATCGCCAGGCCATCGCTGACGGATGGCCTGCCTCCATTGATGACACTGTCGCGAGGAATGATTGGAACTGGACCCCCGGGTATGGACTGAACGAAATGGTGGATGACATGCTTACCCATCTCCCGATGGTGCTGGCTGCCCATCAGAAATAAATTGTTAATTCACCCCCTCGGGAAAGCACCTATTGCAAATTTTAGCATATTTGTCGGGTAGGTCATGTATTTGATCTAAAGTAAATAACTTCGCACCGTAACCTCCGTATACCGTTTGGTGGCGTTTCGACATAAAAAAAACGCAACTTGCTAAAGTCCGAACTTGATCCAGAAGTCAAGAAACATGAAAAGGGGATTCTTTATCGTTCTGTTGGGATTTTTCACATCTAGCATTTTCGGTACCTCCGCGGCTCAGAATGCGGCTGTCGGGGACACCGTGAACATGACTGATGCCGGCAACCTGAAACAGGGACATTGGGTTTTCTATGGCAAAGATCATCCGGAATGGAAATGTGCAGATGAAACCAAAGTAGAAGAAGGTGAATACAAAGACAACCTGAAAGAGGGCATCTGGAAACAATACTATTGTGAGGGAAACCTGAAGAATGAGATCACCTACGTGGACGACAAGCCACTGGGGTACGCCAAATTCTACTACAAAACAGGTAAAATTTCCGAAGAAGGATTCTGGAAAAATCAGAAATGGGACGGTGCCTACAAGTACTACCACGAAAACGGCAACCTGGCTTACGAATGGAATTATGAAAACGGACGCCGCCAGGGAAAACAGGTGTATTACCACCCCAACGGTAAGGTCATGATCGAAGGCAATTGGAACGGTGGCAAGGAAGACGGCGAACAAAGAGAATACTATGCGGATGGCACCCTCAAATCGATCAAAGATTATTCGGGTGGCAAGATCAACCCCGATAAAACAAAGGTGTTTGAGAAGAAAGTACCGGAAAAGAAAGAGGAGGAGGTTGCCATCGATAAATCCAGCGAACACCTGAATGAAATTCCGTTGGTTGTAAAAGGAGATGACCTGGGCGTGTTTACCGGTACCGGAAATCACAAGCTCTACAACAAACGCAAACAGATCTGGAAGGAAGGTTATTTTGAAGGTGGACGCCTCATCAACGGTAAGATCTATCAGTACGGAAAACGCCACAAACTGGAGCGAATCGCTGTTTTCAAGAACGGCATCCTGATCCAGGAAGAAATTGTTGAATAGCCTGATTCCGGCTGCGTTTATTTTTTCGAATCCCGAATTTTCTTGTTTCCTTTGGATGTGAAAGTGTTGGCGGTTTTATTCCGGCTGGCTTTTACCATCATCTCTGTATTTTAATTTGCTTACCATGTCAGGGGAATTATTTGTTTACAACACGATCAGCAGAAGCCGCGAAGTTTTTGAACCACTCACACCTCCGCACGTAGGCATGTACGTGTGCGGCCCCACTGTGTACGGAGATGCCCACCTCGGACACGCACGTTCGGCCGTTGCATTTGATTTGGTCTTCCGCGTGTTGCGTCATGCAGGCTACAAGGTTCGTTATGTGCGGAACATCACGGATGTAGGGCACCTCGAGAATGATGCGGATGAAGGTGAAGACAAGATAGGGAAGAAAGCACGCACCGAACAGGTGGAACCGATGGAAGTTGTTCAATACTATACCAACCGGTACCATCAGATCATGGCGGCAATGAACACGCTGCCACCCAGCATTGAGCCGCATGCATCCGGTCATATCATTGAACAGATCGAAATGGTACAGACCATCCTGAAAAAAGGGTTGGCTTACGAAGTGAACGGATCCGTCTACTTCGATGTGCGCAAATATGCGGCGTCGGGTAACTATGGCGGACTCTCCGGCCGGGTGCTGGAAGACCTGCTTGCCAATACACGTGATCTCCAGGGTCAGCAGGAAAAAAAATTCCCGGGAGATTTCGCCCTGTGGATCAAAGCCAAACCCGAACACATCATGCGATGGCCTTCACCCTGGAGTGACGGTTTCCCCGGATGGCACCTAGAGTGCTCCTCAATGAGCGCCAAATATCTTGGAGAACATTTCGATATACACGGTGGCGGTATGGACCTGCTCTACCCCCACCATGAGAATGAGATTGCACAGTCAACCGCTTGCTACGGCGTTACTCCGGCCAAGTACTGGCTGCACAACAACCTGATCACCATCGGTGGACAGAAAATGGGAAAATCCCTCGGGAACTTCATCACCATGGAAGCCTTCTTCACAGGAGAACATCCCATGCTGGAACAGCCCTATGCCCCGATGACCATCCGGTTCTTTATCCTCCAGGCACATTACCGCAGTACACTGGACTTTTCCAATGAAGCCCTGCAGGCTGCGGAAAAAGGTTTGCGAAAATTGATGGAAGCGATCCGGAAGATCCCTGATCTGCCTGTGTCGGATGCATCCGAAGTTGATGTAAAAGACCTCAGGGATAAATGTTTTGCTGCGTTGCATGATGACTTCAACAGCCCTGTGGCTATTTCGGTTTTGTTCGAGGCAGTCAGGATCATCAACTCAACCGCAGATGGAAAAATGAAGATCTCGGCCGAAGATAAGGACGCGCTGAAGGCACTCATGCATGAGGCCGCCTTTGATGTACTCGGATTGGTTCCCGAAGGCAGTGGTGCCAACCAGCAAGTCGTCGATGGCCTGATGCACCTCATTCTCGACCTGAGGAAAAGTGCAAGGGATGAAAAAGACTTCGCTACTTCCGACCGGATTCGCGACCGGTTGTCTGACTTGCACATCATCATCAAAGACAGCAAAGAAGGTTCAACATGGAGCCAGGAATCCTGAAGCCATTCCTCACGGGTTGCATGTTGACCTCATTGGTCATTGCATGCGGATGTGGCGGGCAGAAGGAATCGGATAAGGATCAGAAAGCAGAAGCGGATGCGGCATGGAACCAGGTAACCGTTCCTGTCTTCAATGCAGATTCGGCGTATGACTGGGTGGCACGGCAGGTAGCTTTCGGCCCCCGTGTCCCGAATTCAACATCACATGATTCTTGCGCGCACTTCCTGGAAACCACACTGGCCAGGTTGGGCTGTGATGTGGAGGTGCAGCGTGCAAAAATGCCGGGCTTCAAGGGCGATTCACTTCCACTGACCAACATCATCGCATCTGTTGCTCCGGATCTTCACCAACGGATTCTTATCGTTGCTCACTGGGATACCCGCGCATGGGCCGATGAAGAAAGAGACAGCACACTCCGGGATCAGCCCATTCCGGGTGCCAATGACGGCGGAAGCGGAACGGCGATATTACTCGAGCTGGCCCGAGCCATGCAAACGCAGATGCCACCCGTAGGCGTGGATCTCCTTTTCCTGGATTTACAGGATCAGGGACAAACGGATCCGGAGAATCCTGAACAGGCCTCCGAATTCTATTGCCTCGGTGCGCAGTACTGGTCCAGAAACAAGTATCCCATCGGCGCATCCCATCGGTATGGCATTGTGGTGAACCTGGTTGGCGGAAAGGATGCACGTTTTGCCCGTGAAGGCGTATCCATGTACTACGCCGAATCAGTGGTGAACAAAGTATGGCAGACCGCATCGAAAGCCGGGTTTTCCGATCGCTTCCTTTTCCAGAACGCACCCGCCGTAACAGACGACCATACATTTTTGAACGAGTGGGGCGGAATTCCCACCATTGACATCATCGAATACGATCCGCAAACCGGTCACTATTTCGGCCCTAACTGGCACACACATGCAGATGACTTGAGCGGCATAGATAAGGCCACCTTGAGATCGGTCGGACAAACCCTCCTGGAAGTGATCTACCGGGAACAATAATACACACATGAAAAAACTTTTCCTGTTGGACGCGATGGCCCTGATCTACAGGGCCTACTTTGCTTTTAGTAAGAACCCCAGGGTGAATTCAAGGGGCATGAACACCTCCGCTTCATTCGGGTTTACCACCACATTGCTGGACCTTCTTCAGAAAGAAAAACCCACCCACATCGCCATTGCTTTTGATACGGCCGCACCTACCACAAGGCATGAGGATTTTACCGCCTATAAGGCCAACCGGGAGGCCATGCCCGAAGACATCGGCAATGCGCTTCCCTGGATCGAAAAGATCGCGGAAGGATTTCGCATTCCGGTACTGAAAGCAGACGGCTACGAAGCGGATGACATCATCGGTACCCTGGCACGCAGGGCAGAAAAGGAAGGCTTCGATGTGTATATGGTTACACCCGATAAGGATTTCGCACAGCTGGTAACCGACAAAATACATATCTATAAACCGGCTCGCTTCGGCAATGGTGCGGAGATATGGGGGATACCGGAAGTGTTGAAGAACTTCGGCGTGAAAGAACCTCTTCAGGTAATTGACATCCTGGGTTTGTGGGGAGATCAGGTGGACAATATTCCCGGTATTCCCGGAGTGGGCGAGAAAACCGCAAAAGACCTGATCGGTAAATACGACAGCATCGAGAACCTCATCAGCCATGCGGGTGAGTTGAAAGGCAAACTCAAGGAACGGGTGGAGACACACGCAGATCAGGCATTGATGTCAAAAAAACTCGCCACCATCATCACCGATGTTCCTGTTCCATTTGATCCGGAAGATTTACAACTGGAGGCTCCTGATGAAGAACAGCTCACCCAGGTGTTTGCCGAACTTGAGTTCCGAAACCTGGCCAAACGGGTGTTCGGAAAAGAATTGCAGGTGACGGCCGGTAAAGCACCGGAGTCCCAGTCCCATCAACCCGGACTTTTCGATGCGGAAGGAGAACCCGAACCCGCGGCACTGGTGCAGCTGAAAACCATTGATACCGAATCGCACAGGTATACCTTGGTGGAAAGCGAAGAGGCGATATCCAATCTCGCAAAGGAATTATCTGTGCTGCCAACTTTCTGTTTCGATACCGAAACCACAGGCCTGGATACATTGACCGCACAACTGGTAGGGATGTCGTTTTCATGGAAACCGGGAGAGGCATATTATGTGCCGGTTCAGGCAGACAGAGCAGCTGCAGAACAACGGGTGAATGTATTCAAAGAGGTGCTTGAAAACAACGCAATCGGCAAAACCGGGCAGAACCTCAAGTATGACATTTCCATCCTCAGGGGATATGGCATTACCGTACGAGGGCCCCTGTTCGATACCATGATCGCCCACTACCTGATTCAGCCGGATCAACGACATAACATGGATTTCCTCTCGGAGACCTACCTGCAGTACAGGCCCATTTCCATCACCACGCTGATCGGAGAAAAGGGTAAGCATCAAAAAAATATGCAGGATGTGGAACCGGCATTGGTATCTGATTACGCATGCGAAGACGCAGACATCACCCTTCAGTTGCGCGGCAAGTTCGAACCCATGCTGAAAGACGAAGGCACCGAGAAACTCTTCTGGGAAGTGGAAACGCCGCTTGTACCTGTATTGGCATCCATGGAATCGGAAGGCATCCGCGTGGATCCCGAAGTTCTGGTGAACCTGGGGAAGGAATTGAAAGAGGACATCCTGAACATGCAGGACAAGATATATGAAACCGCCGGCGGATCTTTTAACATATCTTCACCCAAACAGGTAGGAGAAGTGTTGTTCGATAGGATGGGCATCACCCCCAAACCGAAGAAAACCAAAAGCGGCCAATACTCCACCAATGAAGAAGTGCTGGCCAAGCTCGCATCGGAAAACCCGGTCGTAGAGCAGATCCTCACCTACCGCGAACTGCAAAAACTGAAGAACACATATGTGGATCCGCTCCCTTCCATGATTCATCCCAGGACAGGCAGGATTCATACTTCTTTTAACCAGGTGGTGGCAGCAACCGGCAGGCTCAGCTCAGATAATCCCAACCTTCAGAACATACCGATTAGGACGGAACGCGGCAGGGAAATCAGGAAAGCGTTTGTGGCACGTGATGAGAATTTCTGCCTGCTGTCAGCTGACTATTCCCAAATTGAGCTTCGGATTTTCGCCGAACTCAGCGGAGATGAAGCCATGACCGAGGCTTTCAGGGAAGGCCGGGATATTCACGCGGCAACGGCAGCCAGGGTGTTCGAAGTAACACAGGAAGAGGTGACCTCTGAAATGAGAAGGAAGGCGAAGATGGTCAACTTTGGTATCATTTATGGTATATCAGCTTTTGGGTTGGCCCAGCGGCTGAACATACCGCGCAAGGAAGCGGCTGCCATCATCGAACAGTACTTTGCCAAATATCCGCGCATCAAGAGCTACATGGATGATACCATCGAGTTTGCAAGAAAAAACGGATACGTACAAACGATGCTGGGAAGGCGACGCTACCTGAAAGACATCCTTTCAGGCAATGCCGTGGTCAGGGGGTTCGCGGAACGAAATGCGATCAATGCACCTGTTCAGGGTTCTGCTGCGGATATGATCAAGGTGGCCATGATCGCCATCCATCATGATCTCCAACAGAAGAACCTTCGGAGTAAAATGATCCTGCAGGTTCATGATGAATTGATTTTTGATGCCAATTTGGAGGAAATTGAATCCTTGAGAGAAATTGTTCGTAGTAGGATGCAAAATGCACTGCCGATGAACATACCGGTGGTGGTTGAAATGGGCGAAGGTCGCAACTGGTTGGAAGCCCATTGACGGAGGGACGTGCCGAAAGCCTTTGACTCTGTTTGCATGACTAAAAAATTATGTACGTTTGTTTAGACAAACCGCATTGAATATGAAAATCAATATGTTGAGAAAAACCACGACGAAAATCTACAGCAGAAAGAGCATAAACATCTCCCTGTTTATGTTGCTCTTCACCATGTTGGCAGCTTGTACCGGTAACGGCAATGATACCATGGATGACAACATGGATACGCCGGATGCCGCAGTGGATGAGAGCAAGCAGAAGATGGATGAGAACACCCGCAAGATTTTTTACGCGATTCCTTCTCCGCTGGAAATGGCCGTGCTCATTAAAAATGCGGGTGCGGTATACAATGCGGATTTGTTGAACCCGATCGACAACAGGGACAAATATGCCACCTCTTATCAACAGGCACTTAACCTGGGCATCTATGGTGCAGACCTGAGTTATACCAGCATGTTTGATCAGGCCCAGGAATCACTCCTGTATCTCAGCTGTGTCAGGAAGCTTTCTGAGATGCTGGGAATTTCGGGTGCCTTTGATGATCAAACCGTAGATCGTCTGGAGCGTAACAAAGACAACCGCGATTCAGTCATGGAGATCATCAGCGATGCCTATTGGACATCCGATAGCTACCTGAAAGAAAGTGAACGTTACAACATGTCTTGCCTGGTGATTGCCGGTGGTTGGATTGAAGGCCTGTATGTTTCTTCACAACTGGCCAACCAGGCCGGCAACAATGAGCAGATCAAAAGCCGGATCTCCGACCAACACAGTTCACTGCAGAACCTCATCGGTTTACTGGAGGCCAACAAGGAAGATGAAAAGGTGAACGAAATATTGCTTCAACTTGTGGATCTGGATAATACATTCAAGAAAAATGCCTCCGGCGAAGTTTCAGCAGTTACAACGGAAACCGACAACAATGCCGGAGTGACCACGATCAACGGAGGGGGTACACCTCCCATGGATAATGCCACACTTAAAATGGTATCGGAAAAAATCGCATCCATCCGGAATGGCATCATTCAAGTTAACTGATTTCCGTACAGCTAGAAAAATTTGGTTATGAAAGCAAAATGGTTCCTGAATCTGTGTTTGGCAATTGCCTTGCTTATGCCGGCATCCGGCTTTGCACAATGCAAAGCGTTCACCAAGAAAGTATGTAATCCCATCCTTTCACCCTATACACACAACGGTCAGCTTAACAGCGCCATCCTGGCTGAGGGAGAAACGGCAGAACTGCTGCTCACCTTCTACGCCGGACAGAATTATCGTGTGGCCGTCTGTGCACAGGAAGTGATAGGTGATGTGGAATTCCGTCTGATGGACGCCAACCGCAACCTTATCTTTGACAACACACAACACGACATGGCCAACTCCTGGGACTTCAATGTGAAATCAACCCAGCAGATCATTGTGGAGATCAATGTACCCAAGCGATCTGAAAGCGGGAAGGCCGTATCAATGGTGCCCACAGGATGCGTTTCCATCCTGGTCGGATTCAAGGAATAACCGGAACTACTGCATAAAAAAAACCGGAGCCCATCGGACTCCGGTTTTTTTTATGCCTGCCAACTACTGGATGACCATGCGCGTGGTGGCTACATGATCTCCCGTATTCACATGTATGAAGTAGATGCCTTTGGGAAACAGTTTGGCCGAAAGGGCATATGTATGTGTTCCTGCCGAAAGGAGTGCAGACGGTTGCAAGGTATAGAGCGCCCTTCCCGTGACATCATACACATTGATATCAACAGCTGAACGGTGGGTCAGATGAAATTGGAGGGTGGCTTCATCCGAAAACGGATTCGGGTACAACCGCATTCCAATGGCATCCGCATCCTGTTCACCTATGCCGATGTAGCCGGTTCCGGACAGGTTAAGGTCGTCCAAGTAGATGTTGTTTCCACCATCACCGGTGAATTCGAACATCACCCTTATCTTATCAGCTCCTGCATAGGGGCCGAGGCTGACGGTTTCTTCACGCCAGTCGGATGTGCCGGAAGGTGTGAATTCAAAGGATTGCGCCGACACAGTGGCCAACTGTGTGCCTGATTTCTGACTTCGCAAGGCCCAAGATTTTCCGCAGTTGGTAGATACGTACACTTTCAGTTTGTCATTGTCAGATGAAGTGTTCTGCGCGAATGCAACTTTGTAGGTGAGCTTGGGAGACAGGATGGAATCGATGTCGTATGTCGGACTAATGATCCGGTCTTTGTGGTTGGTAGCGTTCAGGTCGTTGCGTAAGCGCAGGCATGCCGAGCCTGAGTAGGAGGTGGCAGACGTACGTTCCCAGCCAATGCTTGCATCCGGGTTCTCAATTACCCAGTTGTTGCTGACGTAGGTTGCATCTTCAAAACCTTCTGTGAACGGCATTACTTTCTCCACAGCCGTTGCCGGACTAACCACAATGTAGTTGGTCTTGAGTTCCACATCGGAGCCGGTGCTGTTGGAAGCGGTGAGAGATACGTTGTAAGTGCCGGCGGTATTATATGTCACATACGGCGTGGAGTCAGTTGAACTGGCTGGGGTACCTCCTGAAAATGTCCAGTTCCATGAACTGGGTTTGCCGTTCCATGACTTGTCAAAGAACTGAACGGAATCGCCCTCGCACAGGTAAATGGTGCTGCTCTCGAATTCGGCATGGGGCGTACACAGGGTAGCGGGTGTACCGTCGGTACCCGTGGCGGCCAGGTTGGATGAACTCCACAGGTTGTTCCGGCCGGATGTGGAAGAGTTGAGCGTGGCCAGCATCCTCGCTTTCTGACCTTCGGTGAACAGGTTCTCGCAATTGCCGTTGCTGTAATCCATATAATTCTGATACATGTCGCCGTTCGGTCCGTTGCTGCATGTTACATGCGGAAATGATGGGCATCCGCTGTTGGATGCTTCCTGGGTCGGCGTGTCGGATACCTGGTCGTTGCCACATGTTGCATCGCCCCAAATGTGCCGAAGGTTCAGCCAGTGTCCTACTTCATGGGTGGCGGTACGGCCACGGTAGGTTTGGCTGGCTGTGCCCATCACACCCCAGTAGTCGTTCCGAACCACCACACCATCTGTAGATGAGTTTCCACCGGGGAATTGGGCAAACCCGATAATGAATCCACTGGTTCCGCTGGTATTCTCGATGGTTTTGACCAGCCATACGTTCAGGTATTTGTTGGCCGGCCAGACGATCAGGCCTTTCACATTGTTCCGGGCCTCATTGGTTAGTTCTGAATAGGTTCGCGTAATGCCGTTGGTGCAATTTCCATTGGGGTCTTTCTGGGCGAGTCGGAATTCGATCTCGCTATCGGCAGCGATGGATTTCCACACGCTTTGTGTTTTGTTGGTATCGTTGTTCAGGCGACGGAAGTCTTCGTTGAGCACCCGTATGCCGTCCTGGATTTGTGCATCCGATATGTTTTCCGCACCACCTTCATGAATCACGTGTACCACGACCGGTATGATCTTAACGGCGCCGGAGGTTTTGCCTGTGGCTGCTTGCTTTCGTTGTTCCACAAAGGCTTGTGTGAAGCGTTCCAGCTCGGCGCGCTTTATGGCAATCGATGGATCTTTGGCTTCCTCTTCTTTTTGCATCACGTGGGTCAAACAAGGTTCCGGTGATGGGTTTTCCTGTGCATGTAAATACGTGAAAGAACCCGGGATCAAAAGCAAAGCAACAAAAGTCAAAAGTTGTTTCATGACGGTGAATTTATGCAATACACGAAAAGAGTTTTGGGCGATGAGGCCACCCATCGGACACACGAACTAACAAAAAAAATATGGAATTCGATTCCTAAAAATACACACACTGCGGGGCAAAGACAATGCCCACACCCAAAAATAGCAAAAAAAACCAGTGTTTCGGCCGGTTATTGCTGGTTGATTTCGATGAATCGTTCGATTTGTTTGGCCCTTCCGAACACAATGATGGTGTCGGTTTCGTACAAGACGGTTTCGGGTTTGGGCACGCCGATCACGTGTTGTTCCTTGATCACCTCATCGTCTTTGGTCACTTCGAACTCGCGTTTGAGTGTGATGAGGTTCAGGTTGTATTTGTTGCGAAGGTCCACATCATCCAGTGTGCGGTTGGCGATGCCCTTTGGTGTTCGGATCTCCACGATTTCGTAATCGTCGGGAAGCTGAAGGAAGGAAACCACGTTGGGATTCAGCAGTCGTTCCGCCACCACCAGACCTACTTCGTCTTCCGGTGAAAGCACTTCGTTGACACCGATCTTTTCAAGAATCATCCGCTGGTGCGGGTCATTGGCGCGGGCGATCACCCTTTTCACTTTGAGTTCCTGCAGCAGAACCGTGGTTAGCAACAAGGCCTCGAAATCTTCACCGATGGCTACCACCACAGCATCCACGTCCTGGATATTCTGGGCTTTCAGTGCCTTCTTGTCGGTGGCGTCCAGGGCCACGGCATAGGCCACATCGTCCTGGATGTTCTCAATGTGGTTTTCGTTGTTGTCGATGGCAATTACTTCGGCGCCCCTGTTGGCAAGGGTTTTGGCGATGGCAGTTCCGAACTGCCCCAATCCGATCACGGCGAATTTGTTTGCTTTCATCGTGCAATGAATTCCTGCTGTGTGGTTGCTTTGGCAATGGCTTGTTCAAGATCTGCAATCAGGTCGTCTGCATTTTCAATGCCCACGCTCAGGCGTATCAACGTATCCGCGAGCCCGTTTTTCTCCCTTTCCTCTTTGGGGATAGCGGCGTGTGTCATGGAGGCGGGGTGTCCGATCAGGGATTCCACGCCGCCCAGGGATTCTGCCAGGGAGAACCATTTGGTATTGGAGATCAGATCCAGTGCCTGGTCCATCTGATTGCCCTTCAATGTGAATGAGATCATGCCACCGAAACCGCGCATTTGTTTTTTAGCTACTTCATGGTTGTCATGATCGGGAAACCCGGGCCAATAAACTTTATCTACCTGGGAATGTGCTTTCAGGTACCTGGCGATTTTTTCTCCGTTCTCGCAATGGCGGTCCATCCGCACGTGCAGGGTTTTGATGCCGCGAAGGGCCAGGAAACAATCTTGCGGTCCCGGCACTCCACCCGTGCTGTTCTGGATGAAATGCAGGCGGTCTTTCAATGCATCGTCGTTGCAAATAAGTGCGCCCATCACCAGGTCGGAATGTCCGCCGAGGTACTTGGTCACCGAATGCATGCTGATATCGGCACCCAAGTCAAGAGGACTTTGCAGGTATGGCGTAGCGAATGTATTATCAACAGCTACCAGGCAACCGTGCTTTTTGGAAATCTCCACCACCTTACGGATGTCGATGATGTTCATCAGCGGGTTGGTGGGTGTTTCCGCCCAAACCAGCCGGGTTTGAGGTGTGATATGCGACTCCAGGTCTTCGGCATTGCGCATGCCGATGAACTTAAATGAGATGCCGTAAGTGGAGAAAATCTTGGTGTAGATACGGTAGGTGCCTCCGTACAGGTCGTTGGTGGAAATCACTTCATCGCCTGGTTTCAACAGTTTCAGTACCGCATCAATGGCTGCCAGTCCGCTGGCAAAGCAAAGTCCGTGCTTACCGTTTTCCAGTGCAGCCAGGTTATCTTCCAGTGCCTTGCGCGTGGGGTTGGAAGTTCTGGAATACTCATATCCTTTGTGCATTCCCGGTCTTTCCTGAACATATGTAGAGGTTTGATAAACCGGGGTCATGATCGCCCCTGTTGCCGGATCAGGATCTTGTCCGGCGTGGATCGCCTTGGTTTCGAATTTCATAATACCACACTATTAATGAACCTCTCCCTTCCTTCGTTGCCGGCCAGGCCTGGTTGGTGGGGAAAGGACGAGGAAGATCAAACAAAGGTATTAATTAAATACAGATATTTGCCCCGTCCCAATTGTGGTTTTTCCTTATTAAAATCCGAGGTACCGGATCCATCCGGCGGGTGTGGATATGGCTGTTTTGAGAAAAGAAGAAAGAGGTGCGCACCTTGCGCTGTTGGGCGCCAACCTGATTTATGGTGGCAACTATACGGTGGCCAAGGGTTTGATGCCGAACTTCATTGAACCGCTCGGGTTCGTGGTTACACGGGCATCCGTTGCCCTGGTGTTGTTCGTGTTGGTTAGCCTCAGGCATAAACGTGCTGCCTTCACTGCCAGGGAATATGGCTTGCTGGCCCTTTGTGGGATGTTCGGGGTTGCATTCAACCAATCGCTGTTTTTTTCCGGACTGGCGCTTACACATGAGATCAATGCATCCATCATCATGATCTCTAGTCCCATCATGGTGGTACTCATGGGTGTGCTGGTATTGAAGGAGGTGCTGACCATGCGCAAGATTGTCGGGATCCTGCTGGGATGTTCCGGTGCGGCATTCCTGATTCTCTATGGGAAAGACCTTTCCTTCGGATCTGATACACTGAAGGGTGATCTCATGGTATTCCTGAATGCCACTTCATACAGCATCTACCTTATCCTGGTGAAGCCCATGATGCGCAAACACAGTCCGTTCGTGGTCATCAGCTGGATCTTTTTCTTCGGCTCCCTGTTTGTGTTACCGTTCGGGCACGAACAATTCATGCATGCAAAGTGGGATGCGATGGAAACCCGCCAGTGGGTGGGGGTGGCGTACGTGTGCATCGGCACCACTTTTCTCGCGTATTTGCTGAACATTGTCGCGCTGAAAACGGCCAGTCCATCACTGGTTAGTTTTTACATTTACCTTCAGCCGTTTTTTGCGTCGGTGATTGCGTTGTCATTGGGAAGGGATAGCCTGACAACAGACAAGATCATTGCAGCTGTGCTGATATTCACCGGTGTTTTTCTGGTGAGCCGCCCTGCTTCGGTTAAATCTGCAAATGCTGCCTGAACCAACCGGTTGTGAAAGGCGATTGCCAGACCTCACCTATTTGTTATTTTAGCAAAAAATAAGAGTATGATCAAATCAATGACAGGCTTCGGAAAGGCCGTGTGTGACCTACAAAACAGGTCGGTACATATTGAGATCAAATCGCTGAACAGTCGTCAGCTTGATCTGGGTGTACGGTTGCCGGCCATGTTGCGCGACAAGGAACCGGAAATACGCACCGAGTTGGCCAGGTGGTTGCAGAGAGGAAAGGTTGAACTCAACATCTTTGTGGAGAGTGCATCCAACATAAAAAATCAGGTCCTCAACCGGGACGTCATCGCCGCCTACTACAATGACATGGTGGATCTGACCGCTGAACTGGGGGCTTCCCAGAACGATATCATGTCCATGGTGATGCGTTTGCCGGATGTGATCCAAAATGAGAAAAGCGAGACCGATGAGAACGAGTGGTTCCAGATTCTCAATGCCCTGAAGAAGGTCATTGCCATGCTCGACGATTTCCGGTTGAGGGAAGGTAAAGTGATTGAAGAGGACTTCATCAAACGGATACTGAGCATCAAACGCCTGCTGAACAACATCGAAGGACCGGAAAAGGTGCGGATCACAACGGTCAAGGATCGCATCAAAACTCAACTCAAGCAAATGGAGGGTGGCGAGTCCGTAGACATGAACCGCTTCGAACAGGAGCTGATCTATTACCTCGAAAAGATGGACATCACCGAGGAAAAGACCCGCCTGAAGATCCACTGCGATTACTTCATCGAAACCCTTCAGGGTCGCGAATCGAGTGGAAAGAAACTGAACTTCATATCCCAGGAGATCGGCCGCGAAATCAACACCATCGGTTCAAAGGCCAACAACGCCGATATACAGAAAATTGTGGTGCAGATGAAAGAGGAGTTGGAAAGAGTAAAAGAGCAGGTGGCCAATATCCTTTAAGCATGGATGGCAAACTCATCATATTCTCTTCTCCTTCGGGTGCCGGTAAAACCACACTGGTAAAACACCTGCTGAAGCAGAACCTGGGTTTGTCTTTCTCCGTCTCCGCCACCAGCCGCCCTATGCGTGCGCACGAAACCGATGGCGTGGATTATCATTTCATGAACCAGGACACTTTCAAAAGGAAGGTGGACGAAGGGGCCTTCCTGGAATGGGAAGAGGTATACCCGGGATTGTTTTACGGCACCCTGCACACCGAAGTGGAAAACATGCTTTCTGCGGGGCGGAATGTGATCTTCGACGTGGATGTGGTGGGCGCTCTCAATATCAAGCAAGCCTTTCCCGACTCTTCACTGGCGGTTTTCGTAAGTCCCCCGTCGCTGGATGCGCTGGAAAAGCGATTACGCGGAAGAGGTACGGAAACCGAAGAAACCCTGAAACAGCGCCTCGCCAGGGCCCGCATGGAAATGGAATACGCCCCCAGGTTTGACCACATCATTATCAACGATGACCTGCAAAAGGCCCTGGAGGAAGCGGAAAGTGTGGTACGTTCCTTTTTGAACATACCCGCCTAGTCTGATGAAGACGGGGCTTCTTTTCGGTTCATTCAATCCCGTTCACGCCGGGCACCTCCACATAGCCAGGCAAATCCTCAACAGCGAAGACATCGGTGAAATCTGGTTTGTGGTGTCTCCGCAGAATCCGTTCAAACAGGACCAGGGTCTGCTGCCGGTGGAAGACCGGCTCGCCATCTTGCACCGTGTGCTCGACAACGAACCCGGACTCAGGATATGCGAAGTGGAACTTGACATGCCCAAACCTTCCTATACCGTGGATACACTGCGCAGACTTCACGCAGATCACCCCGATCGTTCGTTTGTGCTGATTATAGGCAGTGACAACCTGCCGGCCCTGCATCGGTGGAAAGACTATGAAACCCTGTTGCAACTAGCTGCTGTGTGGATCTATCACAGGCCCGGTTATGCAATTGTTCAGCGTGATCTGCCGCCCGGTGCTCATGTATGCGAGGGTGTGGAAACAGACGTGTCTTCCACGCGCATCCGTGAAGCTTTGCACACAGGAAAGTCAGTGGGGAGTGATTTGCCTCCCGGACTTGAATCCTGGATCCGGAACAAAGGTTATTACGCGGGTACCGCCTGAAGAAGGGACTCGAGAATCAGCAGTCCGTCGGTGTTACCCAACTCCGTATCGGCAGCCCGTTCGGGGTGGGGCATCATTCCGAAAACATTCCTGCCTTTGTTGCATACACCGGCGATGTGCTCAATGGATCCGTTCGGATTTGATTCGGGTTTGATTTGTCCGTTCGCATCGCAGTAACGGAACAGGATCTGGTCGTTGTCGTGCAGTTGTTTCAGTGTGGTTTCATCTGCATGGTAGCGTCCTTCGCCGTGGGCAATCGGGATTTTCAGGGCCTGTCCCGGTTTTGTACGGCTGGTGACCGCTGAATTTTGGGTGACGGGTGTGATGTACACATTCTCGCAAACGAACTTTTGTTGGTTGTTGTGCAAAAGGGCACCGGGCAACAGTCCGGATTCGCAAAGGATCTGGAATCCGTTACATATTCCGAACACGAGACCACCCTTTCCTGCAAACGCAATCACTTGTTCCATGATGGGAGAGAAGCGGGCGAGTGAACCTGAGCGCAGGTAATCGCCGTAGGAAAATCCACCCGGAAGAAAAATGACATCACAACCCTGCAGGTCATGATCCTTGTGCCATAAGGATACGGTTTCCATGCCCACCTTCTCGCGTGTCACATAGAGAAGATCCTGGTCGCAATTGGATCCCGGAAACGTTACCACACCTGCTTTCATAGTTCTGGTATTTTGTGTACTTGCCAACACCCGTGAAGCGGGCATTGTTCGCCGGCAAAGTTACGAAACAATGAGGCTCGGCCTAGCCGAGGAGCGAAATAAGTTCGTTCTGTACCAGCGCTGCCAGCAGGGCAGCCATGGCAAGGTCGGCGTAGATCCTTTTCACAAGGCAGAGAAAATTGGCGACCAGCAATGCCAGGGGAATGGCAAGGGCATTTACGAGTTGAGGTTGTCTGAAGATGATGAGGGCAAGTGCACAAAAGCCGGTCAGGGTCAGCAACAACCGGATGCTTTGTTTGCTCCGGAGTGTTCGTTGGTTGAACTGCAGCACGGTGGTGGCAACAGCCCACAGGGTGAGTCCGGTCCCAACCAGCCATAAGATCCAGGAACGCCCGAGGTTCAGGACGGACAGATGTGTGTATTTCGGCTGCAACAATTCGCCGAACGGTCGGTTGGTTACATAAAAAAAACAGGCGATGAACAACCATGGCAGGCCTGCGCCGATTAAAGGGATGAGCCATTCGCGCCAGTTAAACGGCCGGAAAAAGTTCAATCCGAACCAGATCACCGGGAAGAACATCAGGTAATAAGGTGAGAACAACGAGGCGGTACCAAGTAACAGGCCCGTGTCAAGCACCATCTCATGGATGGGTCCTTTCCGGTGCATGGCCAGTATCTTGCCGAACATCAATACCATCAATACATTGGCCGGCAGGGCTTCATTCAGGTGCAGGATGGGAGCCAGGGCCGATGAGAACACCACCACCAGCAGTCCGGGCAGGTAGGTGTTCCGGGCGTCAAACTCATTGTCGGATACCACCCGGTTCAACAGGTAGGCGCTGAGACAAATCAGTGTACAGGCAATCAGGAGCGACAGCAACGGGAAGCCGAAAGACAATTCTTTCAGCAGGAGGAAAAGTGTGGTTCCGTTTTTTTGGTCGACGGATCCGGCAAAAATTCCAGGCACATAGAAGACCAGGCATAGAATGGGAATCAGCAGCAGCACAACCGGCCCACGGTTTTTGAACAGTTGGATCATGACGTCAGGTGGCTAGGAGGCTTTCCCAAACTTTATCGTGGTTTGCAAAAAGAATTGTTTACTTTTACCATCAAATCGTAGGACCATGAATGATTTCTTTCACGCACTTGGAAACTTGTACAGTTCGACTTTCCCGATTCTGGAGGGTTTGGGTAACCTGCCCAACGTCGCGCTGATTGTGGTTGGTTTCGGGTTCTTTTTTTATTGGGTTGGTCAAATGGCCAAATTTGAGAAGAGCGAATCCAAGTAAGCTCAGCCCTGATTTTTAGTTCCCTGCCTTTTCGGTTGCTTCCACCAGGTCGAAACCGATATCTTTCCTGAAATACATTTTGTCAAAGGCGATTTGTCCGATCGTGCGGTACGAGCGGGTCAGTGCCTGTGTAATGTTTGTTCCGCGCGATGTGACCGCAAGCACCCGTCCGCCTTTGGTCACGATCCTTCCCCCTTCATCACGGCCGGTTCCGGCTTGAAAAATGAGGCTTTCACTCGGTTTATCAATGCCGCGTACCGGAATGTTTTTCTCGTACGCTTCGGGGTAACCGCCGGATACCATCACCACAGTCACCACGGTATCGTTGCTGATCTGTAAGTTGGCGCCGGCGAGTTCACCACGGGCGCATGCGGTAAGCAGTTCTACCAGATCACACTCCAGCCGTGGCATTACCACCTCGGTTTCCGGGTCACCCATTCGCACGTTGTATTCGATCACAAAGGGATCACCATTGACGTTCATCAGGCCGATGAAAATAAATCCGGTATAGGGGATCTTGTCCAGCTGGAGGCCACGGATGGTGGGAATCACAACCCGTTCTTCCACCTTGTTCAGGAAAGCCACAGTCGCGAAGGGTACCGGAGAGACGGCACCCATGCCACCGGTATTTAACCCGGTGTCACCTTCCCCAATGCGTTTGTAATCTTTCGCGGATGGAAGGATTCGATAAGAGGTACCATCGGTAAGCACAAAAACAGAGAGCTCGATGCCTTCCAGAAACGCTTCGATCACCACTTTGTCGCCTGCTGTTCCGAATTTGCTGTCCACCATCATGTCTTGCAATGCCTGCTGTGCCGAGGCTTTTTCTTCGCAAATCAGCACGCCTTTTCCGGCGGCCAGACCATCTGCTTTGATGACATATGGCGGCTGTACCTGATCCAGGTAGGCTGTGGCGTCTTCCAATTGTGATTTATCAAAAGATGCATAGGCCGCGGTGGGTATTCCATGGCGTTGCATGAAGTCTTTCGCAAAATCCTTGCTGCCTTCCAGCATGGCGCCTGCCTGTGCGGGCCCGATGAACAGGATGTCTTTCAGATCGGGGTGGTTGGCGAAATGGTCTCTGATGCCCCTGACCAGGGGTTCTTCGGGACCAACTACTACCATGCCGATTTCATGTTCACGCACGGCTCCGGCTACAGCTTCAAAGTCGAGCGGGTTCAGTTGCAGGTTGGTGCCGAGTTGTTCGGTGCCCGGGTTACCGGGTGCGATGTACAACTTTTCGAGTTGCGGGCTTTGATGTAGTTTCCAGGCGATGGCGTGTTCGCGTCCGCCCGATCCGATCAGTAGTATGCGCATGTTTTAATCAAAAAAGTAAATCAAAGCGGGATGTTGCCATGTTTTTTTCTGGGCAGCACATCGGCCTTGTTTTTTAACATATCAAAAGCTTTGATCAGCTTCTCTCTTGTGTCTTCCGGTTTGATGACCTCATCAATATACCCCCTGGCAGCTGCACGGTACGGATGTGCGAACATCTCTGTGTATTCCTGTTCTTTTTCCTGCCATTTCTTTTCCGGGTCGTCGGCATTCGCGATCTCTTTGCGGAAGATGATCTCGGCGGCACCTTTGGCACCCATCACGGCGATCTCAGCTGTCGGCCAGGCGAAGTTCATATCGGCACCGATGTGTTTGGAATTCATCACATCATAAGCACCGCCGTAAGCTTTGCGGGTGATCACCGTGATGCGTGGAACGGTAGCTTCACAGAATGCATACAGCAGTTTGGCGCCGTTTGAGATGATGGCGTTCCATTCCTGGTCGGTGCCGGGAAGGAATCCGGGCACGTCTTCAAAAACAAGCAATGGAATGTTGAATGAATCGCAGAAGCGAACGAAGCGTGCGGCTTTCTTTGATGCGTTGATGTCGAGCACCCCCGCCAGGAATGCGGGCTGGTTGGCCACGATACCGATGGACTTGCCCGCCATTCGTGCAAAGCCCACCACAATGTTTTCCGCGTATCCACCATGTACTTCCAGGAAGCTGTCGGCATCCACCACGCCCAGGATCACCTCTTTGATGTCGTAGGGTTGTTGGGCGTTGGCAGGAATGATGCTGTTCAGTTTCGGGCGTTTTTCATCGCTTGAATCGTAAGGGTAGGCGGGAGATTCTTCTTCACAGTTCTGGGGAATGTATGAAAGCAGTTGTTTGATGTGGTTGATGCAGGCCACCTCATTGGCGCATGAGAAGTGGGTTACTCCTGATTTGGACATGTGCGTGGAGGCACCGCCCAGTTCTTCGGAAGACACCTCTTCGTGAGTCACGGTTTTCACTACGTTCGGACCGGTCACGAACATGTACGATGTTTTTTCCACCATCAGGATGAAATCGGTGATGGCGGGTGAATATACGGCACCGCCGGCGCATGGCCCCATGATGGCGGAGATCTGAGGGATTACACCGGATGCAAGGGTATTTCGGTAGAAGATGTCAGCGTATCCTCCGAGAGACACCACACCTTCCTGGATACGGGCACCGCCGGAGTCATTCAATCCGATCACGGGGGCGCCGTTTTTCATGGCCAGGTCCATGATGCGGCATATCTTTTCCGCATGGGCTTCCGACAGGGAACCTCCGAACACGGTGAAGTCCTGTGAGAATACATATACGAGTCGGCCGTGGATGGTTCCGTAACCGGTTACCACGCCGTCGCCGGGGTACACTTCTTTTTCAAGTCCGAATTGGTTGGAGCGATGGGTTACCAGCATGCCGATCTCTTCGAACGAGCCTTCATCCATCAGAAAATGGATGCGTTCACGCGCCGTAAGCTTTCCTTTGTTGTGTTGGCTGTCGATGCGTTGTTGACCACCGCCCAGCATGGCTTCGGCCTTTTTGTCTTCCAGAATTTTGAAAGGGTCCTTCATGTGCTTGTCAGACGATTGGGCTCCAGCCTTTTTTTTCACAATATCTTTTGTATCGGTTGGTTTCATGTGTAGCAGCTAAACGGCCGGCAGGTCGGGCGCCGGACGGGAGATAAAGGTAACAAAAAACCCCGCACGTATTCAGGTGCGGGGTGGCATGTTGGAGGGGAATTGCCTTAGAAGCCGACCAGGGTGACGCCGGCTGAGAATGCATACAGTTCAGGACCTTTATTTTTTTCAAACAACGGGGTCAGGGCATAGTCGGCGAACACGGTGAACTTGCCGTATCCTACCCTTACCGTGGCACTCAGTTGGAATGGGTTCAGGTTGTAGTGACCGGCCACTCTTTCCACATGCTTGTCACCGTCTACCTCATATTTCTGTTTCAGGCGGGCACCGATCTTGTATCCGCCCAGCACGCCTCCGGCGATATGGAAGGTGCGTTTCGGGTCGTCGCTTGTGTTGAATTCCAGCAATACCGGCAGTTGCACGTAGGTGACCTTCAGTTTGTTCTTGTTGTAATCGATGGTTGTATCGGGAACGGAAAAGGTGGAGTCGGCATTCACCACCAGGTTCATGTTCTTCTTAAAGGCATAGCCGTGAAAGCTCAATCCCAGTCCGGTCACGATTCCTACATATTCCTTCACGATCTTGATTTTCGTTTCGAACAGGTTCACGTTCCAAACCTGCGAACGGGCGTAGTCAAGTTCATACGGGGCCAGGTTACCGGTCATGCCGGTCTTGTGGTTGGCATTCATGAATCCGTTTACACCCAGGTCAATGCCGTCCCAGTGGGCCAGTTTTTCTTCCTTCCCGTCATTGTCATTATCATTGTCACCATTGATGGTGTCGTTGGATGCATCCGGGGCGCTTTGATCCACCATCAGGATTTTCATGGTGCCCAATTTGAACGTGGTGGTATCTGAGGTCTTTTCGGATTCCTGTGCGTTGCTGTTCATCCAGGGCAGGATCATCATCAGTAAAATACATACTTTCTTCATGGCTGTTCAGATTAGATTCTGTACATGGGACGGTTGGGTACCCCCGAAATGTTACAGGCTGGGATTGGTATTTTTTGTGCGGGAGAAACCGAACTTGCCGATCTTCACATTGAAGGCCGCCAGTTGTCCGTTGTTGCCTACGGTTCTGTCTACCTCCACTTTCTTCCCGAGCAGTTTGCCGGCTCCGCGTGCAACGGCTTCGGTTACGTCGGCACCACTAATCGAGGGGTCGGATTCGTGTTTGCGGTTCAGTGCTTTTTCCTTGGCTTTGATGGCGAGTGCATCCAGCAAGGTGGGTGTATCCGTTGCCGGGGCCTGGGCAACTGCGGTAACCGTTGGTTGCTGAATCGGGGTCTTGTCCGTGAATTCGGGAGTACTCTCCGGGATGGCGGCTACCAATGGTGTTTCTTTTTTCATTTGCACCGGCTCAATCCGTTGATCCACCTGACCGGGTTGATCAGCATCATTTTTCGGGGTGCTTTCCGGCGCCGGGTGGATTTCTTTTTCTGCAGGGGTCGGATGATCAGGGTGTACATGCGCGGTTACCGTTGATGCATGTACCACGGTAGGGGCAGGAGAAGCAGGTGCCGGTGTTGAAACCGAAGGTGTTTGAGGCGACGGTTGGGGATCGGTATGTTGAGCTTGGGCTTGATCCGGAAAGGCGTTTTCCTGCAACGCGGGTGCTGGCAGGGTTGCCACCTGGGGAGCTTCGGTTTGCCACGGCACAAACAACATGGCGACCATCAGTACCGCTGCAGCAGCGGCATAGGGAAGGAATGCGGGGATGATCCTGCGCTCCTTTTTCAGGCTCGGTTTGTTCGCAAAAACAATGCTTGCATCCGGTTGCATGCGGGTCAGCGCAAACAGCTTCCTGTCTTTCTTGTTTTCCGGATGCGCTTCCAGATAGGCCTGTAAAGTGTTTTCTTCATCGGGCGACAGCAATCCTTCCAGACTGGCGACCAGGTGATCATCCAGGTTGCCCGGGTAAATTCCTTGTCCGTAATCAGGCTTCTTCAGGTCTTCCTTTCCTGGCATTGCCCGTTCATCGGAGATGAGCGGCAGGGCATTTGTCAGGTCTTCATCCAGGGAGAGATCGAGTTCGGGATGGTTTTCCAGGAACAGCAGCAACTCTGCCACCTGCTCCGCGGAGAGGCGACCTTCTGCATAATCCAGCAGGTAGGCTTCTACATTATGTTCATTGATCATGTTCATAAAACGGCCTCCACGCTTCCGAGTATTTTTTTGAGTGTCTGACGTCCGCGGAAAATATACACCTTCACCTGGCTTTCCGTCAGCTGCATGATCTGCCCGATTTCATCATAGGAATAACCTTCATAGTCGCGCAGCAGGATCACCGAACGCTGTGCTTCCGGCAGGGTGGCTAGGGCATCGTCCAGGATCTTCTTCAGTTCGAAGTTTTTCTGTTGGGTGGCGAGGGTCATGGGCTTGGCTTCCTCCATACTTCCGATCTTTTTCTCCCTGCGGATCTTGTCGATCATGGTATGGTAACCTGCCGTGAATAGGTATGATTTGCATTTTTCAAACGGAACATCGGCCACCTTGATCCAGAGCTTTTCAAAGGTATCCTGCACCACATCACGTGCTTTCTCTTCATCCTTGATGTTTTTCAGGATGAAGCGGTAAAGTCCGTCGGCGTGCATGTCCACGCACTGGTTGTATTCCCTGGTGGTCATTATTGATGCTTGTGAACGTGGGACGGCTACCCTCCGTTGAATGTTACAGCCGGTTTTAAAAAATCAATTTCAGGCATGTAGATATATGCCACAAAGGCACCAAGACACAAAGGTACACGGAATGTATGTCTGTTTTTCTCTTTGCGCCTTTGTGTCTTCGTGGCAACTTTACTGGTGTCGAAAAAATGTCGATCAATCCAGTTTCAGCACGGCAAGGAAGGCCTGCTGGGGCACTTCCACATTGCCCACCTGGCGCATGCGTTTTTTCCCCTTCTTTTGTTTTTCAAGCAGTTTCCGTTTCCGGGAGATATCACCGCCGTAACATTTGGCGGTCACGTCTTTTCTCAACGCCCTGACCGTTTCACGTGCGATGATCTTGGCGCCGATGGAAGCCTGGATGGCAATCTCGAACTGTTGTCGGGGAAGCAGTTCCTTCAGTTTTTCACACATCCGTCTTCCAAAAGAATAAGCATGATCGGTATGAATGAGTGCGGATAAGGCATCCACGGGTTCGCTGTTGAGGCGGATATCGAGGCGTACCAGTTTGGACTGGCGGTATTCCAGGGGTTGGTAATCGAACGATGCATATCCCTTGGAGATGCTTTTTAGCTTGTCGTAGAAGTCGAAAATAATTTCACTCAACGGCATGTCAAAGCTGAGTTCCACGCGGTCGGTAGTGATGTACACCTGGTTCTTGAGCACGCCGCGTTTGTCGATGCACAGGCTCATGATGGCGCCGGTGTATTCGGCCATGGTGATCACCTGCGCAGAAATGTAAGGTTCTTCGATGTAGTCGAGCACAGTGGGATCGGGCAGATCGGAAGGGTTGTTGAGCAGCAGCTTTTCTCCCTTCTTGGTATAGGCAAAATAAGATACGTTGGGAACGGTGGTGATCACCGACATGTTGAATTCGCGTTCGAGGCGTTCCTGGATGATCTCCATGTGCAGGAGGCCGAGGAATCCGCAACGAAAACCGAAGCCCAGCGCGGCGGAAGAT
The DNA here is from genome assembly GCA_020635855.1 of Flavobacteriales bacterium. Classification (NCBI taxonomy): domain Bacteria; kingdom Pseudomonadati; phylum Bacteroidota; class Flavobacteriia; order Flavobacteriales; species Flavobacteriales bacterium. Next base: position 391,701 of record JACJYZ010000004.1, on the reverse strand, counting down.
TCCGGTTCGAATGTCAGGGAAGCATCGTTCAGCTGGAGTTTTTCGATGGATGCACGCAACTCTTCATAATCCTCACTGTCGACCGGATAGATACCTGCGAATACCATTGGTTTTACATCCTCAAACCCCTTGATGGCTTCCTTGCACGGGCGTTCTACCTGTGTGATGGTATCTCCCACCTTTACTTCGCGTGCATCCTTGATACCTGAAATGATATAGCCCACATCGCCTGCGGAGATGTTTTGGCGGCTTTCCATGCCCAGGCGCAGCACCCCGATCTCGTCGGCCAGGTAACGTTTACCCGTGTTCACGAATTTAACCTGGTCGTTCTTGTTGATCTTTCCGTTGTAAATCCGGAAGTAAGCGATGATACCGCGGTAGGAATTGAATACCGAGTCGAAGATAAGCGCCTGAAGGGGTGCTTCCGGGTCTCCTTTGGGGTGAGGGATGCGATGTACGATCGCCTTCAGGATGTCATGCACACCTACGCCGGTTTTGCCACTGGCGTGGAGAATCTCTTCCTCTTTACAACCCAGCAGGTCAATGATCTGGTCACTTACCGCTTCGGGATTTGCACCGGGCAGGTCGATCTTGTTTAGTACGGGAATGATCTCCAGGTCGTGTTCCAGTGCCAGGTAGAGGTTGGATATGGTTTGTGCCTGAATGCCCTGTGCGGCATCCACCACCAGCAATGCACCTTCGCAGGCTGCGATGGAGCGCGATACTTCGTAGGAAAAGTCCACGTGACCCGGGGTATCGATGAGGTTGAGCACGTATTTCTCACCGTCCAGTTCGTAGTTCATCTGGATGGCGTGGCTCTTGATGGTGATGCCTCTTTCCCGTTCGAGGTCCATGTTGTCGAGGACCTGGGCTTGCAAATCTTTTTTAGAAACAGTGTTGGTATACTCCAATAACCGGTCTGCCAGCGTGCTCTTCCCGTGGTCGATATGGGCGATGATGCAAAAGTTGCGAAACTGTTTCATGGCGGCAAAAATACGCCAATTTTCGCTATGAAAATCAGGTAGGGAAAAGGAAAAAGAAGAGCATCCATGGGTGGGATGCTCTTCAGGGATTTTTATCAGGGGTTTCTCACAAGGGCCACCCATCCGTTCATATCAATCTGGTCACCCATTTTGAAAATCCAGTAATAGGTACCTTCCGGGGCATCGTTGCCGGTATCGGTTTTACCGTCCCAGCAAATCCCGAATTGGTTGTCGTAGATACGAACACCCCAACGGTTGAATACCAGTAACTCGCCGCAGTTATCCAGTCCGGCCACAAGCGGAATATAGAAACAGTCATTGGTTCCGTCGTGGTTGGGTGTAAATACGTTCGGTGGCGTGATGTTCAGGTTGAGGGGGCCCGGGTTGAGGGTCACCACTTCGGTATCGGAACACAAGCTGCCGTTGGAGGCGATCAGGGTGATTACATAATCCTTGTCTCCATACGGCAATGTAACATGTGTGTTGGAGAGGTTGGTGGTTGAGCCATCTTCCAGGATCCAATGGTAGTTGGTAGCGTTGGTGCTGGTGTTGGTGAGGGCGTAGGTCACGCCGTCACATTGCAGCTGGGGCGTGTACTTGAACTTGGCGTTCGGAGGTGCGCTGCCGTCAAGAACGGTGGTGGCAAGAACGGTGTCGCATCCGTTGCTGTCGGTGATACGTACGGTATATATGCCTGCACTGAGACCTGTTGCCGCTGCGGTGGTTTGGTTGCCTGTACTGGTATCCCATTGATAGAGATAGCCGGGAGTACCACCGGTAACCGACACCGTTGCAGTTCCGTCGGACGCACCGGTGCATGAGGTTCCGGTATTGGAAATCGTGGGCTGGAGCGCCGTGGGTTGGCTAACTGTAGCCGAAGTAGTGTCCGAGCAACCGTCTGCATCGGTCACCGTCACATAGTACGTGCCGGGCACGATACCGATGATGTTTTGTGTGGTGTAGCCACCCGGACTCCAAGTGTATGTATAGCCGGGACGTCCGCCGGAAATATTTACAGTAATGGCACCCAGTCCTCCGCCATGGCAAAGCAGGTCTTGAGCGATGGTGGAAGCAGTGACTTTCGGAGGATAGATGATATCTACATCTGTCATGCCCTGACACCCATTGGCATCGGTCACCGTGATGCCGCAAACTCCGACAGTAAGACCGGTTACGGAAGCGGTTGTTTGTCCATTGCACCAGAGGTACTGGAAAGGTGCACTACCACCGGATATCTGCACGGATGCGCTACCCAGCACAGATCCCACACAACCGGATTGTGTGGTGTTGGTGGCTTCGGGTGTCACAGGGAAAGGTTCGCCAACGGTCACGGAAGTGGTATCCTTACAGCCTTTGCTATCCGTAATAATGACTGTATAGGTACCTGCAGTCAGGCCGGTAGCTGTATTCAGCGTTTGTACCGGAGAAGTAATCCATGCATAGGTATAAGGAGCGGTGCCACCGGATGCGGTCACCGTTGCTGTGCCGCTTGCATCACCAAAGCAGGTGGCATCGGTCATCGATGTGGTAGCCGTAATGGGTGTTGGTTCTGTAACGCTGATGCCGGCTATGCCCTGGCATCCATTGGCGTCGGTAACAGTTACCTTGTAGTATCCGGAAGTGAGACCTGTGGGATTTTGGGTGGTGTATCCACCTGGGCTCCACGCGTAGGTATAGGGTCCTGTTCCGCCAGAGTTGGTGACGGTAATGCTTCCATCGTTCCCATTCGCGCAGTTCGCAGAAGAACTGGTGAGGTTGGGTGTTACAACACTCGGACTCACCAACGTGATCTGGTCTACCGTTGAACAACTATCTTTATCCGTAACCACCACAGTATAGGTGCCGGGGCCTAAGTTGGAGATAGAGGCGGTGGTTTGTCCGCCAGGCGACCAGAGGTATGTGTAGGGGGCGGTACCACCGCTCGGACTGGTGGTGACAGAACCGTCTTTGAGTCCGCAATTGGAGATGGGTGTGCTGGTCAGGTTCAGGGTCATGTTGCCACCGCCTGCTACATGTAAGCAAATCTCATCTGCGCATAAACCGGTGGCATCTACAACCGATACGCAATAGGTTCCTGCATCCAGACCGGATATGCTATTGGTTGTTTTTCCATTTGACCACTGATAGGAATAGGGTGCTTGTCCTCCGCTCGGGGTAACGTTGGCCGTCCCTAGCGTACCGCCTATCCACGTGGTATCTGTCTTGGTGTATGTTGAGTTGGGCAATGTCTGTCCATCACATTTGCAGGTACAAACGCCATTCACACTACTCGAAGAATTTCCCGATAAACAACTGCTGTACAGGGTATAGGATTTGACCCGTGCGCAGGCTCCGTTAACCACAACAATTTGTTCCTGAGCCCACAATGTGTCAGTGGGAAATCCTCCGCAAACAGTTACCACCGGAGGTCCCGGATTGCATCCTGCGGTTGCGCGGCAGCTTGCATCGGTTTTAACTGCATTAAGCGTCATGGAGCACGGTCTGCAGGAATCCACCACGGTAACCAGGTTGGTAATGGTGTCATTGCATGCGTCGCCATTCGGAGAATACGCGATCAGGGTGACGGTAAACGGGCCGGAATTGGGATAGTTATAGGTGGGATTAACCAATAAAGAGGTATCCGCCAATGTGGTGGGGTCTCCGAAATTCCAGAAATAGTTTGTAGCGCCTGTGGAAGTATTCCAGAACTGCACTGTATGGTTCACACAGTTGGTGGTTAAACCCAATGCGCCGGCGGTTACGTCCGGTTCGCAGTCCAATACATTGAACTGGAAATCACGTTTGGTGGTGCTGATAAGGGTTCCGTTGCGGTATTCATCGGCACAGACCCCCACTACGAATTGGCCTACCTTATTGGGTGATCCGGTCAGCCAGCCAGTCTTGGGGTCAATGTTCAGGGGTACGCCACCCAGGGGGTCGTTGGTGGTATATGGATTTATCCAGGGGATATAAGAATACGGGGGAGCACTCGGAACGGTTGGCTTGGGAATGCTGAAGGAAGCGCCGTCAAAAGGCTTGCAGAGATGATAAGCGATGGAGTCGCCGTCGGCATCGGTGGCCGAATGGTCGAAATTGATGTCCATATTCCGGCAAACAAAAATCGGCGGCCATGCTTTGAAAACCGGGTTGGAATTGCAGGTGGCCATGCTTTTGGGCGGGATCACCGCGTAGTAGGTGGCGCCCACGTTGTTCGGGTTTTGCAGGTTCACAACGGTTTGGTTGCGGCAACAACGCTGGTAGGTCAGTTGATAACCGCCTGCAATGGCCGGAAGGGTAACGGTAGTGACATACTCCGTTGCTTCCACGCATACATTCGCCGGGATCTTCACACAAGGGTTGGCCTGGTTGAATGTAGGGTCGAGTTTTTGCTTGGTATCAAAGGGAATGTATACAGTGGTGATCAAATTGTTGTTGGCGCTAAAAACACCTACGGCTGCCGGATCATCGAAATCGGGATCGCCATAGTAGCAGTCACGGTATACCCGCAAATGAATCTCGTAAAGATTGCCTCCCAGGCAGCGGTAATTCAGTTCTCCGCCAATGATATGGGTGGCCAGCGAAAGATGGGGGCTTGCGAACAAAATCAGCACCGCGAATAGCAGTCTTTTCATAGCAACATTCAGGATAGCATGTGAACACAACGACTCAACCCAACCGTGTTATCAATTGGCAATGGCCAGGTTCCCTGTAAGGGGTTGCTAAGTAAGAAAAAATGTTTCAAATAGAAAAGTCGCATAATTCTATTGTTATTTAAAAATAAGATATCCAGCAATTTAGCATTCAATAACATTGCTTCCGGATTGCAATTTATTTGCACGGTTGATGCCCGGGTTTAAAACAGGGCTATGAGGGGTGATCAACTGATTGATTCATAGTTGTTATCTTTGTCCGCCTATGAAAGTAATCGACCACCTGAAAGAAGCGAAATCAACCCTTTTTTCCTTTGAAATATTACCGCCCCTGAAGGGCAAAAGCATAGGATCTCTGTTCGAGGGCATTGATCCGCTGATAGAGTTCGGGCCCAGGTTCATCAATGTGACATACCACAGGGAAGAGTATGTGTACAAGAAGCGTGAGCGGGGTTTTCTCGAGAAAGTTTCCATCCGCAAACGACCCGGTACAGTTGGCATATGTGCAGCCATCATGAACAAGTATCATGTGGATGCGGTTCCTCACCTGATTTGCGGCGGTTTTTCCAAGGAGGAAACAGAGAATGCCCTGATTGATCTGCAATTCCTGGGTATAGATAATGTGCTGGCGTTACGCGGAGATCCAATCAAAACCGAAAGCACTTTCATTCCGGAGGAAAACGGACATGCGCATGCGGTAGACCTCGTGCGCCATATTGTAGACCTGAATACCGGCAAGTATTTGGATGATGAAATTCAGGATGCCACTTCCTCGGCGTTTTGTATCGGCGTTGCCGGTTACCCGGAAAAGCATTTCGAGGCATTGAATCTCCAGACGGATCTGAAGTACCTGAAGGAAAAGATTGAAGCGGGTGCGGATTACATCGTAACCCAGATGTTCTTCGACACGAAGAAATATTTCAATTTCGTGGACATGTGCCGCAATGCGGGAATCACCGCACCTATCATTCCCGGCTTGAAACCCATCACTACCCTCAAGCATATCCAATTTCTGCCGAAGACATTTCACATCGACATCCCGGTGGAGCTTGCCAATGAACTGGAAAAATGCTCAACCGATGCCGAAGTCAGTCGGGTGGGTATTGAGTGGGGCATCCAGCAATCAAAGGAGTTGATCAAAGGCGGCGTGCCTTGCATTCACTATTATACCATGGGTAAATCGGAAAGTGTGCGCGCGATTGCAGCTGAAGTTTTCTGATTCATCTCAAATCCTTCCGGACGCCTGCAGCATCTGGCGTACGTATTTGCCCAACACATCGAACTCAATGTTCACCTCATCTCCCTGCTTCAGATCGGAGAGGTTGGTATGCTCAAAGGTATATGGGATGATGGCCACTGAGAAGGAGCGGTCAGTCACTTCTACCAGTGTGAGGCTGATACCGTTCACCGTGACGGATCCTTTGGGGACAAGCAAACCGGCCGGATCCTTTTTGCATGCGAACTGAAAAACCCAGCTACCGTCGTCATCCCGGATGTTTTCCACCATGGCTGTTGTATCCACATGACCCTGTACAAAGTGTCCGTCCAAACGGTCCCCGGCCATCAGGCACCTCTCAAGGTTGATGCGTGAGCCGGGCGAAAGATATCCAAGGTTCGTTTTTGCGCGTGTTTCCGCAATGGCCTCAACATAGTAAACGGGGGCTTCAATCCGGGTTACCGTCAGACACACCCCGTTGTGGGCGATGCTTTGGTCTACATGCAATTCTTCCGTGAAATCACTTTCCACACCGATTTCCAGATTTCCCTGTTTCTTTTGCAGGGACACAACCTTGCCAATGGACTTGATGATGCCTGTGAACATGCAACAAAGGTACATGTTTCAGGTGAGGCGATGCCTGATAGGTGACAGGAAGTTATTTGGTGGAAGGTTTGGGCGCGCCGATCAACTGGATGTATCCTGTTAAGACAGTTACCAGCTGAGGCCCCTGGAGTGATTTACGGTATACTTCGCACACATAGTAATACACGCCTTCCGAGCAGGGGTTGCCACTGCCCTGGATCTTGCCGTTCCACTTGATATCAGGATCACTCGTTTCAAAGATACGTGTGCCCCAACGGTTGAAGACCTGCATGTGAACCTTGTCAACAAAGCGATACGGGAAGGGCCGGTACTGATCGTTGTATGTATCTCCGTTGGGAGTGAATACGTTCGGGAGCACATACTCCGTGCAGCTTGTGTCTACGCAAACCGGTACCATTTCACTTTCGTTCATGGAAGAATCAAGGGCGGTTACCGCATAACAACCCGACATGGTGGGCAGGTTGGCGTGTACGTACTCGGAATCAACCGGACCGTTTACCGGATATGTATCCAGCAGGCTGAAAGGTCCGTCCTCTCCGGTGGCATAGTAAATTTTATAAGCGATCACCTCTTTGTCGCATTTGGCAGGATAGGACCAGTTCAACAGGTTCTCGGCATTGTCGCAGTTGCTGTGCACCGTCAGTTTCGGACTGCAAGGGGGCACCGTATCAATGGGTGCTGCACAAACCTCCTGGGAGAAGTTATTCAGCGGGTCTGCAATTCCGACCGTACCATATGTGCCGATTCCCTCGATCTTGTAACAATAGTCCTGCCCGTTGGTCAGTCCGGTTTGCTTGTAGGACTGGGTGGTGACGGTGTCAATCGCTACGAACTGACTTCCGTCCCATTTGTGTACGACATATTTCTTGTTGGTCCAGGGTACATTTTCCTGCCACGTCAGTTGAAGTGCATTGTCGGAACCGTCAAGGGTAAGGAATATGGATGATGCTGCCTGCGTGCTTCCGAGATAGGTCTCGCTGCCGCTGGGTCCGTTGTACAGATCAATCCTGTACGTGTTGGCGTCATCCACCGTATTTACACCCAGGTGTACCGAAAAAGTATCTGTCAATGCATTCTCGATCCCGATCAGTGCCGGGTTGTTTTCATAAAATCCGCTATTGCCGTAAATACGATAGGTATAAGGACCGGGGAATTTGATCGTATCCAATTCGGTGGGCATCGACCATTGCAGGTACACCTCGCCGTTTGAAGGGTCCGTTTTCCTTACATCAACATGGGTGATGATGGGAACATCTTTCTTCAGCTGCATGCAAACCTGCGAGGACGCAAGACCGTTGGTTTCATTCGGGTACATGGCTACCACCACATAGCTGTAAGTTTTTCCATGTGACAGTCCCAGACCGCCATTGTCATCCGTGAAGGTGAAGGTGCTCGCATCCACGCTACCTATGAGAACAAACCCGGAAGAAGGATCAATGCCGGGCTTGCAGGTATCGGGCACGAAATTCGCGCAACCTATCCGGCGATAGATCTTGTAACCCGTGGCATTGCCACACCTGGGCGGGTTCCAGTCAAGCACCATGGTGTTCCCGAATGGAACCGCGGTGAGGTTCTGCGCGGGTGGCCCGATGATCCTGATCAGTACAGATTCCATGTCCACCAGGTGCTGTTTGCCGAAATCATCTTCCGCTTTGAATACCATTTCATAAAACTCCTTGCGGATGTGGTCGCAGTTCGTGGCCCATGTAAAGGTGGAGGAAACGGTTCCCACACCGGTAAAGGGTTGGGGAAAGTCGGCGGGATCCGACGAGACTTCCAGTGGACCGCCGGTGCCGGAAAGCGTCACATGTTGTCCGATATCCGGGTCGGTAGCGGTAACTTTAAAGCGGATGGAATCACCGGCCATCACACAATAGTCGGGAATGGCCTGGATATCGGGTGCGTTGTTGTTCTGGTCGTAGACATCAATCTGCATGTCCCTGAGCACATACCCGATCCGAACCCCTTTTCTCCATTCTTCGATCAGGATGGCCACGTTGTACTCACCTTTCAGTTTCGGGCTGTCCCATACAAAGTCGCCCGTGATCTCGTCCAGGGAAACCTGGTTGGCAGGCCCGGGAGGATGTTGGCTTGGTAATGTATAACCGGGAATGTTCAGGCCACCTTCCTGTTTGCAGGTGATGAGGTGATAAGCCAGGCTGTCTCCGTCCACATCCCAAGCATTGGGGTTATGAATAAATATCTGGTTCAGGGCCGCATTGTCTACCGGTGGGTTCAGCAGCACCGGACTGTTGTTATAGCCGAGGAAGGGGCTGATGGTCATCATCGTTTCGATGTAAAAAACCACATCGATTGAATTGGGGATGTTAACAATGCTGGCGTTTCGGTTCGGGTCGGTTACCGAAATGATGTACACACCGCCTCCATTGAAAGTATGCCTGGCCACGTATTCGTTTCGTTGCATATCGTCAGGCAAGGGTACGATCTTGATACGCGGTACGGTATCAACTTTTCCGTCCCCGTAATTAAGTTCCAGTTCTTTCCTGTCGGCCTGGCTGGAACTTTTGGTATAGGTGAGGATGGTGAATTCGAAGGTGGGAGGGTTCTTGGAAATTTGCCGGTATGTGATTTCACCCGCGCGGTTGTGCGTTGCCATGGCTGGCAGGGCACTGGCAAGAAGTGCGAAAATAATGGGTAGAAATCGTTTCATATCAAGAGAAAATCATGGGAGGGGAACATCACATCAACATAAAAGTACACAAAAAAATTGTTGTGTGTTCGGGCGCTCCTTCCTTTAATATGTGATCACTTGTTCTTCCATGGTTTCGGGTATCTCCCTGAATTCATATTGTTGGTTCCGCAGCCTGGGTTCGAATCCGGCTTCAAGGATCGCTTGCTGAATGCCCTGTGCGGTGAACCGGTGGGGTGCGCCTGCCGCCGAAACCACGTTTTCCTCGATCATGATCGAACCGAAGTCATTGGCGCCGGCATAGAGCGCCAGCTGCGCCGTTTGCTTACCTGCTGTGAGCCACGATGCCTGTATGTTGGTAATGTTGGGCAACATGATGCGGCAGATGGCGACCATGCGCAGGTACTCTTCAGCCGATGAGGAATTGATCACACCCCTCACCTTTTTAAGAAGGGTGCCGTCATCCTGAAACGTCCAGGGGATGAAGGCAAGGAAACCTTTGGCGTCTGCCGGTTTCTCTGCCTGTACTTCCCTGAGCAGGATCAGGTGCTCAAAACGTTCTTCAATGGTTTCTTCGTGGGCGAACATCATGGTGGCCGAAGTGGTGAGGTGCTGACGGTGAGCTTCCCTCATGATATCCAGCCATTCCTTTGCACTGCATTTGCCATTGGATACGAGCCTGCGCACGCGATCGGTCAGGATCTCAGCACCGGCACCCGGCAGAGAATCAAGCCCGGATTCGATCAGGGCTTCCAGTACTTCTTTGTGGGACTTGTTCTCAAGTTTGCAGATATGCGCTACTTCCGGCGGTCCGAGTGCGTGCAGTTTCAGGTTGGGATACAACGATTTTAGGGTCCGGAACAGATCGGTGTAATAGGCAAGACCCAGTTCCGGATGATGCCCCCCCTGGAGCAACAATTGTTCGCCGCCGTACCGGAAGGTTTCTTCGATCTTGCGTTTATATGTGTCAATGTCGGTGATGTAGGATTCCGGGTGTCCGGGTATGCGATAGAAATTGCAGAATTTGCAGTTGGCCACGCATACGTTGGTGGTGTTCACATTCCGGTCGATGATCCAGGTCACGTTGTTACCGGGAACTTTCTTGCGGCGGATCATATGTCCGGTGTGCATCAGTTCCGGTGTGCTGGCATGCTCAAAAAGGTGTTGACCTTCTTCGGCGGTAAGGAACTCAAGGTTCAGTGCTTTGTTGAGCAGTTGTGGGATTTTATCCATGTTCTTTTCGTTTCACTTCCCTGGTCAAACGCGTGTATGCTGCCTGACCGGAAGCTTATAATTCATACCTTAGTCGCCTTAAAATTACTACATAGCCATGAGTGTGACAATTGATCGGGTTGTTTCGCCTTCAGGTCATGATGATGTGATCATCCTGTTGAATGAAACAAGCAAGCTCGGTTGGAAGGGGTTGACTGAAGCCGAACTGCGCGTCCTGCAGCACTATCAGAAACAAATGGGTCCTGAAAAAAGCCTGGTTCCGGTATTCACTGCCGCCCATCGTTTTTTTCTGGTCTGGATCCCGTCAGGAAAGAAAGAAAAGTACCCAGCTGAACAATCAAGAAGAGCGGGTGCACGGGTGCATGCACAACTTAACGCCCAAGGAGTTGATGCGGTTTCAATAGTTTCCATGTGCGCAGATACCGCATCGTTGTATGCATTTGCTGAAGGGTTGGTGCTTGCCGGTTACAGTTTTAAAAAGTACAGATCCACTAAGCAGCAGAGGTTAAAGCAGGTGAGGATCGCCGACAAGCGATTTACCGCCGGGATGCTGAACGAACTCAAAGTAATCACAGATGCAGTTGGCCTGACCCGTGACCTGGTGAATGAACCCCAGAGTTATCTGAATGCTACGCGTTTCTCCAAGATCATTGCCCGGGAAGCGAAAGATGCCGGATGCGAGGTGAATGTCCTCACCAGAAAAAAGATCGAAGCGTTGAAAATGGGCGGGTTGCTTGCTGTTAATCAGGGCAGCCTGGAGCCACCCACGTTCTCCATTATAGAATACAAACACCCGTCCGCCGGAAAAAAAGCGCCCATTGTGTTGGTGGGCAAAGGTGTGGTATTCGATACCGGCGGATTGAGCCTGAAGCCCACTCCCGAAGCCATGGACCGCATGAAGTGCGACATGGCGGGTGGCGCATGTGTGCTGTCCTCCATTCTGGCCGCGTCGCGCTTGAAGTTGCCATTGCACATCGTGGGCCTTATCCCGGCAACAGACAACCGACCCGGGCAACGGGCATACGTACCCGGAGATGTGGTGCGGATGTTCGATGGTTCCACGGTGGAAGTATTAAACACGGATGCGGAAGGCCGCATGTTGTTGGGTGATGCACTCGCTTACGCCAAACAATTCAAACCTGCACTGGTTATTGACCTGGCCACCCTCACGGGTGCTGCGATCCGGGCCATCGGTCATTTCGGCATGGTGGCCATGGGAAAGGATTATGGGGTACATATGCAGAAGCTGAAGGATGCCGGCGAATCGGTACATGAAAGACTGGTAGAATTTCCGCTTTGGGAAGAATATGAAGAGGAACTGAAGTCGACCATTGCCGATGTAAAAAACCTGGGAAGCCCATTGGCGGGTGCCACTACAGCAGGTAAATTTCTGGAAAGGTTCACCGCATACCCCTGGATCCATGTTGACATCAGCGGAATGACCTTCTTTGATCAACCTTTCGAATACCTGCCTGCAGGTGGTACCGGTGCGGGAACACGCCTGATCATCGAATTTCTAAAAAATCTGTCATAGCCATGGAAGCAAAGGATCCGGTAAGGATTGGTATTACGGTTGGAGATGTCAATGGCATCGGGATGGAAGTGATCATGAAGACCTTCATGGATGCGCGCATGCTGCAAACCTGCATTCCGGTGGTGTATGGTTCGGTGAAACTGGCAAATTACTATCGCAAGCTGCTGGACGCGAATGAACTCAACTTTCAGGTCATCAACGATGCAGGGGATGCCAATACCAAGCGTCCGAACCTGATCAACTGTTTGGAAGAAGACATGAAGATTGAACCTGGCAGTGCCACCGCCGAAAGTGGCAAATATGCGCTTGCTTCCATTGATGCCGCATTGAAAGACGTGATGGATGGAAAGCTGGATGCCATCGTTACAGCACCCATCCACAAACAAAGCATTGCTGAACTCAAACCCGGCTTTACGGGCCACACCGGGTACCTGGCCGAGCGGTCGGGTGCTAAAAACCACCTGATGCTGATGGTTTCACCCATTTGCAAGATGGGGCTTGTAACCGAACACCTTCCGTTATCGGAGGTGTCGCAGGCCATTGGGGTTGAAAGGGTTTACAACAAAATCATGGCCCTCAATCAATCGCTCATGGTGGATTTTTCCATCCGTAAACCCCGGATTGCCGTGATGGCCCTGAATCCCCATGCAGGAGAAGGCGGGCAACTGGGTAAGGAAGAGTCAGAGATCATTGCCCCCGCCATCCGGAAAGCCAATGATGCAGGTGTGGTGGCCATTGGCCCCTACCCCGCAGATGGTTTTTTCGGAACGGTTCAATGGCGGAATTTCGACGCCGTGTTAAGCATGTACCATGACCAGGGTCTGATCCCCTTTAAATCCATGGCCTTCGATGAAGGTGTGAACTATACGGCCGGACTTCCCTTCGTGCGCACGTCTCCGGATCATGGCACCGGATTCGACATCGCCGGAAAGAACCAGGCCGATGAAACATCGTTCCGTCACGCAGTGTATCTTGCTTGCGATATATTCAGATCCAGGCAACAAAACGAGGCCCTGCGCTCGGGCGCCCTTCGTGCTCAAAAGCAGTTATCACGGGCAGAGAAAGATTAGGAAGAAAATCTGTTCTTTCATATTCCCCCGGTTTTTTATAGCTTTGCCAGCTTTTACATGAATAGCCGCTTGAAAAAGGAGAAAGAATATCAGATTCCGTTTGCGGGCCTCAAGCCGGGTACCTATACCTATCAATTTGATTTGAAGGGACCCTTTTTCGGGGACAGGCAATCGACCGATATTTCCGATGCGGATATGCATGTGACGCTGACATTGGATCGCCTGGAGACCATGATGACCCTTAGGTTCGATTTCAAGGGATGGGTTGAATTGACATGCGATCGGTGTGCAGACCTGTACAAGCAGGAGATGGATGGCAGCCGGAAGCTCATCGTGAAGCTGGCGGATGAAGCCGAGGAATTGAGTGATGAACTGGTCACCATCCACAGGGATGAAAGTGAACTGGATGTGTCCGGCTACCTGTATGAGTTTGCAGCCCTGTTGCTGCCGATCAAGCGGGAACATCCGGTGGGAGAAAACGGTCAGAACCTTTGCGATCCGGAAGTGCTGAAAGTGCTGGATTCACTGGCCATTCAGGAAACGGAAAAGCCCGTTGATGAGCGATGGGCCGCATTGAAACAATTGAAGTAAGAACAGAGAGGCACGTTAAGTGCCGCCTGATTTTGATAAAAAGACAGCAGATTTCAAAAACAAGAAACCATGCCACATCCAAAACGAAAAACCTCCAAAACACGCAGAGACAAGCGTCGTACGCATCACAAGGCTGCGGTTCCGACCCTCGCAAGCTGCTCAAATTGCGGTACTGCGGTGATGAGACACCATGTTTGCCCCGAATGCGGGCACTACAGGGGAAAGCCTGCAGTAGAGAAGGAAGAGGTATAGTACGCCCCGTTTCCACACATTGAGTATCCAAGAGCTTACCGGACATTCACATTTGAATGAAGCTTGGAATTGATATCATGGGGGGCGATTTCGCACCCCAAAGTACCGTTAAGGGTGCGGTGCTGGCGACCGAACTGTTGCCTGAAGGGCAATCTCTTGTTCTGATAGGTGACGAAAAAGTCATCCGTGAGGAACTTCAACAACTCGGGGAGGCCGGAAACGACCGCCTTGAGATCGTGCATGCTCAGGAGGTGATCAGCATGCACGACCATCCCACCAAAGCATTCAGAACCAAACCGAATTCCAGTATTTCCGTTGGCTTTCATCTGTTGAAAGAAGGGATTATTTCCGGCTTTGCAGGTGCGGGCAATACGGGCGCCATGCTGGTAGGTGCCATGCATTCGGTCAAAGCCGTGCCGGGGGTGATCCGCCCTTGCATCACATCGGTTTTACCGAAAGAGAGCGGTGGCGTGGGAATCATCCTGGATGTAGGTACCAATGCCGATTGCAAACCCGATGTTCTTTACCAGTTTGCCATCCTGGGATCCCTTTATGCACAGCACGTGCTGAACATTAACACCCCCCGGGTAGGTCTGTTGAACATTGGTGAGGAAGAGGAAAAGGGCAACCTGCTCAGTTTGTCGGCCCACGTGTTGATGAAAGACAGCGCCGACTTCAACTTCATCGGGAATGTGGAGGGCCGGGATTTGTTTGAAGACAAGGCTGATGTGATCGTATGCGACGGATTTACCGGCAACGTGGTGCTGAAAGAAGCGGAAGCCTTTTATTCCATCATGCGCCGACGTGGCCTGGTAGACGACTACTTCAGCCGTTTCAACTACGAGGAATACGGGGGTACACCCATCCTGGGGATCAATTCAACCGTGATGATCGGCCATGGCATCTCATCGCCAGAAGCCATAAAGAATATGATGCTCCTGACCGGTGAAATTGCGGCCGCCAGGTTGCCTGAGAAGATCATGCAAGCATTTCAATAAAACACCATGAGCAAAGTTACCGCAGCCATTACCGGTATTCATGCCTGGGTCCCCGATTACGTGTTGACCAATGCCGAACTGGAATCCATGGTGGATACAACCGACGAATGGATCATCAGCCGCACCGGCATCAAGGAACGACGGATTCTGAAGGAAGAGGGCAAAGGAACCTCAGATATGGGTGCCGAAGCCGTGAAAGGATTGCTTGAAAAAACCGGCACCAAACCGGAAGAAGTGGACCTGCTGATCTGCTGCACCGCCACACCCGATATGATGTTTCCGGCTACTGCAAATGTCATTGCCGACAAGGCGGGCATCCGCAATGCCTTCAACTTCGACCTCATGGCGGCCTGTTCGGGTTTTATTTACGGATTAACCACCGGTTCCATGTATGTGGAAAGCGGACTCTATAAGAAAGTAGTGATCGTGGGCGCCGATAAGATGTCTTCCATCATCGATTACTCAGACCGTACCACCTGTGTGATTTTCGGAGATGGTGCGGGTGCGGTGCTCCTGGAACCCAATACCGAAGGTTACGGCGTATTGGATGCAGTGCTGCAATCAGACGGTTCCGGTCGCCACCACCTGCATATGAAGGCGGGAGGATCGGTTAAGCCTGCCAGTCATCAGACCATTGATGACAGACAACACTTCGTTTACCAGGAAGGTCAACCTGTGTTCAAGGCGGCGGTGATGCATATGGCAGATGCTGCCGCACAGATCATGGACCGTAACCACCTGACGTCTGACGATGTAGCCTGGCTCGTGCCGCACCAGGCCAACTTACGCATCATCGATGCAACCGCCCGGCGAATGGGTCTGAGTGACGATAAGGTCATGATCAACATCCAACGCTACGGGAACACTACCAATGGCACCATCCCCTTGTGCCTCTGGGAATGGGAGAAACAACTTCATAAGGGAGATAACATCGTGCTGGCTGCCTTCGGAGGCGGGTTCACATGGGGTGCCGTTTACATCAAATGGGCACTTGACGGAACGAACAACTAGGCTTTGCTAGTTGGAAAAAATATATACCTTTAAACCGCCTTTCGGGCAGTGTTTGTAGGTGAAAAAAAGCATTTGGCAATCAGAGTAAGCCGCTAAATCAAGATTTTGTATGAAACTGAATGAAATCCAGGAGCTGATCAAATTTGTCGCCAAATCCGGGGTAAGTGAAGTGGATCTGGAAACAAAAGATGTGAAGATCAACATCAAGACCACGCCCAAAGGAAGAAACAATCCCCAGGAATATCAGCAGGTGATCCAAACCGCCGTACCCGTTGCCACCATACCGCAACAGGTTCAGATGCAACAGCCTGTGGTTGCTGCCAGCGAAGCAGCACCTCCGGCCGCTGAAAAGCCGGCTCCTGCCAAGGAAAAAGAAACAGCAAGTAACCTGGTGGAAGTGAAATCGCCGATGATTGGCACCTTCTACCGCTCACCGTCGCCTGACAAACCTTCGTTCGTGAACGTAGGGGACGAAATTAAGAAGGGTGACGTATTGTGCATCATTGAAGCCATGAAACTGTTCAATGAGATCGAATCCGAAGTATCGGGCAAGATCGTGAAAGTGTTGGTGGATGATGCAAGCCCCGTGGAATATGAACAGCCCCTCTTTTTGGTGGAGCCGTTCTGAGGTCCTTAGGTTGAACCAAATACCAGTCCGTGTTTAAGAAAATTCTGATCGCAAACAGAGGCGAGATTGCTTTGCGCGTCATCCGCACATGCAGGGAAATGGGCATCCAAACGGTAGCCGTATATTCCAAAGCAGATGCGGAAAGCCTGCATGTTCGTTTCGCAGACGAGGCGGTATGCATCGGCCCCGCTCCGAGCAACCAATCTTATCTGGATATTCCGCGCATCATTGCTGCTGCGGAAATCACCAACTCCGATGCCATACATCCCGGTTATGGTTTTCTCTCTGAGAATGCCAAGTTCGCGCGCATCTGCCAGGAACACAACATCAAGTTCCTGGGACCGAAGCCCGAAATGATCGAGAAAATGGGTGATAAGGCCACTGCCAAGGCTACCATGAAAAAAGCCGGCGTACCCTGTATTCCTGGGTCCGACGGACTGGTAGACACCCTGGAGGATGCCAAAACCGTCGCCAAATCCATCGGCTATCCGGTGATCATCAAAGCCACTGCCGGCGGCGGAGGAAAGGGCATGCGTGTCATCCGCAAAGCTTCCGAACTCGACAACCTGTGGGAACAGGCCAAGAAAGAAGCCGCTGCCGCATTCGGCAACGATGGCATGTACATCGAGAAGTTCATCGAGGAACCCCACCACATCGAGATTCAGATCGTGGGAGACCAGTTCGGAAAGGCATGTCACCTCAGCGAAAGGGACTGCTCCATCCAGCGCCGTCACCAGAAGCTGGTGGAAGAAACACCCAGCCCCTTCATGACCAAGCGCCTGCGTGAGAAAATGGGACTGGCCGCTGTAAAGGCAGCCAAGGCCATCAAATACGAAGGTGTGGGTACCATCGAGTTCCTGGTGGATAAGAACAGGAATTTCTACTTCATGGAAATGAATACCCGCATCCAGGTGGAGCATCCCATCACCGAAGAGGTGATCAACTACGACCTGATCAAGGAACAAATCAAAGTGCATGCGGGTATCAAGATCACCGGCAAAAACTATTTCCCCGAGATGCACGCCATCGAGTGCCGCATCAACGCGGAGGACCCATACAACGGATTCCGGCCTTCTCCCGGTACCATCACCACCTACCATGCACCGGGTGGGCATGGCGTACGCATAGATACACATGTGTATGCCGGTTATACCATTCCTTCCAACTACGATTCCATGATCGCCAAACTGATCACCGTGGCACAAACGCGGGAAGAAGCGATCCAGAAGATGTCACGCGCATTGGAGGAGTTCGTGATCGAAGGAGTGAAAACCACCATCCCTTTTCACAGGAAACTGATGAAAAACCCGAAGTGGCTTCAGGGGCAGTATACGACGCATTTCCTGGAAGATTTCCCGATGGGAAAAGAGGGGGAAGACAATCAGGAAGAGGAGAAGAAGAGCGGCAAGGCTGAGAAGGCCGGCAGCAAGGCTAGCGCCTGATCCGGTGAGGCGCCCTGCTTAACTCGAAGCGCCCACCACCGACATCACACCTTTCTTACCCAATACCATTTCTTCGGTGGCATGGATGATGTCATCCGTGGAAAACCCGCACTCTTTATATAGCTGCGATTGCTCGCCGTGTTCGATCACGGCATCGGGAATGCCCAGCCGGCGCACCTGTGCGGAGAAACACTTGTCGGCCATGAATTCGAGTACTGCACTTCCCATGCCCCCCATCAGGCAACCGTCTTCCACGGTGATCACCTTGTCGAACTTGCGGAACACTTCTGTCAGCAGTTTCGCATCCAGCGGCTTCACGAACCGCATGTCGTAGTGCGCTGCACGGATGCCTTTCTTGTCCAGTGCTTCGCAGGCGGCCGTTGCGAGATTGCCCACCGTGCCGATGGTCAGGATGGCAATGTCTGCCCCGTCCCTCAACTTTCTTCCCTTGCCGATGGTGATTTTCTGGAAAGGACGTTTCCAATCGATCATCACACCATTGCCCCTGGGGTATCGTATGCTGAAGGGGCCATGTGATGAAGGCAACTGGGCCGTGTACATGAGATTCCTCAATTCTTCTTCATTCATGGGGGCGCTCACCACCATGTTGGGGATGCAACGCATGTAGGCCAGGTCGTAAGCACCGTGATGGGTGGGGCCGTCGGCACCAGCGATTCCTCCCCGGTCCAGGCAGAATACCACATGCAGGTTTTGGATGGCCACGTCATGGATCACCTGGTCGTATGCCCGTTGCATGAAGCTGGAGTAAATATTGCAGTACGGCACAAGTCCTCTGGTGGCCATTCCGGCAGAGAAGGTTACCGCATGTTGCTCGGCAATTCCCACGTCGAAGGCCCTGTCAGGCATGGCCTTCATCATGATGTTCATGGAAGATCCCGATGGCATGGCAGGGGTGATCCCCACAATTTTGTTGTTCTTTTCCGCCAGTTCTACAAGCGTATGCCCAAATACGTCCTGGTACTTGGGTGGCCTGGGTTCGTTGCTTGTACTCACCAGGATTTTACCTGTGGTTTTGTCAAAGAGCCCGGGCGAATGCCACTGGGTTTGATCACCCTGCTCTGCGGGTTGGTATCCTTTGCCCTTCATGGTGATGCAGTGCAGGATCTTCGGACCCGGAATGTCACGCAGGTCCTTCATCACCTTCACCATGTGTTTTACATCGTGTCCGTCAATGGGGCCGAAATAACGGAACCGCAATGACTCGAAGTAGTTGCTTTGTTTGAGCAGGGCTGATTTGACGGCGTTTTCCACCTTGGAAGCGATCGCCTGTGCATTGGGACCGAACTTGCTGACCATGCCCAGAAGGTGCCAGAGGTCATCCTTCATTTTGTTGTAGGCATGAGAAGTGGTAATGTCCGTCAGGTACTCTTTCAATGCACCTACGTTGGGGTCGATCGACATGCAGTTGTCGTTCAGTACCACCAGCAGGTTGGTGTTTTCTACCCCGGCATGGTTCATTCCTTCGAAAGCCAGGCCGGCGGTCATGGCCCCGTCGCCGATCACTGCGATGTGCTGGCGGTCTTTCTCACCCAGCTCGCGTGCGGCTACTGCCATTCCGAGTGCGGCAGAAATGGAGGTGGAAGAGTGTCCCACCCCGAAGGTATCGTATTCGCTTTCGGAACGTTTGGGAAAACCGCTGAGGCCTTTGTATTGTCTGTTGGTATGGAAGATGTCGCGTCTTCCGGTCAGGATCTTATGTCCGTAAGCCTGGTGGCCTACGTCCCATACAAGCTGGTCATACGGTGTATTGAAGGCGTAATGAAGCGCAACGGTCATTTCCACCACGCCTAGCGAGGCACCGAAATGGCCTCCCTTGACGGAAACAACATCAATGATCAGTTGCCTTAGCTCATCGCTGAGCTGCGGCAAATCTTTGACGGGCAGCTTGCGCAGATCTTCCGGGACGCGGATTTTAGACAGAAGTGGACCGGGCGTAAATTCCATTCAAATGTGCTTCTAACCGGCAAAGATAAGGATTTGAGGCCACCTCTCCCCCTTCCGTTGCCAAATGCTTTAACAGGCAATGTCCGGATTTGTTTTAACCGCATCCGGATTTTTGTGTTTTATTAAGAAAGGAGCTGCTTCACAACGGCTGCTACAATCTTATTATCTGCTTTTCCCGCCAGTTCCCGGGAAGCCATCCCCATCACCTTGCCCATATCTTTCATGCCATTCGCTCCGGTTTTGGTGATGATTTCCTGCACCTTTGCGGAGATCTCTTCTTCACTGAGTTGCTCGGGCAAATAGGCTGCTATGACGTTTGCCTCGAACTTTTCTTTTTCCGCGAGATCACCGCGATTTTGCTGTACATATATGTCTGCCGATTCCTGACGTTGTTTGATCAGTTTCTGCAGGATACGGGCTTCATCATCGGCTTGCAGTTCATGACCTGAACCTTTTTCGGTTCTGGCCAGCAGCAGAGCAGCTTTAACTGCCCTGAGCGCCGTGAGTTTATCCTGTTCCCTGGCCAGCATGGCGGCCTTGATGTCCCGGTCGATGTCTTCTGTGAGTGACATGTTGAAAGTTGTTTGATGGTTCATGACAGAGTCAGGCATGAAGTTAGCAACTTTCTTCCAGCCGGATCAAGACCTGCATGTAACTTAATCTACGTTATCGTGCAGGAACGGATTGTTGGGCTTCAGCTTGCTTTGCCCTTCGTCGCCTGACTCATCGTCCGGCTCGGAAAGCGTATACCTTGAAACTTGCGACTCAGATGAATGTGGCACCTGGTCGAGGGTCACATTTCTTCTTTTATATGCCGGTTCGTTTTCCAGGTCGCTCAAACCCGAGGGTGTGCGCAGTTTGAAGCTGAGCTCTTTCAGTTTGTGGATGCGTTCCTGGGCTTTTTTCTCCTGGTTTTCGAGTGGCAGCGGGTTGTATACGTCCGGGTTTTTTTCAGTGGATGGATTTGGCTGTTTGTCCTGTTTCACCCGCAGGTCAAACTCGATGCTCACTTGTTCGTCTGACTTTGCCGGTTGTGTGTTTGCCGGTTTCTGGTAGATCTCCGGTTCAGAGGTAGAGGGCGCTTTCGGTGCTTCCTTCGGTTCATCATCCACCAGGCTACGCACCACTTTCTGTACCTGGTGATCCGTGGTAAGACCCGTGTCCGGGTTGGTTTGGAAGCCGGTGGCGATGAGTGTTACGGAGATGCGGTTGCCCAGGCTTTCGTCGTGGCCCGTACCCCAGATGATGTCGGCGGAGGAGCCGGCTTCATCCTGGATATAATCCGTGATCTCTGTGATTTCATCCATCAATACCTCATCCTGGCCTGAGGTGATGTTGAGCAGGATGTACTTGGCACCTTTGATGTTGTTGTCGTTCAGCAGGGGTGATGCCATGGCCGATTCAATGGCCTTGATGGCACGGTTTTCACCTTCGCAGGTGGCCGAGCCCATGATGGCGGCGCCGCTGTCGGTCATAACGGTGCGTACGTCTTCGAAGTCCACATTGATATAGCCTGTCACCGTGATAATCTCCGCGATGCCCTTGGCTGCGGTGGTGAGGATGTTATCCGCTTCGGCGAAAGCGTTGGCCAGAGAGAGGTTACCGTACATCTCACGCAGCCTGTCGTTGCTGATCACCAGTAGGGTGTCCACGTTGCTGCGCAAGGCATTGAGGCCTTCTTCTGCTTGCAGGCGACGTTTCCGGCCTTCAAAGGTGAAGGGGATGGTCACGATACCCACCGTCAGGATACCTCTTTCCTTGGCGGCAGCTGCAATGATGGGTGCAGCTCCGGTACCTGTTCCACCTCCCAGGCCGGCGGTGATGAACACCATCTTGGTATTGGTGGCGAGGTAGTCCATGATTTCATTGATGTTTTCCAGGGCGGCATTTTTTCCTACCTCCGGAATTGATCCGGCGCCCCTGCCCTCGGTCAGGTTGGCACCCAGCTGGATCTTGGTTGGGACCGGACTGATGTCCAGTGCCTGCGCATCCGTGTTGCAAATGATAAAATCCACCCCGGTGATTCCCTGGCGGTACATGTGATTAACGGCGTTGCTTCCGCCGCCGCCCACGCCAACCACCTTGATGATGGATGATTGGTCTTTGGGCAAGTCGAAATTGATCATTGGTTTATCCATAGCAGCCTCCTATTGATTACTTGATTGATTACTCATTGATGTCTTCATCCAGCCATTGTTTGCTTTTGCTGAAGATGGTATCGAAGAAGTTCCCCTTGGTTTTCTTTGAATGGGATTTGACGGGAGAACCCTTGCTCTTTTGTTTTTCTGAATATTCGAGCCCTTTGATCACCAAACCGATGCCGGTGGCATAGGCCGGACTTTTCACTTCATCCAGGTAGCCCGAGGCAAGGTGTTCGTTCGGATAGCCGATGCGTGTATCCATGCCGGTGACGTATTGGAAGAGCTGGGCGATGTGGCGCAGCTGTGATCCGCCGCCAGTAACCACGATGCCGGCGATCAGCTTGTTTTCCAGTCCCGAATTCCTGATTTCGTAATAAATGTTCTCGATGATCTCTTCCATGCGGGCCTGGATGATGTGCGCCAGGTTCTTTACGGAGATCTCTTTCGGTTCGCGACCCCGCAGACCCGGAATGGATACGATCTCATTCTCCTGGTTCTCGCTGGCGAGTGCGGAGCCGAATTTCACCTTCAGGGCTTCGGCATGGTTGCGGATGATGCCGCATCCTTCCTTGATATCATCCGTCACCACATTACCCCCGAACGGAATCACCGCTGTATGACGGATGATCCCGTCCTGGAAGATGGCGATGTCAGTGGTACCGCCACCGATATCGACCAAGGCCACACCTGCTTCTTTTTCTTCTTCACTCAGCACGGCTTCTGAGGAAGCAAGGGGTTCAAGCACCAGTTCGGATACTTCGAGTCCGCACTTGTGTACACATTTGTGAATGTTCTTGGCCGCTGCGATTTGTCCGGTAATGATATGGAAATTGGCTTCGAGTCTGATGCCCGACATACCGATGGGATCTTTGATCCCTTGTTCTGCATCTACAATATACTCCTGCGGGATCACATGAATGATCTCTTCGCCGGGGAGCATCACCAGCTTATACATGTCATCGATCAGCGCATCGATATCACCCTGGTTGATTTCCTCGTCCAGGCTGGAACGCGTGCGGATGCCACGGTGCTGGAGGCTTTTGATGTGTTGGCCCGCAATGCCTACGTTCACAATGCGGATGTCCACACCGGAAGCATTGCCGGCTTCCTGGATCGCCTCGGAGATGGATTGAACCGTCTTCTCGATGTTGGATACGACGCCGCGCATCACACCCACCGATTCGGTTTTACCCATACCGATGATTTCTATTTTTCCGTATTCATTTTTCCGGCCTACGATGGCACAGATCTTTGTGGTGCCGATGTCGAGGCCAACGACGATTTCCGATGATTCCATAGCGCTTACCGTTTAGTGCAGATGATTTGGTTTTTATACTTGAGATTTATGGTCGAATACAGGTTCCAGTCCGTATGGTTCAGACCTTCCGTGTAAAAGATTCGAAGTTTCGAAAACTTGTCTTCCATCTGGTCGACGGAACCCAGAATGATGCGGTGGTCGCCCACCCGCGGGATCAGTTCGATGTCTTTGCGTTCGTTCACGTAAATCTGTTCGATCTGGGCCTGCCAGAATGCATCACCGTGGATGAACTGCACCAGTCTGTAGAGGTCGCGCAGTACAATGCTGTCTGACGTGGGAACAGCGTGTTCCATGACAGAAGATCCTGCCAGGTAGGGAATCCGGAGGTATCCGTTGATCACCGGTACGTGGGCGGCATAATGTGGCGAAGGAGGCATGAATACACCATCGCGATCCAGGTAATAACTTCTTCCCGGGCCTGCCATGATGCGGGCGATCGGTTCTCTTTGGGTGACCTTGGCTTCCAGGTGACCGTCGAGCGTGATATACAGATCCGCACGCTTGACGTATGGATTGTTTCTGAGTTTGTTCTCCAGCATGGCCAGGGGTATCTCGTTCACCGGTTGTTGCAATACCGGTGCGCCCATGTCTTTCAGCATTTCTTTGATGGCATCTTCTTCAAGGAAATGCCACTTGTCGCTATTCGTCAGTTTCACCTGTATGTCTTTGCACACTACCTGATGACGCTGGCGTGATGCAAACCCCATCATGCCGGCAAGCGAAGCGATCACCAGCAATACGGCGAATATGTTCAGTGCTTTTCTCATGCGGCGTCCTCCTTTTCCAGGCAGAATTTTTCGCAGATGGCATCCCTGAGTCTGTCCACCAGTTCATCAATATCTCCGGCTCCCAGCGTCAGGATGAGATCCGATCCGCTGTCGATGGCTTTTTCCACGGCGGCTTCCTTGGTGCAAAGCATCTTGTTGCTGATGTGTACTTTTTCCAGGAGCGCCGAAGATGTGATGCCGTCGATGGGCAGTTCCCGGGCAGGGTAGATATCAAGCAGGATCAGGCAGTCGAGGGCCGACAAACTTTCTGCAAAGCCTTCCATGAAGTCGCGCGTGCGCGAAAACAGGTGCGGCTGAAAGATGCCGGTGATCTTACGTTCGGGGTAGAAATCCCTTGCCGCCCGTATGCATGCGTTGAGTTCGGAAGGGTGATGGGCATAGTCGTCGATGTAGACCATCGGTTGCGACTTCACCACATATTCGAATCGTCTTTTCACACCCTGGTAGGTGGCAAGTCCATCCCGGATGATGTCTTCTTCAATGCCGATCGAATAGGCCACACATGCGGCAGCTATGGCATTTTCCACATTGTGATGCCCGGGCAGGTGGAACGTAACCGACGGGATGTGCATATCGGGGCCAATGATGTCAAAGACATAATGTCCCTGCTCGATGTGCACGTTACCGGCATGGTAATCCGCATCGGGACTGAGGCCATAAGTGACTTTGTTCGGATGTACCAGCTCCCGGGTGGAGGCCTGGTGGTTCACCCATAGGCGGCCGTTTTCCGACAGGCGTTCGGCGAATGCCTGGTAGGTGAGGCGCATGTCTGAGGCTGTACCGTATATGTCAAGGTGGTCCGCATCCAGACTGGTGATGACAGATATATAAGGATTCAGTTGCAGGAAAGAACGGTCGTATTCATCGGCTTCCACCACCATCCATGTCGGGTCTTTCGAAAGCAGCACATTCGATTGGTAGTTGCGCATGATGCCTCCGATGAAAGCGGTGGGCTGCAGTCCTGCCTGCTGCAGTAGATGCGCCAGGATGGATGACGTGGTGGTTTTTCCGTGGGTGCCCGCCACAGCCAGTGTATTGTGGTGGGAGGTGATCATGCCCAGCACAGCCGCCCGCTTGTGCATATCGTAGCCTTCACTCCTGAAGAATTGAAGCCCTTCATGAGCCGAAGGGATGGCCGGGGTGTAGATCACCAGTACATGATCGATGTTGTCGGACCCGCGGAAACCGGCGGGTATGTCCTTCACCTTGTCGGAGAAAGAAATATCCATGCCTTCCGCCTGTAGTTTGCGTGTAAGCGGGGTGGCGGTTTTGTCGTAGCCTGCCACCTGTTTGCCCAGTTGTTTGAAATAGCGCGCCAGGCCGCTCATGCCGATCCCTCCGATCCCGACCAGGTACACATGGGTGATATGTTGGAATGGCATCATGAGCGTTTCCGGCTTTCGTAAATGCGTATGACTTCATCCGCGATCCTTTTTGCAGAATCGCGTTCCGCCATGTTGCCAATGGCCCGAGCCAGCTGTTGACGATGATCATCGTCCTTCATCAGCGACAGGATCTCTCCACCCAGTTTTACAGGTGCTTCACTGTCTTTCACCAGCACGGTCGCCTGTTTATCCACCAGGCTCATGGCATTGCGGGTCTGGTGGTCTTCTGCCACGTTGGGCGAAGGGATCAGGATGGTGGGTTTGGCGGCCAGGCACAACTCCGAAATGGAGCTGGCGCCGGCACGGGAAACCACGAGGTCGGCACAGGCATAGGCGAGGTCCATTTCTTTCACGAAGGCATTCACCGACACACCTTTTTGGAGGAAGGGCTTGGCTTTTTCAAGCATGGAGTCGTGATAGTAGGCACCGGTTTGCCACAACACCTGAATACCGGCTTCGGTCAATGCCGGCAGGGCGGCCAGTATGCTTTTGTTGATCGTGGCCGAACCCAGACTGCCCCCGATTACCAGGAGTATCTTTTGTTGCGGATGAAAGCCGAAGTGGGCGATGGCTTGTTCCCTTTTGGATGTGAGGTCGGTGATATCCTGGCGAACCGGGTTTCCGGTCAGCAGGAGTTTTTCTTTCGGGAAATAGCGGTCCATCCGGTCGTATGCCACACAGATGCGATCCACTTTTTTGGCCAGCAGGCGGTTGGTGATGCCGGCATACGAGTTCTGTTCCTGGATGAGTGCCGGGATGTGTTTATTGGTGGCCATGTACAGCAACGGTCCGCTGGCATAACCGCCTACACCCACTACCACGTCGGGTTGGAAGCGTTTCAGGATTCTGCCGGCCGCCAGCAGGCTGCGCATCACCTTGAACGGGAACGCCAGGTTGCGGAGGGTGAGTTTGCGTTGGAGGCCGCTGATGTGGAGTCCTTCTATTTTATATCCTGCCGCAGGCACCTTTTCCATTTCCATTTTACCGATGGCTCCCACGAACAGGATGTCGATGCCTTCGATCATTTGTTTGAGCGCATTGGCAATGGCGATGGCCGGGAAGATGTGTCCGCCCGTTCCGCCTCCGCTGATGATCACCTTACGCAGCGACATGGGCCTGGACTTTTTCGGGTGCGACTTCACGGCTTACACTGAGGATGATGCCCAGGGCAGCCGAGGTGAACAGGATCGATGTGCCTCCCATGGAAACCAGCGGGAGGGTTTGCCCGGTCACGGGCATGATGTTAACAGCTACGGCCATGTTGATCATGGCCTGGAAGATGAGCAGCAGGCCACATCCCATGGCCAGCACGCTTCCGAAAGATCCTGGGTTTTTGAGTGCCAGCAGGATCACACGGTAGAGCAGGATCAGGTAGAGCAGCAGGATGCCTCCGCCACCGATGATGGATCCGTATTCCTCAATAATGATGGCATAGATGAAATCCGAATAGGGGTGTGGCAGAAAGTTTCGCTGGCGGCTGGTACCGGGTCCTTTCGGAAGGAACCCTCCGGCGGCGATGGCAATTTTTGATTGCTGCACCTGGTAGCTATTCTCTGCGTGATTCGTGGCCAGTTGTCCTTCACGTCCGGCTCCGATGCCGAATTCCTGAAGCCTGCGTTTCCAGGTGAGTGAGCGTCCGGGCAGGGATGATTCCGGTACGGTGAAGAGCACCACCAACAGGATACCGCCAAGCAGGATTCCGGCACCTCCCACTCCCAACAGGTATTTGATGCTCATTCCACCCAGGAACATCAGCAGCATGCATGTCACGAACAGGATGGCTGCCGTAGAGAAATCTGCCGGCAGGATGAGCGCACACACGCTGCAGATGGGAAGCATGATGGGGATGAATGCCTCCTTGAAATTGGAGATGATATGTTGTTTTTTTGACAGCAGGCGGGCTACATAAATGATGAGCGCGAGCTTGGCCAGGTCAGACGTTTGGAAAGTGAGGTTTACTCCCGGAAGCGTGAGCCATCGATCGGCGCTGTTAAGGTTGGTTCCCATGAGCAGGGTGATCAGCAGCAGGGGAATGGAAATGAAGATCGCGATCTGTGACAGGCGTGAATAATAGGTGTAGCGGATGGTATGAAACAGGATGATGATTCCGAAACCGGCGATCAGCAGCAGCAGGTGTTTGATGAGGTAATACTCGGTGTTGCCTTCCTGGTATTTGAAGGCCAGCGTACCGGTTGAGCTGTAAACGGCCAGCAGGGAGAACAGGGACAATAGGAATACCACCGCCCAGATCACCCGGTCGCCTTTCATCAGCCGTGTCAGCGCGTGCATCATTCTCTCAGCAGGCTTTTATACACTTCAATCACGGTTTTTTTAAACTCCCTTCCGCGTTCGCTGAAATTGGCATAGGTGCCGTAGCTGGTGCATCCGGGCGAGAAGATCACCATGTCTTCCGGTTTAGATAAGGAAAAGGCGTAGTGCACGGCTTCTTCCATGTTGCCGGCATCCACGATGTTTTTGATGTAGCGTCCGAAAGCCTGCATCAACCTGAAATTCTTTTGCGCACCGATGTGTACGATGGCCGTTACTTTATCCTTCACCACTTCATCCAGCATCATGTAATCGGCCTGCTGGTCGAGGGTGCCTGATATCCATACCACCGGTTTTTTTGCCGTGGCGAGGGAACTCCACACCTCTTCCAGGCCTGTGGCGCAGGAATGGTTGATGTAATCCACACCCTTGATGCGGGCCACAAATTCCATACGGTGCTCCACATACTTGGGCGCATGTGAGGTTTTCACCAGCGCAGGGTTGGCGGACTGAACCTTGAGTTGTCCAGGTTCCTTGCCGGATTCGTATTGGTTGAAGAATTTGCTCATATCAGAGGGATCTAACGGCTTGTTTGAATTGTCTTCCGCGGTCTTCGTAGTTCTCGAACAGATCAAAACTTGAACATGCGGGCGACAGCAGCACGGTATCTCCTTTCCGGCCCAGGCGGTAGGCCATCTTCACCGCTTCTTCGGCGGAGTGGGCCTCCTGTATATCGGTGATCTTTCCTTCATAGGCATTGCGCAATTTGGTGTTATCGGTACCCAGGCAGATCAGTGCCTTTACTTTTTCCTTCACAAGGTCATCAAGCATGGAATAATCGTTGCCCTTGTCGATCCCGCCGGCGATCCAGATCACGGGTTTCTCCATGCTCTCCAGGGCGTACCATACGGAATTCACATTGGTGGCTTTGGAATCATTGATGAACCGGATGCCATGTACACTTCCGACCAGTTCAAGCCTGTGTTCGATGTTTTGGAAGTCCGTCAGGCTCTCGCGAATCAGATCGTTCCTGATGTCGAGGATACGGGCAGCGATGGCAGCGGCCATAGAATTGTACAGGTTGTGTTTTCCTTGCAGCGCGAGTTGATGGATCATAATTGCGAAGGGGGTTTGGGAAAGGTGAATGAATAATTGGTCACGGGTAGCGTATGCCCCGTTTTGGGGCTGGTGGTTCAAACTGAACGGGTGTTGATGTGCCTGCTGCGGATGCTGTTCCATGTAGCCTGTGACGGCCGGGTCATCCTGGCAGAAAATGAAATGGTCGGCTTCGGTCTGGTTCATCCCGATGCGGAACTTCGATGCCACGTATTGGTTGAAGTCGTATTCGTAGCGGTCGAGGTGATCGGGGGTGATGTTCAGCAGGATGGCGATGTGCGGACGGAAGGATTGGATCCCATCCAGCTGAAAACTGCTCAGTTCGATCACATACCAGGCATGATCACCTGAAGCCACAAGACCTGCGAAGCTCTTTCCTACATTTCCCCCTACACAAACGTCCAGGCCAGCTTTTTTAAGGATGTGATAGGTGAGCAGTGTGGTGGTGGTTTTTCCGTTGCTACCCGTGATACCGATCACTTTCCCCTTGCAATACCGCCAGGCGAATTCCACCTCGGAGATGAGGTTGATATTGGCCCGCCTGGCTTTCTCAAGCAGTGGCGCATGCAGCGGGATGCCCGGGCTTACCACCCATTCCTGTGCCTGCATCAGGCGGTCTTCGGAATGCATTCCTTCTTCCCAATCAACTCCCAGCTGTTGCAGCGTTTCCTTGTGATGATCTGCAATCTTGCCTTTGTCGGAAACAAAAGCTGTCAGGCCCTGCTTGCTTGCTAGCATGGCTGCACCTGTTCCGCTTTCTCCGGCTCCTATGATTGCGATCTGTGTCAAATCATCTCAGTTTCAATGTCACGATGGTCACGATGGCCAGCATGATACCTATGATCCAGAACCGGGTGGCGATCTTTGATTCGTGGTAGCCTAGTTTCTGGTAATGGTGGTGGAGGGGTGACATTTTGAAAATGCGCCGGCCTTCACCGTATTTCTTTTTCGTGTATTTGAAGTAGGACACCTGCATCACCACCGACAGGTTTTCCATGAGGAAAATTCCGCAGAGGATGGGGATGAGCAGTTCTTTGCGTACGGCGATGGCGAATACGGCGATGATGCCGCCGATGGCAAGGCTTCCCGTGTCGCCCATGAACACTTGTGCGGGGAATGAGTTGTACCAGAGGAAGCCGATACATGCACCCACGAATGCGCTGATGAAGATCACCAGTTCACCCGAATTGGGGATGTACATGATGTTGAGGTAATCGGCAAAAATGGTGTTACCTGATACGTAGGCGAACACGGCCAAAGTAGCGCCGATGATGGCGGCGGTTCCGGTGGCGAGTCCGTCCAGTCCGTCGGTGATGTTGGCCCCGTTGGACACGGAAGTCACGATGAGGATCACGATGGGGATGAAGATCAGCCAGGCCCATTTCTCATAACCGTCTCCCAGGAACCGCAGGAGATGGGCGTATTCGAGTTCATTGTTTTTAAAGAACGGAATCGTGGTTTTGGTTGAATGTCCGTCGTGGCTGATCTTAAAATCTGTGCCATCGCGGGTGATCAGCGAATCAATGCCGTTGATGGGCATGCTTGCATCTGCAGGGATTTTATGAATCAATTCACTCCTGGCGCCGGTGTCATAGTAGTACATGTTTTGTTTGTCGCGGATCGTCACATCCTTGTGGAAGTAGAGTACCGAGCCTACGATCAGGCCGAGGGTGATCTGACCGAGCACCTTGAACTTTCCGGCCAGGCCTTTCTTGTCCCGTTTGAATACCTTGATATAGTCATCGATGAACCCGATGGCACCCAACCAGATGGTGGTTACGATCATGAGGATGATGTACACATTGAGCACCTTGGCGAAAAGCAGGGTGGGTATGAGGATGGCGGAAATGATCACGAGTCCGCCCATGGTGGGTGTGCCTTCCTTTTCTTCCTGTCCTTCCAGTCCGAGCTTGCGGATGGGTTCACCCACCTGTTTGCTGTGCAGCAACCGGATGATGCGCTTTCCGAACAACATGGATACCACCAGTGAAACGATGGCAGCCATGGCGGCGCGGAAGGAGATGTATTGGAACACACCTGCTCCGGGCAGATCGAAATGGGCATCCAGGTATGAGAACAGGTAGTACAGCATTACCGGTTCAGTGTTAGGTCAAATTGAATCTTCAGTACTTCCAGGTCATCGAACGGGTGTCGCACACCGTTGATCTCCTGATATTTTTCGTGGCCTTTTCCGGCCAGGAGGATGATGTCTCCGGGTCGTGCCAGTGCGCATGCGGTTTTGATGGCCTCCCTCCTGTCGGGTATCGTGAGGCATTTTCTCACGTGTTCGCCGGGTACTCCGGCTTCCATATCCTTGATGATGGTGTGCGGGTCTTCACTTCTCGGATTATCTGAGGTGAGGATCACCTTGTCGCTGTGGTTGCAAGCGATCGCGGCCATGAGGGGTCGTTTGGCTTTGTCGCGGTCACCTCCGCACCCGATGATGGTGATCACCTGTTCATTTCCAGTACGGATATCGGCGACGGTTGCCAGTACATTTTCCAGCGCATCGGGTGTATGTGCGTAGTCAACGATGCCTGTGACATTTCCGGCCCGTATGTACTGGAAGCGTCCTTCAACCGGGTTGAGGTTGCTGATGGCGGTGAGCACATCCATGCGATCTTCTCCAAGCAACAGCGCAGCTCCGTAAATCGCCAGCATATTGGAGGCGTTGAAGCTTCCGATGAGTTTGGTCCAGATTTCGGTGTCATCCAGCAGGAGGTGAAGTCCGGAGAACTGGTTGTCGAGGATCTTGCACTTGAAATCTGCCAGGTGGTGGCATGCATATGTTTTTCTCAGTGCCTTGCAGTTCTGGATCATGATCTCACCGTGCACGTCATCTTTGTTCACCAGCGCAAAAGCATCCTGCGGTAGCTGATCGAAGAACTTCTTTTTGGCCTTCAGGTAGGCATCGAACGAACCGTGGTAGTCGAGGTGATCGTGGGTCAGGTTGGTGAAGATTCCGCCGGTGAATGTCAGGCCCGACGTGCGTCCCTGCTGAACGGCATGGGAACTCACC
The DNA here is from genome assembly GCA_020635855.1 of Flavobacteriales bacterium. Classification (NCBI taxonomy): domain Bacteria; kingdom Pseudomonadati; phylum Bacteroidota; class Flavobacteriia; order Flavobacteriales; species Flavobacteriales bacterium. The sequence continues at coordinate 359,858 of JACJYZ010000004.1, read as the reverse complement.
TCCATGAAGCAATGGGTGCAATGCTTCTCCACCATGCGTGCCAGCATTTCGTTGATCCGGATGGCATCCGGGGTGGTGTGGGTGGCGGGAATCTCTTCATGCCCGATGCGATAGCTGATGGTAGAAAGCAAGCCGGATGGGTGTCCCAGGTTGTTGAACAGTTTGTATAGAAGGGTGGCAATGGTTGTTTTTCCGTTCGTTCCGGTGACACCCACCAGCTTGATTTTTTGAGAGGGATTCCCATAAAAATTGGAAGCCATCTGCCCCAGGGCCTGCTGACTGTCGTTCACCTGCACATAGGTGATCTCCTTGCGGATCTCATCCGGGAAGGTTTCGCACACGATGGCTGCGGCACCGTTCTCGATCGCCTGTGCGATGTAATCATGGCCGTCCGACTTCTCTCCCCTGATCGCCACGAACAGGCCGTATGTTTCCGCATGACGTGAATCAAAGGTCATCGAAGTGATCACCACATCGGTGGAGCCGAGCACGTCGCGGATGCCTGCCTTGTACAGTATTTCTTTCAACACCATCATGTCGCCAGGTCGAGTTGTATGGTTTGACCCCACTTGAACCGGGTTCCGGGAGGAATGCTTTGCGCGATCACGCGGCCGGCGCCGTTCAGTTCCACCAGGAGTCCGTAATTCTCAAGTATGTAGAGGGCATCGCTTGCACCCATACCCGACAGGTTGGGAACAAAGCCGTTTTTCAATTCGTTTCCGATGCGCTTGTTCTGTATGGTGAAGGTGCTGTCACTTCGGTCGATGATCACCCATTCGGAAGTATCGCTCTCATTTTTGACAGGAATTTGGAGGGCGTTCAGTACGGTTGTGGTTTCTTTCTGCAAACCCACTTTTGTTCTGGGCAGGGGTGCATGGGCTGCATCAGCCAGGTTGATGGCTTCGTGCATGTTGAGGCTGCCGGCATATACTTTATCGGCAATTTCCTTAAAGATGGGGCCGGCGACGAGGTTGCCGTAGTAAACGTTGTTGGAGGGTGCGTTCACCACCACGATACAGGAGTAGGCGGGATCGTCTGCCGGGAAATAACCCACGAAGGAAGCCTGGTAGCTCAAGCCGGATCCCTTATAACCGTACTTGGCGTTGGCGATCTGGGCGGTTCCTGTTTTACCGGCGATCGGGTAGATGGAATTCCGCAGGTTGATGGCGGTACCGCTGTCAACCACGCCTTCCATCATTTTCCTGGCATTGGCAATGGTTTTGGCTGAGCAGATGGATGGGTTCAGGACTTCCGTCTTGAATTTTCTGATGGTTTTGCCGCGCTCCTTCACTTCCTCCACGAATTGTGGTTTCACCATTTTGCCGTTGTTGGCCACCGCATTATAGAAGGTCAGTATCTGAAGGGGTGTCATGGTGGTTTCGTAGCCGATGGACATCCAGGGCAATGTGATACCGGACCACGACGGGTCTTTGCGTTCCTTGAGGTAAGGTTTCCCCTCACCCGGAATGTCAAGTCCTAGCTTGGTGCCCAATCCCATGGTATGTAACCGTTCCACAAACTTTTCCGGATGCTGTCCGTACGCGTTGTTGATCAGCAGGGAAACACCAACATTGGAAGATACTTCAAAGGCACGCTGAGCTGTGATCTTGCCAAATCCACCTTCGTGGGCATCATTCATGATGCGGTCGTAGAACCTGGTCTTTCCCTTCTTTGTATCCACGCTGTCCTCAGGTGAAATCAATCCATCTTCATAGCCGGCCATGAGTGATGCCAGTTTAAAAGTAGAACCCGGTTCGGTGCTCTCTCCTATGGCATAGTTGTAGACTTCATCATAGGTGTCGTCGGTACGTCTTGTGAGGTTAGCGATGGCTTTGATACGGCCGGTTTTGACTTCCATCAGCACCACAGAGCCGTGGTGGGCGTTGTGTTTTTCAAGTTGATAGAGGAGCGCATGTTCGGCCACGTCCTGCAGGTTCACATCCAGGGTGGTCACGATGTCGTACCCATCCTGCGGTTCAATGAAATTCTTGTCATTCACCGGCATCATGAGATTGCCACTGATTCGTTGCATCAGTCTTTTTCCACCTACCCCTTTGAGGTAATCGCGGTATGCGGCTTCCAGGCCCACCGACTGGATGCCTTCGCGATCGTATCCTATCGTGCGTGATGCGAGTAATTGGAAGGGTTTAATCCGCCGGTTCTTTTGAGTGAAAATGAGTCCGCCCTTGAACCGGCCCAGTCGGAAAATGGGAAATTCTTTGGCTGTTTTCAGTTCGGTATACCGCACATTCCGTTGGATGAGGAGGTACCGGTTGCCGTGCTTGCGTCCATTTCGGATGTGGGCTACGTATTGCTTTGGGGATTTGTCCTTAAAAAGTCTTGATAAACAAAGACCCAGTGAATCAATGCGGGTATTGAACACCGAGTCGGGAATAACGTCCCTGCTGGGGTCCATGCGCATTTCATAGATGGGGATGGAGGTGGCTAGGAGGCTGCCATCCTGTGCGAAAATATTGCCGCGAGCCGCATCAATATCTACATATCGCATCGTTTGTTCTTCCGCCAGTTGCAACCAGTGGCTGCGTTCGGTGGTTTGGATGCGGACAACCTGGGCGAAAATGAGAATGGCGAAGAGGCTGATGCAAAAGTACACCAGGTAAATCCTCCAGAGGGTATTGTTCTTCGCTTTCGCCATCTTATTTTTTCCCTGTCACGATCTTTTTGGGCGGTATCCTTGATTCTTTGATGCCCAAGGGTTCGAGTACTTCGGCTACGTGTGATTGCTTGCTCCTGTACATGAGTTCAGAGCGTGTTGTGATGTATTCGCTTTGGAGTTCTTTTAATTCCTGGTTCACATGGTTCATTTCGCGCACGGTACGTTCCGCGAAATGGATGTTGGCGATGTAAAGGATGCCCAGAAAAGTCAGGAAGAGGATGTAGGGCACCATTTTTTCGTTGCCCTTTTCCGACAATACTTTTCCTGTGATTACCATCAGGATGGTTCTCACCAGGGTTTTGAGCGGGTTGTTTCTTTTCTTTTTCTTTTCGTTCATGCCCATGAGGTTCTTTCCGCGATCCGGAGTTTGGCGCTGCGTGCCCGGGGGTTCGTCAGTATTTCCTGCTCATCTGGCTGTATGGCTTTTCGGATGACCGGTTTGAAGGGTGCCAGAACATTCCCTTTCAAGTCTGTTTTGATTTCACCTTCCCAGTTGCCGCTGCGCATGAAGTTTTTCACCAACCGATCTTCCAGGGAATGGTAGGAGATGACCACGAGGCGGCCGCCTTCCGCAATCACTTCGGTGCATTGCTCAAGGAATTCCCGCAATGCACTTAATTCATCGTTGACTTCAATGCGGATGGCTTGAAAGACCCTGGCCAGCATGCTGTTTTCCTTCCCTCGTGGCAGGTGCTTACTGATGGCATCACGCAGTTGGAAGGTGGTGTTGATGGTGGTGTTTTGTCGTACGATGCTGATGGTGCGGGCTAGGGCATTTGCCTGTGGTAATTCACCATACAGGCGGAGCATATTTGCAAGTGCTTCAGAACTGTATTCGCGAATGATGTCACCAGCGGATCGGGGGAGCATTGGATCCATTCTCATGTCAAGGGGGCCGTCGAAACGGAGGGAGAAACCTCTTCCGGGGGTGTCGAACTGGTGAGAGGAAACACCCAGATCGGCGAGGATGCCGATTGCCGGAATGGCTTTATGCAGCTTGAGGTACCTTTTCAAATACCGGAAATTTTGGTTTACCAAAGTGAACCTTTCATCGTCTGTTGTGTTGGCAGCGGCATCCGGATCCTGATCAAATGCCAGCAGCCTGCTGTCGCGTGTTATTCTTTCAAGGATGGATTTGCTGTGTCCCCCGCCTCCGAAGGTGGCGTCCACATAAACCCCTGGTTGTTCAATGTTCAGTCCCCGAATGCATGCTTCGAGGAGTACAGGTTCATGATACATTTCCCTCCTCGCCCTGCTGCGGCAGCGAACCCATCACCTCTTCGGCCAGCGATGCAAAGTCTTCCGTGTCCTTCATGACATTTTCATACACATCGTTGGCCCAAACTTCGATCCTGTTGGCGTAGGCAAACAGGGTCACGTCTTTTCCTATCCCGGCGAAATTCATCAATGGCTTCGGTAGCAGAAGCCGACCTGTTGTATCCAGGGCGAGTACCGTGGCACCATTGTGGAACTGCCTGTAAAACTTTCTGTTCTTGGCTACAAAGAGATTTAGTTTCTTCAGTTGAGCCGTGATCTTTTGCCATTCGTCCATAGGGTACAGCGTCAGATGCTGCTCGAAACCACGATTCAGCACGAAGCTGTCCCGGGCTTCGGGAGACATCTGCTTGCGGAGGCCGACAGGCAACATAAACCTGCCTTTGGCGTCCAGCCTGCACACATATTCCCCTATGAATTCTGACATTCAGAATAGTTTTTTGAGTGTAAATATAGACAATCAGTTACCACAATTTACCACAATTTACCACTTTGTTGAAAACTTTTAACGGGTGGGATTTCAAATTGTTGCGGTTGGTTATGATTGGAAGTGGAAAACGGTTTTTGAGGGAATGGTGGTAGTAAGTGGGAGAATTGGTGAGAAGGGCTGATGTTTCCAGGGGTGTGGTTGAAAATTGCGCTTTAGCTGTCTGGTAAATTTGTTTGTCTTATTTTTAGCGCATTCATTTGCAACCTATGGAATACAAAATTCAAGAAGAAGGCGAATTCAAATACGTGGAAGTGGGCCAGGGGCACACGATCATGCTTTTGCACGGATTGTTCGGTGCGCTCAGTAACTTTCAGGATGTGATCGGCCATTTTGCGGACCGATACCGGGTTGTGATCCCGCTGATGCCGATCTATACTTTACCTGTTCTGGAAACCAATGTCAAGAACCTGGCGAAATACATTCACCGGTTCATCAAGTTTCGCAATTACGACCAGGTGACCTTGCTGGGTAATTCGCTGGGAGGTCACGTGGCACTCATTTATGCGGTAACCTTCGGTGATCGCCTGCATTCGATGGTGCTTACGGGTAGCAGCGGTTTGTATGAGAAGGCCATGGGCGACACATTTCCAAGGCGTGAGGACTATGAGTACATCAAGGAAAAGGTAGCCGTCACGTTTTACGATCCGAAGCATGCAACCAAAGAACTGGTTGACGAGTGTTTTTCCATCGTAAACGACCGTGGCAAACTGGTTCGCATACTCTCATTGGCAAAGTCCGCCATCCGGCACAACATGTCAAAGGAGGTGCATAAGATAGAAGTGCCTGTTTGTTTGATATGGGGAAAAAACGACCACATCACTCCTCCTGAAGTAGCTGAGGACTTTCATCGTTTGCTACCGCATTCGGAGCTTCATTGGATAGATCAATGCTGTCATGCGCCTATGATGGAGCAGCCGGAGCAATTCAATGCGATCCTGGACGATTGGCTGACACGACTCTTTGGCGGGAAGATCGGGGGTTAGAGCCCAAATTCGAACCCTACGCGGATGACCGGATTCTCCCGCGCATAACGGCCGTCAAGCACATTCCACAACCCTGTAATGATCAGGTTGCTGTTTCCGCCTAGTTGTTGTCTGATGCCTCCGCCCAGGTACAGCGCTTCCAACGTGTAGTTCTCATGGTTGCCTGAATCATCCTTCAGGCTGACGCCCAACAATTCATATTCGGATTGGGCAAAGATGTTTTCCAGAATGTAGTACCTGGTGAACAGTCGTCCTCCATACATGTTCAGGGAGATGGCCAGCTGTTTGTCCCGGATGTATTGGTACGTAACACCTGTGCCAATCTGCCACCTTTCGGTAATGTTGTAAGCGACAGTGGGCGAAAGATCGATAGCAGTAATGTCACCGAATTGCAATCCGATATTTCCTCCAAGTGAAAATCCACCGCCGGATTGGAACGGACTCGATGGTCCTGTTGGTGCGGCTGATGGATTCTGCGCCATTGCGCTTACACCGGCAATGATCCATACCAAAAGGACAACGATTTGCTTCATTCGGGTTGGGTATAGGGTTCGTATTGCAAAGGTGAAGGTAAGGAAACGCTTCTGCAAGCGGCTGAAGTGAATTCATATCTTTGAATAGGGCTTTTACCCACAGCATCATATTTTGAATCAAGAGAACAACATGGACAGAATTTCAAGGAACATAGCCGTAACCGGGGCCAGCCGCGGCATTGGCAAAGTACTTGTGGAGTTGTTTGCTTCACATGGACACCGGGTGTTTGCCCTCACACGCAACCCTTCAGGCCTAAATGAGATCAAGGGTGAACGGATTGTTCCGATTTGTTTGGACTTGGAAGATGCCGGATCCATTAAGGATGCAGTTGCCCGGATAGGAAAAGAGACTGAAGCGTTGGATGTGTTGGTCAACAATGCAGGCTATTTGATTAAGGGCAGCGCTACAGCTTTGTCAGCAGAAGAGATCGACAGGTCATTCAGGATTAATGCCGGAGGTGCATTGCTGTTGAGTGCGGCACTCAAAACCCATTTGGAGCGTGGCCATATCAAGCATGTGGTTAATATAAGCAGCATGGGCGGGGTGCAGGGTAGTGCCAAGTTTCCTGGACTGTCAGTATACAGTGCATCCAAGGGCGCGGTTTCAATACTTACAGAATGTCTGGCGGAGGAATGGAAAGATTCCGGTGTGCGTGTAAATGCACTTGCGCTTGGAGCGGTTCAGACAGAAATGCTGGCTCAGGCTTTCCCGGGATACAAGGCCGACCTTCAACCGAAAGACATGGCGGTATACATTGCACAATTTGCTCTGGAGGCCTGGAAATACTATAATGGGAAGGTACTTCCGGTGTCTTCGTCAACGCCTTAAAAAAGATGCCCGCGAAAAAAATTTACAAAAAAAACACAGGAATGTTTGCAAGAATGAAAAACGTGGTTACCTTTGCATCCCCTTTGGAAATGATCTGAGGGTGAAAAGAAAGCCAAAAGCGTGGTTCGACCACGATGAGCGATAGAAAAGTTCTTTGAAGAATTGAAGTTTTAAGGCTAGTAGAACAGGTATCCACGAGTAATTGTTTTAAACAAACCTCGTTCGGTAATTTGGCCAGGACATTTTTCCGTAATAATCGGAGACGATTATATTACTATGGAGAGTTTGATCCTGGCTCAGGATGAACGCTAGCGGCAGGCTTAATACATGCAAGTCGAGGGGTAACGATCCCTAGCAATAGGGAGTCGACGACCGGCGCACGGGTGAGTAACGCGTATGCAACCTACCTCTAACTGGGGAATAGCTCCGAGAAATCGGGATTAATACCCCATAGTACTTCGGAATCGCATGGTTCTGATTTTAAAGCTCCGGCGGTTAGAGATGGGCATGCGTGACATTAGCTAGTTGGTGAGGTAACGGCTCACCAAGGCTACGATGTCTAGGGGGTCTGAGAGGATGATCCCCCACACTGGTACTGAGACACGGACCAGACTCCTACGGGAGGCAGCAGTAAGGAATATTGGGCAATGGAGGCAACTCTGACCCAGCCATGCCGCGTGCAGGATGACAGCGCTAGTTCGTTGTAAACTGCTTTTATACGGGAAGAAACTTTTGCACGTGTGCGAAACTGACGGTACCGTATGAATAAGGATCGGCTAACTCCGTGCCAGCAGCCGCGGTAATACGGAGGATCCAAGCGTTATCCGGATTCATTGGGTTTAAAGGGTGCGTAGGCGGAATAATAAGTCAGTGGTGAAATCCTGCAGCTCAACTGCAGAACTGCCATTGATACTGTTGTTCTTGAGTACAGATGAGGTAGGCGGAATGTGTCATGTAGCGGTGATATGCTTAGATATGACACAGAACACCGATTGCGAAGGCAGCTTACCAAACTGTAACTGACGCTCAGGCACGAAAGCGTGGGGAGCAAACAGGATTAGATACCCTGGTAGTCCACGCTGTAAACGATGATCACTAGTTGTTGGCGATACATTGTCAGCGACCAAGCGAAAGCGATAAGTGATCCACCTGGGGAGTACGATCGCAAGGTTGAAACTCAAAGGAATTGACGGGGGCCCGCACAAGCGGTGGAGCATGTGGTTTAATTCGATGATACGCGAGGAACCTTACCTGGGCTTGAATGCACTTTGACCGTCTCGGAAACGAGACTTTTCTTCGGAACAAGGTGCAAGGTGCTGCATGGCTGTCGTCAGCTCGTGCCGTGAGGTGTCGGGTTAAGTCCCATAACGAGCGCAACCCCTATCCTTAGTTGCCAACAGGTAATGCTGGGGACTCTAAGGAAACTGCCGGCGCAAGCCGTGAGGAAGGCGGGGATGACGTCAAGTCAGCACGGCCCTTACGTCCAGGGCTACACACGTGCTACAATGGCCGATACAATGGGCAGCTACCTGGTGACAGGATGCTAATCTCTAAAATCGGTCTCAGTTCGGATTGAAGTCTGCAATTCGACTTCATGAAGCTGGAATCGCTAGTAATCGCGCATCAGCAACGGCGCGGTGAATACGTTCCCGGGCCTTGTACACACCGCCCGTCAAGCCATGGAAGCCGGGGGTACCTGAAGTCCGTAACCGCAAGGAGCGGCCTAGGGTAAAACTGGTGACTGGGGCTAAGTCGTAACAAGGTAGCCGTACCGGAAGGTGCGGCTGGAACACCTCCTTTCTAGAGAGGCCTTTTACCGGTCACAACTGTGATTCGTTCACAAATTGTGACGGAACCTGCTCTACTGCCAAAACTTCATTTAACGAAACATTGCTTCTTCAGTGGGATCACTCTCGCGCAATTGAGCGAAGATTAATAGTCCCGTAGCTCAGTTGGTTAGAGCGCTACACTGATAATGTAGAGGTCCGCGGTTCAAATCCGCGCGGGACTACTGCGCGCGTTAAAGTCAACGGCAAGGCGTGCCGATGATGGCCGAATGACTGAGTCGATTTCCCATGCGCAATTGCGCATTTACGCAGAAGTGCAACACCGGGGGATTAGCTCAGCTGGCTAGAGCACCTGCTTTGCAAGCAGGGGGTCATCGGTTCGAATCCGATATCCTCCACATTTTGAAGTAAAAATAGTTTCGTTCTTCTGACATTAGGAATATATCCCGCCGGGGGACGTCATTTTTGTGATGAAATGGTTCGAATCCATTAATATTCACTTTTTCAGACACATTGTTCGCAATTTGTTCTGAGTAAAGTTCTTTGACATCTTGAAAGAGAATACGAGTTTTTCTGTTAAAACACAGGCATCTAAATTGATATAATCAAGAAAGTAATTAAGAGCGTATGGTGGATGCCTTGGCTCTCAGAGGCGATGAAGGACGTGGCTAAGCTGCGATAAGCTACGGGAAGGTGCAAGCAACCGTCGATCCGTAGATTTCCGAATGGGGCAACCCGGTACCATGGAGTGGTACCACCGAAAGGTGCTAACCCGGAGAACTGAAACATCTAAGTACCCGGAGGAAGAGAAAACAAACGTGATTCCCTGAGTAGCGGCGAGCGAAAGGGGAAGAGCCCAAACCCTGTCCAGTTACGGCTGGCGGGGGGTTGTAGGACTGCAACATAGACTTTGTATTGATAGTGGAATACTTCTGGAAAGTTGAACCATAGCGGGTGATAGTCCCGTACACGAAATCAATGCAATACTTAGCAGTATCCTGAGTAGGGCGGGACATGTGAAATCCTGTCTGAAGCAGCCGGAACCATCCGGTAAGGCTAAATACTCCTGAGAGACCGATAGCGAACCAGTACTGTGAAGGAAAGGTGAAAAGCACCCTGAACAAGGGAGTGAAATAGAACCTGAAACCGTGCGCTTACAAGCGGTAGGAGTCCCGTAAGGGATGACTGCGTGCCTTTTGCATAATGAGCCTACGAGTTGCTCTTTACTAGCAAGGTTAAGTCCGTAGACGGATGGAGCCGAAGCGAAAGCGAGTCTGAATAGGGCGAATAGTTAGTAGAGGCAGACGCGAAACTTTGTGATCTACCCATGACCAGGTTGAAGCCCCGATAACACGGGGTGGAGGACCGAACCAGTAAACGTTGAAAAGTTTTTGGATGAGTTGTGGGTAGGGGTGAAAGGCCAATCAAACTGAGAAATAGCTCGTACTCCCCGAAATGTATTTAGGTACAGCCTCGAGGTTGAGTGTCATAGAGGTAGAGCTACTGATAGGGCTAGGGGGCTTCACCGCCTACCAACCCCTGACAAACTCCGAATGCTATGACATATACTCGGGAGTGAGGCATAGGGTGCTAAGGTCCTGTGCCGAGAGGGAAAGAACCCAGACCATCAGCTAAGGTCCCCAAATGTATGCTAAGTTGATCTAACGTGGTCGGATTGCATTGACAGCTAGGATGTTGGCTTGGAAGCAGCCATTCATTTAAAGAGTGCGTAACAGCTCACTAGTCGAGCGATCTGGCGTGGATAATACTCGGGCATTAAGCATGCTACCGAAGCTATGGGATTGAAAAATCGGTAGGGGAGCATTCCAGTCTGCGTCGAAGGTGGATCGTAAGGTCTGCTGGAGCGTCTGGAAAAGAAAATGTAGGCATAAGTAACGATAAGGCGGGCGAGAAACCCGCCCACCGTAAGACTAAGGTTTCCTGATCAACGTTAATCGGATCAGGGTTAGTCGGGTCCTAAGGCAAAGCCGAACGGCGTAGTCGATGGACATCAGGTTAATATTCCTGAACTAGCCAGTGTTGCGATGGGGTGACGGAGTCGTGAAAGACCTGCGCACTGACGGAATAGTGCGTTGAAACCCGTAGGTATAGGATGTGTAGGCAAATCCGCACGTCTTGCTGAAAGGTGATAGTACCGCGAGTCTTCGGACAAGCGGATAATGGTCCTAATCATACTTCCAAGAAAAACCTCTAAGCTTCAGACACTGGCTACCCGTACCGCAAACCGACACAGGTAGTCGAGGAGAGAATCCTAAGGTGCTCGAGTGATCCGTGGCTAAGGAACTAGGCAAATTAGCCCTGTAACTTCGGGAGAAAGGGCCCCCGCTTAACGGCGGGGCGCAGTGACCAGGCCCAGGCGACTGTTTAGCAAAAACACAGGACTCTGCTAAGTCGAAAGACGATGTATAGGGTCTGACACCTGCCCGGTGCCGGAAGGTTAAGGAAGGGCGTCATCTTCGGAGAAGCGCTTGACTGAAGCCCCGGTAAACGGCGGCCGTAACTATAACGGTCCTAAGGTAGCGAAATTCCTTGTCGGGTAAGTTCCGACCTGCACGAATGGTGTAACGATCTGGGCACTGTCTCGGCCACGAGCTCGGTGAAATTGAAGTATCGGTGAAGATGCCGATTACCCGCAACGGGACGGAAAGACCCCGTGAACCTTTACTATAGCTTAACATTGACTTTGGACAAGTGATGTGTAGGATAGGTGGGAGACTTTGAAGCTATGCCGCTAGGCATGGTGGAGTCGTCCTTGAAATACCACCCTTCGCTTGTTTGGAGCCTAATCCCGCAAAACGGGAGACAGTGTTTGGTGGGTAGTTTGACTGGGGTGGTCGCCTCCAAAAGAGTAACGGAGGCTTTCAAAGGTACCCTCAGCACGCTTGGTAACCGTGCGTAGAGTGCAATGGCAAAAGGGTGCTTAACTGTGAGACCGACAAGTCGAGCAGATACGAAAGTAGGACATAGTGATCCGGTGGTTCCGCATGGAAGGGCCATCGCTCAAAGGATAAAAGGTACTCCGGGGATAACAGGCTGATCTCCCCCAAGAGCTCACATCGACGGGGGGGTTTGGCACCTCGATGTCGGCTCGTCACATCCTGGGGCTGGAGAAGGTCCCAAGGGTTGGGCTGTTCGCCCATTAAAGTGGCACGCGAGCTGGGTTCAGAACGTCGTGAGACAGTTCGGTCCCTATCTGTTGTGGGCGTTAGAAACTTGAGAGGGCCTGCCTCTAGTACGAGAGGACCGAGGCGGACATACCTCTGGTATACCTGTTGTGGCGCCAGCTGCACCGCAGGGTAGCCATGTGTGGAAGAGATAAGCGCTGAAAGCATCTAAGCGCGAAGCTCGCCTCAAGATGAGGTTTCTTTTAAGGGCCGTCATAGACGATGACGTTGATAGGCTGCAGGTGTAAAGGCAGTAATGTCAAAGCTGAGCAGTACTAATGACCCGTAGCTTTCTGATTAGACCCAATTCCTGTGGTTAACATTAAATTCGTTTTCTCTTTCGCTTGGATGTCAAACTTATTTTCGCCTGCTGGCGGATAACAAGTTTTGGCGGCTATTGCAGTGAGGCTCACCTCTTACCATTCCGAACAGAGAAGTTAAGCTCACTTGCGCAGATGGTACTGGGGTAACTCCTGGGAGAGTATGTCGTCGCCAGTTTTCTAAAAGCCCCTTGTGTAAACGAGGGGCTTTTTTTTTGCCCTTTAGTTAGACTACGCTACCAGGGCTTTCTTTATAGGTGGGATTTAATTGTTTATTCCTTTCACCGCAATCGCCCGGGCAAGCAACGAGATGCGAGCATCCTTACGCGAATGCAGCTTGGTGTAAAGCGCTTCTCTCAACGCCTCTTTTTGGTGATCTGATAACGTAGCGACGAAACCGGGTGCAGGCCCCTGTTTGCTTAAAAAGGGATTCCAGTAATCCTCAAAATTTTCAAATACGGTATTCACGTCGAGATGAGCCGTACTTATTTCAGTCAACCCTGCTTCCCGGAAAGCGCCTTCCAACCGATCAGCGTGGCAGATGGGGAAACGGATGCCTTCATCCAGGTGGCATGCTTCCGGGTGAAGTTCACAGGCGATGTCCCAGAAGATTCGAAGAAAATCCATCCGGCCGGCATAGTCCCACACATAGGCGGCAATGGTGCCTCCCGGTTTCACTACCCGTTTCATTTCAGCAAGTGCTGCGGGCAGGTCAGGAAAAAAGTTCAGCGCGAGTCCGGACACCAGCACATCCACTGTGTTACTATCCACAGGAATAGCACCGGCATTGCCCACGGCAAAATCTGCTTTACCAGCCAGCCTTTCTTGTGTTTGCTGAAGAAAATCCTGCGATGGATCCGTGCAGATCAAACGGGCCGGTCGGCCATGCGCAAGGATGGTTTCGCTCAACGCACCGGTTCCGCAACCCAGGTCCAGCCAATTCAAGTCGGGAGAGGGCTTCAGCCAGTCCAGAAAAACGGGTGCCATGCGGCGGCTCCATCTTCCCATGAAATATTCATAGGGGTTGCTGCTGCTCCAGTTGTCGGTGGCTTGGTTCATGGGTAAAGTTTGTTTTACAAGAACCTCAACTATGCTTTCCGCACAAACTCCGATTTCAACGCCATCGAGCCGAAGCCATCCACCTTGCAATCGATGTTGTGGTCGCCGTCGGTGAGCCGGATGTTTTTCACTTTCGTGCCGGCCTTGATGGGTTTGGGTGCGCCTTTAACCGGCAGGTTTTTGATGATGATCACGCTGTCGCCATTCTGCAGTTCGTTGCCGTTGGCATCAAGTACTTTGGTTACATCGCCGTTCTGTGCTTCATCCGGATTCCATTCGTTGCTGCATTCCGGACAGGTATACATTGCGTCCCCGGATGCATAGCCATAAGGTGATTTGCACTGGGGACAGGTTTTCATTTCATCTGACATGGTGGATGTGTTTGGTTTTGGTTTTATTCAGAACAGAACTTCGTGGTATTCTTTCGAATGTACGCTTTTGGCAGGAAGGAGAAGTAATGAGGTTATGTGACTTTTATCACATGCGCCCATTTCTTGACTTTCATCAAGGAGATCCGCCAGCTTCCACCCATAGCTTTGCCGGAAGAAAAACGATAAAGATGAAAAGTACAATGAACCAAAAGCAATTATCCCGGCTAACGGGAATCGCCCTGGTCGTGATGGCCGTTGCAGCTGCGATGTCGATGGGAATGGTCTTCGCGCCGGTTTTTGAGATGACTCCGGACCAGTTTGCCCAACACTTGCCCCGGTTGAAGATGCCGCTCTTCTTCGGTATTTTGGGTTGGGTGGTTATTCTGATGTGCGACCTGTTTGTCAGCTGGGGGCTTTACGAACTGTATGCGGTAAAAGATGAGGGCAAGTCGAAAGCCATGGGGCTTTTCAGGTTGATATACTCGCTCATTCTCATGATGGGTATCGTACAGCTGATCCGGGCTGTGGCATTGCCATCAGGTGATGCAGACACAACCTATGATCTTATACAAAGCTTTCAATCCATCTGGCAGTTCGGGTTGATTGTTTTCGGTGTGCATCTCCTGTTGCTGGCAGGATTGGTGTGTGAGAAGAAAACCATCCTGCAGATCATTGGCATGCTCCTGTTTGTTGCGGGCATCGGATATGTTGTGAGCAACATGGCGGATTTGTTTATAGCCGACTACGAATCCATCCGTTCCCGCGTGGAGGCTGTTTTTGTTTTGCCAATGATATTGGGAGAACTCGGACTGGCGGTTTGGTTGCTGGTAAGGGGCGGCAGGGAAGTCAGTTTCCCGAAGAAACAATGCGTTTCCGGATCCTGCTGAGCGATTCGGGCGTCATGCCCAGGTAGCTGGCGATCTGATGCAACGGAACGCGGTTCAGGAGGTCCGGGCGTGTTTCCATGAAATGCAGGTATCGTTCCCTGGGCGAGGAAAGAATGAATTTGGAAAACTGGTCCTTGGCCTTGTTCAGATCGCTTTCAAGCATCTGTTTGGTGATGTCCAGTAAGGCTGGAAACTGTTCAAAATGCGCCTCCTGTAACTCCATGGTACCTGCGATCAGCAAACAATCTTCCATGCATTCCAGGTAGAACCCGGAAGGTGTTTGCTCCGTGTAATGGGTAGAAGAAACGGTGCCGTTGGCCTCGGTATAAAACTCCGTCGTACGTTCCGTGCCATCGATGAATTGGTATTGACGCACAAGGCCCTTCAATACATAGTAACATTCGCCCGGAACTTCTCCTGCTTTGATCAAGATGGTTCCTTTGCTAGGTGCGATCACGGGGATCATATCCGCCAGTTGAAGGACCTCCGCACGTTCAAGGCTTGGGAAGCTGGAGAGAAAGCTGATCAATTGTTGTTTTGCCGGCCGGTCTTTGTCCATCTCCTCTCCAAAATCAATTGATGATTTCTCCTTTGTTCTTTGCGAGTTTGTCGCGCCACTGCTGTATTTGTTCGGGCGTTTGTTTCACCCAGTCCGTTACCTCCCCAACGATTTTCAACGGTGTATCGGTGCGATAGGAGCGGGTGGGATTGCCCGGAAATTTTTTGTCGGTCACGTTCGGGTCGTTTTCAAATTCCCCTGTCGGTTCAACCACATACACGCGTTCACGTCCGTCTCCCTGGGCCAGTGCAGCTGCCAGTCCGGCCCCGTTCACCAGGGCGGAGAAATAGATATGGTTCATGATGATGTCGGGTTTGTAGTTGGAGCGGCCACCCGGTGTCAGCAAATCACCCACCTGCAGATCGGCTCGGGTGCCGTGGTAAAACGGACCTTTGTCGGACGGATGGTGTTGATGCCGTAGGGCCAGTTCCTTGTTCTTTTTCGCGTACTCCGCGTCGCCGAGGTCTTCATAACATCTGGCAACGTTTGCATATAGAGAAGGAAGTGCTGCCATCACACCCGGGTCGTTTATTTTCAGTGCGAGCTCCAGGGCGGTTTCCAGCCACTTCAATTGGTCGGACATGTTTTTCTGGTGCCGGGCCACGAAATGGGCGGCAAGGAATTTTTCAAAGTCATTGGTGGCTTCCTCCCAGGCCTGACCGAACAGTTGACCAGCTTCATCCGGTTTACCGTTTTCTTCCATGGCCATGCCCTGTAGGCAACGTTGAACAATGGGGTTGGAGGGGTTGAATTCCATGGGGGTATGAGGTTACATGCAAATCATTTGTTGGATAGCTCTTGAGAGAAACCGCCCAATAAAGCTAAGGATTTCCGGGCTGGCAGTTCAGTTGTGAGTGATTTTATTAGAACCTGAACAATGTTGCTTTCCTCAGCATCTATGCTTCGGTTTGTTCAGTGATCATATGATGTATTAATTTCCCATAATGGAGTCGGGAATGTATTCTCTTTCTCAAGTCATTTGAGGCAACTATCCTGGCCTCTTACCTTTTTTGTTTGATCTTTTGCATTTATAATTGATCCGTTTATCTTAGGGATGAAATGAAATGCGTAATTCCAGGTGAAAGATCAAAATCATTTGATACCTAAAGTCATGTCTAACCGGTGGTTCACCCTTAATAGGTTCATAAAACCGGTATTTTTAATGCTATTCCTATCGTTATTCGTTCAGGCATTTGCCCAAGACAACAACGCTAAAAATGTGAGAGTACCCAAATGGCTTATGGGAGTGACCTTGGCGCCCAACTCATATTATTTATCATATTCGCTCAGTAACAACCTTCAAAGCCGGCCAAGGATCGGATATACAACCGGCCTGAACATACACAATGTTAACTCCCGGTTCGGCTTGGACGTTGGAGTTTATTATTCACGCAATTCACGCTGCTTGTATATGTCACCAGTGGATTCGACCGTATTCAGGTTTTCATCTTTTGGTCTTACGCCCCTTATTTCAGAAGGTGCAACTGCAGTAAAACTTATAGATATATTTCATTGTTTCAGCTTACCGGTGAAGATCACTTATAGGTTAGGAGGGGATGAGGTCCGAATAACAGCCAGTGCAGGTCTTGTTCCTCAATTGCAGAAACTTGTCGCTAGTAAATCCCAAATACAATTCCAGCAGAAACCTACCGAAAAGAATCGCGGGAATAAATTAGGATATGCCAGTGATTTTGGGATGTCCGCTTTGGCAAGTCTCAATTGGATATACCAATTGAATGATCGTTTGCATCTGGGTGTTGAGCCAACCTTCAGCTATGGATTTGAGGATATTCTGAACCGACCTATTGTTGAACACCAAATACAGGTGGTATTGAATATGACATGTTACTTTATACTCAGGTAGCAATGCTTTTTCTAGTACCGGAAACCTTCACATCCTTCAGCACCAGCTGCAAGCTCGTCTTTCCGTTCCATTCGTTCTCATCCACCGTGTAGCACACATCCACCGGCACGCCCTGACGGAGCCAGTCGATCGCATCCCCCTGGCCGAAGCCGATGGCGGGGAAGCGAACGGTGGGGTGCAGCGCCTGATGCAGGTCGCACTTCAGGTGGGTTTGTTCCTTGCCCACACGTTTGGCATAGCCGCGATCCAGCACGTTCCGTGTGACGAACACCGGTGCCATGTTGCCCGGACCGAACGGTGCGAACTGTTCCAGGATCCCATACATCTTGGGTGTGATGTCAGGGAAGTCGATCTCGGCATCCACCTCGATCTGTGGTATCAGCAAAGTTAGGTCTATGCGGCTGCTGACCACTTCCTCGAACCGGGCGGTGAACGCTTCCACGTTTTCCAGTTTCAGGGTGAGCCCTGCCGCATACATATGTCCGCCGAATTGCTCCAGCAGATCGCTGCATGCCTCGATGGCCTCATACACATCAAAGCCTTTCACAGACCGCGCTGATCCGGTAGCCTTGCCATTGGATTCAGTCAGCAGGATGGTGGGCCTGTAATACGTTTCGATCAGTCGCGAAGCCACGATGCCGATCACGCCTTTGTGCCATTCGGGGTTGAACAGCACGGTGGTTTTTCGTTGGATCAGGTTGGCTTCCCTGCTGATCATGTCCAGCGCTTCGCGGGTCATCGCCCTGTCCACCTGCACACGTTCGGTGTTGTGTGTGTGGATACGCGTGCCCGGTTCCATGGCGGCCTGAATGTCTTCCGTGATCAGGAGTTCCACCGCCTTACGTCCGCTTTCCATCCGTCCGGCGGCATTGATGCGTGGTGCGATCACGAACACCACCTCATTCACGGTGATGGTTTTGTTGAGTTGGTTCAGTTCCAGCAGGGCGCGTATGCCGGGGCGTGTGGATGCGTTGAGGAGTTTCAGTCCGAAATGGCACAGCACGCGGTTTTCTCCGGTCACGGGTACAATGTCTGCACAGATAGAGATGGCAGCCAGGTCCAGCAGCGACTCCCACCTGGCTGCGGGTATGTCTAGCTGGCTGCTTAGGGCCTGCATCAGTTTGAGTCCGACCCCGCATCCCGACAGTTCCTTGTAGGGGTAGTTGCAGTCGGGGCGTTTCGGATCCAGCACGGCCACGGCGTCGGGCCATGTGTCGCCCGGACGGTGGTGGTCGCAGATGATGAAGTCGACGCCGAGTGATGTGGCGAGCTTTACTTTTTCAATCGCCTTGATGCCGCAATCGAGTGCGATGATAAGGTTGAAGTTGTGCTCCGCCGCCCAACGCACCCCTTGTTCGGAGATGCCGTATCCTTCGGTGTACCGGTCGGGGATGTAGTAGTCGATATGCGGGTGGAAATCTTTCAGGAAACTGTACACCAGCGCCACCGATGTGGTGCCGTCCACATCATAATCGCCGTAGATCAAAATCTTTTCTTCCTTCTCAATGGCCTGCACCAGCCGGTTCGTTGCGGCTTGCATACCGGCCATGAGAAACGGATCGTGCAGGTGTTCGAGGGAAGGGCGGAAAAATTCCCTGGCATCTTCAAAGGTGGTGATGCCGCGCTGGACGAGCAGGCCGGACAAGAGCGGACTGATGTTCAGCTCCTGCGACAATCGTTGTTGAGTGCCTTGATCGGCGGCTTCTTTGAATACCCATCGCATTTCCATCTGCCTAAATTACCAAAAACAAAGCGGTGTGCAGGCGAATGTGATGAAGGAAATCACATGCGTAAGATGCAGCAATGATTTTCCCGGAAGCGGTCTCACATCAAGGTCAGCACTTCCTTCAGCGTTTCCGTGAAATAGAACACATCCCCGAAGCTGTTGTACAACGGCACCGGCGAGATGCGGATCACGTCAGGTTCGCGCCAGTCGCCCAGGATGCCCTTTTCTTCCAGCGCATAAAACAACTTCTTGCCCGGGCCTTTCACGCGGATCGACAACTGGCAGCCGCGTTGCGCGGGGTCTTTCGGGGTGATCACCTGCACCCGTTCATCCGGGATCTGTTCCAGCAGGTACTCTAGGTAGCCGGTAAGCCGGAGGGATTTTTCGCGAAGTGCCGGCAGCGTGGCTCGGTCGAAAATCTCCAGGGAGGCCTTCAGACTGGCCAGCAGCATGATGGGCAGGTTGCCCGTTTGCCAGCCGTCGGCGCCAGCCTCAGGAACGAAGTCGGGACCCATCAGGAAACGGGTGGCCTTTTCATGCCCCCACCAGCCTTCGAAGCGGGGGATGTCGGTGCGTTTGCTGTAGCGTTCATGCACGTAGCATGCGCTGATGCCGCCCGGTCCGGAGTTCAGGTACTTGTAGGTACACCATGCGGCGAAGTCCACATCCCATGCATGCAGGTTGAGGGGCACATTGCCGGCGGCGTGG
The DNA here is from genome assembly GCA_020635855.1 of Flavobacteriales bacterium. Classification (NCBI taxonomy): domain Bacteria; kingdom Pseudomonadati; phylum Bacteroidota; class Flavobacteriia; order Flavobacteriales; species Flavobacteriales bacterium. The sequence continues at coordinate 340,605 of JACJYZ010000004.1, read as the reverse complement.
GCCAGATCGAGCCCCACCACACAGCCCGCCTCGTGGCCTTTGCGGGTGATGGCCTCCATGTCGAACACCTGTCCGGTGTAATAGTTGATGCCGCCCAGCAGGATGAGTGCGATCTCGTCTTTGTGGTCGTCGATGCATTGGAGGATGTCTTCGGTTTTGAGGATGTCACCCGCAGTTCGTTTCAGTTCGATCAGTCCTTCCTTGTCATCGAATCCGTGAAAGCGCAGTTGCGACTTCACCGCATACTGGTCGGAGGGGAAGGCGCCTTCCTCGATCATGATCTTGTAACGCTGTTTTGTGGGGCGGTAGAAAGATACCATCAGCAGGTGCAGGTTCACGGTGAGCGTGTTCATCACGGTCACCTCGGAAGGTTGGGCGCCCACGATGCGGGCGAGGGGTGCGGCCATTTGTTCGTGGTAGGTCATCCAGGGGTTGTCGCCGCGGAAGTGCCCGTCGACCGCGAGTGTCTTCCAGCTGTTCAGCACTTCATGGATGTGGGCTTCGGCGGTTTTGGGTTGCAGGCCGAGTGAATTCCCGCAGAAGTAGGCGATGTGTGTTCCGTTTTTGGTAGGAATGTAAAATTGGTCGCGGAAAGCACGCAGCGGATCGGTCGCGTCCATTTCGGCGGCGAAGTCTTTCGTGGGTTGGTAGGTTTCGGTCAGGTGCATGTATGAATGGATTTTTCTTTAGGCAAAGGAGGAGGTTTGTTGTCAAATCGGCACTACACGTCCCTTCGTTGGTGGGAGAAGGGGATGGACAAATATAGCGGAAACGGCAAACAAAAAGCGTGGCAGGAACCAAACCGTATCCTGCCACGCTCGTAACTGTCACCAGGCAATGGCGATGTTCAACGGAGGCGTCTCTACACCTTCACCGCCGTGTTCATGATTTCTTCCCGCTATACTTCAAGCTTAGCGATATAGGTAAAAGGCATAAGCAACTCAATGAGGATATCAGATTGAGTGATGTGATAACGAGATTGGGCCACACAACAATTAAGAAGCCGGGCCTCCGATCGGAGGCCCGGCTTCTAATGACAAGTTCTTACAAACCAGTTAAAGCAACATGATTTTCTTCTGAATCACAGCGTCCTTGTTTTGAATACGAAGAAAGTATAGACCTTTTGGAAGAGCAGATAGGTCAACACTGGTTTCGTTTTGTTCAGCCACATCTATGAGATAAACCACTTTGCCGGTTGCATCGATTACTTCTAGGGAAGAACCGGCCAGAATATCGCCGCGAAGGATAGTTATTCCGTTCGTTGGGTTGGGATATACCTGCACTTGGTTCTTATCAGATTCAAATGATTCACCGGATGTTTTTCCAATTGCACTGACCGCGCGACCCGGTACCTGTGCGCAACCAATCGGACTTTGTGTGATGGACACGTATACGCCATCGTATCCGAATCCAAAGATGTCAGCTTCGCCATCACCATTAAAGTCTCCCAATTCCCTTAACAGACGGGAGTCCCCCCATCCTTGGTCGGTACCAAAGCCTTTGATGGCCAGTTCATCACCGTTGAAACTGGAGCCTGTGGATCTGGAAACATGAACGCCACAATAGTAGAAAGCAACGATGGAGGCTTTTTTACACCCGTCCACATCGGCCACAAATCTTGGTTTTTCAGGAGCGCCCCACCCGTTGTTTACATCAAAACCGGACCTCCATTTGTATGCCGGACCGAAGTAGGAGCCTTTGGAAAGTGAAACGTATACGCCGTCGTATCCGAAGCCGATAATATCAGCTTTGCCGTCCGCATTTACATCTGCCATTCTTCGGGTAAGCCTGGAATCACCCCATCCGTTGTTCACGTCGAAACCAGACAACCATTTGGATGCCGGACCGAAAGATGATCCATTGGATAGCGACACATATACGCCATCGTATGCAAACCCGACGATATCGCCTTTTTTATCACCGTTCACATCAACAATGAACCTGGGCAGTCGGCTGTCACCCCATCCGTTGTTCACATCGAATCCAGACAACCATTTGGATGCCGGACCGAAAGATGATCCGCTGGAGAGTGACACGTATACGCCATCGTATCCGAAGCCAACGATATCGGCCTTTCTATCACCGTTTACGTCGGCTACCAATCTCAGCAAACGTTCATCACCCCATCCATTGTTTACATCAAAGCCTGTTACCCATTTGGCAGTGGATCCAAAGGTGCTACCATTGGATTTGGAAACGTATACACCGTCATAACCAAACCCGATGATATCCGCTTTTCCGTCTGCGTTAACATCTGCTACCCGGCGTTCCAATCTCGCGTCACCCCATCCATTGTTCACATCAAAGCCATTCATCTTTTTGATGGCAGGTCCGAAAAGGTTGCTGCTTGCCCAGCAATTTTCATCTACTGTAACATAGTAGTTGGCAGTGTTATCACACATTGAAACACCATTAGCGGTTATGAGAATAAATCCGGAATTGGCATTCAGACCTGCAGTAGCATTAATGGAATTGGTCGTGCTGGATCCGGTCCAACCACTTGGAAGATGCCATGTATAAGAAGTTGCTCCGGGGACAGCCTGAATGGAATACGTGTATGTTCCGGGGTTAGGTGGACTCGGATTCCCGCTCCATGAATCAAGTTTGAATGCCAGTTTGGTTGCAATGCTATAACTCACCGAACCTAGGGGTATGATATTCACCTGGCCTTTTACAACTTCTTTGTAAGAATAGTAACAGATGAGCGTTCCAGAACCATATTGCCCGAATTTTACGTCAACTTTATTGGTTGTTGTGGTTGTCGTCTGGGAAGGGGTGGTTTTTGAGCCGAAATAGCCATTGGAAGGAGCGTGCCACTCAAAGTAGTTGGCTGTGTACCCCAACCCGCTGGCTCCATTGCAAGTGTAATTGATGTTGAGATCAAATTCACTAACACACGCGGGTCCTGAAATGCTGGCAGCATTTGCTACAATCGTTCCGGTTGTCATTAGAACGATCAGAAATGATTTAACTTTTCTCATAATGGTCTGTTTTGGTTTGGTACTATTTGTTTCTGGTGTAGTAAGCATCCAAAACACTTCATTGTGATGCGCGTCGACGATAGCTTGAATGTCAATACCACGAAACAAATGTACTCTTTGAATACAGACAAGGCTGACGAATTAATATTCATCAGCAATAAATGTATAAGCGAATGACTTTGATAAATTTTCGCAAATAACATGCGGGCCAGAAATAAAAAACACCTGTCATATAGACAGGTGTTTTTTATTTCTGATTCGAGGCTCTACACCTTCACCGCCGAATTCATGATCTCTTCCTGCTTGCGGATGGATTCCTTGTGGATCATCTGGTACAGCTGCTTGGTGAAGTCGGTGCTGAGGCCCAGGGCCTGACCGATCTCCAGGCGTTTGTTCATGATCTCTTCCCACCGGTTCAGCTGCAGGATCGTCACTTCATTGTCACGTTTGTATTCGCCGATCTTCTCGGCCACCTTCATGCGGGTGGAGAGCACCTGCAACAGGTCGTCGTCGAGTTTGTCGATCTCGGCGCGGAGCTGATCCAGCTTGCTCTTGAACTCCAGGTTCTCGGCAGAGGAGCGGCGCACGGTGATGGATGACAACAGCTTGCCGAGGTCTTCGGGCGTCACCTGTTGTTCGGCATCGCTCTTGGCCACTTTCGGCTGGATGTGCGTTTCAATCATCAGTCCGGTCATGTCCAGGTCCATCGCTTTCTGGCACACGTACGGAAGCAGTTCGCGGCTGCCGGCGATGTGGCTCGGGTCGCAGATCATCGGCAGGTTGGGCAGCATGCGGCGCATTTCAATGGCCAGCTCCCACTTGGGGATGTTTCGGAACGGCGTTTTTTCGAACGGGGAGAAGCCGCGGTGAATAGCAGCCAGTTTGGTGATACCGGCTCCCTGTACACGTTCCAGTGCGCCCAGCCATAATTGCAGGTCGGGGTTGATGGGGTTCTTCACCATCACGGGGATGTCCACACCTTTCAGGGCGTTGGCGATCTCCTGCACCGAGAATGGGTTCACGGTGGTGCGGGCGCCGATCCAGAGGATGTCGATGCCGTATTTCAGGCAGAGTTCCACGTGTTCGGCGTTGGCCACTTCGGTGGTGAGGAGCATGCCGGTTTCTTCCTTCACTGCTTTCATCCATTTCAGTCCTTCTTCACCCACACCTTCGAATGAGTTGGGGCGGGTGCGGGGTTTCCAGATGCCGGCGCGGAATACCTTCACTTTTTCGAGGCGGGCGATGCCCCTGGCGGTGGTGAGGACCTGGTCGGCAGACTCTGCGCTGCAGGGGCCTGCGATGATGACGGGTTTGCCGCTAACCGGCAACCAGTTCTCAATAGGTTGAATGTTCAAATCTGGCTTCATCAGTGGTTGTATTTAAAAGTTGTTCAAGATTTCCTTTTTTGTATTCGCCGAGCACGGAAAGGTGACTGGCATGTTTCAGCACCAGGTGCATGGCGGCTTCGTAATTGCTGTAGTCGCTCCACTCCACATCCACATGGAAGGTGTATTCGTTCGGATGACCGATCACGGGTACGGACTGGATTTTGGTGAGGTTGATGTGGTGATCCCGGAAAACGTCGAGGATGCTGGCGAGGCTGCCCACCTGGTGACCGAGGCGCAGGCTGATGGTGGCCTTGTTATGGTCGGGGTGGTTGTCGGCCATGGTCGACAGGATCATGAAGCGGGTGTAATTCTTCTTGTTGGATTCGATGCTGCGTTCGAGCACTTGCAGTCCGTATCGTTCGGCTGCATACGCACCGGCGATGGCGGCCGCCTTGCGGTTGCCCTGTTCGGCGATGACTTTGGCACATTCAGCCGTATCATTGCGCTCGAGCAGTTTCCAGTTGGGATGCTGGGCCAGGTACTCGGTACACTGGCGCAGGGCGATGGGGTGAGATAACACCTCTTCGATGTCTTCCATTTTCACCCCCGGCAACACCAGCAGGTTTTGCTGGATGGGCAGGTACACTTCACCGATGATCTTCAGGTGATGGTCCTGAAGCAGGCGGTAGTTGGTCAGCAAGCTGCCCGAGAGGGAGTTTTCGATGGCCATCACACTGTAGTCCACATCGCCGGTCGCCAGCTTTTCGCACAGCAGGCCGAAAGATGCGCAGGGAATGGTTTCGATGTTCTCTCCGAAATACTGGTGGGCCACCAGGTCGTGGAATGAGGCTTCTATGCCCTGGATTCCGATTTTGAGTTTACGCATATAATTAAAAAAAAAGGCCCCGATTTTTTCGGGGCCTGTAGGTTTCTGTTTTTCACAACAACAACTTTCAGATCCCCCGTTGGGAACCAAAATAAAAATAGAAGTAAAAGGTGTTGTTTGCTTTCATTGCGCTTTAATCACGGTACAAAGGAACAAAGCATTTTTTTTAATTCCAAATAAAGTATCAATTCTTAACGATTTGGAAATGCAATTCCGAATATAATTTGTCCTGATACACGTCCGGCATCTTCCTGTCAAAGTTCACGTGCATCCTTCCGAATAAATGGCGGTGAATCATTCCGACCAACGCCAGGTTTTGGCCACAATCATTTCCTCTTTCAGCCCCTGTGCGATCAGAAAATCGCGTGTTTCATCGGATGTCAGCCTCTTTGCCGGAAGGGTTTTCGCATCGGCCAGGGCATACAGCAACATGGCGGTGAACCGGGCGCCGTTGTCCATATCGCTTTTAGTGACCAGGTTGAAATCGTCTTTGTTGGAATGGTAGTATTTGTAGATTTCCGGATCCATGTTGTTCACAACGCCCAATGTCGGGATGCCTTCCATCATGAACGGGGCATGGTCGCTGTGGAGTCCCAGGCCATCCTTGTTTTCATCGGCAAAGGAGGAATCCACCCCTGTGATGATGGCTCCGATGCTGTCCACAAATGCCTTCATCTCTTCTCGTCCCCCCCAGGTGAATCCTTTGGGGTTGCCCGCCATGTCCAGGTTCACCATGCATTTGACCTGATCGAGGGTGCCGTCTTTCTTCATTTGTGCAATGAGTGCGTTGGAGCCCAATAACCCCTGCTCTTCGCCCATGAACATCACGAATTTGACGGTACGGGCCGGATGGAGGTTGGCGGATTTGAACAGGCGTGCGATGTCGAGCACGGTGAATGAACCGATGCCATTATCGATGGCACCTGTAGCGAGATCCCAGGAATCCAGGTGGCCACCGATCAGCACCACCTCATCGGGTTTTTCCGATCCTTTCACGGTGGCAATCACGTTGCGGGCCTTGATCATCTGGCTGGTGTTATTCATGCGGATGTGTGCCGATGAGAGGATGCCTTTGTCGAACAATTCCTTCAGCTTCTGTCCGTCTTCCCATGCGATGTTCACTGCCGGTATTGGGTTGAGGGAACCGGTAACCGAGGCCGTGCCGGTGAGCAGGATATGCCCGGGTACACGGTTGTAAAGGATGATGCCGGCTGCACCGTATTCAATGGCCAGTGCGGTTTTTTCCGAACGGTGAAGGTTCTTTGCCGACGAGTCGGCAGGTTCAAGGCCGATGTTGGCCAGAACGATTTTCCCCTTCACTTCGGCAGCATGATTTTCAAAATCTTTTCTCAGGCCGCTGCCCAGGAAAATCAGGGGTGCTTCCACATCCGAATGAACAGGTGAGTGAGCCAGTGAAACCACTTCCGGCTGCCAGGTAGAGTCGGAGGTTTGGATGTGGAGGTTTATGTCTTTGCGGGCCCAGGCTTCCACTTCAAACGGCATGAATGCCACATCTTCAAAGCCGTTTTTTTTCAGGAAGTCGAACGCGAAAGTTTCAGCGTGGCTGCCGTTCTCGCTGCCGGTCAGCCGGTGGCCGATGACGGAGGTGGCTTCTTTCAGCGCCTCGTAGCCTTGCGCATGGGAGGCTTCATCTGCATTGATATTTTGGAATACTTCCGCCAGTGATGGCTTGGGTTTGTCGGATTGGCAACCGAATAACAGCACGGCCGGCAAGCCGAGCACGAGGATTTTTTTCATAAAGACAAGGTAAATAGGGGCGGGACTAAGGTAACAAATTAGCCGGGTTCATTGCGACTTATTTCTCCACCATGTGAATCAGGTCTTCCACCCGTGAAATCATCTTCCTGAAAAACATACTTCGTTCACGTTCTCCCACCTGGCTTACCTGTGATGAACGTTTCAGCATGTTGTCGAGCATGTACTTGGTGCGGGAGCAAAAGCCTGGGTTGGTGGTACAGAGGTAGTTCATCACGTTGTGGCTCAGGTATACAAACTCACGCTTTCCGGCATGAACATAGATGGTGTTGTCAGGTAAAACAAGGTCGTTGATGTACAATTTGTAGTCTCCTTCCACCCCTCCTGCATTTCCACCGCACGGATATTGGAAACCGTGTTCTGCTTCGGATGCCACGTGTTCGAGCAGCACGATCAGTTTTCGGCAAAGGAAGCCGGCATCGGAAGGATCGGCGAACAGTCCCATCTGCCAGTAATAGCGGATTTGGCCCACAATGCTCACGATCGTTTCCTCGCTCCATATTTCAATGGTGGGGATCTTGGTGGCGAGTTCAAGGATGCGGTTCCCGATTTTGGCGAGTTCATCATCCGTTTCATCCAATCGGAACTTTGCGTGTTCCAGTGAAGCGAACCCCGCGATGGTTTTCATCCAGAAAAAAGTCTTGAAAGCCGCTACTTCCGGAATGTGAAAGAGCTGCATCAGCGGAAGGTCTTTGCTCACATAAATCACCCTGCCGTCATCCTGGCTCCTGATTTTTTCAAGATCTGTGATGATGTTTTGCAGGTACATCCGGATATCCATCCGGTGCTCATCCAGCGAAACATTGTGAAACAAAACCCCGCCTGATTGTATACCGGTTAAGGTATCGAACGACAATTGGAAATGGCGGCAAACCAGGCTGAGTTCATCAATGGAGAATGCCTTTTCACACCGTATTCTCCGATAGGCACTGTCGCTGCTGATCCCAAGCAGGTCGGTGAATACATCCACAAGAGATTGTCCCGGGGGCAGTGTCTCCTTGATGCTGTTGATCAGTGTTTGTTGAAGAGGATGTGCAGCTTCCATATGAATCACGGTTTACATCTTCACATCGTGTACCCGACGCCATGAAGATACAGAATGAAGGTGTGTGTGTTGCAAAAAATGCATCATTTCGATGCGATGATCATGGTACGTACACCTATGTTGCAAAAAATGCAAATGTCAAAGAAATAGACGCGACATCTCTTTTCAATCCCTGTGCGCTCACATCTACTTTTAGCATACCGTACCAATACGAAAAGCCATGAAAAAGCAAATGTGTCTGATTGTATGTGCCTTCACCTTTACAATGGGGTGGGGCCAGGAGCAAAGGAACGCCATCAAGACCAGTTTCCTGTCGCCGTTATTCGGTAGCCTGAGTTTTGGGCATGAGCATGTTCTTAGCAGCAATGTAGGGTTTGAGGGAAGGCTCGGTTTGATTGGCATAGGTACCCCGGCTTTTACAAATAATACATCCGGGGTATACCTGAAAGTGGGTACTAAATTCTATTTGGAGAAGAACCGTGAGGATTTGATGGATGGCGCATACATCAAACCCGAAGCAAACATCAGCATGGTGTATGGGAAGACCGGTTTTTTTGACACGGGTGCGGCCCGTCGCCAGTATGCCCTTGCATTTTTGATTAATTTCGGCAAGCAGCATGTTGTAGCTCATGCATTCACCATCGACTATTACATGGGCTTTGGTTATGCCATATCTGAATCCGGGTATTGGTACAGCCATATGGCGTTGGGGCGTGAGTTCCCTTTGGCGTTGTCCATGGGGATGACCATCGGAGTGCCATTTTGATAAATAGATAAGGCCGAATGAACCTTTGCATATGACAGGTATCGAATTCAGACAACCGATGACGATGATCATCGTTTTCATCGTATCCTATGCGTTGTACTACCGGTTGTCGAATTCCAAAGCCATTCGGTTGCTGCTCAGTGGCAAATTCAATGTAGAAAAAGCTTCTGTGATGTGGGTGCAGTTTCAACACATCACCGGGATGGTTTTGCTGGGTGCATTGCCGGTGGCTTTTGTGCTGGGGTACCTTTCCCGGGACCCGGCTGAGTTCGGCCTGGTTCCGGTATGGAACAGGACATCCTTGTGGTGGATGCTGGGGTTGTTGGGGGTAATCATTCCAATGAACGCTGGAATGGCCAGGAAGCCGGCCAACCTTGCCAACTATCCACAGATGCGTGTAAAACAGTGGTCAGCGTGGTTGGTGTTTACCAGTGCGTTCGGTTGGCTGGGATACCTGCTGGCTTATGAGACGCTTTTTCGCGGATTGCTGCTTTTTGAATGTGACCGCACCCTGGGTATGTTTCCTGCCATGGTGATCAACATCGGTTTTTATGTGCTGGTGCACGTGCCCAAAGGTTGGAAAGAAGCCCTTGGTGCCCTGCCTTTCGGGGTGGTGTTGTGTTGGGTTACGCTAACTGTCGGGCATGTCTGGGTGGCCTTTACAGCCCATGCTGCGCTGGCGTTGACCAACGAATGGTTTGCGCTTGCTGCACAACCGGATATGCGGGTAAGGTTCGGGAAGAACCGATGAGCGGCATCACTTCGCGCCCGCAACCACCAACACGATCTCTCCCCTGGCACCTTTTTCGGTGAAATGAGCGATCAATTCGTTCAGTGTGCCCCGCACATGTTCTTCGTGAAGCTTGGATAATTCCCTGGCTACGGATGCCTGGCGGTCGCCGCCCAATACTTCTGAAAGTTGCTCCAGTGTTTTGACCAGGCGATGGGGTGATTCATACAGGACGATGGTACGAACTTCCTCACGCAGGCATTCCAGTCGCGTCTGTCTTCCTTTCTTAACAGGCAGGAATCCTTCAAAGACAAAGCGATCGGCCGGTAGTCCGGAGTTGACCAGGGCCGGTATCACCGCAGACGGACCGGGCAGTGTTTCCACGTCTATGCCGGCCTGAACGCATGCGCGCACCAACAAAAAGCCCGGATCTGAAATACCTGGTGTTCCGGCATCACTGATCAGGGCCAGTTTTCCTCCCTGTTGCAATTGGCCGATGACTTGCTCCAATACACGATGTTCATTGTGCTGGTGGAAAGGCGACATCCGGGTGCCGATCTCAAAATGCTTGAGCAACACGCCACTGGTGCGGGTGTCTTCTGCCAGAATCAGGTCCACTTCCTTGAGTATGCGGATGGCCCGAAGGGTCATGTCTTCGAGATTGCCGATAGGTGTGGGTATGATGAACAGTTTTCCTTGCATGGGATGCCGATGCATTTTGCGAAGGTCCGTTTTTTTTCCCAGAGGAAGATGGGTTGATGCGGATTGTTGCAGGATTTGCAAATACACGGGAACAGGCTGCAAAATGTCGTTTCAACCCGGTTTGGGAGGCCCATAGTTTTGATGTGGAAACAAAAGAACGACTAACCCAATCCCAAAAACAATGAAAGCTAACAAGATCTACCTGACACTGCTATTGGTCATCGTGTTCATCACCGATGAAGAAGCACAGAACGTAAAGTCGGAGGGATGGCGGATGAACAACCATTCGGAACAAATGGACGTAGCCGGTAACGACTACCTGTTCTCATACAGCACATCATCATATGTTCCGCTTACCGGAGCAACAAATGTGAACCAGGGAGAGGTATGGGATGATCCTGAATACAAGGTTCCTATCGGGTTTACTTTCAAATTGTACGATGCGGATATAGACACCGTGTATTTTGGACTCGGATTAGGTGGATTGATCTCCACCTATGTTGATACCGGTTATCATGCAGACTATCTGATCGTGCCGTTGGAGGTGGACCTGGTGGATCGTGGTGTTGCAGAGGGTCAAAGCAAATCACCCATCTCGTACGCGCTTGAAGGCAATCCTGGAAGCAGGATCTTTAAGTTGGAAACGAAGAATGCAGGATTCTGGAATGAGTGGGATGCCCTTAGAAGTGTCAATGACTCGATCAGTTTTCAGATGTGGCTTTACGAAGGGTCAAATGATATCGAATTCCACTATGGCGGACATCTGATTAGCGATGTCGGGGTGGATTACGATGGAGAAACCGGTCCCCTGGTTGGTCTTACAGACGAGAACATGACGAATGCATACCTGTTAACCGGCAATACGGAAGCCCCGATGATCAATCAGAACCCGCTTATACCATACCTTCTTGGGACACCGCCGGAAGGCACTATTTTCAGGTTTGCAAGGCAAACAACCGGACTGGATGCCTATAACATGTCCAAAGGTGTTCGTGTTCACGCCTTCCCCAACCCTGCCACAACACAGGTGACTTTTGAATTGGCAGGTGCCGGCGGACAACAGGTAATTCTCAACATGACGGACGTAGCCGGACATCGCATCCGATCCGTTGCCTTTTCCGGTAACCGGATCACAATAGACAGGCAAGGTATACCCCAAGGCATTTATTTATATACCATTTTCAAAGAAGGGTTGACATTGAACGGAACGATCGTATTCGATTAAGCGAGGTGTACTTGACCGGACCCTCCCTGTGGACAAATTCTCATGGGGAGGGTCTTTTTCATGGTGTTCACCGCCATATCACTACTTTTGCAAAGCGCGTAAGCTTTTCACAATCGTTTCGGTATGGCAGGTATCTATATTCATATTCCGTTTTGCCGGCAGGCATGCTATTACTGCGACTTTCATTTCTCAACCCAGCAGAAGTACAGGAGTGAAATGATTCATGCCCTGCAGGGTGAAATGGCCATGCGTTCTGAAGAACTGAAGGAAAAGACGATGCAAACCGTTTACCTCGGGGGAGGCACGCCATCCATACTTGCTTCCGGGGAACTGGCATCTGTTATGAATTCCGTGCGTTACCATTGGCAGGTCTCACCGGATGCCGAGATCACCCTTGAAGTGAATCCCGAGGATGTGACGCCGGATTCGCTGAAAACGTGGCGACAAGCGGGCATCAACCGGCTAAGCATGGGGGTGCAGTCCTTCCGGGATGAAGACCTACGTATGATGAACCGGTCGCACAGCACCGCGTCCGCACTGGCATCTTTGGAAATGGCAAGAGATGCCGGCTTCGCAGATGTGAACATGGACCTGATCTATGGGATACCCGGCCTGGATGATGTGGCCTGGGAAGCCAACATCGAGCAGTTCATAGGCCTGGATCTGCCGCACCTGTCGGCTTATTCGCTTACCATCGAACCCAAGACGGTGTTCCATCATCGTGTGCATACGGGCGCCATGCAACTCCCGGACGAGGAGAAGGCAATCAGGCAATATATGTTGTTGATGAACCGAATGGAGTCGGCAGGCTACGAGGCCTATGAGATTTCCAATTTCGCCCGGTCGGGAAAGATGGCCAGGCACAATACGGGATATTGGCAGGGAATGGAGTACCTGGGTATAGGCCCGTCGGCGCATTCGTTCATAAACGGTGTCCGCAGCTGGAATGTATCCAACAATGCATCTTATATCAAATCCATCCGGGACGGACAACGGCCGTCCACCGAGGAAATACTTTCGGAAAGCGATCGGTACAACGAGTATGTGATGACCGGTCTTCGCACGGTTTGGGGTTGTGAAGTGGATGAAATCAAAAATAAATTTGGCTCCATGTATTCTGAGTTCTTCCAGGAAGAATTAAAAAATATCAATCCCGAGTACTATGCCAACGTGCAGGGCCATGTTTCCTTAACCCTTGCAGGGAAGTGTTTTGCAGACCGGATCGCATCACAATTGTTTTGGGTGAATTGAAACCAGGAGCGGGAAGCCAATGATATGGGAAATTCAGGTTATTGTTTTACTTTTGCCTGAAATTCAAGAGGCGCACCAAAATAAAATTCTGATAAATGGCATCTTCTCCCGATAAATTGGACAAGACCGATCTGAAAATTCTCCGCATCCTTCAGGAGAATGGCCGGATCACCAACCTGAGTCTTTCGCAGGAGATAGGACTCTCTCCCGCACCCACCCTTGAGCGGGTAAAGAAATTGGAAAATGCGGGCATCATCCAAAGTTACCATGCCGTCGTAGACGATTCCAAAGTGGGTTTGCAGATCCAGGCTTTCATCCAGGTCTCACTGACCCGCCAGGTTAACAATGCGATCGTCAACTTCAAAAAGCAGATTCACCAGATTCCGGAGGTCATGGAGTGTTACCAGGTAACTGGTAATGCGGATTATGTGCTGAAGGTGATTGTGCCGGACATCAGTGCCTTTGAAGAACTGATTTCCGAAAAACTGAGCAGCATGGAAGAAATCGGTTCCATGCAAACCACGGTGATCCTTTCGGAAACCAAACTCAGCCGTACGCTTCCTTTGAAGTACTAAGCCGGTTGTGGCAGTGCCGCTAATCGGAAACCTTTTTCCTTTAAACCAGCCAGGTAATCCGGAAGCATTTCCTTCAACTTGGGGAATGATTTAGCGTTGTCGTGCAACACTACGATGGAACCGCTTTGAGTGTGTCGCAGTGCATCTTTCAGGCATTTAACCGCTGACTTCCCCTTGTCGAAATCTCCGGGCATCACATCCCACAGTACCACCTGGTATTGATGTTTCAGTGATCTGTACAAGTCGGGCGTGAGTTTTCCGTAGGGTGGGCGGAATAGTGGACTGGGGGTGAGTGAAGCACCTTTCCCGATATCTGTCAGAAATACATCCGTTTTGGTTTTCCAGGCATTGAGGTGGGCATAGCCATGATGCCCGACGGCATGGCCGCGGTTCAGGATTTCCAGGGCTATGCCAGGGTGTTTTTCTACCTGGGATCCCTGAAGGAAGAAGGTTGCTTTGGCATCCGCCGCATCAAGGGCATCCAGAACCCATGGGGTTACTTCCTGGGTAGGACCATCGTCAAAGGTCAGGTATACATGATCCGCAGGGTATTCCAGGCGCCACCAGGCATCCGGAAATGCCTGCCGGATGAATGCGGGGGTCTTTACAACGTAGAACAACTTTATTATTCTTCCTGGTCGTCGTAGGCCGCGTTATCGGGAACGGGTTGTTTTCCGTTGAAAGCCTGCTCGTATCGTGCCACGGCTTGCCGTACCCTGGCTGAAAGGCTGTCCTGCTTGTAGGTTTGTGCCTGGTAATCAATGCCCCTCAATACGTTGATATCTGTGCTGATGTCGTTGCTGACCGACTGGATGTCGTCGCGTTTCAGGGATGCGAAATAATCCATCTCGTCCAGGGTGTTATCCAGCAATACATTGAGGATGGCATTGGCCTTATCCGCTTTACCCAGCTGGTAGTATGCTTCTGCTATCGGTGTAATGAAGTAGTTATAAGGAGCCAGGCTGTTAGGCATTACTTCCACGGCATGGTCCAGGGCCTTTTCAGCTTCGTCGTTCTTTCCTTGCTGAATCAGCGCAATGGCAAGGCGTGCGAAGTTGTTCCGGAAATTCATCACCATGCGGCGGTTCTGGTCGTTCAGGTAGATGTCTTTACCTGAATCCATGCCACCCCAGGCAAATTTGTTCATCATGTTATCATACATGATGTTTGCTTCAACGCGTCCAACCTGAGGTCCACGTTGGTTGTTTTTGATGGGTACGAGGTGGTAGGCCAGGCCTTCCAACTGGAAGTAGTCTTCAAGCCCGAGATAGTTGTCATTCCCCACGGTCACCGCAAAATAAACCGGACGTTCCCAGTTGTTGTGTGCGAGCAGGTCAAGCACCATCAGGTGATTTTTCAGCAGGTACCGTTTGGGTTTGCCACCGGGTTCGTTGATGGTCCACTCGATGCCGTTCACCACCTGATCTGCGAGTTCCGGTGGAACAGTTCCATTGCTAATTACTTTTTGCTTGTCAACCGGAATCAGCACCCTATTGGTAGGCAGGTAGTCGAGCATTTTACCACCTTGTGCGCCCAGTTTGGTTTGCGGGTTGTCGCTCTTTACGAAATCCATCAGCTTCCTGGCTTCCACAAAGCCCGGAAGTTTCTGGTCGTAGAATGGCACATAATCACGGGTGCCCTGGATGTATTCCTTGGGTTTCAGGGAAAATGGAACGGGGTCGGAATCGTAAGCTTTCCGCCTCATCTGATCAATGTACCAGTCGGTATTCAGCAGGCTTAGGTTAACCACCCGAACGTCTGTGCGGATGCCTTCCACCTCCTGGGCATACCACAGGGGGAAGGTGTCGTTGTCGCCGTTGGTGAACAGGATGGCGTTCTTGGCACATGAATTCAGGTAGTTGGCGGCAAAATCTCTTGCCGTATATGTGCCGGAACGATCGTGGTCATCGTAGCCTTCTTTACCCATGACCACAGGAACAGCAAGTGTGCATACCGTGGTGGTGAGCACGGCGGCCACACTGGGAGACATCAAATTCTTAAGCTTGTCGTGAATGGCCATCACGCCCAGGCCTATCCATATGGCAAAAGCGTAGAAGGAAGCGGCATAGGCATAGTCGCGTTCACGTGGCTGGAATGGCGTTTGGTTGAGGTAAATGATGATGGCAAACCCTGTGAAGAGAAAAAGCAGGGTAACGGTCAGGGCGTCTTCCTTGTGCTGTTTAAAGTGGAAGATCAGGCCTATGATGCCGAGGATCAGGGGCAACAGGTAAAACGTATTTCGGGATTTGTCGTGCAGGGCCAGGTCAGGCAGTTCCGATTGGTTCCCGAGGAACATCGCGTCCAGTGGTTTGATTCCGGAGATCCAGTTTCCGTTTGTAATCCCTCCATGTCCCTGTACATCGTTCTGGCGACCCGCGAAATTCCACAGGAAATACCGAAGGTACATGTGTCCGATCTGGTACTTGACGAAAAAAGTCAGGTTGTCACCGAAATTCGGTTTTCTGTCGCCTGTAATGCCTCCCCACTTCTTGTAGGCCCTGATGTGGCTGGGCTGTACACTGTGCATGCGTGGGAATACCGTACATCTTTCCGGGTCGTAAACGGGAATGGTGCCTTTCCGGTCGTCGGAAACTACATACTTGCCGGTTTCTTTGTCTTGCACATACACCGGGTTGCCGTCATCGTAAGAAGTTACTTTGGCATCGTAGTAAGGACCATAAGCCAGTGGCCAGTCGCCGTATTGTTCACGGTTCAGATAGGCCAGCAGGCTGATCATGTTTTCCGGGTTGTTCTCATCCATGGGTGGATTGGCATTGGAGCGCACCACGATCATGATAAAAGAGGAATACCCGATCAGGACCGACATGAAACTCAGGAGCACCGTGTTCCACAAGGGTTTCTTTTCGCGGATGGTGTAACGGATGCCAAAGAAGATACCGGCGGTAAGTGCCAATCCGTAAATGATAATCCCGCTGTTGAACGGAAGATTGATGGTGTTTACAAAGAACAGTTCAAACTTGGAAGCCAGTTTGACGATGCCTGGAATCATGACGTTCTGAATACCTCCCAGCAGAACGATTGAGATGAGGGAGGTGTAAATGAGGCCTTTCCTGGAGGGTTCGTATTTTTTGAAATAATACACGAATGTCATCGCTGGGAGTGCGAGCAGGTTCAGGAGGTGAACACCGATTGACAAACCCATCAGGTAAAAAATCAGCACGATCCAGCGATCGGCCTGACTTTCGTCTGCCACACGCTCCCATTTAAGGATGGCCCAAAATACCAAAGCTGTGAAGAAGGATGACATGGCATATACCTCACCTTCCACGGCGGAAAACCAGAAGGAATCGGTGAATGTGTAAGCAAGCGCACCCACGATACCGGCGCCCATGATGGCCCAGGTGTTACCGTTTGTAAGTTCCTCACCCTTGCGTTCAATGATCTTTCGGCCGAGCATGGTGATGGACCAGAACAGGAAAAGGATGGTTAACCCGGAACACAATGCCGACATGGTATTGATCATCGCGGCTACATGTGCAGTGTCGGATGCAAGCAGCGAAAACAACCGGCCCAGCATCATGAAAAGCGGTGCGCCCGGAGGGTGACCTACTTCCAGTTTGTAGGAGGTTGCAATGTATTCACCGCAGTCCCAAAAGCTGGCTGTGGGCTCAATGGTGGATATGAAAACGGTACTGGCGATGGCGAATACCACCCAACCGATGATGTTGTTTAACCTTGCGTATGACATTGCATGTCAGGGTTTTTCGTGATGAGTGGCGAATTTAGGAAATAATTTCAATCCCGCGCTGCTCAAGGCTTTGATTTTAGAAACACTTCACATCGTTTAACAAAAAATGGCAGCTAAGCTTGTTTTATACCTTGGGAATGGGATTTTTTTTATTTTTGCGGCCCCGTGCGCTGTCAAAAGCCCGGTGGTGTTCATTGAAAAGATTAAGCGGTTAGCAGTCGGTCTGAGTACTAACGACTCAAGACTTACGACTAACGACTAAATTGGCCCATGGTGTAACTGGCAACACGTCTGATTTTGGTTCAGAAGAGTCTAGGTTCGAGCCCTAGTGGGCCAACAAAGGAAGCTCCCTCATTTGGGGGCTTTTTTTGTGTGCTGCAGTATTGTAATTTTGCCGCATAGATTAAAGGTTCATTGAAAGATGTAAATGGTTAGTGGTTGGTATGAGTACTAACGACTCAAGACTTACGACTAACGACTAAATTGACCCATGGTGTAACTGGCAACACGTCTGATTCTGGATCAGAAGAGTCTAGGTTCGAGCCCTAGTGGGTCAACAAAATTACCGTAGAACTTCCCCGCAGTTAGAATGCCTGTTGATGGATGGGCGCCTGTAGGGCGAGAAGTTTATCCCGTCGCAGCAACGCGTAGACGGGAAGCCCTAGTGGGTCAACAAAATTATCGTAGAACTTCCCCGCAATTAGAATGCCTGTTGATGGATCGCCTGTAGGGCGAGAAGTTTGCCTTCCGGCAGTAATGTTCATTCAACCTACCTGGGTTGAATGAAGCGGTTGAAATACTCCCTGATCCGCTCCTTGTTTTTTGATGCGAAATCTTTGTACTGGTCGTAGAAGTCGAAATGGAAGCAGGTGACCATGACGTAGCAATCAAGGAAGCCGGCGTTTTGCATCTTATGTGCTTCCTGCAGCGATGCGTCCTGGCTATGAGCCAGCATATATTCCCAGCTGTATATCTCCATGTATTTCGTGTCGGTAAGGGAATTGCTTTCTATTACGATGCCCTTGTCGTTGCAAAAAGGTTTGATCTTGTCTCCTGCTTCGCGGTAAAATGTCCATGGTTCTTTCGGGATCATCTTTGTGGAATCAGGTATGTAGGAATTGATGTCTGTTTCTGCCGGTTCTTTGTTGGTGTTGGGGAAGATCGTACGGGGTGTCCATTGTATGGCAACTTTCTTGTTATCCAGGTAGGCGGCGTCATCCAATTTTAACATCAGGTCACAGTCGGGGTACACCAGCAATGCCTCGATGGCTTCCCTGGTGGCATCGGCGTATAAACTTTCATGCGAATAGGCATCCACCAGAAATTTGCGGGGTTCGAGTTGGTTGGGTTGTGTGGCAATCGCTTCCTTGAAATACTTGCTTGCTTCCACATAGTTCTGCATGGCGTAGTAGCTGTCGCCGATGTACAGTCGCGCCTTGTAAAAATCCGGTTGGGCTTCAATTGAGCGTTGATAGAGTTTGATGGCAGTTGTAAAATCCTTTTTCGAAAATGCTTCTTCGGCATCCTGGAAATACCCGAGTGCCTCTTTTGACACGGCGGTGTCTACTGCCTGGTCGACAAAAATGGAGCGCAGGTACATGGATGAGTAGTAGGCGTCCCTGGCGTGCAGGGTAGCGAGCCGCAACGTATACACATATTTGTTGTATGCCTTTATGGACGGTTTGAATGTGCTGAGAAACGCTTTCAGGTTTTGTGCAATGGAGTCATTGTCCATAGGTACGTCATTCCCGTCTTTGTCTTTGGTGGTGGTTGAGACGCTGATGTTGCCAAGTACCTTTTCGGATACTTGCGAGTTTTTATATTGCTCCGTGCGAATCTTAACCAGGTAGTCCCATCCTGCTCCGTATGTGGGGTTTTCATCCAGCAGTTGCTCCAATTCCTTGCTGGCATCATCCAGCTTGTCTTTCTCCACCAGGTCATGCACAGCCTGCATTTTCTTGTCGAGCTGGGTGGTTTGGGATAGGGCCACTCCGGAGTAAAGGAAAAAAAGTACGGTGGCCACTGTAAGGCCTCGGAAATGGATATGCATGGTATGTATGACTGAGCAAATGATGCTTATGAAGATATGCAATTTGTGTCATAACTGTTTGCTGCAATGAGTGAGCGGAGCCATCTTTTGTACAAATGGGGAATGTGTAACTTGCGGCATGCACATTCGATTTTTCATATACCTGCTGGTGGGCGTTGTTCTGGTGTCATGTGGACAAACACCGGAGCCTGCGCCGGTTCCGGAGGTGAAGCCCGTTCAGCAGGAAGTGCCGCTGAAGACGGGTGAAGTGATTCCCCACATATCTGAATTGCGTGATGTAAGACGGGATTTTTCACTGTACTTACCTTCGGCATATCCGGGTGATTCGTCGCTTGCCGTGCTGCTGCTTTTCGACCCCCACGGGGATGGCAAAGGCCCGGTTGAGGCATACCATGAACTCGCGGAAAAGTACGGGTTCATTCTGGCCGGAAGCAACACGTCACAGAATGGGCAGTCGATCGAAGAATCCCGACGCACCATCAACAGTCTGGTGGAAGACGTGAACCACCTGCTGACGTATGATCATCATCAGCTTTACACCGGTGGTTTTTCCGGAGGAGCCAGGATTGCAGGCATGGCCGCTATGTACCAGCCGGGTGTCTCCGGCGCCATCGCTTGTGGTGCCGGTTTGCCACCATCCCATCAGCCGCCGGTCAATAACTTCTGTTACTATGCATTGGTTGGCAATGGTGATTTCAACCTATACGAATTGCAGGCACTCGATTCATTGTTGCTTCAAACACCGATACCCCATCACCTCGAAGTGTTCGATGGCAAACATGAATGGCCATCTGCCACGCATATGGAACACGGGTTTCTGTTCCTGAAATTCACCGCCATGAAATCCGGTCGCATACCTGAGGATGCACATAAAGAATGGGTGGATGCATATGCCGAAAGCAGCATCCGGCGGGTCGACAGCCTGCAGCAGCACCATCTGTACCTTGCTGCGGGTGAAGCTTTGTTGCAACGCATCCGATTGCTGGAAGGGTTGATGGACATCACCGGTGACAGGAAACGACTCAAGACCCTGCAATCCGATCCGGGATACATCAAAGCACAGAACAGGCAAAACAGCATTAAATCGGAAGAAAACAAAATCAGGGAGCAATACATGCTGGCCTTTCAGGGCGAAGACATACAATGGTGGAAAAACGAGATCCAGCGATTGAAGAAGAAAGATGCTGACCCCGAACAGGAGGCCATGCATCAGCGCTTGCTTGCATGGGCCAGCATCAGTGCGTACACGTATTCCAATTCCATGCTCAGGAACGGAAACCTGCAGGTGGCAAGGCAGTTCCTGGATCAGTACGCCGTCATCGATCCTCCCAATCCCGAACATGCTTACCTGCTTGCTGTTGTTGAGGTGCGCGAACATCACCCCGAAGCAGCCATATCGAAGTTAAACGAAGCCGTGCAACTTGGCTTTAACGACCTGGCCCGCCTCCAATCAGATCCTGACTTGCAGGTGCTGGCCAATCAACCCGATTATCAGACCCTGCTCGAGAAAATAAGCGCACCGGAACAGGAATGACAGGAGGCAGTTGTTGATGCCTTGATCGAAATAGTACCTTTGAAAAAACTTCCTCGCATGACCGATCCAGCCATTCATCGCATCCAGTTGAAAAAAGGGAAAGATCGTGCCGTTCGCAACTTTCATCCCTGGATATTTTCAGGCGCACTCGGGCGGGTTTCCGACAAGATCCAAAGCGGCGACCTGGTGGATGTATATGCCTTCGAAGGAGACTTCGTCGGACGCGGTTACTACGGTACATCATCCATAGCTGTCCGCCTGATCAGTTTTGAACAGGAAGACATCAACCCCGAATTCTGGAAAAGGCAGCTGTCAAAAGCCTTGCAACTGCGCAAATCATTGGGCTTTCCGTCGGACCGGACCAATGCGTTTCGTTGGGTACATGGCGAAGGAGACAGCTTGCCAGGCCTGGTGGTGGATGTGTATGGTCATGTGGCCGTGATGCAGGCGCACCACCTGGGTATCTGGAATGCCAGAAAAGAGATTGCGGATGCGATCCTGGAAGTGGGCCAGGGGTGGTTGAAGGAAGTGGTGGACAAAAGTGCCGAGACCTTGCCCGGTTCAGAAAATCTCAGCGTTGAATACATCCACGGTGAGGCCCAATCGGGTGAGATCTTTGAAAACGGAAACCGCTTTCATGTGCACTGGACAGAGGGACAAAAGACCGGGTTTTTTCTGGATCAGCGTGACAACCGCGCATTGCTCGCGCAGTACGCCAAAGGAAGAACAGTGCTGAATGCCTATTGCTATTCCGGTGGCTTTTCGGTGTATGCGGCAAAAGCAGGCGCATCGCATGTGGATTCGGTAGACAGTTCGGCAAAGGCCATCCAGTGGACCAAAGAGAACATGGCCTTGAACGGAGCTTCCGACATCCATACGGCCATCACTTCCGATGTGACGGAATTTCTGAAAAAACCTTCCGGTAAGTACGACCTCATGGTGCTGGATCCACCTGCATTCGCCAAGCGGTTGTCGGTGCTGGAAAAAGGATTGCGTGGATACCGGCACATCAATGCCATGGCCATACGTGCGATAAAGCCCGGGGGTATCCTGTTCACGTTCTCGTGCTCACAGGCCGTCAGCCAGGAGGCATTTCAGCAGGTGATCTTTCAGGCGGCCCAGGAGAGCCGGCGTTTTGTGCGCATCCTCCATCGACTGAGTCAACCCGCCGACCACCCCGTAAGCATCTACCACCCGGAGGGCTTCTACCTGAAGGGGTTGGTTCTTTATGTTGAATAGATCTCCATGGAACAAAAAGAAATCAACAGAATCATCGATCAGGTAAATCGGTTTTATGATGGTCCGTGCTGGCCAGGCACCACTTTGCATGACATCCTGGATGATGTGGATGCCGGCATGGCCAACGCAGTGATGCCTTTCACCCTGCAAACCATCCACCGCATCGTGTTGCACGTGTTGGCCACAGAGAAGGTGGTCATCAGTCGCCTGGATGGGGCCGACCATGTATTGTCGGAATCCGAAGACTGGCCGTCCTATGAAGAAACCCTCCGGATGAATTGGGACGAGACCAGGGCCAAGGTGAAACAAAGCATGCAATCCCTGCTCGACAGGATCAACCGGTTACAGGATGAACAGCTCGATGCACCGATACTCAAAGGTTTCTCATCCATATATGTGACCCTGCATGGTCATCTGCAACATACCTACTATCACTATGGCCAGGTGATGTTGCTGAAGAAGATCCTTCAATCCCGGAACTGAACGGCACAAAAAAACCGGCTGTGATGCGGATAGCCGGTTTTTTTTATGTGGATGGTTGTTATTCCATGACGATCTTCCGCGTGAGCGACTGTGTGCCCTGTTTTACCTGAAGGAAATAAATCCCTTGTCCATTGGAAGAAATGTCGATGTCTTTGTCGTACCTGCCCGAGAAGTTGGCGATGTTGTCATGAAACACTTCCTTTCCCTGGATGTCAACGATGCGCACATCGGTGGCGCCTGTGTTCGGCAATTCGAACGCCAGGTGGAATTTTCCGTCGCTCGGGTTCGGGAAGAATTTGAGTTCGGTGGATGCCAACTCGGATGTGCCCTGCTGTTTGTCGAGCGCGCCTTTTTCCTGCAGTTCTTTTGCTTCGTCGCCGGATAGGCGTGTGATCATCACGATGCGCTTGTGTACTTCTTTTCCGTCTTCATTGACGAACACATCGTCGTTCACGGTTACTTCCATGCGTTGACCCGGTTCGCCTTTTCCGTCTGAGATCCAAACGGCATGGCCGTCTTCAGGGGTTACTTCCTTGCCATTGATGATGCACTTGATCATGGCGGGTTCATCCCCGTTGCCATCGGTCTCAATCACCATCATGTGTTTCATGTCATCCATGTTTTCGCTATGAATGTCTTCGGTACCGTCTTCTGCGGTACCCACGCGAACAGTCACTTCTTTCTCCACACGTTCCTGTCCGTTCTCATCCACAAACTTGCGAACGCGTACTTCCTTGTGTGCGCCCTCCGGCAGCGATTGTTCGTCGATGCCCTTCAATGCTTCACGTATCTCGGCATCATTACCGGAAACCTCAATGGTGGTATCCAGTTGGGTGATTTTGCCATTTTCGTTGATCTCCTTCACGATCCGGATCTTTTTCGTTGTGGAAGATTCATCCTGTGACTGTGCATATCCCGTATATGCACAACAGGCCAGGATAACGGTTGCCAGGGTGCTGATCTTTTTCATGTCTTTTTCGTTTTGGTTGATAAGGCAAAACTAGCGGGTGATCCGACGCTTACCGGTTAATGAAAGCGTAAAAAACGTTAAGGAAAAGTTAAAGTGCTGGGACCGCAACAGCCACAGCCGTAAATTTACATCGTAACCATGAAATGCCCAAGACATAAGCAAGTGAAGCCATGATGCGCAGATGGAACATGTCGGTACGCACACGTGCAGTGTGGATGACGGTGGCCCTGATAGGCACCACGGTGATCCAGGTGTTGTGGATGCGAAGGGCCTATGAAGACAGGAGGCATTCGTTCGATTTTCAGGTCAACCGGGCCCTGGCCGACGTGGTGGATCAGCTGCAGACGCGGGAAGCGGCGCTGTTCATTACATCCAATTGGCCGAACGATTCGGATACCGTGATTCGCAACAGCCACGTGGTGATGAGTACATCACCGGGTAAGTGGGTGACCAAGGACGAAAGAACGATTGTGCATGCCGTAGGTGCCGGCGAAGATTCGGAGCAAATGGATGTGCGGGTTGAGCTGGATACCGACATGGTTCCGGGGCATCTCACCATTCGCCATTCCGTAATGGCCCACGGCGATTCCGCAACGGTCATCGAAGAAAGGATCTCTTCCGGGGTGGGCGAAGATGAGACGATCGAAAGGGTGGTGAAGAAACTGGCCAGGGAATATGCACACCGTGACGACCCGGTTGCAGGCCGGTTGAACAATCAGAACGTGTCGGAACTACTTGTGAAATGCCTGCAGAATCGCGGCGTTGCTTTGCCTTTTGAGTTTGCCGTGGAAGTGCCGGGGCCAAAGGGAACCGAACGCCCGGTGCACAGCGCAGCTTTCCCTGATTCAGGTGCGAAAGGGTTGCACGAAATACCCTTGTTCAAAGATGATGTGATAGAAAAACCGGGTTCACTCCTGGTGATTTTTCCCGGCGAAGACAAGTTCCACCTGGGTTCGGTGATGGGCATGGCAGCTTTATCGGCTTTGTTCACACTCATCCTCACTTTTACATACATCTCTACACTCAGGGACTGGATCCGCCAGAAGAAACTGGGCGAAATGAAGGCCGACTTCATAAACGCCATGACCCATGAACTGAAAACACCTATCGCCACCATAGGCTTGGCAACGGATGCACTTGGCCACCCGCGGGTGCTGGATGATCCGGAAAAAGTAAAGCAATATGCGGAGATGATCCGGAAGGAAAACCAACGCATGAACAGGCAGGTGGAAAATGTGCTTCAGTCATCGTTGGCCGAGCGCACCGATGTGATCTTGCAGCAGGATCCCGTGAACCTGAATCAGATCCTCGAAAAGGCGATTCATCAAATTAAATTTCAGGCAGAAAATGCCGGGGGAACCCTGGCGATAAAAGCCCCACTGTCCGATGTAATTGTAAAGGGAGATGCCGATATGCTGGAACACGTGTTCCTGAACCTGCTCGACAATGGCATTAAGTATGGTGGCGATCACCCCAAGGTTGAAGTTGTCCTCCGTTGCGTTGATAAATACGCGGAAGTATGCATACGCGACCACGGCAAGGGCATTCCGGTTGTTGAGCAGGAAAAGATTTTCGGCAAGTTTTACAGGATCGGGAAAGGGGATGCACAATCGGTAAAGGGGTTCGGGATCGGGTTGAACTTCGTTAGAAACATGGTGGAGCGCCACGGTGGAAAGGTGTGGGTGGAAAGTGAGGAAGGCAACGGGAGTTCGTTTTTCATTCAACTCCCTTGTCAGGCATGAGTAAAATGGCAGCACATATCCTGCTTGTGGAAGACGAGGAGAATTTCGGCATGGTGCTGAAAAACTACCTGGAGCTGCACGACTACTCCGTGCGCTGGTGCAAGAATGGGAAGGAAGGTCATACCGCTTTCCTGAACGATCGGTTCGACCTGTGCATCCTGGACGTGATGATGCCTGAGCAGGATGGCTTTGCGCTGGCCGGAGACATCCGAAAAACCGGAACCGATGTGCCCATTTTGTTTCTCACCGCACGATCCAGGAAAGAAGACATGATCAGGGGTTACCAGTCAGGTGGTGATGATTACCTGGTGAAACCGTTCGATGCGGAGGTGCTGCTGCATAAACTGCAGGCCATTCTGATGCGCAAAGGCCGTGACAAGGGAAAGGAGGATGCCACTTATGCATTCGGGGATTGCCGTTTCCATGCATCGAGCCGCATGCTTGATGTGAGGGGAGAATCACGACAGCTTTCTCCCAAGGAAACCCAGTTGCTGGCCCTGCTGTGTGCGAACCTGAATGAGGTACTCACGAGGGAGGAAGCCCTGAACACCATTTGGAAAGACGACAGTTATTTCTCTGCCCGGAGCATGGATGTATACATCGCCAAACTGCGCAAATACCTCAAGCCGGATGAAAAAGTGAGTATTGTCAATGTTCATGGCGACGGGTTCAGGCTTGTTGCTGACAATCCTCATGGAACTTGATGAAGGGAATTCCCATCTTTGGGAAAAATATCCGCTATGAAAAAGTTCGGTTCCCTGTTGGGATTGATGTTATTCCTTGCCGCCTGCAGTCCGGAGATCACGTATGAGTCAGACCCCGGTGTAGACATGAAACAATACACCACCTTTGAGATCTGTCCGGACGACCTTCTGGTGCTGGGTGATGAGAACCCGGTGTATGACAATGAATCCAACCGGAAACTCATTGCAGACAGGATCCGGCAGGAGCTGATGGCTAAAGGCATGAAGGAGCAGAACGGTTCATCAGAACTTTTCGTGAATTTCGACATCCAGGTGACGGACAAAGTGCAATGGACATCCTCCTGTACGCCCAATGAAGAGAACCGGTATTGGGAACAATGTGAGATCAAGGAAATGAACTTCGAGGAAGGCACACTTTCCATCCGGTTCACCGACCTGGCCAAAAACCAGGTGGTGTGGCAGGGATCTGCCAGCGCCGCGATGGTGAAAAGAAAGGTGGCCGTGGAAAAAATCATTGATGAAGCAGTCGGGGAAATTTTGAGACACTTTCGTGAATAAGGCGTGAAGGATGCGTGAATAACGTACCTTACTTTTGTTGCATAAGCCAATACGAAAAGACCATGCAACGATTTCTTCAGGTGATTTGCTTGATTGCCGTTTTCTCCTCACATTCGTGCTCCCAAAACGCGAAGAAAATGGAGCAATCACCACCAACCGCAAAACAGGAGCCCATGCACGAAGGCATGGATTCAGCAACCTTCGGCGCCGGATGTTTCTGGTGCGTGGAAGCCGTTTTCTCAGACCTTGACGGTGTGGAGAAAGTGGAGTCAGGCTATGCCGGCGGACATGTAAAGAACCCAAGCTACAAGGAAGTATGTGCCGGGCACACCGGACACGCCGAGGTATGCAGGATTGTGTACGATCCGAACAAGGTTTCCTATGATGAGCTGCTGGAGGTTTTCTGGCAAACCCACGACCCGACCACGTTGAACCGACAGGGTGGAGACGAAGGTACACAGTACCGGTCGGTGATCTTCTACCACAACGACGAACAAAAGGCTACGGCGGAGAAATACAAGAAAGCGTTGGATGCATCCGGTGCATTTAATGCCCCGATCGTGACGGAAATCTCACCGCTTACCACATACTATCCGGCGGAAGACTATCACCAGAACTATTTTGAACTGAATCCCGAGCAGGCATACTGCCGGGCGGTGATCAGGCCCAAGGTGGAAAAATTCAAAAAGGTGTTCCACGACAGGCTCAAGCCGGAAGCCGAGCAACCATAAACAAAAAAAGACCTGCCGAACAGCAGGTCTTTTTTTGTTGGAAAGGGAGGTGTTATTTTCCTGCGATCAGTACGAAGGAAATCTCCACCATGTCGTCAATGGTTTTGTCGCCCAGGTTGTCAAAGAAACTACCCGAACCGTAACGGATGCCGTATTGGGTGCGGTCGAATTTGAAGTCGCCCCGGGCCACAACCTTGCCGGATGTAACAGACACTTTTGCCGGGAAGCTGACAGGGTGTGTTTGCCCTTTGATGGTCAGGTCACCTTCGATCATTACATTGTTTCCGTCGGCATCTTCCTTGATGTCGGTTACCTTCTTCACGGAAACGGTTGCTTGCTTGTAGTTCTCCACGTCGAAGAAATCAGCCGACTTCAAATGGCCGGTGAGCTTGGCATTGTAATCTGCGTCGGTCAGGTCCTCCACGGTGATGCTGGTCATGTCAACCACCACGCGGGCGTCAACGATCTTGTTGTTTTGGATGTGTACTTCGCCTTCGGTGAAAGATACTTTGCCGTAGTGACTGCCGGTTACTTTTTTTCCGGTCCATGTGGCTTGTGATTTGGTGGCATCCACTTTCAGTCCGGTGGGGTCGTTGCCTGCCAGTGCCGGTGAAACGGATAGGAATGTGCTGAGTGCAAGAACAAGGGTATGCATGCTGGTTTTCATGGTAGTTGTTTGGGTTTAAATAAATAGGTGTATATACATATAATCAGGTAAAAAAATATCAGCCCCTGAATTTGTCGAGCAGATCGTTCAAAGTTTTTGCTTCGGTTTTTGTCAGGGTTTTCCAACGTGGTTGGTCATTGGCTTTATCTTCATCAATTTTCTTCAGCAGGTCCAATCCCTTGGCGGTGATCTCAACATTCACCTGCCTGCGATCCTCAGGGCATTCGGTGCGCTTCACGAGTTTTTTGATCTTCAGTTTTTCCACAAGCCGGGAAGCATTCGAACTCTTATCAAGCATGCGTTCGGTAAGCAGGTTGATGGAGGCGGGGTTCGGGTATTGGCCGCGCAGGATCCGAAGTACGTTGTATTGTTGCCCGCTGATGTCATACACCTTCAGAAACCGGTTGGTGGCCGCCATCACATAATTGCCTGTATAGATCAAATTAACGGTCAGCTTTTCCATCTGATCGGTAAATGATTTTTGTTTGATTTCGTCCTCGAGTTTCATTATAACAAGGTTGACAATGCAAATATATGTATATACATGTAATTTGTCAATAGGTGGGGTCAGAATTCCTGGTTCACCATTGCCGGTCTTTTTGTAAGTTCGTTCAAAATATCGGTGTTATGGCGAATTTTTTTGAGTTCAACGGTTTTCGTCCTTCCGTACATCCCAGCGCATATGTACACCCGAATGCCTCGGTCATCGGCAATGTGACCATTGGAAAGGATGTGTATATCGGACCCGGTGCTGCCCTTCGCGGCGATTGGGGCGAGATTATTGTTGAAGATGGGTGTAACGTGCAGGAAAGTTGCACACTTCACATGTTCCCCGGTGAAAAGGTGCACCTAATGGAAGGTGCGCATATCGGGCATGGTGCCATTGTGCACGGTGCCACGGTTGGCTGTCATGTTTTGATCGGAATGAATGCTGTGATCATGGACCAGGTGGTGATTGGCGAACACGCCATCATCGGTGCCCTTTCCTTTGTAAAAGAAGGAACCCTTGTTGAAGCCAGATCTTTATATGCCGGCAACCCGGCACGCATGATCAAAGAACTGTCGGAGGAAATGATGAAGTGGAAAGACGAGGGCACAAAACTTTATCGAGGACTTCCGCAAACATGTCATGAAACCATGATTCCCTGCGACCCCCTTGACTATGTGCCTAAATTCAAAGCTGCCCAGCAGGCCTACTACCAATCATGGACCAAGCATCGGAAGCAACCCTGATGTTCCCGCACTTCGTTCCTTACGCTTTCTTCAATCCGTAGAAAATACCGGCCAGCGATACCACCGTTGCAGCCAAGGCCACCGCCAGGATGGTGCGACCGAAATCATTGGCAAATGAAAAAGCCACTGCATATACAACGGCGGCTCCTGAGATCAGCACGGTAACCGCACCGCCTTGCATCTTCTTTTCTTCTCTTGGTGTCATAGCATGATGTTTTTTGATACCTGCAAGTACGCAAAGCAAGCAGCAGTGCAACATGATGCCGGTCAACACCGATCATGAGTTTTGTCAGTCTTTCGAATGGATGCCTTACTTTCTATCTTTACCCTCCTCCAAACCGATCTCCAATGATGCAAGACCCTATTGTTGATTTTTATACCGCCCAGAAAACATTCGGTGTGATCCGCGTTGCGGTGGGTGCCCTTTCCGTTATCATACCCATCATGTTTGTCATGTACCAGCTCCGGAATAAATTCTTCCTGGGGATGCTGGTAGCCCTGATCGTTCTGGGGGTGCCTGCACTCATTACCGGAAAAGATCAGCACGAAGGCGCTGACAAGATCAAGGGTGAAGCAGTTGAATTTTACTCTACCGATCCAACCGGTTTCAGAAAGGATGAATTGCCGAAGATCAAGGAGGAAAGCAGTGCCGTCAATAAGAACCTCATCACATACGCCTTCCTGCTCCTGGCCGGCATGGGTTTATTCTTTCTTCAAAGACACAAACGCGCGTGGCTGGCAGGCATAGGCCTGGGTCTCATCATTCTGTCAACGGCCAACCTTACCTTCGATTTCATGGCAAGGCAACGAACCCAGACATACCTCACTTTCCTGGAACAACTCCCAGAATGAGTTGATCAATGATTTTACAAATGCTATATTTGTCAATATTTAATTCTGATAAAATTAAAAATAGCAGAATATGAAACTTAAAAACTTCGCATTAGGCCAATGGATGGAAGGTGAGGGAAATGGGGTTGAATTGGTGGATGCCATCACCGGAGAGGCGTTTGCCAGTGCCACATCCAAAGGACTCGACTTTGCGGCAATGACCAGCTATGCCCGCGAAACCGGTGGGCCCGTGTTGAGGAAAATGACCTTCCACGAACGTGGACGGATGCTGAAGGCACTGGCCATGCATTTGCACGGCAAAAAGGATCAGTTCTATGCGATCAGCTACCGCACCGGCGCCACGAAGGCCGACAGCTGGATTGATATTGAAGGTGGCATCGGCAACCTGTTTGCATACTCAAGCCTGCGCCGTCAGTTCCCCGATGAAAGCTATTATGTGGATGGGGATCCCATCGCCCTTTCCAAAGGAGGTTCTTTCATCGGGCATCACATCATGGTGCCCAAGGAAGGCGTGGCGATTCATATCAACGCATTTAATTTCCCGGTGTGGGGCATGCTCGAAAAGATTGCTGTGAACCTGCTCGCAGGCGTGCCTGCCATTGTAAAACCCGCCACGGTAACTTCTTTTCTGACCGAGGCGGTGGTGCAAGAGATCCATGCCAGCGGGATCCTGCCCGCCGGCGCCCTTCAACTCATCTGTGGTTCGGCCGGTGATCTGCTTGATCACGTGATCTCTCAGGATGTGGTCACGTTCACCGGTTCCGCTACCACAGGTCTGATGCTGAAATCCCACCCCCGCATCCTCGCCGAATCAGTGCCCTTCAACATGGAAGCTGACAGCCTGAATGCCTCGGTGCTCGGGCCCGATGTGAAACCGGGCGATGAGGAGTTCGATCTCTTCATCAAAGAGGTACACAAGGAAATGACCATCAAGTGCGGTCAAAAGTGTACCGCCATCCGACGGGTGCTTGTTCCAAAAAATCTTATTGAAGATGTTCAGGTTGCCCTGGGTCAGCGCCTGGCCAAAACCGTGATCGGCGATCCGAAGGTAGAAGGTGTGAGGATGGGCGCACTCGCCGGAAAAGCCCAGTTGCTGGAGGTGAAAGAGAAACTTGCCGAACTGCAAAAGGGGGCGAAGATCGTCTACGGAAATCCCGACGCGGTGGAAGTCACCGGTGCCGATGCCGGCAAGGGAGCCTTCATGTCGCCGATCCTGCTGCTGAATGAAGATCCGCATACGCACACGCAGCCGCATTTCGTGGAGGCATTCGGTCCGGTCAGCACCATCATCCCCTATGAAAACCTCGATGACGCCATCGAGCTGTCCAAACTCGGCAAAGGCTCTCTTTGCTGTTCCATCGTAACGGCCAATGACCAGCACGCACGCACTTTTGTATTGGGTGCGGCAGCCTACCATGGCCGCATCCTGGTACTGAACCGTGACAGTGCGAAGGAAAGCACCGGCCACGGATCTCCCATGCCCATGCTGGTACATGGTGGCCCGGGACGTGCCGGCGGCGGTGAAGAAATGGGCGGAAAGCGCGGTGTCATGCACTACCTGCAGCGAACCGCGATCCAGGGTTCTCCCACTACCTTGACAGAAGTGACACATGTGTACCAACCCGGTGGCAAACAAACCGAGAAGGATGTGCACGTGTTCCGCAAACATTTTGAAGAACTGGAGATCGGCGAAACAGTGTTCACCCAGGGCCGCACCGTGACCGAAGCCGACATTGTGAATTTTTCCAACGTGAGCTGGGATCATTTCTATGCCCACACCGATGCCACTTCCCTTGACGGAACCATTTTCGAAGAGCGTGTGGCGCACGGTTACTTTATCCTGTCTGCGGCGGCGGGATTGTTTGTGGATGGTAAGAAAGGCCCGGTGCTGTTGAACTACGGCATTGACGAATGCAGGTTTTTGAAACCGGTATATGCAGGCGCTACCATTTTTGTGCGCCTCACCGTGAAGGAAAAAACCGAGCAGGAGAAGAAGGATGAGAACGATGTGGCCAAAGGCATCGTGAAGTTTTTGGTGGATGTGTATGACCAGACGGGAGAAACCGTGGCACTGGCCACCATCCTCACCATGGTAAAGAAAAAGGATCAAAACTGAACCGGATGTCGGAATCAACCATTATGCAAGAAGGCGGCGTGGAAGTTGCCATTAACAAGGGCATTGCTACCGTAACCTTTCATCACCCCAAAAGCAATTCCCTTCCGGGACATGTGCTGAAACAACTGGCCGATACCATCACAGAACTGGGCGGCAATGACGAAGCCCGTGTGATCATTCTCCAAAGCAAGGGAGACAAAGCGTTCTGCGCGGGTGCTTCCTTTGATGAACTGTTGTCGATTGAGGATTTCGACACCGGCAAAGCCTTCTTTATGGGGTTTGCCCGCGTGATCAATGCCGCACGCAAATGTCCCAAGTTCCTCATCGGAAGGGTGCAGGGCAAGGCCGTGGGCGGCGGCGTAGGCATGGCTTCGGCGGTTGATTACTGCCTGGCGATGGATTCCGCTTCCGTGAAGCTGAGCGAACTTGCCATCGGCATCGGACCATTCGTGGTAGGGCCGGCCGTTGAACGCAAGATGGGTTTGTCTGCCTTTTCCGATCTGGCTATCAATGCCACCCAATGGCGGGATGCTGTCTGGGCAAAGGAGAAAGGTCTTTACATAGATATCTTCGCCAACTTCATCGAACTCGACGCCGCCGTTCAAACCTTGGCCGGCCGGCTGTCCACCAGCAGTCCGGAAGCCATGGCCCTCCTCAAAAAAGCCATGTGGACCGGCACCGACCATTGGGACCAGCTCCTGGAAGAACGTGCCGCCATGAGCGGTCAGCTCGTCCTCTCCGATTTTACCTCAAACGCCATTCGCCAGTTCAAGGAAGGCGCCCGATAAGGGTTTTGCATCTGCGCATGGATGGATGCTATAATTATATCCCTTACACATCAAAATTCAGTATTATATTCTTGATTTAATTAAATCAAGCAACATTATACTGAATATAGCGTAAAATACAGTATATTTGTAACAACGTAAAGCAAGTGTGTTTTGGTTGTTCGAACTGCAACATCAATGAGTGAGACCTCACATGGTCAGAAGGGATCCAAAGGCGCTGGTGGCAAAATGCCCCAGGGTCCTTCTGAGCATGTGCTTTTGCAGGCCTGGGAACACATGGCTACGGCCAGGGCGATGGCGGCCCTGTATGAGAAGAATGCCGCTGTCACATCCAAGTATGTGCATGCCACAGCCAAGGGACATGAGGCCATTCAGATTGCGGCAGGCCTTCTGCTGAAACCCCAGGACTATCTTTCCGCCTACTACCGCGATGATGCCATGTTGCTGGCCATCGGCATGAAGCCGTATGAATTGATGTTGCAACTGCTGGCCAAACGCGACGACCCGTTCTCAGGTGGTCGCACGTATTACAGTCACCCCAGTCTGAACGATCCCGATAAACCCAAGATCCCACACCAGTCCTCAGCTACCGGTATGCAGGCGATCCCTACCACCGGTGTGGCCATGGGTATCCAGTATAAGGAGAAGGAAGGCATAGCAAAAGACTTCGGTGGTGAAAACCCGGTGGTGCTGTGTTCTTTCGGAGATGCTTCCATCACCGAAGGAGAAGTGGCGGAAGCCTTCCAGATGGCTGCCCTTCACCAGTTTCCCATCCTCTATCTTGTGCAGGACAATGAGTGGGACATCTCCGCCAGCGCTGAAGAAACCCGCGCCCAGGATGCCTCAGAATACATCCGCGGATTTCATGGTATTGAAAGTCGCAAAATAGACGGGGCCGACTTCTTCACATCCTACCAAACTCTGCAGGAAGTGATCTCGCTCATCCGCAAAGAACGCCGCCCGTTTCTCGTGCATGCCAAGGTGCCGCTGCTCAACCACCACACATCCGGCGTGCGCATGGAGTGGTACCGCGACGACCTGCCGGATCACAAAGAACGCGACCCGTATCCCCGTTTTCGTCAGCAACTCATGGATGCCGGCATTTCGGAAGACACCCTCGACGCCATCGCCCTCAAGGTGCAAAACCAGGTGCAGGCCGATTATGACCAGGCATCCAATGCCGAAGACCCGCATCCTGAAGATCTCTTCAAACATGTGTTTGCACCCACCCCCGTAACCGAAGAGAAAGGCGAACGCTCTCCGAAGGGTAAAGAAAAGACGGTGATGGTAGACAGCGCACTGTTTGCCATTCGTGAGCTGATGGAAAAACACAAAGAGTGTTTGTTGTATGGCCAGGATGTGGGCAAACGGCTCGGCGGTGTGTTCCGCGAAGCCGCAACGCTGGCCGGCAAATTCGGTAAGAACCGCGTGTTCAATACACCCATCCAGGAAGCTTTCATCATCGGCAGCACGGTAGGCATGTCGGCGGTCGGACTCAAACCCATCGTGGAAGTGCAGTTCGCCGATTACATCTGGCCCGGACTGAACCAGCTGTTCACAGAGGTGAGCCGCAGCTATTACCTCTCCGACGGCAAGTGGCCGGTGAGCATGGTGCTGCGCGTGCCCATCGGTGCATACGGCAGCGGTGGTCCGTACCACTCCTCAAGCGTAGAAAGTGTAGTGCTCAACATCAAGGGGGTGAAGGTAGCATACCCGTCGACCGGTGCCGACCTCAAGGGTCTGATGAAAGCAGCATTCTATGACCCCAACCCGGTGGTGATCTTCGAGCACAAAGGACTGTACTGGTCCAAGATCAAAGGCACCGAAGACGCCAAAACC
The DNA here is from genome assembly GCA_020635855.1 of Flavobacteriales bacterium. NCBI lineage: Bacteria > Pseudomonadati > Bacteroidota > Flavobacteriia > Flavobacteriales > Flavobacteriales bacterium. Next base: position 306,125 of record JACJYZ010000004.1, on the reverse strand, counting down.
GTTGAACCCGACGAAGACTATATCATTCCTTTCGGCAAGGCGCGCATCGTGCGGGAAGCATCCCCCGAATCCATCCTCGCCGGTGAAAGCATGGTGGTGGTGTGCTACGGCATGGGCGTGTACTGGGCGAAAGCCGCGGCCAAAGCGTATCCAGGTCGTGTGGAGATCATCGACCTGCGCACACTTAATCCGTGGGACAAAGACACGGTGTATGCCGCCATCCGCAAACACGGTCGCTGCATGGTGATCACCGAAGAAGCGGTGAACAATACATTCGCGCAGGCGCTGGCCGGACAGATCCAGCAGGATTGCTTCCGTAACCTCGATGCACCGGTGAGAATCGTGGGTTCAGAAAACCTTCCTGCCATTCCCCTTAATTCCATCCTGGAAGCCACGATGCTGCCATCCGCCAGTAAGGTGGCAGCAGCGATGGGGGAGTTGCTTGACTATTAATTAGAAGTTAGGAATTAGAAATTAGGAGTTGCACCTGCTGGCGCGGATTTGTCATCCGTGCCTTTTTAGTCCTACGCTGCTATCTTTACCGGATGTCTTCAATCAAAAACATCCTTGCCATTAATGGCAGTGCCAGCCGGCATTCATCCAACCTGTCCATTCTGAAGTACATCGCAGGGTTGGGTGAAGGGAAGTTCAAGCTGTCCATCATCGAGGATCTGTCGGTTTTGCCGCACTTCGAAACCGAGCGTACCGATACCAATGTTCCTGCAGCGGTGGTGGACTTCCGGGAAAAGATCCTGCAGGCGGATGCTGTCATCATCTGCACACCCGAATATGTGTTCAGCATTCCGGCGCGGCTTAAGAACGCCATCGAATGGTGCGTGTCCACAACCGTTTTCTCGGATAAGCCGGTGGGCATCATCACGGCTTCGGCCAGCGGAGAAAAAGCACACGAAGAACTGAAGCTGATCATGCAAACCGTTCAGGCGATCGTGCATGAAGAAACATGTCTGCTAATCAAAGGTGTGAAAGGAAAGGTAGGGGAAGAGGGGGAGATGATAGATGCAAAAACCGAAGCGGAACTGAGGATGTTGGTAAGGATGATTGAGGGCTTGTAGTTTGTGGTTTGCGGTTGGGTCAGGCGTAAGTATGTTGGCGGGGATTTGTAATCCGTGCCGTTTTCAGGATAAAAGAATGATGTGTCTTACTTGTGAAAGAAACAACCGCACATTCGCCTGGCATTCCACAATCTATCCGGACCTTTGTCTCGCTCTCTGCAGAGCACACAAGCATTTTTTTCGTAAATTGTTGTTGCTTATGAAAGCGGAAATAAAATACCGTCGGATAATCAAATTGATCAGACAATTGCCGGCCAGTCAACGTGCAAGGTTGAAAGCAGAGCTGGAAATACCTGTAATCGGGATAGCGGACTTCAGGCAAATGTTGTTAGAAGCACCTGTCATGACCGATGATCAGCACAGGACTTTTCTTGAAAGCAGGAAAAGGTTTGCCCGATGGCGTCGGAAGTAATCTGCCTGGATACATCGGTTCTGATCGACTTCTATCGAAAGAAGAACAAAGCCAGGTCGCTTTTATATGAGTTGACCGGAACGTACCACCAGTTTGCCGTATCTGCTGTTACAGCATATGAGATATATGTGGGTAGTTCTGACGAACAGCAGGTGTATTGGGAAAGATTTTTCAAAACAATATCCGTACTGCCTTTCGATCATGCGACCAGTAAAACTGCTGTTAAGGTGTTTACGCAATTGAAGCAGGATCGCAGACAGTTGGATATACCGGACTTGTTTATCGGCGCCACCACCCTTTTGCACGGACTCAAACTGGCAACATTGAACGTGCGCCACTTTGCATATATTCATGGATTGCAGATTGTCGGAAGATAGTTGGGGTAATCATGAATGGATTTGCAATAAGAATAGCGGGTTGGTATAAGGCGTGCGATTCAAATCGATATATGTTCAACCCCTATTTTATCTAGGTCAGCTATCGGAAACTTATAGCTAATGTCAGAAATATCACCAATTGAAAATTTGAATGGTTGATCCATATCACTTGGAATCCACAATCGCACTTCCTGTTGGTATTTATAGTCCTCTGATTTGCAGAAAGGCCCCAGCCCACCCTCATAGGATTTTGGGTCATAGTATTTCACGGATGAAAAATGAAATTCCTTGGATAAACTATTAAGAGTGCTTTCTATCCGAAATTTAAATTCTTGTGGGTTGTATATTAACAACGCACTTGTGCCAAAATTCATCACTCTTGGATCAATAGAAATCTTTTGGCGCCCTGTCATCGCGGTGTCCGCTTGATTGGAATTTACTCCATACAAACAGTAAATGTTTCCATCGCTGTTGGGGTGATCAGCATACAATTGCGCAGAATGGGCTTTGGCAATTGGTTTTCCATCTATTAGGATCTCAACATTACTAACTTGCTTTATAATCGATCTGTTTTCGTTAGTATCACCTTGTACCGTTTCTTTTTCTTCCAGATTCCTAAAGAACTTAGTTGTATTGCAATAAATTTCTCCTTTACGCTGAAGGGCATCAATATGACTATTCTTGCCAACTCGAATAAACATCATGTACTTCATTGGGCATTGAGTTAGATACTACCTTTGATCACGTGAACTAAATTTACGAATCTTTTATATACGCCTGTGTCGCTGATTTCCAATTCACACCTGGCCAGCCCAAAATAACAGCCGCCCACCACAAACCAGAAACGACAAACACTTCCTTATGCACCTGAAATATCTGATACCTCTTTTGTTGATTCTTTCCGCGTGCGAGCCGGTACTCAATTTCGAGGAACCCCAGCCGGCCGGAGTGAAGGATATGTTCAGATTCAAAAAACGATTTCAGGGAAACTATCTCTGTCCGGGCGACAGTTCACTACTCACCATAGATGAAACGCATGTGGTGCAATCGTGGCACTTGATTTCCAAACTATCCCGATTGGAATTGGATACAATGAAAGGCGTGCAAGTAAAGGATGGAATGATTTACAAAAATGGGAGCGAGCGTGGTTATCCCGTACACTTTGAACAAGACTCTGTCATTGTTCACGTCGATTTTTCCGATACGCTCTTTGAGGTTTCTTCAGACGACCAAAGGTTGAGGTACTTCAGGAGAAGATATTTCCTGAATAAAAGAACCGATGGCAATGATTGGGGCGTGCAATTACTGGAGTTTGACAAGCACGGAAAACTGTCACTGCGTTCGGTGACCGGAGGTGAGGAAGAAATGGAAAAGCTGAAAACCATGATGCCGGTGGAAGAGATCCGGGATGAAGATCAGGAGGTGGTCTCGTATCGTGTCAAACCCACGCGAAGGGAACTAAAAACCCTGCTCAATTCCGATTTGTTTGTTGAGGGGAGAGAATTTCTGAAGTTGAAATGACCTGCCAATTTGAGCGCTGACCTAACCACAAACCACAAACCACAAACTTGGGTATCTTTATTCCTCACCAATTCCAACATCATGTTTCGCATTTTATTCCTGCTGTTCATCTCTTCTTCCATTTTCGCCCAAACCGTTCCCAAGGCTGATGCGGATTCCATCCGCGCCATCATGGGTCGCCAGCAAGCCGCATGGAACCGGGGTGATATGGACAGCTTCATGAACGGCTATTGGGAATCCGACAGCCTGCGCTTTCTCGGCAAGGAAGGCATCCGGTACGGATATGCACCCACCCTGAAAAGGTACAAGGAACACTATCCCGACAAGGCCGCCATGGGTCAGCTCGCCTTCACCATCCTCTCGGTTGAACCCGCCGGTACCGATCAGGCAATGGTACTGGGCCTGTGGAAACTGCAACGCGAAAAAGACACACCCGGCGGTGCATTCGTATTGATCTGGAAAAAGATCAACGGACAATGGGTGTGCGTGCTTGATCACACCAGCTGATGCAACAACAACACATCCCGGTAGAGATCTCCGCCCGGTACTTCACCCTGGGTGATCCCGCGGCGGCACGCGAAGCGTGGTTCGTGCTGCACGGATATGCACAGCTGGCCCCGGATTTTCTTGCCTGGTTCGAACCCTTGCAGGCACCGCATCGCTTGATTGTGGCGCCTGAGGGACTGCACCGGTTTTACCGCAAGGGGTTCGACGGAAATGTGGTGGCTTCCTGGATGACGCGTGAAGATCGCCTCACCGACATTGCCAACTATGTACATCTGTTGAACAGCATCTACGCACATGTGATGGCGCAGGTGCAGCCGGATACACAAGTGGTGGCGCTGGGCTTCTCGCAGGGAGCGTCAACGGTTTGCCGCTGGCTGGCTAACCAATCCAGCCCTATCGACCATCTGCTGTTATGGGCCGGTGTGTTTCCACCGGACCTGCCCATGGAGGAAAGCAGGGAGCTGCTGGATCGCCTGCGGCCGCATTTTTTCGTGGGTGATGAGGATCCCTTCTTTCCGGAAAGTGCCATTGAACAACAACAGCGTTTCTTTGAAACCCATGAGATTCCCTATCGCCTGCACCGGTTTTCGGGGGCGCACAAAGTGGATGCGGACGTGTTAAAGGGATGGGCTGAAAGCCACCTGACCGGCTGAGATCTATTCGTGCCCCGTCAGTTTTTCCAAACGTACAGGCAGGTGTTCTTCCACCCATTGGTTGTAGTTGCCGTGATAGCCTACACTTTGCTGGCGGACTTTCACCTTTTCGGAAAGTGCCTGGTAGGCTTCCGGGGAGATGGCGGTGGATGTATCCAGAAAAGAGATCAGGTGGTCCACACCGATGTTGGCCTGGTTGGATTTGATGCGGAACACATCTTCGTAGTCGTCGGATGACCCTGCGAGGAAATCGTCCATCACGCGCAGGCTGATCTGGCGCCCATGCTGGAAAGATTCCTTGATGTTGCCGCGACCTGTGACCGCATTACCCAGAGCGAACACGTGCTCAAAGCCGTCGATGCGGCAGCACTGCGGGTCGGCGATGCGATAGGTTTGTCCGTCCATGGGCACACCCGGAATCGGCTCGGGGATGCTGCCGATGGAAGAGATCACGAGTGAGGTAGGGAAAGTAAAATCGGATCCTTCTAACTCCACCACGCGGTCGCCGTCTGGTTTTGTTTCGCGGAAGACGATGCCGGTGAGGTGTCCGTTGTCTTCCGTTAATCCAACCGGAACACAACATTCCCTGAAATGAAAGAAAAACTTGCTGCGTGCATTTTCCAGGACCTTCACCCTTACCGACTGCGCTTTCTCCAGTTGTTCCGGGGTATCGGTAGGAGAGGGTGTGAGCGGCATGTCTATTTTGCGCCTCCTGTAGAAGAGGGTGCAACCTTTCAGGCCGAGGTCTTCGAACTTCAGGTCATGTTTTTCCAGCACCTTGTCGATGCCGCGTTCCAGTTCCAGTGTATCGGTTTTGATGGAACGTTCGGCAAGGGCTTTCTGTACCAGTTCCATCATCACCAGCTTGGCCATATCGATGCTGGCGAGTCCGCCACCGATGATCACGGCGTTGTCGCGGATCTCAAACGTTTTGCCGTTGTAGCCCGGCTCATGGTAGTGGTTGAACCAATGGCTGAGTGCGTTCTGGTAGTAGAGACCGGTACCGTCGAAACGTTCGATGCCGGGGATCTGGAGGGGGCGGTCTTTCCAGGCGCCGTTGGCAAGCAGCACGGCGCTGAAGCCCCAGTTTTGTACCAGGTCTGTGAAGCCGATGTCTTGTCCGAGCCTTGTGTTGGGCACGAAGCGCACCAGGGGGTGGCCGATCTTTTCGTTGATGGCCGCCTCTTCCTTGTCGCGCAACTTCACATGCCACTTCGGAAGTCCGTCTTCGATTTTACCGTAGGGCAGTGTGGCCTGGTCAAACACCACCACCTCAATACCGCGTTGTGAAAGTTGATGAGCTGCTTCTGCGCCGGATACGGCACCACCTACGATGGCTACGCAGTGAAGGGGTTGATGGGTGGGGTTGTCCATGACTGCAAGTAAAGAAAAAATTCGGCGGTGTCCGGAAACACCGCGGGCATGCAAAAAAGTAACGTTGTGTGTTACTTAATCTCCCAGGTCTCGCCGCTGTTGAGGAGCTCATCCATGTTGCGGATCTTCGCTTTCTTCACGGCTTCTTCTTTCTGTATTTGCAGGCGTTCTCCGAAAGTGGTGGTTTCCACCGCGCGTATGATGCCCAGCGCCATCGGGAATACCGGGGGCGCCATGCGAACGAGCATCAGGTGCAGGGTGGGATCGGCTTCTTTCGCGTCGTGTACAAGGATATCATTTTCCGTGATGCCGTTCTCGCCGATGGTCACCACTTCAAGTTTCAGTCCGTTCAGGCGGATGCCTTTGTTCTTGTCTTTTCCGAAGATCATGGGTTGTCCATGTTCCAGGTGCAGCTGCATGTCGTCGGCTGTTTCGCGGTTGGTGATGAGGCCATGCACCTTGTCGTTGAAGATCACGCAGTTTTGCAGGATCTCAATGAGCGAAGTGCCCTTGAACCTGGCCGACTCCACGAAGATCTTCGTCATCAGCTTGGGGTTGGTGTCAATGGTGCGGGCAAAGAAGCTCGCTTTGGCGCCGAGGGCCAATTCACCAACAAGAAAAGGCGTTTCCACCGCGCCGTACGGGGTTGATTTGGTGACGAGCCCGGTTTGTGAGGTCGGACTATACTGTCCTTTTGTGAGACCGTAAATTTCGTTGTTAAAGAGCAGGATGTTGATGTCGATGTTGCGGCGCAGGGCATGGATGAAATGGTTGCCGCCGATGGCCATGGCATCACCGTCGCCGGTGATCTCCCAAACGGAGAGTTCCGGATTGGCGAGTTTCACGCCCATGGCGATGGCGGGTGCACGGCCGTGGATGCTGTGAAACCCATATGTGCTCATGTAGTATGGGAATCGCGAAGAGCAACCGATACCTGAAACGAAAACGAGATCTTCCTTTTTCTGTCCCAGTTCGGGCAGGGCGGCCTGCACCGCTGATAGGATGGCATAGTCGCCGCAACCGGGGCACCATCTTACCAACTGGTCACTGGCAAAATCCTTCTTGGTGAGGGTTACGGGGGTATCTACGATCGGGTCTGGCATGGATGTATGCTTAGCGTGATAACTCTTGTTCGATGGCTCCCTGTACTTCGGAAACGGTGAAGGGGAGGCCCTGGATTTTGGTATAGCTTCTCACCGGAAGTTCCGGGAAAAGGGTGCGCAGGTAATTGGCGAATTGCCCCATGTTGAGTTCGCATACCAGGATGGATTTGAAAGCACCCAGTATCTCTTTGGTATTGCGTGGAAGCGGGTTGATGTATCTGAAATGGGTATGACTGACCGACTTGCCTGCGGCCTGCAATCTTTCCACGGCGGTTTGGAGGGAGCCGTATGTTCCACCCCATCCGACCACCAGCACATCGCCCTTGTCGGCGCCGCTCACTTCCTGCAACGGAATGTAATTGGCTACGCGTGCTACCTTCTCGCAACGCAGCTTCACCATTTTCTCGTGGTTTTCCGGATCGTATGATACATGACCGGTCACGTCTTGTTTTTCGAGTCCGCCGATGCGGTGTTCCATGCCGGGTGTACCGGGGAATGCCAGGTACCGGGCCAGCTTTTCGGGGTCACGCAGGTAGGGTAGGTATTCGCCTCCGTTGTCTTTTGCCACCATGGGAGTGATGTCTGCCAGGTCTTTCATGGCAGGGAACTTCCAGGGTTCGGATCCGTTGGCGAGGTAGCCGTCGGACAGGATCATGGCGGGTGTGGCATGCTCGTGTGCCAGGCGAACGGCTTCATATCCCATAGTGAAGCAATCGGATGGTGTGCACGGAGCCACGATAATGATGGGGTTGTCGCTGTTGCGGCCGTAAAGGGCCATGTTCAGGTCGGCTTGTTCGGTTTTGGTCGGAAGTCCGGTAGAAGGGCCACCGCGTTGTACATCCACAACTACCAGGGGCAGTTCGGTGATACCTGCCAGACCGATGGCTTCGCCTTTCAGGGCGATGCCCGGGCCTGCGGAGGTGGTTACGCCGATGCTGCCTGCATAAGTGGCTCCGATGGCCGAACATACGGCGGCGATTTCGTCTTCGGCCTGCACGGTCAGCACGTTCAGTTGTTTGTGCTTGGCCAATTCATGGAGGATATCCGAAGCGGGTGTGATAGGGTAAGAACCGAGGAACAACTGCCGGTTCATTTTCTCGGCAGCGGCCATCAGTCCCCAAGCCGTAGCGGTATTTCCGGAAATGTGCCGGTAGATGCCGGGTTCGATTTCAGCTGAGGGTACATCGAAGGTGGAGGCGAGTGCTTCCACCGTTTCGGCATAATAGTAACCTGCGCGAAGCACTTTCACGTTGGCTTCGGCGAGTTCGGGTTTCTTTTTGAACTTGGTTTCCAGGAAGTGGATGGTCTGGTCCATGGACCGGCTGAACAGCCAGTACATGATGCCCAGGGCAAACATGTTCTTACATCTTACCACGCTCTTGTTGTCGAGACCGGCTCCTTCCAGGGCGCTTTTGGTGAGGGTGGTGATGGGGGCTTCAATCACGTGATATTCACTGAGGAGGGTACCGGTGAGGGGGTTTTCCTTAAAACCGGCTTTCTCGATGTTGCGTGTTTCAAAGGCATCTACATCCACGATGATGTTACCGCCTTTGCGCACCCATTTGAGGTTTGATTTCAGGGCAGCCGGGTTCATGGCTACGAGTACATCCGCTTCATCTCCCGGGGTGAGTACATCCACCTTACCGATCTGTACCTGAAAGCCGGATACGCCTTCCACGGTTCCCTGTGGAGCGCGGATTTCCGCTGGAAAGTCGGGGAATGTGGCCAGGTCGTTCCCGATCAGCGCAGAGGTGAATGAAAACTGGGAACCGGTGAGTTGCATTCCATCGCCTGAATCACCCGCGAAGCGAATGACAACCCTTTCAAGTTCGGTGGCAGGGCTCTTGCTCATGTATTATAGAAATAAGGTGTGCGGATCACGCACGTACTAGGCTGTTTGGTTGTCCCTGCAGAAAACGCTGCAGGAGCGCAAAGTTACGGGAAAAAATAGAACTGAAACAGGTTGTTTCGCTAATAGGTCATTTGCGACTCTTCCTCTTCAATCTTAACCAGCCGATAGCTGAGCATGATCTCATGGGTGCCTGAGGTATACGACTTCAGTGCCGAGTTGATCATGTCGTATGAATACCCGAAATACAATTTGCGTTTCAGGTTGTATCCGACGATAATGGCAACCGCATCTTTGGTTCTGTATTGGGCGCCGAACTTCACACGGTCCATGTAGTCGAAGGTGATGCCCATATCCAACTGCATGGGTACCGGCTTCACGTGACGCACAAGTACGGAGGGCTCGATAATCATTTTATCCTTCACCTTGAACTTATAACCGGCCATGATGAATTGGTGACCCGCCATTTTGCTGTTGGTATAGGCCCAGTTGAGTTTACTTGCCAGCAGTTGTTGTACGGAAAAGCCCAGGTAGAATTTCTGGCTGTACATGTATGCACCGAAAGACCCGTCGGGTTGAGTGGTTGTGAGTTTGCCGTTGGTAAAGACCAGGTCGTCCTTGTCCTTCACGTAGATATCGCCGGTGTTGATGCTGTAGTTCACCATGCCAAGTCCGAGTCCGAGTCCGAGCTTCAGGTTCTCACCCAGTTTGAGGTGGTGGGTATACGTGCCTTGAAATCCGGTTCGGCTGCTGGGGCCTGTTTTATCGCTGAACACGGTTACACCCAGGCCGGTCCTTTCATTTTTTGGCTTTCTCCCGAAATAGCTTAATGAATATGTTTTCGGGGAGTCGGTGATACCCACCCATTGATTGCGGTAATGCAGCCTGAGTTGGTAATAATCTTTGGATCCGGCTGCGCCTGGGTTGATGGAGTAAGGATTGAGCATGTATTGGGTGTAGCTTCCCAATTGCTGTGCTGTAGCCGGGACGGCCAAACCAAATGCCACCACCGCCGGTATCAAATATCTAAGTGCCTTCATACTTTGCTGTCTCTATCTAATGATGGTGAGCGGTCCGGTCATGGGTTCTGAACCATCTCCAAGATTGATGATATAGTAATATGTGCCGCTCGGCAGGGGTTTTTCTTCATAAGTGCCGTCCCATTCTTTGGGGTATCCTTTGGAATAGAAGACACGGAGTCCCCATCTGTCGTATACTTCGACAATTGCATTGGGGTAAAGGGTTTGTACGAAATCAAGTTTCCATGTGTCATTCTTGCCATCCTGGTTGGGTGAAATTCCCTCCGGCACAAGTTTCGGAATCGTGATCTCGATGGTCACGCTGTCAGATGCCGGACATCCATTTGCACTTATTACGCTAACATGGTAGGTAATGGTTTCGGTTGGTTTCGACCAGGGGTCTGCAATGTCCACTGCACTCAACCATGTGGAGGGTGTCCAGAGAATGGTGGCTCCAGTCAGATCACCCATCAGTTGCAGTTGGGTGCTGTCTCCCTTGATAACCGTTGTAGTAGAACCGGCATCTATGGATGGCGTGGGATACACGGTGATCTTTGCTGAATCGGTTTTACATCCTGCCGTGGTGCTGTTGGTTACCAATACATAGTACCAGGTGGTGCTTGCAGGTGATGCCTTTGGGTTTGAGGCGTTGGGATCATCCAATCCGGCAACCGGTGTCCAGGAATACACGTCTCCACCTGATGCATTCAGCTGTGTACTGTCTCCCGGGCAAATGCTTTTATTCGGTCCGGCATCTGCACCCGTAAGGGTATTGGCTGTGATGCTCACGGTATCGGTGCTGCTGCATCCGGTTGTTGAGTTTGTGACGGTAACGATAAAAAGGGTGATTGCTTTCGTGGGTGTTGCTGTTGGGCTGGCAATATTGGCATTATCCAACACATCGGAAGGATACCACAGGTACTGATCTCCTCCCGTGGCAGTGAGTTGTGTGCTGGTTCCACGGCAGATTTTCTGGTCCGTACCGGCATCGGCCACCGGGTTCGGGTGTACGGTAACATTCACCGAAGCGGAGTTGCTGCAGCTGTGGTTATCGGTAACCGTTACACTGTATGTGCCGGTTGTTTTTACCGTAATGGATTGCGTGGTTGCACCAGTACTCCATAGATATGATGCACCGTTGGTTACGGTCAGCTTAGCGGAATCACCCTCACAAAAGTCGATATCCGAACCCACATTAAGGGTCGGCAGCGGGTAAATGGTCACTTTTACGGTTCCGGTATTCGCACATGAATTTGTGTCTTGCACTGTCACCGTGTAGGTGGTGGTAGCGGTGGGTGTGGCAACCGGGTTGCTGATATTGGGATTGTCAAGGGAACCGGTTGGCGACCAGGAGAAATTGACTCCACCCGAAGCATTCAGGTTGGCGGATTCTCCCAGGCAGACCGCCGTGTCATTGCTTGTTGCAACAGTCGGCAGGTTATTCACTTTCACCGAAACCTGATCGGTATTCTTGCATGTCAGGCTACCGAACATAACGGAACCGGTGACCGTGTAGGTGATGGTGCTGGGCGGGCTGGTTTTCGGGTTGCTGATTTTGGTGCTGCTCAGTCCTGTGCCGGGCGACCAGGAGTAACTGTCGGCACCGGTGGCATTCAGTTGAATGCTGTCACCTTTGCAAATGGTATCGTTCATGCCTGCATCCACAACCGGTAAGGGGTGGATGGTTACAACCACGTTCGAGGAAGTATTCGAGCAGGTTTTGCTATCGGTAACGGTTACATTGTATGTGCCGGAGCTGTCGGTTGTAATGGATTTGGACGTGGATCCGTTGCTCCAAAGATAATTGGGGAATGTGTTGCATGTAAGGGTTACGCTTTCTCCTTCGCATTTGTCGATGGGACCTGCGGGTGAAATCACCGGTGCCGGTTTTTGATACACGGTTACTTTCACGTTCTCTGTACGCGAACACTGGTTGTTGTCGGTAACGGTCAGGTAGTACGTGGTTGTTGCCGCAGGCCCGGCCTTGGGATCGGAGCTGGTGTTGTCATCTAAGGTTCCTGAAGGTGTCCACAGGTATTGGGTACCGCCGGTGGCGTGTAACTGGGCGGTATCACCCGGACAAATGCTGGTGTCGTTGCTGGCGGTGATCACCGGCAGTGCATTTACGGTTACCATAATCGTGTCTTTGCTTAAACATGTGGTAACCGAATCGGTGCCGGTCAGATAATACTTGATGGTGCTGACAGGATGTGCCAACGGGTTTGCAATGGTGGTGCTGCTCAAACCCGTGGAAGGTGTCCATGCGTAATTCGTGGCCCCCGATGCATTCAACTGAATGGTATCGCCGATACAGAGGGAGGTATCGGTACCTGCGCTTACCGTCGGCAGCGGATGAACGATCATGCTGTAGGATGCGGAAGTATTGGTGCATCCGTTGGTATCAACCACGGTCACAGTAAAGGTCCCTGTGGTATCAGAGATAATGGATGACGTGGTGTTCCCGGAACTCCACAGGTAAGATGCGAAGCTTTGTGTGCTTAGTGTGAGTTGCTCACCCTGGCAAAGGCTGCTGTCGCCACTGGCTGTAATGGTAGGTTGGGGCAGTGGGTTTACGTAAATGGTTACGGAATCGATGTCCGTGCAATTGTAGCTGTTGGAAGCGGTGAGCACATAGGTGGTGGTCACGCTGGGGAACGCTTTGGGGTTGGCGATGTTTGGGTCGCTCAGCCCGGTGCTCGGACTCCAGCTATAGGTTGTTCCTCCGGAAGCACTCAGTTGGGTGGTGTCACCGGCACAAATGGTATCGTTTCCTGAAATGTTGCTGCTGTACTGGCAATATTTCAGCGTGGCGTAATCTTCTTTGGTGGTCGTGTTGGTGCCGAAACTATATCCGGAAACGTACACGTTGTAGGTATTGTCCACAGCAAGTGCCACAGCTTGGTCGGAGAGATTGTCAGGGCCGTTATAGGCCACTTTCCAGAGCTGCTTACCGTCGGTATTATCATATTTCAAGGTAACATAATCTGCAGAAGAAGCACCGTTGTTGCTGTAACCTGTCACATATACGGTTCCGTCATTCGGATCGATCTGTAACATCTTTGCTTCATCGTAACCGTTGCCGCTGCCATTGTAGATGGAGCTCCAGCTCAGGGTACCTGCGGAGGTGTACTTCAGTGTGGCGTAATCTTCCCCGGTACCTGTACCGATCGCTTTTCCTACTACGTAGACGTTGTTGCTGGCATCCACCTTGATGTCATTGGGTTTGTCAATGTCGGAAGCATCACCGCCGAACTGCTTCACCCATTGTTGGGTGCCTGCATTGTTGTATTTGATGGTGGTGATATCGAAATTGATCACACCGTCTTTCAGGGCCTGAGCCGCCACGTACACATTGTTGCTTCCATCCAGGGTGATGGCGAAACCGGCGTCGTAGGCGCTGCCCGGTCCGTTGTATTGCGAGGCCCACTGCTGAGCACCGGAACTGTTGTACTTGAGGGTAACCACATTGTAGTCTTGTGCACCGTTCCAGTAACTGAATCCGGTTACATACACATTACCGCTTGCATCCAGGGCGAGCGCATAACCGCCGTCATCCCCGGTTCCGTTGCCATTGCCATCGTAGGTGGTGGCCCATTGCTGTGTTCCTGAACTGTTGTATTTGATGGTGACAACATCGGTCTCTGTTTGGGCAAATGGAACGGCTGCGCCTGTTACGTAAACATTTCCGCTTCCATCCACTTTCACATCGTACCCTTCATCCTTCAAATTGGCAGAGATTGTGTTGTAGCGGGCCGACCATTGCTGGGTGCCGGCGCTGTTGTACTTAATGGTTACGATGTCATAATCTGTGCCTGAGCCATAACTCATTCCGGTCACATAGACATTGCCGCTGGCATCCACTGCAATCGATCTGGCTTCGTCAAGACCATTCCCACTGCCGTTGTAGTACTTGGCCCATTGTTGTACACCCGCATTGTTGTACTTGACCGTCAGGTAGTCCAAGCTGCTAGGCGAACCCGAACCCGTGGCCGTACCTGTTACGTACACATTGCCGCTGGCATCAATGACCATGTCTGCGGCGCGATCCACCGCAGCTCCTGAGCCGGCATAGCGTGTGGCCCACTTCAATTCGGTTTGCGAAATGGCAACAGAACCGAACACAATTGACAAAACTAACGTAAGGAGGAGTCTGAATAGGCTCATGGTTTTCAGCAAAGAAGTGTTAATTAGTAAGTTTTGTAATACGAGAAAGTATAGTAAACACGGTACCTACAATTTACCAAAAGTAATGAAACCGAAGTAAAAATCACTATCTTTATATTTGGTTTTTTTCTAATTTGCATCAATATTTACAGCGGACGTACCAAAAAGGTTATGCGAAAATTAATTCTGGGATTGTTAATCTTGATTATCCCTGCGGGGGTATTTGCGACTCACATTGTTGGCGGATCGTTGACATATGAGCATTTGGGGGGATCATCTTACCGCATTACCCTGAAATTGTATCGCGATTGTTTGGCAGGTCAGGCGGCCTTTGATGACCCGGCCATTGTGGAGGTGCTCAATTCTTCCGGGGGCGATGTAATGAACATCAGCATCCCGTTTGTATCAGCTACGGTGCTGGATCCGTTTGTGGATACCTGCGTGACCAAACCCAATCTCTGCGTGGAGGAAGGGATTTACACCAAAGTGGTGAACAACCTGCCACCGAGAACGGGTGGGTATCATATTTTTTACCAGCGTTGTTGCCGGAACGCTTCGATTAATAACATTAATAATCCCGATCAGGCGGGGGAAACCTTTTACACATACATACCGAACAATGCGTCGATCCTGACCAATAGCAGTCCGCAGTTCGTGAATTTCCCCCCGATCTTTGTCTGCCGGAATGAACCCATCCAGTTTCCGCACCTTGCCAGTGACAAGGATGGAGACTCTCTGGTGTACAGTTTTTACTCACCTTACCTTGGATGTGCCAATACACCGCAACAGGTGGCTGGTCCTGATTGTCCGCAAAACTATCCGACCATTTCCGGCACAACTGCGTCCTTCAATTCGGTTACGTGGAGCGGCGGCTATAATGCCAGCAACCCGATGGGTGGAGGTGGATTAACCATTGATGCCAACGGATTTCTGGATGGCATCCCGCCCGATGCAGGTCAATACGTGGTTGGTGTAAAATGTACCGAATACCGCAACGGGGTCAGGCTCGGTTACATCGTTCGCGATTTTCAGTTCAATGTAGTCGATTGTCCACCGCTGGCGAAAGCCGATATCGGCCCGGTTGACCCATGTTCTTCTCAACCCGTTACCCTCATCAACCTCAGCGATACATTTGCACAGGGATATCAATGGGATTTCGGAGACCCGACATCCACCACAGATGTTTCATCTGTTCGGAACCCGCCGGCTTACACCTATCCCGGCCTGGGTCCATACACAGCCCGACTGATCATTCAACCCGGAACAGCTTGTGCGGATACTGCCTATGAAACCATCAATTTCGGAACTGTTTCTGCAGATTTCACATCAACCGTGGATTCAGCATGTGTGGGTGTTCCCATTCAGTTCAATGACAATTCAACCACATCTCCCAACGATTCCATCGTGATGTGGGATTGGGATTTCGGAGATGGAGGTACGGACAACATCCAGAATCCGTATCACCTCTACGCCGATAGCGGAAGCTATACGGTTTCACTGATAGCCACATCGGGATTCGGTTGTCAGGATACGGTTACAAAGGTGATTTATGCCCAGCCTTACCCCATAGCAAACGGTGCGGATACCAACGCCTGTTCAAACAATGCGGATACCTGGCTGAATGGCACCATCATGTTTGCCACCGGCGGAATGTGGAGCGGGGCAGGAACTTTCAATACATCCACCAGTTTGCCCACCACATACACACCCACACCGGCGGAAATCAGCAATGGGTCCACCGATGTGTTCTTGATTTCAACGGGGAATGGCCTGTGTCCGGCAGATACGGATACGGTTCATATCACCTTTACGCCAAGCCCGATCGCTGATGCGGGTGATGATACGATGGCAGTTTGTAAAGATACTTCCATGATTTGTCTTTCCGGGCTTGTCGGCGTTGCCACAGGCGGGCACTGGACCACCACCGGAAGCGGCACCTTCAATCCTGACCCGGATTCCCTGACTGTATGCTATATTCCAGATTCGGCAGACCTGGCGTTGGACAGCATCATGTTCTACCTGACCACCACCGGTAACGGAGATTGTAATCCGGCTGTGGACAGCATGCGTGTGCGGTATATCAATATACCTGTAGTGGAAATCATCGGATCCGATACAACGTGTGCCGGCATCGAATTTCCGGTGAGTGTGAACATTTCAACGGGAAGTGGGCTTTGGTCTACCTTGGGTGATGGTGTGTTCAAACCAAACGCCGGTGTGAACAACCCTGATTACTGGCCCGGCCCCGGCGACAATGCCAACGGATTTGTAACGCTTGTATTTACCAGCGATAACAACGGCCTTTGTAAAGCTGTAACGGATTCCATGTACATCACGCTGGTCAGCGGACCCGATGCATATGCCGGAGCGGATACTTCATCCTGCAGCAACAATGCCGATGTTCAACTGACAGGTACCGTTATCAACACAACGGGCGGTTTCTGGAATGGATCAGGCTTGTTCTCTCCCAGCAACACAATAATGAACCCGGTGTACTCACCTACATCAACGGAGATCACCAATGGTTTTGCAGATGTGATCCTGATTGCTCCATCTACAATTTACTGTCCGGCAGACACGGATTCCATCCGGATCAATTTCACTCCGGCACCCACCGTAGATGCTGGTCCGGATAGCATGGTCGCATGTAAGGACACGTCGGGCATTGATTTCTTCGCAACATTTTCAGTAGCAGGAGGCGTGCAGTGGTTGACCAGTGGAGACGGAACATTTGATCCGAACGATTCTGCTGTATTCGTTAAATACATTCCCGGCACGAATGACCTCAACGGAAACAGTGTATGGTTGTATGTAATGACCACGCATAACGACGGATGTTTGTCGGTTTCCGATTCCGTATACTTGGAATTATTGGATAAACCGGTGGTGAACATCACCTCCGCCGATTCATCGTGCGAGGGTGTATGCATCCCGCTGGCCGTGAATACAACCACGGGCAGTGGTTACTGGACCACAGCTGGCACCGGCAGTTTCGTTCCGAACAACACTGTGAACAATCCGTTCTACTGCCCAAGTGCGGCAGATGATGGTTTGGGATTTGTGGAACTGATCTTCCATTCGTCGGATAACGGATACTGTAGGTCAGTTATGGATACAGCACACATTGTGCTGATTCAGGGACCGACAGCGGATTTCACTTCCAATGAAGCGTGCGAAAAGGATACATCATTCTTTACGGATCTCTCTACCAACGGACTTGGCAACATCACCGACTGGAGTTGGAATTTTGGTGACAGTTATACAAGCACCCAACAGAACCCGACGCACACGTATGAGGTGCAGTCGACCTATAACGTGATCCTGATCACCACGGATTCCAAGGGATGTAAGGACACCATTTCCAAAGACATATACATCCACCCGCTGCCGCAGGGCGACTTCATTGTAAGTCCCGGTTGTTTGGGTGAACCCGTCACATTCATCGATACGACCCTTGTCATGGGAGGTGATTCGGTGGTTGCCTGGTACTGGCAGTTCGGCGACGGGGATACGTCTTCATTGCGTGATCCGATTCATGTGTATCCGACCAACGGCGGCTATCCGGTTGAGTTGATTGTGACCACCAATGTGGGTTGCAAAGACACTGTAACAAGCAGTGTGACCGTACTGGCTCCTCCGCATGCGGATTTCCAGACAGATAAAACATTGCTGAAAGGAAGTGAATCCATTCAGTTCACTGATCTCTCAACGGGCGGGATTGTATCCTGGTTCTGGGATTTCGGTGATTCTACCGGCACATCCAGCGTTCAAAACCCCTCTTATAACTATGATGAGATAGGCGTATACAGCGTTACCCTCATCGTAACAGATGCGAATGGTTGTAAAGATACCATCATCAAAACTCTCGAGGTCTTCATGCCTCCGGCAATTCCCAATGCATTTACGCCGAACAACAATGGTGTGAATGACAAGTTTTACATCCGCGGGGGACCGTTTAAGTCCCACGAACTGCGGATCTACAACAACTGGGGAGAGCTGATTTTCCTTACAACCATGCAGGGTAAGGAGAATGGATGGGATGGAACAAGGGATGGAATCGAACAACCTATGGGCGTTTACGTATATATCGCCGAAGTTGTATCGGAAGATGGTCAGCGGTACGAGTTGAAAGGAGATCTGACCTTGTTGCGTTAAAGACTTACCATGCGTCAATTTAATCACATCAGGCTTTTAGCCGGAACGGTATTGGTGTCTCTGTTTGTGACGGCATCCTTGTCTGTAAATGCTCAGGATATTCACTTGTCACAATACGATGCACCTCCCATGTATCTGAATCCCGCCCTTACGGGTAAATTCAATGGAAGAATGCGCATCCACGGGCATTACCGTACACAGTGGAAGGCCATTGCAGACAATCCCTATGTCACCACCCTGTTATCAGGTGACAGACAAATGAAGGATGGATTCTCACTGGGAGCCCAAATCATGAACCAGCGGGCCGGAGCAGGTAATTTCAATGAGTTCCGCTTTAACGTATCCGGAGCATATGACCTGATCACCGGAACCAAACGTGCGGGCGGACGCCTTTCCGTAGGTGCACAGCTGGGATTTATCCAAAAGAGTTTTGACATTTCAAAGCTTACCTTTGATGAACAGTACCGGATTACCGGCAATGAAGGTGGGTTTGACCCTACGGTATCCATGGGAGAAAACCTGGGTTCTTCTTCCATCAACATGATGGATGTGAGTGTGGGTGTGGTGTACTTCATCAGTGGGGAAAGCAAGCGGATCAATCCGTTCATAGGTTATGCAGGTTTTCACCTGAACCAACCCAAAGAAACATTCTTCAACGGTTCCAATTTCCTTCCCATGCGGCATGTGGTCCATGGTGGTGTGAAACTCAACCTAAGCGAGAAAGTGCAACTCACGCCGAAGGCCTGGATGCAGAACCAGACCAACGACAATGAACTGACCACGACCCTGGTCATGCATTACTACCTGTCGGAACAAAATGCTTACCTGATCGTGGCGCCTACCTGGAGAAAAGACGATGCTGCGATCATGGAACTTGGTATGAAGTACGATGATTACATCGTGCGGGTAAGCTATGACATTAATACTTCCCCCCTGAAAGCAGCAACAACCGGAAGGGGTGGTTTCGAGATTTCATTAACCTGGATCCAGGAGAAGAAAAGACCTGATCCCGCACCCAATTGCCCGCGACTGTGAGAATTTCCCTGCTATATCTGTTTGCCACACTGTTTTGTTTCAGTGCACTGCAAAGCCAGGCACAAAGCAAGCGTGAATGGCTTTATTACGGCGATGAAGCTTATAAGAAAGGTGATTATGCCTCCGCTGCCAAGTTCTACCTGAAAGTGCTGGACGAGGGTACACTGGATGAAGAAAGTACCGTGTATCCATACGAAGTTGTGGCGTACATCAAACCCGATAAGGAAGAAAACAAACCGGCTGCAGCCACCGAAGCACCCGACAGTACCCAGCTCGATAGCCTCATGCGACAGCAGGGTGACACCGTGCCACCTCAACCCGATGCAGCCAACCCGACAACCGGTGATCAGCCTATCGACGCCGAAGGCGGCAACCTCGTTTATGGCAAATATCAATATGTGGTTCACCAGATTGCAGATTGTTTCCGACTTTCTTATCAGTATAAAAAAGCCGAACAGTGGTATGCAAAGGCTGTGCAGAACGAATCCAAACGGCATCCGTTCGCACGGTACAATTATGCCATGGTGTTAATGAACAACGAGAAGTATCCCGAATCCCAGGCTCAGCTGGAGAAGTTCATAGAAACCTACGACGGAACCGATAACACCATCGTGCAACTGGCCCAGAAGAAGTTGTTCAATGTGGCATTTGCAGAATCGCATCAGAAACCTAGGCCCAAGGCTGAAGTAAACCTCATGGATACGGTGATCAACGGCGGTACATCCAGTTTCGGTGCCAATTTTTATAACGATGAAGGCGTGATCATTTTTGCCAGTGGACGCAAAGACAACGTGGTGCTCGATGAGAAAAACGATGACCCGACCATCACCAGTGATCTTTATCTGACCGATCAGGAAGGCGGAAATTGGCAAACACCCAAGAACATGCGTCGACCGGTGAACACCGAAGGCAATGAAGGTGCCGGCGTGATTTCCATTGACCGCTCACACTTTTACTTCACCAGATGCGATGGCAAAGGGGAATGTGCCATCTATCTCAGCCGCTTCCTGAACGGAAAGTGGTTGCTGCCAATGAAGTTGAACGAAAACATCAACCAACAGGGATATTCCTCCAAATATCCTGCCCTGTCACCTGAAGAAGACCGCCTGTTCTTTGCCAGCGATCGCCCGGGAGGATACGGGAAAATGGATATCTGGGTATCACCGATTGATGAATTCGGCAATGCCGGCGAAGCCAAGAACCTGGGGTCGGTGATCAACACCAGCGAAAACGAGGTAACCCCGTACCTGCATCATATCAACAATACGCTGTACTTCAGTTCTGATGGTCATACCGGCCTGGGAGGATTGGATGTGTTCAGGTCATATGGGCAGGATAGCACGTGGTTGCGTCCCATCAACATGGGTCGTCCTTTCAATTCCGGCAAGGATGATCTGTTCTTTGTGGTGGATCGCATGGAAGGCCGCACCGGCTTCATGACTTCCGACCGCGACAGTTGTGAAAGCTGTAAAGACAACAAAGACCTGTTTTGTTACAAGATCTACCAGGTGCAGGCCGAACCACTCCTCATCACCATGAAAGGAACGGTTTTCAACCGCAATACGCAGGAGAAGATGCCCAATACCCTGGTGCAGATCACCGATGTGAAGGAAGGCATTCAGCCCATTTTCATCATCACCAATGAAGAGGGTCAGTACAACACCACGCTGATTGAAGACATTCAATATTTCTCGAAAGCACAGAAGGTAAAATTCTTTGCAGATGCCTTTTCCCTTTCTACCGAGAACATTACAAAGTCAACGGAATTCACCCATGACTTCTACCTGGAACCCATCCCGCCGGATGACATCGAAATTCCAGGTATCGAATATGATTACAATGATACCACCCTTCGCCCGGCGTCGAAAAAAGTACTGGATGACCTGTTTGACTTCCTTCAGTTGAATGATGACATCACCGTGGAAATTGGTTCTCACACCGATGCCCGTGGAAGTGATTCATACAACCTGAAGTTGTCTCAGGGTCGTGCGAATTCGGTGGTGCACTATCTTATCGATAAAGGAATACCCAAAGAACGTCTGAAACCACATGGCTATGGTGAAACCAGACTGCTGATTCAGAATGCCACCACTGAGGAGGAACACCAGAAAAACCGCCGCACGGCATTCAAGGTAACGGATCAGCAACAAAAGGTGATCGGAGAAACCAAATACTAAAACATTTCCCGCGAAGAAATCCGAACGGCCGGCATCTGCCCGGCCGTTTCTTTTTACATTTGCGCCATGAAGAAGAAAGAGTCACAGATCACTGTTAAAGTTGGACTGGATGAAAACCAGGTGCCGGATACCATTAGCTGGCAAGCAACGGATGCCGATATGGAGAACGAGCAAAGCGCCAAAGCCATGATCATGTCCATGTGGGACCCTCAGGATGGCAATGCCATGAGAATAGATCTGTGGACGAAAGATATGTTGGTGGATGACATGAAGGTGTTCATGTTCCAGACCTTGCTTTCACTTGCCGATACCCTGGAAAAAGCGACGGGTGAGAGAAATCTGGCAGAAGACCTGCGCGATTATTGCGCACACTTTGCTGACAAGAGCGGTTTCTCGAAGCCGGAGGATGCTCAATAAATCTTCATCCATTTCCGCACAACCACACGGTGGTCTACCCTTACGTGGATCAGGTACACACCGCCGGTGCCTTCATTGGCAAGCCACATTCCATGTATACCGGAGGCCATATTTGTTGATGGCATATTCAATGCAACCCGCTTTCCGGTAAGGTCCGTGGTCCATATCTCTACTTCCCGGTTACCTTCCAGTTTGAATGAAAGATAGGAAGCATCTCCTGTAGGATTCGGGTAGAGTTGCAATCCCAGTGAACGTTCGAATGCATCATTGATGCCGTTGACTCCATCTACGTTGATATCGTCGATATAGATGTTGTTACCCAGGTTGCTGGTGAAGGCGAATTTGAAACGGATGCTGGAGGCACCTACCGCATAGTTCAGGCTGATGGTTTCCTCCCGCCACTCGCTGGCATTGGGAACGAAGCTACTCGCTTTGACTCCGGAGGCCGTGTTCAGGAGCGAACCGGATTTCGTGTACCGCAGCTTCCAGGTTTTGCCACAATCTGTGCTGGCATATACCTGCAATTTGTCTCCATCGGAAGATGTGCGTTGGGCATAAGCCAGCTGGAATGTCAGGTTGGGTAATGTCAGGCCGCTGATATCGAAAGTAGGCGTCACAAATGACGACTCTTCGGCTTCGCTTCCCTTGTTGTAGTTGTCGATGCGAATACTCTTGTCTCCGCTGACGGATGCAGCCGTTGTCAGTGTCCATTCATTGGCAGAAACACTTTCGCTCAGGTTGAACCAGTTCGCGTCGGGAAAAGAAATCGATTGGAAGTCCTGGGCCGCCGGCGCTTTCATCTGGGCGGTATCCTCCATCACATGCACAATGCCTGTTGACAGGATGCTGTCTGCCCCACCTGATGTGGATACCTTCACTTTGACATCGTATACGCCGGGTGTGTTGTAAAGCACAAAAGGATTTTCAAGCTGGCTGCTGCCGGGGGTGCCCCCCTGAAATGTCCATTCGGTGGTGATGCTATCGGCTGTGGCATTCCATGACGTGTGGCTGAATGAAATGGAGTCACCCGCGCAAAGGAAACGAACCGTAGGCCGGAAATCAGCT
Source organism: Flavobacteriales bacterium (assembly GCA_020635855.1). NCBI lineage: Bacteria > Pseudomonadati > Bacteroidota > Flavobacteriia > Flavobacteriales > Flavobacteriales bacterium. The sequence goes on along the minus strand of JACJYZ010000004.1, from coordinate 283,224 downwards.
ATGGGTGCGCAAACAGAACCCACATACCCGTCGTTTGTACCGGTGGCAATCAGGTTGGTATTGCTCCACAAATTGCTTCTGGAGCCAACGGTGCTGTTGAGGGCCGCATCCATCCTGGTTTTTTGTCCTTCCGTGTACATTCTGCCGCATCCTGAATAATCCATGTAATTGTTCACATTGTCGAGACTGCCGCATGTAACCTCATTGAGATCGCAGGTTAAGTTCGCACCCATGGTATTCGGTGTGTCGTCTACCAGGTCATCGGTGTTACAGTTACCGGCCTCGCCCGGTGTATTCGAATCTCCCCATGTGTGCCGGAGGTTGAAATAGTGACCGACTTCATGTGTGAGGGATCGCGCAGACAGGTTTCCGCTGAGGCTGGTGAGAATGCTTCCGAACTGCGTATTCCGGATCACGATTCCTTCCCTGGACGGTTGGGTAGTGCCGGGATAGTAGGCATATCCGCCGGCACCCGGTATGTTGTTAACCACCCAAACGTTGAGGTACATGCTCGTGTTCCATACCACCAGCGATTTGATGGCAACGTCATTGTCGGCATTGTAGGTGATGACCGATGCGGTGCGTGTAATGCCGTTGGTACAGTTTCCGTTCGGATCAATCTGCGCCAGCCTGAACGCTACCTGAACATCGGCGATCAGGTTCTTAAAGCTGGGACTGACCGAGGTTGTGTCGTAATTCCTTTTCTGGAAATCTTCGTTGATGATCCGGATGGCATCATACACCTGTGCGTCGGGAAAGTTCTCGGTGCCGTAGTTGTGAATGATGTGAATCACCACCGGAATGATGTACAGGGGTGTGCCGTTGGAGCGCTTGGATGAAGGAGGATGTGCTTTCACCCAATCGGCTGTGAAGGCTTCCAATTGTTCCTGCATTTGCGCCAACTCGGGATGTTCAGTCAATGATTTTCGCACGGCCTCCCATGTCCCACATGGATAATACTCTTGCGCGACAACCGGATGCATAATTAATAGGCACAACGCCAGAACCTGGGGTAAGAATCTTTTCATGGGTCAGGAATACAGAGATACACAACTTGATGTTGTAAATGTAGAAATACCGGGTTACATATCAAATGGCCGGGGGGTTATCCGGCCATATCCTGCACCACGCTGTCTACATACGTGAGCAGTTCATTCCGGCCTGTCCCGTTTTGGGAAGAGGTGATGAAATGCGGTGGTAGCTGTTCCCAGGTCTGCTTCATCGTTTGCAGGAAGGTGTGCACATTGCGCTTGAGTTCTGCCGGTTTGAGTTTATCCGCCTTGGTAAATACCAACGACATGGGAATACCGGCTTCTCCCACCGAATGAATGAATTCAAGGTCGATGGCTTGCGGAGATATGCGTGAATCAATCAGCACGAAAAGGTTGCAAAGGTTTTCGCGTTCGCCCAGGTATTTGTTGATCATAACCGGCCAGGCGTTACGTTCTTTTTTGCTTACGCTGGCATACCCGTATCCAGGAAGGTCTACCAGGAACCATTCGTTGTTGATGAGAAAGTGATTGATCAGTTTGGTCTTTCCCGGTTTCCCTGAGGTTTTGGCCAGGTTCTTTCTCCCGCAGATCATATTGATCAATGATGATTTCCCAACGTTGGATCTTCCGATGAAAGCAAATTCAGGTTGATGTGTGTCCGGACACTGATTTACGTGGCTGCTGCTTTTCACAAAAGCCACCTCCCTGATCACTTCTTTATTATCCGATCGGGTTTTCATGGTTGGTGAGTTTCAGAAGGGTGGATTTCAGATCGCGGATAACAATTTCAAGTTCGGCTTCGGTGGTGGGATTTCCCAGGCTGATCCTTACTGACGATCGGGCCTCCCTTTCATTCATTCCCATGGCTGTTAGCACATGTGAAGGTTTGGGTGAAGCGGATGTACATGCCGAACCGGTAGCCATGCCGATATGAGGCAGCGCCTTGATCAACCGATCAGCCTGGAGACCTTCCACCGCAAAGTTGGATACCTGCGGCAGTCTGTCGGCACGTTTTCCGTTGATGGAAACAATTCCGAGGGAGAGCAGTTCATTTTCCAATCGGTCGCGCATCATCCTCAGCCGGGTTCCATTTGTTTGCATAAAGTCCGTCGCAAGCTGGCATGCTTTCCCCAATCCGATGATACCAGGTACATTCAATGTTCCGGATCGCAAACCGCGTTCATGGCCTCCTCCGTGTAACAGTGGTTTGAGTGTTACCCTGGGGTTTTTCCTACCGATGTAGAGGGCACCGATCCCTTTTGGCCCATATATTTTATGTGCGGAGATTGTAGCCAGGTCCATACCGTTTGCCTTCACATCCAAAGGAATCTTTCCCACAGACTGGGTGGTATCCGAACACAGCAAACTACCTTTTTCGTGAACAATGCGGGCAATTGAAGAAATATCTGATATCACACCGGTTTCATTGTTGGCATGCATGGCACAAACGAGTACGGTATCCGGGCGGATGGATTCCTCCAATAGTTGCAGGTCCGCCTGTCCGTTTCTGTTCACAGGCAACCAGGTGATTTCAAAACCGGTGGATTCAAGGAACCTGCATGTGTCCAGTACGGCAGCATGTTCGGTGGTCAGAACCACCAGGTGGTTACCTTTGGATGCATAGGCACGAACAACCCCCTGGATGGCGAGGTTGAGTGATTCGGTGGCGCCCGATGTAAAGATGATTTCCTGCGGTTCGCAGTTCAGCATGGTGGCAACTTGTGTGCGGGCTTCTTCAACCGCTTTCTCAGCCACCCATCCCCAACGATGGGTTCTGCTGGCGGCATTCCCGAATGTATCGGTGAAAAACGGAAGCATGGCATCCAGTACTTCCGGTGCCACCGGTGTGGTTGCGTTGTAGTCGAGGTATATCGGATTGACTCCGGCCATGTGTGCAAAAGTACACAAACTCGCCAAGGACCATAAAAGGAGAGGCCCATCCGTGAGGATGGGCCCGGGAGAACTGGAGCAAAGTAAGAGGTAAGTGCCCGGCGAGCTTGGGCATGGTTAAGGAAGGTCATTGGGACTAGCTGTAGCCGGGCACTGGGAGAACGTTTTCTAGTTCAGGCAGATTCTGTTTACCGTCGAAACAACTTGCCTTTGTTCAGATTCCATGTTGATGCTGATCTCGTGGCAGAGGTCTTCTGCGAAAGATTCTCTGAGTCCTTTATCCTTTAAAACATCTACAAGTGTCTTTTGGATGGTGCTTTCATGAAGCAGGTTCTGGTAGCGCATCAGGACTTTCAGTATGATTTGTTTGTGGCTCATGATCGTATATTTTTTTAGGTTGTTATCGCTGTGTGCCATACCCATAGCGAAGAATGATGCCAAGCCCCGAAAAAGGTTGTAACTATCTGAAAATCAATGGTAAAAATTTTGGCACGGTTGAAAATATTTCCCAAATTGGGACGCATTTTACCGGTATGGGAAACCCGGATGCCCTTTTTGCGTAGAAATGGACAAAGGGCAAGGGCTACTCCCGAACCATTTCATTTTTGGTTATGAGAATTTTCATTGTAGAAGACGATCCCGTCTACGCACGGTTCCTTCAGCATTTGATTCTGCTGAATCCCGATCATGAGGTAACGATCTTTCATGACGCGCCTTCCTTATATAAGGCACTTCCGAAAAAACCTGAGGTGGTCACGCTTGATTATAACCTGCCCGGTACCACAGGTGCACAGATCCTTGAACGTATTCGTTCTACCAGCCCGGAAACGGATGTGGTGATCGTATCCGCCCAGGAAGATATTTCAACCGCTGTTTCACTGCTGAGAAGCGGGGCGTTTGATTATGTGGTGAAAGATGATTCCACCAAGGATCGTTTGTGGATCACGTTATCCAACATTTCCCAAAAGCAGGAATTATTGGAACAGGTACATCACCTTCAGGAAGAGGTGGAGAAGAAATATGTGGCGGATAAGAACATCATTGGCGACAGCGACGCCATTCACAAAATCCATCAATTGATTAAGAAAGCTGCGGAAACCAACATCACGGTTTCCATCACCGGCGAAACCGGAACGGGAAAGGAATTGGTTGCAAAAGCCATCCACTATAATTCTTCCCGCAAAAAGAAACCGTTTGTTGCGGTGAATGTGACCGCAATCCCCGCGGATCTGATGGAAAGCGAATTGTTCGGCCATGAGAAAGGCTCCTTTACAGGTGCACATACCAGGCGGATCGGTAAATTTGAAGAAGCCCATCAGGGTACCATCTTCCTGGATGAGATCGGAGAGATGGACCTGAACATGCAGGCGAAGTTGTTGAGGGTACTCCAGGAAAAAGAGATCACACGCATAGGTGGCAATGAAGTAGTGAAAGTGGATGTACGTGTGCTGGTGGCCACCCACCGGAACCTGCTCGAAGAGGTGAAGGCAGGGCGCTTCCGGGAAGATTTGTTTTACCGGCTTCTGGGCTTACCCGTTCAGTTACCTCCTTTGCGGGATAGGGGAAATGATATCATATTGATCGCGCGCCATTACCTGGATACCTTTTGCAAGGAAAACAACCTGAAGAAAATGACCATTTCTCCGGAAGCACAACAAAAACTAATGGCATACGGGTTCCCGGGTAACATCCGTGAATTAAAGGCTTCCGTTGAATTGGCTGCGGTCATGAGCAATGGAGATGTACTGGAAGCATCGGACCTGAACCTGGATGCCATGCGTTCTCCGAAATCATTATTGGAAGATAATATGACGCTTAAGCAATACACGGAAATGATCATAAAGCATTACCTTGAACGCTATGATCAAAATGTATTGCTTGTAGCCAAAAAACTGGACATTGGTAAATCAACCCTGTATCGTATGTTACAGGCTGAAAAATCATCCCAGCACTAAAGCCCCATCCCACCCTCTGCATGACCCCGAATCCCAAGTTGTTTCTTTTACGCCTGATGGCAGTGGCATATGGATGCATGTTACTGTGTGCTCCTGTCTTTGCCCAAAACGGTCAGGACGAAAAGCTGCTGAAAGATGCCAGGGTTGCCTTTGACAAAGGTGAGTATGCGGAAGCGCTCCCGCTCTTCAAGCGTATTCAGGACAAAACCATCAAGAACGATCCGCTCTTCTGTTACCAGATAGGTCTATGTTATAACAAGTCGGAGCTTGAAAAAGAAAAAGCCATCCCTTACCTGGAGAAAGCGGTGAAACATATCGGCGACAATGTGCCGGCCGAAGCGTGGGTGTACCTGGGTGAACTGTATCACTACCAGCAGAAGTTTTCCAAGGCCATGGAATGTTACCAGTCATACATGAGCGGACTTCCCGAAGATGCGGACAAGGGCAAGAAGGAATTCATCTGGAAACACATCAACACAACTGAAGCAGCCATAGATCTGATCGCTGATTCGGTGGCTGTTGAGGTGAAGAACCTGGGCTTGGTGGTTAATTCTCCCTGGGCGGAACACAGTCCGGTGATCTCCGCAGATGAGCGTATCCTGATCTTTACAGCCACAGAAAGACAGTCCATCATGGACAAGTTTTCCAAGGAACAACAAGACGAAAGGATCTACATTTCATATCGAAAAGACTCCACCTGGTCGGTTCCTTCCCTGCTTCAGTTTGATGGGAATGAAAAAGGCAATTTCGGATCCGTGGGTATGTACGCCGATGGTCAGAAACTGATGATCTACAAAGGCAGCAGGCGTGCCGGCAATATATACCTCTGCGTGGCACAGGCGGATTCCACCTGGTCTGCACCGGAAAAGATCAACCACATCAGTTCCAATTTTTGGGAAGGAAGTGCCAGCATCACACCCGATGAGAACACCATCTATTTCTCCAGCAACAGGCCTGGTGGTTATGGTGGCAAAGACATTTACAAGGTGGAGCGTTTGGGAGACGACAAGTGGTCGAAACCCATCAACCTGGGCCCGATGGTGAATACACCCGAAGACGAGGATGCTCCCTTCATCCATCCAGATCAAAAGACTTTGTATTTCTCTTCAAAAGGCCATCGGGGAATGGGTGGGTACGATGTTTTCAAAGCCAAGAAAATGCACACCGAATGGTCGGTTCCGGTGAACCTGGGCTACCCGATCAATTCCACAGGCGATGATGTTTACTTTGTGGTTTCTGCCAATGGCCGCAACGGATACTTCGCTTCCAACCGGCGCAGCGGATTCGGCGACCTGGACCTTTATTCCATGAGGATGCCTTCCGAATCAATCCCCCTCACCCTGATCAGGGGTGTTATTACCGCCGGCGATCCGGCCAAACCGGTGGCGGCGAAAATCAACGTGATTGATCGTGAAACCAACAGGAAACTACACTACGTGTACAACCCGAATCCCAAAACTGGAAAGTACCTGATGATCTTCCCGCCAGGGAAAAACTACGACATGGTGGTGGAGGCCGAAGGCTATACCCCTCACCTGATCAACATCTATGTTCCGCAACAGAAATACTTTTATGAGCTTTACCAGGAGATCCACCTGAGTGATATCAAATCCACCGATGATCCGAACCGGCAGGATACGATCATCGGGGAGCAACTCTCCATTCGCAATACTTTTTATGATGTTCGCACGCATCTGCCCGATACCTCCACGATGGACGTGCAGTACAGTACCTATAACAGCAAAGACTATGACCCTTTGCTGGATCTTTTGGAGAAACTCATCAATCAGATTGATTCCACCGGGCTTTCCAGCCTGGACGAGGCTGTTGATCAATTGGTGCAGGATTCCGGCAGCATCGTGAATGTGCAGGACATGCGCTATTCACCCTTGCTGGCTACCATCGACCAGATCTTCGAGACCACGGACAGCATCGCATTGCAGCATGTGGATGAAATTGTATCGAGAGATCCCGTTGACAGCAAGTACCTGTATGGCGACAAGCTGATTCCATATGTGATAGGTGAGGATACCATCTATACCACACCTTTCGATGCCGATGATCCGGAACGGTACGTGGAGGAAGTTCGCTACGACGGGCTCACGCGGATCACGGTGTTTTATGAAACCGGTCAGGCAACGATATCCAATCATTACAGGGAAGATCTCAAGAAACTGGTGAAGGTTGTGGTCAGCCATCCCGATTTCCTGATTCGGGTGGAAGGCTACACGGATGACGTGGGTACACCTGAAGCCAACCAGGAACTGTCGCGCCAAAGATCGGTAACGGTTCAGCAATTCCTTGTTAATCTGGGAATACCCAAGGAACGGATCATGGTGGCCTGGCACGGTGAGATCAAATCCAGTGGCAAAGCCAGGGAAGCCAACCGGAAAACGGTGATATCGCTGGTTGCCACAAAACCCATGGACAGGCAATGATACGTACCACCACATACCGGATGCGGATCATCTTGCTGATGAGTCTTTTTGGAATGCTTTTCTTCCAGCGTTTGCAGGCGCAGACCTATTCTGAATATGAGGTCAAAGCCGCCTTCCTCTTTAACTTCGGAAAATTTGTGGATTGGCCTGAGAAGGCTTTTGAAACCCCGGAATCTCCCATTATTATAGCTGTGGTGGGTGATGACCCTTTCGGAGAGGTGCTTGACAACATTGTTAAAGGGCGCACCACCAATGGCAGAACATGGCAGGTAAAACGCTACCAGCAATGGCGGGATGTAGGGGAGTGTCACATCCTCTTTGTCTCAGGATCGGAACGGCTGAGGATAAGGGAAATCCTGGACATGGTGAAAAACAAACCGGTGCTGACGGTTGGTGATGAAATCGAAGAGTTCTGTCAGCTGGGGGGCATCATTAATTTCTCCAACAGGCAATCCAAATATGGCTTCCAAATCAACAAGGTCACGGCGGATCAGAAAAAGATCCGCATCAGTTCCAAACTATTGATGCTGGCTAAGATCATCAAACCTTATGGCTCTTAATTTCCGCAACATATCGATCCGGAATAAGCTTTTGCTGATCAGTATGGTGGTCAGTGGTTTGAGTTTGATCCTTTCCTGTGCGGCCTACCTGTCGTTTGAATACAGCCGTGCCAAGGAAGAAATGGTGCGTGAGATCATGATCATGGGGCAGGTGATCGGAGAGAACAATACTTCACCGGTATTATTTGACGATTCACTGATCAGTAACCAATCGCTCAAAACACTCGCTGCTGACGAAAACATACGCCTGGCCATTATTTACGACAGGTCGGGAAAGGTTTTCAGCAAATATGTGAAACCGGGATTTGATGAACCCGATCACCTTCCTGAATCGGAAGACCTGGGGCACCGTTTTACCGATGATGCTTTGGAAGTGTTTATCCCCATCCATGAATCCGATGAATGGGTATCAACCGTGTACCTGCAGTCAGACCTGGGGCAACTGCATGCCCTGTTGCGCCGCTCCCTCTTTATCATCCTTGGAATTCTGTCCGTTTCACTTGTGGTGGTGTATTTTGTATCGCTCCGGCTGCAGAGTGTGATCTCTCACCCCATCTTGCGGCTGGCGAATGTGGCCAGGAAAATTTCCAAGGAAAAGGATTATTCCATTCGCATTGAAAGGGACGGAGAAGATGAAATAGGTATTCTGGTGGAAGGCTTTAATGAAATGATGACGGCGGTTCAAAGAGGTAACGAAGCGTTGCTGGAAAGTGAAGAACGGTACAGGACGATCGTGGAAAATGCGCACGACATGATCTACCGGGCCGACTTCAATGGTTATTTCACCTATCTCAACCCCATCGCAAAACGCATTACAGGGTATACAGATAAAGAATTATTGAGAATGAATTACCTGGACCTGATCCACGACGATTGGAGGGAACGGGTAGGAGCATTCTACAAGAAACAATTGTTGTCCCTCACCACGACCACCTACTTCGAATTTCAGATCCGTACCAAAGATGGAAGGGATGTTTGGATTGGCCAGAACGTGGAAGCCACCATTGAAAACAAAAAAGTGGTGGAATTCCAGGCAGTGGCACGCGACATCACCGAACGCGTGAAAGCAGAGGAAGCCCTCAAGGTGGCCAAGGAACAGGCCGAAAGTGCCACCCAGGCGAAATCAACATTCCTGGCCAACATGAGCCATGAGATCCGTACGCCGATGAACGGTGTAATGGGCATGTCCCGTCTGCTGGGCGACACGCCACTGAATCAGGAACAGAAAGAATATGTGCAGGCCATCAACGTGTCGGCGGAAAACCTGCTGACAATCATCAACGATGTATTGGATTTCTCCAAGATCGAAGCGGGTAAGGTTGTGCTTGAGAAAGCCCCCTTCAGGTTGGATGACCTCCTGAATACCATTGAGAAGACCATGCTGGTGCTGGCGAGGGAGAAAGGACTTGATTTCACCGTAGAGTGTTCCGAACAGGTCCCTCTCCAGATTTTGAGTGACAGGGTACGGCTCAACCAGGTTTTGATGAACCTTGTCGGCAATGCCATCAAGTTCACTGAGAAAGGCGGCGTGTCACTGGCTGTCCATGTCAAAGACCAAAGGGATAACCTGTATTGTCTGGCATTTCAAGTGATCGATACCGGTATCGGGATTCCGCAAAGTAAACTGGAGTCTATCTTCTCCAGTTTTGAGCAGGCCACCAGCGACACCACCCGCAAGTATGGCGGAACAGGTCTGGGTTTATCCATATCGAAGGAACTGGTGCAGCTTTTCGGGGGAGACATCCATGTTGAGAGCAAGGAAGGCATCGGCAGCACATTCATGTTCAACATCTGGGTCAATGCAGTGGCCTCCAGCAGCAGCAATCGAACCCCCGGTGTGGGTGATGAAGAAGAAATGCAGGTGCTGGCAGGCAAGAAAGTACTTGTGGTGGAAGACAACAAGATCAACCAGATGCTGGCGAAAAAAGTGCTGACAAAGTGGGGCATGGATGTGACCCTTGCCGACAACGGCAGGCTTGGCGTGGATGCACTTGACGATGACCAATATGATGCTGTGCTGATGGATATTCAAATGCCGGAAATGGACGGCTACCAAGCTACTGCCGCCATTCGTTCACATAAAGAGCGGAAATGGAACAGCCTTCCTATTATGGCCATCACTGCACATGCCGCACCCGAGGAAAGAGAAAAATGCCTGAAAGCGGGAATGGATGATTATATTTCGAAACCATTTGACGAAAAGCTACTCAGGCGCAAATTGGTTGAATTGCTTCGTTGACGCAAAAGACGATCTGGCGGGTTTTGAAAATACGGGGAAATTACCTATATTTACTAGGCTTGACATCAATTCTGAAAGTGGAACCTCCAAACACAAAAGAAGATGGATATGTCTGTTATCAACCTGTCATACCTCAACGACCTTTCCGGTGGGGACTCAACGTTTGTGATCGAAATGATCGAATTGTTCAATGATAAAATCCCCGGTTATTTATCCAGCCTGGAACAAAACATGCAGAGCCAGAACTGGCAGGAAGTAAGGGACATTGCCCACACGATCAAGCCCAATATCGACTACATGGGCATTGATAACCTGAAGGAAGTTGTGCGTAAAATCGAACGCAATGCGGGAGATCGCAATGACCTTGAGGAGATCCCACAACTGGTGGATACCATGAAAAAGGTATGCATGGAAGCCATTGGTGAACTGAAAGGCGAGGCTGAAAAATTAAAGAGCTGATCGATATCAGAAGGACAGACCGATGAGCAGGACATCATCCACCTGTTCATGTCCGGAAGCCCAATCCTGAAATGTTTGTTGCAGGATTTTTTTCTGCTCTTTTACAGATTTATCGCCAATCTCAGCGAGTAGTTTCCGCAAGCGTTTTCCGGAGAATTTCTTGTCTTCTTCGCTGCCGAACTGATCGGTAAATCCGTCTGTAAGGAGGTATACCATGTCTCCTTTCTTCAGGCTGATTTCCTGGTTGGTGAATACCTTCTTCTTCACCTGTGTGCCACCTACGGGCTGTTTATCACCTTTCCATTCATCACATACGCCATTACGTACAAGATACATGGGTCGATAGGCGCCTGCGAACACCAGCTTGGATTTTTTCTTGGAGATGCGGCACAGGGCGATGTCCATTCCATCCTGGTTCTTGCCTTCCACACCACTTTGGTTCAGGGTTTCGATCAATTTGCGATCCACTTCCTGGAGGATTTCTGCCGGACTGAGGTTTTTTTCAAGGCCGGTGGCCTGGTTCAACAGGTTGTGACCTACGAGTGAGATCAGTGCACCGGGAATGCCGTGGCCGGTACAGTCGATGCAGGCGATCAACACATCACCATGGTATTCCCGCGCCCAATACATGTCACCCGAAAGAATGTCTTTGGGTTGAAAAAAGATGAAGTATTGCCCGAGGTCCTCTTTGAGTTGGGACTCTGAAGGCATCAGTGCTTCCTGGATCTGCTTTGCATAGCCGATGCTTTCCTGGATCTCCCTGTTCCGGGTAGCCAGGTTGTTCTGCAGGCGATGGATCTTGAGTTGGGTATTGACCCGGGCCATGACTTCCTGGCGATGGAAAGGCTTGGTGATGTAATCCACGCCTCCGGTGGTGAAGGCGGTTAGTTTGGAATCCATATCGTCCAGCCCGGAGATATAGATAATAGGAATGTACTTGGTTTGCTTGGCGGCTTTCAATGTTTTTGCAAGTTCGAAGCCGTCCATGTCGGGCAGTCGGATGTCCAGAAGAATCAGGGCCGGTTTTTCCCGTCGAGCCAGGCGAATGCCTTCGGACGCAGTTTCCGCCTCCAGCAAAATGTAATCCTCATTCAGGCCCTTCAAGCTCGCTTTGATTGCCGCAATATTCATGCGGTTATCTTCAACGATCAAAATTTTTTCGTGGAATTCTCCCATGTTACAGTGAGCATGCTCTGCGCTAAATTAGGTTTTCTTTTTCAAAAGGGCCGGACTATTGTGACCTTTTTTCTTTATCCCGTCTAAATAAAAACATAACCCAAAAAACACACATGATCCACCCTCATACCGAAATCAAGCAGATCAGCGAGAACATTGGAGTTGGCGTATTGGCCACCCGTTTGATCCCGGCAGGTACCATCGTATTTGCTTTGGATCCGCTTGACATAGTGCTTGAACCCACCAATCCGATTGTCATGGATCCCAGGCATGCAGCTTACGTTGAGCGCTACAGTTTTCGTGATGAAAAGGGCAGGAGGGTGCTGAGCGCCGATCATGCCAAATACGTGAATCACCATTGCAATCCGTCAACCATGAGCACTGCATGGGGCTTTGATATTGCGGTTCGGGACATTCAACCCGGTGAGGAGCTGACCTGCGAGTATGGACTGCTGAACATCGAAGAACCCATGGCATGTGATTGTGGGGACCCGGCCTGCCGGAAAACCATCGATCCGAATGACTACCTCGTGATGGGTAAGACCTGGAACCAGCGCATCCGCAAAGCGATGAAAAACTTTTCGCAGGTGGAGCAGCCGCTGATGTTCTTGTTGTCCCCGGAAGTACTCAGGCAGGCACAGGATTTTGCAGCCAAAGGTACGGGTTACAAGAAGGTGGAGAACATGGTATTTCATGGCCTGCCTTCCCAGAACGGTGTGCACCACCACGTATCCAGATAGGTATTATTTGATCCTTCCCAGGTTGGTCTCGGAAAAAGTCGCCGGTGGGATGAAGGGATTGATGCGAACGTTTTTGTAGAGGTATTTTTCGAATAAGCCTTTAGCGTCGAAAACGGATATCTCGACAGGTACACGTGTTTCATTGTCTATAGCCAATTCAAACGATTGTGCGTAGGCGGAGGGGATCCTTATCACCTGACCGGCTTCTACGTCCTCATAGTCATCGGTATCTGGGTTCATTTCCATCAGCATGTATTCACTGAGATTTTTTTTGCGTGCGATGCTAACGAGCGTTTCCCATTTTTCAACCGTATGATTCTCGGTTTTGAAAGACGGAACGGTGGCCTTGATCACCGTGCAATTCCTGCCTGCCACTTCACGAACACCTTCCAGTTCCACATTCAGCATGTTACGGTTGTTCAGGTCACGTAAGATGTCCGACAGGTATTGGAATCCGAGTTCGAAGATGGTGTGGTGGTTGTTCTTGCGAATGGTTTCACCCATGGGATCCAGGTTGATCTTCATGTATGGAAATCCTTTGGGATTGTAAATCGCTTCTCCTCCCGTTTTGGGTCCTGCGTATAACAGTTCCGCACCTCTTTGGGGGGCAATCATGTAAATGTAGCACTGGAAAGGACGGGTCTGAAGCCATACCCGCTGCTCACCCGACATGAGTTTGCCTTCGATCCTTTCCCAGTTGACAAGGTAGAACTGCAGTGTCCGTAGGCTATCCATCCTGGCGAACATGCTTTCCATCACAGACAGCGCGGTAGGTTCAGAGGCTTGTGATGAAGGCCATACGAAGGCAAGCATTGCCAGGCAAGTAAGCGCCAACATGCGTCGGGCAACCGGCAGCAAACTCATGAGAAAAAAAAGTTAGGAGCCACCGGATCCGATGGCGGGGAAAGGCTACCAGGAGTCATCATCATCACTGTCGTCGGGTTCCAGAAAATTGTCTTCCCCGAAGTCAACGTCCAGTGAAAGCGCATCATCATCATCTTCATCATCCATGAAAGGGTCCGCTGCTTTTGACTTTTTAGGGAACCCTCCTTTTCTGCCCGGCGTCTGACCTTTCAGGCCTTTTTTCCGGGCTGCCCCATCCTGGGGTTTGCTTTTCTTGTCTTTTGCGTTCATGACCTCTCAGTCAAAGTTTACATCTAAATATAATCATCCTTGATTTGAAATGTTAATATTTTCGCTACTCTTCGTCCAGATCTGCCAAAGCCACCTTCTTAATCAAATCACCCTCCGAAGAGAGCACCACCAATTCGTTCTTCGCTCCATCGGACATATTGAATACATAGCGTACCACTTCGGATCCCTGTTCCCGGTTGATGGATTCGATCCGGAATTCGGGCATGATGGAATCGAGCACACCCAGGATCAGCAGCGGCACTTCGTCGCGTTCGATGCTCCATCGAGTGAATTCCCACTTCCCCGCTGCATTGAAGTAGGCAATCTTGTATTGCTGGCCGTCGCCCAGCAGCACCACACCCAGGTCCTGTCCTTCTTCGAAGGCGTCCACGATTTCCATGGCGGGATACATGTGCAATACCTCCTGGCGAACTTCCGTGGGGATGGATTCCTGAGCACTTACACTGTGCATTGCCACGAGCAGACCGGCAACGATCAGGGCGCGTTTGTTCAGGAGGTGGATGTGTAAAGCGGGTCTCATACGGGTCAGGATTCCTTCAGTGCAGGATAAAACTTTTGGTACAGGGCCACCAGCCTTTTCTTTGCGCGGTTGATCTTCATCTTTGCCGCACTATCAGTAGCCAGGTGCAGGATTTCCTGGATGCTCTTCACGGACATGTTCTCATGGAACTTCATCACAATGATCGCTTTGTCTTCCGGTTTCAACATTTCCAGCAGCAACGTGAGTCTTTCTTCGGCCAGTTCAAGCACCATCTTTACATCCACGTCTTCCACCTCATCGGGTATATCCAGCGCCGACTCCCAGTCGTCAAACCGGATGCGTTTGGTTTTACGTAAATACTCAATGCAATGGTTATAGGTGATGGCGTATAGCCAGGTGGAAAATTGCGACTGGTTCCGGAAACCTGTCAGCTTTTCCATGGTCTTTACAAAAATATCCTGCGTAAGATCTTCGGCTATGGAACGATTATGTGTCATTCCAAAGCACTTGTCAGATACCTTCTCCCGGTAACGACGATAGATTTCACTGAAAAGATCCTTGTTCTCTCCCTGTATGATGCCGTTGATCAGGGCTTCATCTGTGAGAGCGGGATGTGGTTTCATGCCCTTGCGATGATTTCCTAATTCAAAACTAAGACATTTCTCCTATATTCGTTCGCAACACCCGATCAATTATGTCAAAAAGGCGCAGACAGAAAAAAGCGCCCGGGCTCCCTCCCGGTGCACTCATCTATACGGGTACCCACACCAACATCAAAGGGCATCTTCATTGGATTTCGTTTGACCCCGACCAATTGAGTGAGAACCGTACCGGGGATCTGAGTGAAATTCCTTCCGTCCCGCCCAGCGGTGTGCTGTGGGTGAACATGGATGGCATCCACGATGTGGAAAGAATCGAAGCCCTGGGAAAAAAATTCGATATCCACCCGCTGGTGCTTGAAGATGTGTTGAACATTGATCACAGACCCAAGGCCGAGGAGTATGAGAGTTATCTCTTCTTCACCCTGAAGATGATCGATATGAACGAGCAGGACGAAATCGATGCCGAGCAGGTGAGCATTGTGCTGGGGAAGAATTACCTGGTTTCATTCCAGGAAAAGCCAGGAGATATTTTCGAACCCGTTCGTGACCGGATCCGCAACAAAAAGGGAAGGGTGCGTGAGTACAAAGCCGACTACCTGGCATACCTGCTGCTGGATGCGGTGGTGGACAGGTACTTCGTAATCCTGGAAAGGATTGCACTTCGCATGGAAATCCTGGAAGATCAACTGGTGAAGGATACCGCTGACGATTCAGATTCACTGTTGGAGATTCAGCGATTGAAAGCCCAGTTTATCGAATTGCGGAAGGCCATCTTCCCCCTGCGCGAAGCCGTTGGTTACATCGAACGGTGCGGGGATGACATCCTTGATAAATCCACCCTGAAGTATTTCCGGGATCTGTACGACCATACCATTCAAATCATCGATCAACTGGAAGGCAACCGGGAAATGTTGTCATCCCTGCAGGACCTTTATCACGCCATGCAAAGCAACCGGATGAACAACATCATGAAGGTGCTTACCATCATGGCGTCTATCTTCATACCTCTTACCTTCATAGCAGGGATCTACGGGATGAACTTCGACAACATGCCGGAACTTCATCTGCGATACGGGTACTACGTCGCATGGGCGGCCATGATCGCTATTACCCTTGGCATGCTCTGGTATTTCCGACGCAAGAAGTGGATGTGATCAGCAGCGCTCAATGATCGTTGCGTAGCCTTGTCCAACCCCGATGCACATGGTCACCAGCGCATAGCGTTTGCCTGTTTCCTGCAGCTGAAGTGCAGCGGTTTGCAGGATGCGGGTGCCCGACATGCCCAGCGGATGGCCCATTGCGATGGCCCCACCGTTCGGGTTCAACCTGTCATCTTCGTCGTCAATGTCCCAGGTTCTGGTGCAGGATAACACTTGTGCGGCGAAAGCTTCATTCAGTTCCAGGATGTCCATGTCAGCCAGGGTAAGGCTGGCCCGTTTCAAGGCGATGGCAGAAGCGTTCACCGGACCGATGCCCATGATTCGTGGTTCAACGCCCGCCACACCGGATGCCACGATGCGCGCAACCGGTTTCAGGCCGTACCGCTTCACACCTTCATCCGACGCAACCAGCATGGCTGCGGCGCCGTCATTCAAACCGGAGGCATTGCCTGCGGTCACGCTTCCGTCTTTCCGGAATGCCGGGCGCAATTGTGCAAGTACTTCCGGTGTAGTTTCGGGTTTGATGAATTCATCTTCTGCGAACATCACCGGATCTCCTTTTCGTTGCGGAATCGGCACCGGTGCGATCTCTTTTGCCAGCCTTCCGGATGTGCGAGCGGCATGGGCCTTTTGATGCGACCTGTAGGCGAAACGATCCTGATCTTCCCTGGAAATCGCTTTCAGGTCCAACAGGTTTTCGGCGGTTTCACCCATGCCATCGGTGCCATACATTTCTTTCATCTTAGGGTTCACGAAGCGCCATCCGAAGCTTGAGTCATGCATTTCCGCGTCACGCCCCCACGGTTTGGATACCTTGGAAATCACCCAGGGGCCGCGCGTCATGTGTTCCACGCCACCGGCAATGAACACATCTCCGTCTCCCGCTTTGATGGCACGGTTGGCATGTATCACTGCCGACATGCCGGATGCACACAATCGGTTCACCGTTTCGCCGGGCACGGTATAAGGAAGTCCGCCAAGCAACAAGGCCATGCGCGCTACATTGCGGTTGTCTTCGCCGGCCTGGTTGGCACATCCCATGATCACATCGTCGATGGCGTTTGCCTGAAGGTCGGGATGACGTTTCATCAGTTCTCGGATCACGTGGGCGGCCAGGTCATCGGCACGAACCGGTGCAAGGCTGCCTCCGAAATTTCCGATCGGGGTGCGAACAGCGTCAATGATAAATGCTTCTTTCATATGTGTTGATTTGGAGCGGTCAAACCTCCCATTCTTTGCTGGTGCGATACACGGTTCCCTTGAATACCGCCACTTTTTCCTCGTGTTGGTTGGTAACGGTAATCAGGTAAAGTCCGGTGCGGTTGGTCAGGCTGAGTTCTTCCGCGTGGGCGGTCAGTGTGTCTCCTTCGTGCACCGGTGTGGGAAATGAAATGGATACTTCCAGCGCCAGGCTGAGGCGCCCGTGTGCGTTGGATGCAAATGCAAGTGCACTGTCGGCCAGTGAAAAGGTGATCCCGCCGTGCCCCACACCAAAGCCGTTCATCATTTCTGCTCGCACTTTCATGCGCAATACGGACAAGCCCGGACCTGATTCAATTACTTCAATGCCCAGCCATCGGCTGAAGGCATCGTCTTTCATCATCCTGTTTACAATGGCACTTCCTTGCGATTGCTGTGTCATTCGAAAAAGTTTTTTTGTTGTTGCGCCATGACCCGGAGGAGCGGACTGGGCCTGTAGCGATCCTCACCATACATATTGAAGAGATCTTCAAGCACATTCAGCACGTTCTCTGCTCCGAGTTCATCCGCCCAGCGAAGCAATCCCTTCGGATAGTTCACGCCCCGGGTCATGGCCAGGTCGATGTCTTCAGCGCTGGCGATGTTCAGGAAGAGCGCATCCGTCGCTTCATTGATCAGCATGGCCACGACGCGGTAAAAGATGGTTTTGGCAAGTTCAGGGTCTTGTGCCGGTTGGGGCATGGATGCGCCTTCACGGTAATCGTAGTACCCATGTCCGGATTTTCTTCCGAACCGCCGAGCTTCCACGAGTCGCTTTTGTGTGAAGGATGGCCGGTAACGCGGGTCGAAGAAAAATTCGCGGAACACGGTTTCGGTCACGGCGAAGTTCACATCATTGCCGATCAGGTCCATCAGTTCGAACGGCCCCATCCGGAAGCCACCCACTTCTTTCAGGGCATGGTCGATGGTGACGAAATCGGCCAGACCTTCTTCGTAGATCCGGATCGACTCTCCATAAAAAGGGCGTGCGATGCGGTTCACGATAAAGCCCGGTGTGTCTTTTGCAAGCACCGTGGTTTTTTTCCATCCTTCGATCAGTTGGCGTGTGAAAGTGACCACATCAGTTCCGGTCTGCAGGGCAGGAATGATTTCAACCAGGGGCATCAGCGGGGCCGGGTTGAAAAAATGCACACCGATCACCCGCTCGGGGTGTGTGCATCCGCCGGCGATGGAGGTGATGGAAAGGGAGGATGTATTGGTGGCGAGGATACAGCGCTCTCCGGTATGTTGTTCCAGTTCGGCGAACACGGTTTGCTTTACTTCCAGCTTTTCCACGATGGCTTCGATCACCATGCCGCAGGACCGGAATGCCGACAGGTCGCTGGCATAGGTGATGCGGCCGGAGATGGCAGCGGCCTCATCGCTGCTGATCTTTCCTTTTTCTGCGAGACGTTGCAGGATTTTATCCAGACTTTCCCTGGCCTTTTTCAAGGCTTCGGGTTGGGTGTCGTACAGGATGGTTGGATGCCCGTATGTGGCAGCTACCTGGGCGATGCCGCTTCCCATGGTGCCGGCACCGATAACGCCGACGGGGATTTTTGTATTCATGTTATGCACCTTTGAATGCAGGTTTTCTTTTTTCGAGGAAGGCTTGTACACCTTCTTTGTGATCGGCGGTTGTTCCGGCTTCCGCCTGCAGTTGCTCTTCGAGTTCCAGTTGTTGTTCGAGTGTGTTGTTAAAGCCGGCCAGGAATGCTCGTTTCGTGAGCCCCAATCCGCGTGTGGGCATGCCAGCAAGTTTTTCGGCAAGGGCAGTGGCTTCGTTGATCAGCAGATCGTCCGGCACGGCTTTGTAAATGAGCCCCAGGTCTGCCGCTTCCCCCGCTTTGATCTTTTCCGCCAGCATGGCCATGGCAGTGGCTTTCTGCAAACCCACCAGGCGCGGTAAAAAATAGGTGCCGGCACTATCTGGTATGAGTCCGATGTTGGCGAAAGATTGGATGAAGGGAGCGCTTTCGGCGGCAAGGGTGATGTCGCATGCAAAAGCGATGTTGGCACCGGCGCCGGCAGCCACACCATTCACAGCGCATACCACTGGTTTTTCGAGTCGGCGGATTTTCAGGATGATGGGGTTGTATGTGTTGCGAACAATGCCGGCGAGATCGGTTCCGGGTTCGATGGCTTCTGCAAGATCCTGTCCGGCACAGAATCCACGTCCGGCTCCGGTGAGGCAAACGGCACGGATGCCCTGATCGGATGCGCATATGTCAAGTGCGGCCTGCACCTCCTTTGCCATGCCTGTGTGAAAACTATTGAGTGCGTCAGGGCGGTTGAGGGTGAGGTGGGCGACGTTGTTTCGGGTTTCGAAGAGGATATGTTGGTACACTTGAGTTTGTGGTTTTGGATACTGGTTATTAGTTGGTAGTTATTGGTTATTGGCTAATCGGTGGTAATAGTTGATGAACCCGTTTAACAATCGTTTGCAAGTGATAACTTTATTCATGGTTGATACCAGGGATTGCGATGAAATAAACTTTAAATCCAATGATAAGTACAATTGTGTTTCAAGTTCATAAAGAGAACCACGGGCAATGGAAAAAAAACGCATGCAATCTTTGGGCTGTTGTCTGCCGCATCCTTCAGCAATATTAGAGGGTATTGAAACCACACACCTGCGCATTTGATTGGTTATGCCAAACATTTCTGACGAGGGGAAGCCAGTTGTAAGTTCATAAATGTCGCTTACCAGCGATCGGCTGATTTTCCATACCTCTAAATCTGTGTATGAGGAAACTTTTTCCATAGCAGGTGAAGTTTGTTTCTGAATCTGCAATGTTAATGTAGTCTCCCAGTGTGAGCCGGTTTTTAATTGTTTATAATCGACTATACTTATAAATTCATTTTTCAACTTGGATGTTTCCCGGTTACCAATAACCAATAACTACCAACTAATAACCAACAATCATTAAATACACTTAAAGTAATCGAACGGTTCCCGGCAATCATCACAAACATACAAAGCTTTGCACGGAGTTGATCCGAACTGGCTTTTGAGATGGGTATGTTCGGATTTGCAATGCGGGCATATCACGTGTTTCGGTTTGCCGAGGAGCGCTCCCTTGTCTTCGGTGGCATACGGTGGGGGACTGATCCCATAATCCATCAGTTTTTTTCTTGCTTCATCTGTGATCCAGTCGGTGGTCCAGGCGGGAGAAATCACGGTCCGGATGATGGGGCTTTGTACACCCATTTCCTTGAGTTTACTTTCAATATCGTCCCGAATCATCTGGGTAGCCGGGCATCCGGAATAGGTGGGGGTGATGGTGACCACCACATCGTTTTCATTCACCTGAACATCGCGCACCATACCGAGCTCCACGATGCTGATGACCGGGATCTCGGGGTCGGGCAATTCCGATAGTACTTGCCAGATCAATTCCGGGGTTGGGTTTACCACTTGGCGTCAGGATAGGCCCTGGGTAAGAACTGCATTTCCGCCAGCATAAAGCCGAGGTGTTCGGAATGCCTTCCTTCCCGTTTCCCGCCGGTATGCATCCATCCGTCTTCAGGTTGGGTCAGGGTGGCTTCGGTGAGTATGTCCTGAATGGCTTTGTTCCAGGGAGCGCGAAGTTCATTCAGGTCAACACCGATGCCTTCGGAAATCATGATCCGATCCACTTCATCCATTTCAAACAGCTCGCCGGAATAGGGCCATAGGTCATCCAATGCCTGTTGAACGCGCCGGTGACTTTCTTCTGTTCCATCGCCGAGGCGCAGCATCCATTGGTTGATGTGGCGTACATGGTAATCAACCTCCTTCAGGGATTTCACGGCAAATGCTTTCAGGGTTTCGTCTTTGCTGTTTGACAAGGCGCGGTACAGCAACTGGTCGAACGTATCGTTCAGCAATTGCCTCACGATGGTGAAAGCAAAGTCGCCTTTGGGTAATTCTGCCAGCAGGGTGTTGAAGAATTCGCGTTCACTTCTCCGGTAGGCCAGGTCGTCTTCAGATCGGCCTTTGCCTTCCACTTCTCCGGCATATTGGAACAGGGTTCTTGCCTGACCGATCTTATCCAATGCGATGTTGGCCAGGGCCAGGTCTTCTTCGAGAATGGGTGCATGACCACACCATTCACTCAGTCGGTTGCCGAGTACCAGGGAATTGTCGGCGAGACGCAGACAGTAAGTGAACAAAGCTTGTTGTGTATCCATGGCGATCGGATTAAATGTGCTGTGCGCCCTCGGGCATGACGTAAAATGTCGGATGACGGTACACCTTGTCGTTGGCAGGGTCGAAAAAGGATCCTACATCTTCCGGTGTGGAAGCCACGATTGCGCTGGATGGGACCACCCAGATGCTGGAGCCTTCCATGCGTCGGGTATAGGTATCCCTGGCATTCTGCAGCGCCATTTCCCCGTCGGGTGCATGTACGCTTCCGGCATGTTTGTAGGGAAGCCCGGTCTTGCTTTGGATGAAGACCTCCCACAGAGGCCATTGGTTGTCTTGTGTACTCATGGTAATTTCAGTTGATGTGGTTCGGACCGCCGGATTACGCGGCCGCCTTCTTTTTCTTTTTATCGGCGTATGCGGTGGCGGCTTCTCTCACCCACGCGCCGTCGTCATGTGCTTTTTGGTGTGAGGCCAATCTTTCCTTGTTGCAGGGGCCATTGCCTTTTACCACGTTCCAGAATTCATCCCAGTTGATCTCCCCGAAATCATAATGCCCCCGGGCTTCGTTCCATTTCAGGTTGGGATCGGGAATGGAGAGGCCGACCACTTCCGCCTGCTGCACGGTTTTGTCGATGAACTTCTGGCGCAATTCGTCATTGGACTCCCGTTTGATTTTCCATTGGATGGATTGCTGGCTGTGGGCGGATTCAGCATCGTGGGGTCCGAACATCATCAGCGAAGGCCACCACCAACGGTTCAGCGCATCTTGTGCCATGGCTTTTTGCTCGGCAGTACCCTGGGCCATTTTGGCCATGATCTCGTAGCCTTGTCGTTGATGAAAACTTTCCTCCTTGCAGATGCGAACCATCGCCCGTGCATAAGGTCCGTATGACGTACGTTGCAGAGACACCTGGTTCACGATGGCGGCACCGTCCACCAGCCAGCCGATGGCGCCGATATCGGCCCATGTCAGCGAAGGATAATTGAAGATGCTCGAATATTTGGCTTTGCCCGTGTGAAGCTGTTCGATCATTTCCTCCCGGGTGATGCCCAGGGTTTCGGTGGCACTGTACAGGTACAAACCATGACCGCCCTCGTCCTGGATCTTGGCCAGCAACACCACTTTGCTGCGGAGGCTCGGAGCCCTTGAGAGCCAGTTGCCCTCCGGCAGCATGCCGATGATCTCGGAGTGCGCGTGTTGGGAGATCTGTCGGATCAGGTTCCTGCGGTACTCATCCGGCATCCAGTCCTTGGGTTCAATTTTTTCTTCCTGGTCTATCTTTGCCTGGAAGGCTTCAAGTCTTTTATTCTCTTCCATGGTATATATATGAAGTCAGATTCACCTTAGATACGAACCCTCCTAAGCTAAGGATTCCGATGCATTTTTGATCCTGTCTCAAAGGTATATAATTTTACTATTAACTCAAAGAGACATATATAATTCTTTGCTATGTGCTATTATTGCGCATAATGTTTTGTATATTTGTCATTTGCAAATTATGTGTTAAATAAGAATCCGTCCCATGATTTTCATCAGGGATTCCGAAAGGATTCAATGTGCATCGTAAAAGTTATTTTTATCGCCCATAACCACATCAATTTTTAATACTGCTATGGCCAAATTTCATACCCTGAAGGTTCGTGACGTGAGAAGAGAAACACCGGATTGTGTCTCCGTGGCATTTGATGTACCGGAGGATCTGAAGGATGCCTATGCTTATTTGCCGGGCCAGTACCTGACCTTGAAGTTCAATTTCAAGGGTGAGGAATTGCGCCGGTCATATTCTCTTTGTTCCAGTCCGGATACGGAAAATGAATGGCGCATTGCGGCCAAACGGGTGCAGGGAGGAAGGGTATCCGGTTATCTGAATGAATCGGTGAAGGTGGGTGATGTGGTGGAGGTGATGACCCCGATGGGCAATTTTCACACCCCCATGCAAGCCGATCGTGAGCGTCATTTTGTGTTGTTTGCAGGAGGAAGCGGAATCACGCCCATGTTTTCAATATTGAAGTCGGCTCTGGCAAAGGAACCCCGGAGCCGGATTACATTGGTATATGCCAACCGGGATGAGGCGTCAGTGATCTTTGCTGAAGCGTTGAAACAAATGGCTGCCGAGCATGCAGACCGGTTGCACATTCATTTTGTCTACGACGAGGCACCGGCGGGCACACCATCCTTGTTGCAGGGAATGATGTCCGTAGAGAAAGCTACGCAGATACTCAACGATCTGGTTAGGCCTTCGGGCAACGAAGCGTATTTCATTTGTGGCCCGGGACCGATGATGGACCATATTAAAACCGCTCTGGCCGCCGAAGGAGTTTCTGACGATAAGGTGCACATCGAGTATTTTACTGCCGTGTTGGAAGACCTCAAACGTGCTGAAAGTGCAGGAGAATCTCAGCCTTCCGGTGATGTGATAGAATCGGAGGTAACCGTGATCATGGATGACGAGCCGTTTTCATTTCAATTGTCATCCAACGGAATGTCCATCCTGGACGCCGCATCGGATGCAGGTGTGGATGCCCCGTTTTCGTGTAAGGGTGCCGTATGCTGTACCTGTAAGGCACAGGTATTGGAGGGCAAGGTAACCATGGAAAAGAACTTCGCTTTATCGGATGGGGAGGTAGCGGAAGGCTATGTGTTGACCTGCCAGTCGCATCCTGCTACGGAAAAGGTTGTGATTACGTACGACGTGATCTGATCACGGCTTGTAGTGCGATTTTTCCAGAATCATTTGCGCATCCTGTTCACCCATCAGTTGATCAAGTGACACGTTTTCACGTTCCATGTATGCGCTCACGATCTGGTATCCTACCCAGTTGCCGACACGATCTGGTGCTTCTCGGGTGAATCCTTGCACGAACGGTGCCTCCGAAGTCCATTCCACAATTTTTTTCTCCTCGGTAATAAATAGCAGTTTCTCATCAATGAGTTCAGCCCAGACATAGGCTTCATGATCGTTGCACCATTCCAGTTTTTCGGGGGTGTAGCGGAACAAAATGGCATCGGGCAGGTCCGGCATCATGGAGCGCAAGAAGTACAGCAGCTTGCCATTGTAGATGATCTCCCCCAGGAAATTCTTCTTGCCCTGTTGGGGCCATTCACTCAAAGCCCAGGCACGCATGCAGTCCGGTGTGATGTAGGGCTTGTCCATATGGGCGGTCATGTACTTCGGGTACTGCAGGGAAGGATAGAAAACACAATCCGGACCGAGGTAGCGTTCCAACCCGATTGCCACGAAATCACTGTCTACCGCTACTGAGTAATTAAAGCCAGACATGAAAGCGATCACACGGGGCACATTCTTTTCCGGGAAATAATATTTGTAATGACGGAAAGCCAGGCTCATCTCATTCTCCAGCCAGGATAAGTCGGGAAAGACCTTTTGACATTGGTTGTAGGCTTCCCGCATATCGGGATGAGTGGTGAACGAAGAAAGGTTGTAAGAGAAGCCTGGATCTGCAATGCCACGGGCAGGTGCAATGATCCGGAAACTGAACATGTCAAAAAAGCTTCCGTATTTGTGCGACAGGTAGGAGATTCTTCCCTGGACGCTGTCTGATAGGGTATCAAACAGGTCTTTGTCAAACCTGTCTATGTTTACATGTACATCGATGTTATCCACGTTAACATGAAACCGATCTGGCGTACATGAAACCAAAAGCAGCATCAAGAGGTATACGCCTGCCGGAGAGAAGGTACGCAACAAGCGTAGGGTGCTGGAAAAATTATTTGGTACTTTTGCCAAGTCAATCAAATTAAACGGCTACTAAATTAGACAAACACACGCCATATGAAAAACCTGCGTCCCCTTTATTTATTGTTGATTCTTGTAGGCGCCTCTACATGTGTGCATGCCCAGGATGATGAAGGTGCCAAGTTCCGTTTCGGTTTGAAAGGTGCGCCTTCCATGGCCTGGCTGAAACCTGATTCGAAGTTGTTCGAGTCCGGTGGTGCCACGGTAAAATTCTCTTACGGATTGATCACGGAGTTCCGCGTAGCAAAAAACTACAGCTTCGTCACGGGCTTGGATGTGGCGTATGCCGGTGGCAAGATCAATTACACCGATTCCATCTATTACCTGTCGGATGCGGGAGATCCTACCAAGGCGTATTTTCAGTTGAACAAAAGAAAGTTCGACCTTCAGTACGTAGACCTGCCTGTGCTGCTGAAAATGAAAACGAACGAGATCGGATATATGACCTATTTCGGACAATTCGGGTTTAACCTCGGACTGAATATAAAGTCACGCGCTATAGATGAAGGCACGACCTATGCTTCCACCCAAACGGTCAAGAAGGAAGATGTGGATGTGATCAAAGACATCAACCTCATGCGGGTGGCCATGAACCTGGGTATCGGCGTTGAGTATAATTTTTCCGGATCCACATCCCTGTTGCTTGGTGTAAACTACAACAACGGTTTCAGCAATACCTTCGGGAAGGAAAGCAAATCGCTGAAACAGAAAGATGGATCGGCCCTGGAAACTAAGGCCGTATCCAATTATGTTGCCCTTACCGTGGGCGTCCTTTTCTGATATCCCGGCACACAATCTTTCTTACCTTTGAACCCGCTTCCATACAAGCGGGTTTTTTTATGCGCATCGCTTTAGCACAGATCAATTGTCGCGTTGGTGATTTTGAAGCCAACCGCCGGGCCATACAAAATGCCCTGCAGGCCGGGCGCCGGCAGCAAGCCGATCTGGTCGTTTTTCCGGAACTGGCCATTTGCGGATATCCTCCCAGGGACTTTTTGGAATTCGAGGACTTCATCACTCAGTGCCGCCAAACCATGGATGAGATTGCGGCCGGGTGTACCGACATCGCCGCCATCATCGGCGGGCCGTCCATCAACCCCGATCCGCTGGGTAAGAACCTGCACAACTCGGCCTACCTGCTTGCCGATGGAAAGGTGAACGCCATTCGTCACAAAAGCCTGCTGCCGAACTATGATGTGTTTGATGAATACAGGTATTTCGAACCGAACCGCCGTTTCGATGTGGTGGAGTTCAAAGGGCACCGCATTGCGCTGACCATTTGTGAAGACTTGTGGGACGTGGATGAGTCGGATCCGCTGTACACCATTTCTCCGATGAAGGAACTTCAGGTGCAGAGACCGGATGTGATGATTAATATTTCCGCCTCCCCGTTTTCATACAACCACGCGGCGGACAGAAGGGAGGTCATGCGTACCAATGCGACCCGGTACGGTCTGCCTCTGTTTTATGTGAACCTGGTGGGTGCGCAAACCGAACTTATTTTCGACGGGGGATCTCTGGTGATTGACCCCAAGGGGGATGTGGTGGAGGAAATGGCCTATTTCGAGGAAGACCTCCGGGTATTTGATGTCAATGATGTCGTGTGCGGAAAGGCCAGCGGAAGCGGGAGAACCGATCACGGCTCGCGCATGGCGCAGATCCATCACGCACTTGTGCTCGGAATAAGGGATTATTTTACCAAGCTGGGTTTGTCGAAAGCTGTGCTTGGATTATCCGGAGGCATTGATTCTGCGGTTACCCTGGTGCTCGCCGTTGATGCATTGGGCAAAGAGAACGTAACAGCGGTCATGATGCCGTCTCCTTTCAGCTCGGAACATTCTGTTACCGATTCGGAAGTGCTGGTACATAACCTGGGTTGCCACCAGCATCATATCTCCATATCATCCCTGTACGAAACAGCCTTGCAAACCATGCAGCCGGTATTCGGCGACTTGCCGTTCAACGTTGCGGAAGAAAACATCCAGGCGCGGTTGCGCGCACTTGTGCTGATGGCATTGGCCAATAAATTCGGGATGGTGCTGCTCAATACATCCAACAAAAGTGAAGCCGCCGTGGGATACGGCACACTGTACGGAGATATGTGTGGCGGACTTTCGGTGATCGGCGACCTCTATAAAACAGATGTGTACGAACTTGCCCGTTACCTGAACCGTGACGGTGAGCGGATTCCTGCCAACATCCTCACCAAGGCGCCATCGGCGGAATTGCGGCCCGGCCAGAAAGACAGCGACAGCCTGCCGGAATACGATGTGCTGGACAAAATACTCCATCAATACATCGAACTGAGAAAAGGCCCGCGTGAGATCCTGGCCATGGGTTTTGATGAAAGTATTGTCAGACGCACCTTGTCGCTGGTCAATACCAATGAATACAAACGTTTTCAGTCACCACCGGTTTTAAGGGTGTCTCCCAAGGCATTCGGAATGGGCAGGCGGATGCCCATCGAAGGCAAATATCTTTCCTGAAATCATGGACTTTGATAACCCCTTCGGCCTGGAAGTCGTACAAACCCTGTCAAAACCGGAATGGTTCCGGGAAGTGATGTTGCAGCTTGAAAAGGACCTGGGTTTGTTCGGGGAGGATATTCATATCGACCTTGATCTGCAAAACGGGTATAAAGCCAACAAGCAGCGTGTGGAAGAAGTGATCGCGAAGTGGTTGCGATCCGACCGCAACAGCCTGTTTGCATTTCTTTACAGGGTGGATGTACCCGAACAGCGTCTGCACCGTGCCATGGCGATGTTCCCGGAACAATCCACCGAAGCGCTCATTACGCAACTTATATTAGGAAGAGAATTGCAGAAAGTATGGTTCAGGCATCATTTCAAAAAATAACGAATTTTCATATGTCTGGCTGGTCTATGGGGTTCCGTATTATTATCTAATCGGAATACTCTTAACTTTGTAAGATTCACGATCGGCAAATGCGAGGTTTAGATGGATAAAAGCACCTACCTGGGAAATGCGGATGCAGCGGCACTGGATGCCCTGTATCAGCAGTACCGAAAAGACCCTGAATCGGTTGATTTCGGATGGAGGAAATTCTTTGAGGGATTCGAATTCTCCAAAGCGTCTTTCGAAGGCACGGGACAAGCCGTCCCGGAAATCATGGACAAGGAATTCCGTGTGATCAACCTGATCAACGGCTACCGTCAGCGCGGGCACCTGTTCACCAAAACCAATCCGGTGCGCGAACGACGGAAGTATTCGCCTACCCTTGATATCGAGAACTTCGGATTGGAAGCATCCGATCTGGATACGGTTTTCCAGGCAGGCAGCGAGATCGGCATCGGGCCCGCCACGCTGAATGACATCATTGCGCACCTCAAACAAACCTATTGCCAGTCCATCGGTGTGGAGTTTGCCTACATCCGCAAACCCGAAGTGGCCACCTGGCTGAGGGAAAAGATGGAATCGGTGCGGAATACCCCCAACCTTTCGGCCGAAGAAAAAACCCACATCCTCAAGAAACTCAACGAAGCGGTGGTCTTCGAAAACTTCCTTCACACCAAGTATGTAGGACAGAAGAGGTTTTCACTGGAAGGCGCCGAGACCCTGATCCCCGCCCTGGATTCGGTGATCGAGAAAGGCGCCGAACTGGGCATCGAATACTATGTAATCGGCATGGCCCACCGCGGTCGCCTGAACGTACTCGCCAACGTAATGGGTAAAACCTACAGCGAGATCTTCAACGAGTTTGAAGGAAAAGAATTCGATGACGACAGCCTCTTTGACGGCGACGTGAAGTACCACATGGGTTACTCCGGTGACGTGGTCTCCCGCAGTGGTAAAAAAATTCACCTGACCCTGTCTCCGAACCCCAGCCACCTCGAGGCGGTTGACCCGGTGGTGCAGGGTATTGCACGTGCCAAGCTCGACAGGCGTTTCGGCAACGATGAGAACCGCATTGCCCCCATCCTCATTCACGGAGATGCATCCATCGCAGGTCAGGGCATCGTATATGAAGTGGTGCAGATGGCGCAACTCAGCGGCTACCGAACGGGTGGAACCATCCACATCGTCATCAACAACCAGGTGGGATTCACCACCAACTACATTGATGCACGCTCCAGTACCTACTGCACCGACGTGGGTAAGGTGACCCTGTGTCCGGTTTTCCACGTGAACGGTGATGATGTGGAGTCACTGGTATACACCATCAACCTGGCCATGGAATACCGCCAGACCTTTCACGGAGATGTGTTCATCGACCTGCTTTGCTACCGCAAACACGGCCACAACGAAGGCGACGAACCCAGGTTTACCCAACCTTTGCTGTACAAAGCCATCGCCAATCACCCGGATCCCCGGAAGATCTACATCGATAAACTGATGTCGTCCAAAGCGATCGAGGACACCCGGATCGCTGAAAAGATGCAGGATGAATTCAAGGCGACCCTCGAAGAAAAACTCAATGAAGTCAAGCATTCCTCCAGCGGCAACCGCCTGAGTTTCCTCGAAGGCGACTGGAAGGGTATCCGTCCGGCAAGTCCGGAGGATTTTGATCAGTCACCGGTGACTGCAGTCAAGAAGACACAACTGAAAAAAATCGCAGATAAGATCAACCACCTGCCCAAGAACACGAAGTTCTTCAAGAAGATCGAGCGCATCATGGCCGATCGCAGGGAAATGATCGATAACAACAAGCTCGATTGGGGCATGTGCGAACTGCTGGCATACGGCAGTTTGCTCATGGAAGGATATCCGGTGCGTATCAGCGGACAGGATGTGGAACGCGGAACTTTCTCCCACCGCCACGCTGTGGTGAGGGTGGAAGATTCGGAAGAACAATATGTGCCTCTGGCCAACCTCGACCCCAAGCAGGCCCGCTTCATGATTTACAATTCCCTGCTCTCGGAATACGGTGTGCTGGGATTTGAATACGGATATGCACTCGCATCACCCAATGTGCTCACCGTGTGGGAAGCTCAGTTCGGCGACTTCTTCAATGGTGCACAGATCATTATCGACCAGTTCCTGAGCAGTGCGGAAGACAAGTGGAAGAAGCACAACGGACTGGTGCTTTACCTGCCGCACGGATATGAAGGCATGGGTGCCGAACACTCCAGCGCACGCCTTGAACGTTTCCTGTCGCTGTGCGCGGAAAACAACATGCAGGTGGTGAACTGTACCACACCTGCCAATTTCTTCCACGCATTGCGACGTCAGTTGCACCGTGAGTTCAGAAAACCGCTGGTCATCTTTACCCCGAAAAAACTGTTGCGTTACCCGAGCTGTGTTTCCACCATGGATGAACTGGCAAAGGGCGGTTTCCAGGAGGTGATCGATGACGCGAAAACCGACGAAGATGTGGTGAAGAAGCTGGTGTTCTGCCAAGGCAAGTTCTATTATGATCTTTCCGAACAAAAAGAAAAACTGGGTGTAAAGGATGTGGCGATCATTCGCATCGAACAGATGTATCCTTACCCTGAGAAACAGGTGAATGCGCTGATGGAGAAATACAAGAAGGCCACTTCCTATGTATGGGCGCAGGAAGAACCGGAGAACATGGGCGCATGGCCGTTCATGATCCGCATGTTCAAAAAGCCGATCCAGTGCATCAGCCAGCCGGCCAGCGGAGCGCCCGCAACCGGATCTTACAAGAAGTTTGAGAAACGACACCAGGCCATCATAGACCAGGTGTTTGCCAAGCACAAAAAAGGATTAGAAATGGGCGTGGAATAATCCACGTCAGCATGTTATAAAACCCCTCAAGTTATGGCCCTTGAAATGACCATCCCCAGTCCCGGTGAATCCATCACCGAAGTTGAAATTGCCAATTGGCTGGTGGCGGACGGCGACTATGTGGAAAAAGACCAGGTGCTGGCCGAGATCGATTCCGATAAAGCCACCCTCGAGTTGAATGCAGAAGCAGCCGGAAAGGTTAAGATCCTGGTGGAAGCAGGCAGTACCGTGAAAGTCGGCGACAAGGTTTGCACCATTGATACTTCAGCCAAAGCACCGGAGGGCCAGAAAGCAAAAGCTGAACCTAAGAAAGAGGAGGCGAAACAAGAAACCGCTGCTGCAGCCAAAACAGCAGAACCCGCCAAGTCCGAAGCAGCTCCGGTACAATCATCTTCCAACTACGCCACCGGTCTTCCGTCTGTGGCCGCCAAGAAGATGATGGATGAAAACGGCATGTCTTCAGGGTCCGTGCAAGGCACAGGAAAGAACGGCAGGGTGACCAAGGGAGATGTGCTCAGCGCCCTGGCAAATGGCACCGGTGCAGCCGCACCCGGTTGGGGAGGTAGAGAGATCGAACGTCAGAAACTGTCGAGCCTGCGTAGAAAGCTTTCACAGCGACTGGTAGCCGTGAAGAACGAAACGGCCATGCTCACTACCTTCAATGAAGTAGACATGAGTCGCCTCATGAGCTTGCGCAAAAAATACAAAGATGCCTTCGAGAAAACGCACGGTGTGAAACTCGGCTTTATGTCGTTCTTCACCAAAGCGGTGACCGAGGCATTGAAAAATTATCCGAACGTGAACGCCATGATCGATGGCGAAGAAATCGTTCACCACCGCTATGCGGATGTGGGTATCGCCGTGAGTACACCCAAGGGACTCATGGTTCCCGTGCTGCGCAATGCCGAACAAATGTCGCTGGCTGACATTGAGCGCAACATCGGCATCCTGGCCGTTAAGGCGCGCGACGGAAAGATCACCATCGACGAAATGACCGGCGGTACCTTCACCATCACCAACGGTGGCGTGTTCGGTTCAATGTTGTCTACACCCATCATCAACCCGCCCCAGAGCGGCATCCTGGGTATGCACAACATTGTGGAGCGCCCCGTGGCTGTGAACGGCCAGGTGGAAATCCGCCCGATCATGTATGTGGCACTTTCCTATGACCACCGCATCATCGACGGCAAAGACTCCGTTGGGTTCCTGGTGAATGTGAAACAAATGCTGGAAGATCCCATCCGCATGCTCACCGGTGGCAAAGATGCCGATGAGCTTTTGCTGAACTTGTAATGGCATGAGGATCTTTTTCCTCATCGGCCTTTTCCTATCGACCCTTACCGGTCTTGCACAACCTGCATGGCTTCCCGTGTCACCTGTGACCGATGCCAGTCTCCGCGGACTTTCAACCCCGGCTCCCGGTGTGATCTGGGCAAGCGGTACCAACGCCACCTGGATCCAGAGTGCGGATGACGGCAGAACGTGGCGGGTAGATACCATTGCTGCAGCCAAAGGCCTTGACCTTCGGGATATCCAGGCATTCGATGCCAACCGCGCCCTGGTGATGACCGCCGGCAGTCCGGGTATGATTTTCCTGACGGAGAACGGGGGTGCATCCTGGGAGAAAGTATACGAAAACACCGACCCATCTGTATTTCTGGATGGCATGGCATTCAATGGTTCCGATACCGGCTATGCATTCGGAGATCCCATGAATCATTACATGTTTGTGCTCCGCACCACGGATGGTGGACAAACCTGGAAGGCCATGGACGCAACCACTATTCCCAAACCACTGAAGGGCGAGGCCGGTTTCGCGGCCAGCGGAACAGGTATTGTGGCGATGAAGAACACCGTGTACATCGGAACCGGAGGAGGTGAACATGCACGCGTGTTCAGGTGGTCCGCAGATCAGAACGAATGGAAGGTTTTTGAGATTCCCCATATGCAAAGCGGAGAGGCGGCCGGCATTTTTTCCATGGCCTTCCGGAATGACATGGAAGGAGTTGTGGTAGGGGGAAGCTATACCGACTCCACCAACACCAAAGGCGTCTGCGCCATCACCGATGATGGCGGACAAGGTTGGCGGGAAGGTAAGCGGCCACCTCGCGGGTATCGTTCCTGCGTGGCATACCACAACGGCATGCTGGTGGCAGTAGGAAGAACAGGTTCGGATTATTCAACCGACGGTGGCGTTATCTGGGATTCGTTGGGTACCGATGGTTACTACGCTTGTACCCTGACCGACGACGGTGGATGGGCCGTAGGACGTGGAGGCAAGATGGCCAGGTTCATCAAGGATTAGGCTGGGTTTCACAAATAAGGTATTTCCTTGTTGTTAACGCTATTTGGTTCTGGAAGTCCTTAATTATTTTGCTTTGTAAGCCTGTTTGGGATGACTAATCATTTCTTGAATGGTATAAGAAAGTCTACCGTCTTGGATTAGTGGTTTAATGTATGTTCTGCTTATCCAATTTTCATCTTTACCTATTAGTAGAGCTAACTCAGATAATCTATACTCTCTTAGACTGCATAGTTCAACGATGATATTCTTAATCTTTTCTGCATTATTTTCTCTTTTCTTTAGCGAATTCAATTGAGTTTGTAATGTTGGTGTGAGTTCATTCCACAATGTTTCACCCTCTGTGTTAATAGTATTAGCTTCTGTGTTTGTCCTATTTGAATGATTATCAGCTGTTAAACCTTCTGTGTTTACCGTGCTATCTTCTGTGTTACTAGATTCAGCATTCATATCCATACTTCCTGGAGCAGCTATTTCAACAGATGCCGAACCGGAACCACTGGATTCTATATCCAGCCTATCACCTGCTACATAGTATGTTCCCCTGCCTTTTCCTAATTGTTTTAACAAATTGTTATCCCTGAGATAGCGTAGTTCTGTGCTTGCCTTGAGAGTATCTATATCTGACAACTGCCGGTATGTGTTATTGTCAATTGCTCCAACCTCCCTAACAAATATTAATGCCTGTTTTTGCTTATCATTAAGGTCAACGTCACCATAATTAGCTAACCAATCTAAATCAGATTTGGAAAGAAAATGATGCAATAGAAGACGAGCAGTAAATTTGTTATGAACTCTGTCAGATTCAAAAGTTGGTGGCGCAAGATGGGCACCAGATAACAACTTTCTCATTGCCTTAATTCCAGAACCTTTTGTTTCTGCAAGGTTTGTTTCATGAAAAACAGCAGCAATATATGGGTTGCGCGTTTCAGATCCAGGTGAACCTAATTGTTCTTCAGATTTCAAGGAGAATCCTGGGTTAACAATTTCAAGCCTGTTATCGTAACGGATTACTTGAATAGGAGAATTGACACGGTACGAGCGGTGCATTAGAGCATTTGTTACAGCCTCTCTCAGCGCCTTTACCGGCATACCAATCGTGTCAGCTTGAATATCTTTATCCTCTAGTCGGAATCCCTTTGGAAGATCTGAATAGATTGCATCCACAATCCGAAAAACAAGGGTTAGCAGGGGCCCTCTCATATCAACAGTTGTAAATCTTTCATCAGGATTTGCAATCCATTCATTACCAGGAATCCTTATATAATCCACTCGCATCATAGGAAATACTCTCCGCAAACTTGTTAGTTTTCCAAACAGCAACATTCCTGACACTGTGATGCGTTGAGACCCATCAATAGCTATCCCACCAAGTGACTGAAGTAATTCAGAATCACTATAAGTCAGTTCTTCAGCAGCTGGATTAATATTTGTGCGAAGGTCTCGATAACGTTTTAAAGCAACTTCATCAATATCAGCGATGCTTGTATAATCTAGAGGTGATTGATCAAAGGTTTTTTGATCGGAATAAAAAATAGGCAAATCATCCTCTGTACATCGATGGTCTGTTGGGCCTATACGCCTGTATGCGCCTTCAGGAAGCCCTTTGGATTTGAAATACAAAGGTTTTTGTTCTTTAGGAAGCTCAGGGACTTTTATTACCGCAACGGTTTTATCATTCACTTTTTCAATTCTAATCTCTGACCTTATTGGTATATTGAATGAACTAGCACATTGAGTTGCAAAATCCGATTGAATCTTGTCAGGATCCAGAATGGGGTCAATGATATATTGGGGAAATAGGCTAGATGGATCCTTCCTTGCACCAATCAAAATATACCCTCCTCCAAGCCCTGGTTCATTTGCAAAAGCACATACAGTTTCCATAACAGACGACG
The DNA here is from genome assembly GCA_020635855.1 of Flavobacteriales bacterium. NCBI lineage: Bacteria > Pseudomonadati > Bacteroidota > Flavobacteriia > Flavobacteriales > Flavobacteriales bacterium. The sequence continues at coordinate 248,342 of JACJYZ010000004.1, read as the reverse complement.
TAATAGCTCTGCTTGGCTTAGCTTCTATTTCCGTTACTTCATCCGTTGCATTTAGTTGGTCAAATAAGTCTTTTGCATTCATTTAAAAATATTTTTGCATCCGTTTGATAGATACATAATGCACTAAAAATGCTAAAATGTACCATAAAGGAGTGTTTAACCAGAAGTATCTTTTTCAATCCTTACCTATCAGGCAAGAAATGTACACATCAGCATCACATTCAATATGCATTGCTGTATTTGTGAACTTAAAACAGTTTGAACAGTTCTCAAATCGCTACAATCCCCCCAGGAAATCCACCAATTGTTGCTCCGTCACTTCCTGCATATCCAGGGCAACGGTCATACCGGCTGCAATGGTTTCGTTGGATTGATGCAGGCGGTAATTTCCACCCTTGTCTTTTGCCATGGCAATCACGGTGATGTCTTCCCCCTCAGGTACATTGGTTGATACCAGGCCGGACACTTTCAGCACGGAAAGAAAATTCTTAAAGGCAATGAAAACGTTGATGTTTTCGGTGCCGCTTCCATCCACCGTGAAGGTGATGGTGGTGTTGGTTCCGCCGCTGTAGAGTTTGTCGCAGTTGATCCAGCCCAATTTCGTCGGCCGGGTCTGATAAAAGCCCACCACGTCAAGGGCGGGATCGGCGGAATAGGTCCAGTTCTCGGCCGGATCCTGGCTGCTGTAAAACATCGTCATGCCTGTTTCGGGTGCGGAGCAGGGCATATCCACCCTGAAATATTTCCCCGGTTTGATTTGCAAGGGCTGACTGTCTTTGAAGGCTGTGAGTTTGATCTCGCCTCCGGACCTGAGCACCGTACCGTTGTCGCTGATGGTGGGCGTGCGGTACAGGATGATATCGCCGCGGGTGTAAAGTTCGATCAGTTTCAGGGTGATGGGGTAGGATACATCGTTGCTGTTGGCATCCATGAAAATGGAAGAGTCACCGTATAACAAGCTGCCCATTTTTCCTACAATCGGACCTGTGCCACCGCTGTCGAGCACGAATGTTTGTTCTTCCTGTTTGTGTGCGTCGAAGAATTCGTCCATGGATTCGAACGAATCGCCTTGTTCTTTGCGTACGCTCTTGCATGCAACGAAGAGTGTAGCGATCAGCAGGATCCAGATTCCGTATTTGTTTTTCATGCGTTTGCAGGTTGTCAGGTTAGTGTGCTGCAGGCGGACAGAACTCATGTGCCTGGCAGTATTTGAAGAGAAAGATCACACCGATGCGGAGTGAACCCTCGTGCCATTTCCAGTTGTACCGCGCCTCACCGAAGGGTCGCAGGCAGCCCCGGTTGAGCACCATACCAATACCCGGTTCCACGGCCAGGTTGTGTGGTTTGGCTTTTTCGGTGATGAACTCATCATAGTTGAACCAACGGTTCCAGCCCAGGTGCATCATGCCGTAGAATCCCCACTTGTAGTCGGGTGTGGTGTTGTAATGTACACCGGCACCGACATACATTTCCTTGTATTTGTTGAAGCCCGGGAAGAAAGTGATTTCCGGAGAAAAGAAGATGTACCGTCCCATGTAAAGATGTGCCCGGCCACCCAGACCGATCTCCTTGATGGAGTAGTTGTAGATCACTTCGGGTCCCAGTCCCCATGGACGAATGCGTTGGGCGTTGGCGGAAGTTCCGGCCAAAAACACAAAGGTGGAGATCAGTAACAGGTGAAAAAATAACGTTCGCTTCATCCGGCAGAAGTATTGAATGGCAGTGTTGACAAAGATTATGCCGGAAATGTAAAAAGAAATGAAGCACATTTCCGGGAGCGCCTCCATGGAACATGAACGGCCTGATGTGTATAAACTTATCCCGGGCGGTACCTTTTACCCGGCAGGGCCTTGACCAGTCCCCTGAACTCCAGTTGAAGTAAAACCGATGAGGTGCGGGCGGGTGTCCATTTCAACCCGGCACCCAGTTCGTCGATCGGAAGTTCACCGTGCGACCGAAGGATGTCAAGCAGTGCTTGTTCATCATCCGTGCAAACCGGGAAGCATTCGGTTTGGATGGATGCGGGTTTCTTCGGTTGCCAGTTCATGGCATGAATAATGTCTTCCGCCGATTCCACCAATGCGGCTTTGTTGGATTTGATCAGCGCATGACAGCCAGCCGAGTAGGGGTCATGCACATGGCCTGGCACGGCGAACACATCCCGGTTGTAATCCATGGCCAGCGACGCGGTGATAAGTGAACCTCCCGAAGTGGCGGTTTGTACAACGAGCAGGGCATCCACCATGCCGGCAACGATGCGGTTGCGTCTCGGGAAATTTTCCCGATCGGGTTGGGTGCCGCTGGCAAACTCGGTGATGAGGGCACCGTTGGTTTTCATTTTTTCGGCTATCTGTGCATGTTGTCCGGGGTACATCCTATCCAGTCCGTGACCCAACACCCCGAGGGTGGGCAGACCGGTGGCGAGGGCGGTGCGGTGAGCCATGATGTCCATGCCGTATGCCAGTCCGCTCACGATGCATACATCATGTGCCGCCAAATCGGTGATGATCTGCTCGCAAAGAGAAAGCCCGTATGCATTGGCCTTTCTGCTTCCCACCACTGCGAGTGCTTTGGAAGGATTCAGTTCTGCATTCCCCTCAACAAACAATAGGATGGGTCCGTCAGGGGTATGCCTGAGTCGGGAAGGGAAATCTGCATCGGTAAAGAATACCGGACGGATTTCTTTGGTCCGGATGAACTTCCATTCCCGAGCCGCGCGATCCAGGGCCTCATCTTTGTGTTGCCATACCGAACGGGCAGCTGCGGTGGAGAGCCCGGGCATTTTCAGGAGTTCTTTTTTACTGATATGAAAAATCGCGTCTTCACCGCCGGCGTATGCCAGCAGGATCTTGGCCGACTGAACCCCGACGCCCGGTATGAACAAGAGCGCGAGGCGATGTATCCATTGTGCATCCACCCTGAATCCGTTACATTTGTTGCGGCCAAAAGTAAACGATTGAAGGGCCCGGCCTCGCCAAACGTAAGTTCGAACATCACATTTTCCCGTATGAAATTCATAGGTATCATTCCGGCCCGTTATGCTTCCACCCGATTCCCGGGAAAGCCATTGGCCATGATCCATGGGAAGACCATGATCCGGAGGGTATGGGAGCAGGCTTCGAAAGCGGGTTTGGACAACCTGGTGGTGGCCACCGATGACGACCGCATCCGTGAACACGTGGCGTCCTTCGGTGGGAAGGTGGTGATGACATCACCCGATCATCCAAGTGGTACGGACCGTTGCAGGGAAGCATCCAATCACATGGATCCCGCACCCGGTGATCATGATGTACTCATCAACATACAGGGAGATGAACCCTATTTATATCCTGAACAGATCAGGGAACTGTGTGATCTTTTCGGGGATGAACAGGTGCGCATCGCCACGCTGGCCAAAAAGGTAGAGGATGCCGAAACCCTTCATGACCCCAACCGGGTGAAGGTGGTGACCGACCACGCAGGATGGGCCCTCTATTTCAGCCGTCAGGCCATCCCGTATGTAAAGGGTTTTCCTACGGCGGAATGGCTCGGTGAGCATACTTTCCTAAAGCACCTGGGTGTTTACGCTTTCAGGTATGATGCACTGAAAGCCATCGCCGCCTTGCCTGTATCGTCACTTGAAAAAGCGGAGTCATTGGAACAGCTTCGGTGGTTGCAGAACGGATTCCGTATCCGGGTGGGTATCACCGCGTATGAGAGTGCAGCGGTGGACAGACCGGAAGATGTAAAAAAATTACAGGCTCCGGGCCACTGACATCCTGTGGTTTTATGTATTTTTAGGCCGGCGTATCCATACTGTACATGTCGATCGAACCATATATCAAGCAACTGCTTTGGGCACATGATTGTGTGATCCTGCCGGATTTCGGCGGGCTGGTGGCGAATGAATCGAGTGCTCGCTTGCTGGTGCACCAACGGCGGTTACTTCCCCCCGGAAAACAATTGTCTTTCAACCCGGTGTTGCGCAACAACGATGGATTGTTGACAGATGCCGTGAGACAAGGGGAAGGCGTTTCCTATAACGAAGCGAAGCGTTTGGTGGCGGATGTATTGACTTCCTGGAAGGAACGATTGCAAAAAGGAGAACGGATCCGTGTGGATGAGGTAGGGCGGTTTTACATGAACGCTGCCGGCAAGATTCTTTTTGAACCTTCGGGTGAAGTGCATTTTGCGAAGTCGTCATTCGGACTCACACCTGTGGTGGCGGTGGCACGAGCCAGGGAGATCCCCCAACCCGTTATCACATCTGTTCAGGAAACCAAAGCGGTGAACATCATTGAACGGAGCATCACCCCCCAACCGGAAAAGAAGGAAATCACGGTACGCAGGATCCGACGCATCAGCGATTGGAAAGTTGCGGCGGTTGTTCCCGTCTTCATTGTGATGGGCGCCTTTCTGGCCTGGACCATTTCTCAATTCGGTTCACCCCAACCTGGTACCGATTTTTCTTCGCTGGAGATGACCGTACCGCAGGAAGATTCGGTTGTGCCGCAAACTTCATCCCCGGAAAGTGATGTGACCACCGCTCCCGTTGAAGATCATCAGGCAGAAGCGGTCAGCGATGAGAAGAAAGAAGATGCACCGCCTGCACAGCCGGCGCCCGTGGAATCCCAGCCCATCCAAGCGCCTCCCAAGGAGAACCGTTTCCATCTTATCGGAGGATGTTTCCGCAGCAAGCGGAATGCCGAGAAGAAACTGAAAGAATTGCGGAAACAGGGTTATGATGCAAGTATTGCAGGTCAGAACGAACGCGGTCTCTACAGGGTAAGCCTGGAAGGGTTCACCACGCGCGAGGCGGCGGAAGCCCGGTTGGAGGCGTTACGCGCCGAACATCAATCCGCATGGCTGCTCTCTCTTTAGATAAATTCACGATTGCTTCATCTGTAACAACCGGCAGGTAGGCGCAGCCGACTGCCATTGATTGAATACCATGTCAAGAATTTTAACCGGCATCCAGAGCACAGGAAAACCCCATTTGGGAAATATCCTGGGTGCCATCCTGCCCGCGATCGAATTGTCGCACCGGGATGAGAACGATGCGATCTATTTTATCGCCGACCTGCATTCCCTGACCACCGTGAGAGACCCGAAGGTGCTGAAGGAAAATACCCTCGCTGTAGCCGCCGCATGGCTGGCTTTCGGTTTGGATACCAACGACAGCATCCTGTTTCGTCAGAGTGATGTCACCGAAGTGTGCGAACTCACCTGGTACCTGAACTGCTTTACACCTTACCCGATGCTGGCCAATGCGCATTCGTTCAAGGATAAGTCGAGCCGCCTGAATGAAGTCAATGTGGGTCTGTTTGATTATCCGGTACTCATGGCAGCCGACATCCTCTTGTATGATTCGGAATTTGTTCCGGTGGGCAAAGACCAGAAGCAGCACCTTGAGATCACCCGGGACATTGCCGGCAGCTTCAACCATGCCTACGGAGAAACCTTGGTGCTGCCGGAAGCGCTCATCAATGAGAAGGTGATGGTGGTGCCCGGCACCGATGGCCAGAAGATGAGCAAATCCTACAACAACTACATCGACATCTTTCAAAACGACAAGGCCCTTCGCAAGCAGGTGATGACCATCGTCACTGATGCGAAATCATTGGAAGAGCCCAAAGATCCCGACACATGCAACGTTTTCAGGTTGTATGAACTGCTTGCAATGGAAGCGGAAATAGAAGACCTGCGTGCCAAATACCTGGCGGGCAATTTCGGTTACGGCCATGCCAAAGACGCCCTGTTCCAGGTGATCTGCAAACGTTTTGAAAAAGAGCGCAACGCTTACGAAGAGCTGATGGCCACACCGGCCCTCATCGAGAATGAGTTGTCCAAAGGTGCATTGCGGGCCAAGCTGATCGCCGGCAAGGTGATTAAGCGGGTGAGGGAGAAAGTGGGGTATTGATAATTAGGGATTAGGAATTAGGGATTAGGAATTGGGTGGAACCCATCCCGATCATCAGATCCGCTACTCCTTGATCTCCTGCCCGTACTTCTTCGCGTATTCCCGGTACAATTGTTTCTGATGGGTATCCAGGTCGAGTTTCTTCCCTGCGATGTAGGCCACTTCCAGGTGGTTCTTCATCATCTCCATCACATCTCCGGTTGACAGGAACAGGGTGGCGTCTTTGCCAACTTCCAGACTGCCCACGCGGTCGGAAATACCCAAGATCTCTGCTGCATGCAATGTGATGGATGCCAGGGCTTCCTCTTTGGGTACACCATAGGCCACGGTGGTACCTGCCACGAACGGCAGGTTGCGGGCGCCCATGGCTTCCATGTCACCGGCATAATCCAGGCAATAGGGAATTTGTGCACGGAAGAGTGCGGCAGCAGTTTTGTAAGGTTGGTCCACCGCCTCATCAGCACGGTAGGGCAACTCATGTGCCCTGCGCAGGATCACCGGGATGTGGTTTTCTTTCAGGAAGTCGGTTACCATCCAGGCATCCGCGGCGCCTACCACCACGATCTTCTTTACGTTTTTGGATTGGGCGAACTTCACGGATTCCATGATCTCCCGTGCATCGTTCACATGGATGTACAGGTTCTTGCTTCCATCAAACAAGCCCTGCATGGCGTGAAGCTTCATGTTGGTTGATTCAGGTTGTTTGTCTTTTGCGTAAGCGTTGGCCCGGTCAAAGAAAAGGCCTAGCTCTTCCAGTACATCGGGTTTGTTTTTGTTTTCCTGGATGCCTTCTTCTCCACGCCATGGGTTGCCCCGGTAACGGGTCACGGGCCAGTGCATGTGAATACCGTCTTCTGGTTCCAGTACCGCATCTTCCCAGTTCCAGCCATCCAGTTGCATGATGGCGGAGGTTCCGGATATCAGTCCGCCCTGTGGTGTGGCCTGGGATAGCAGCACTCCATTGGCGCGCAGGGTAGGGATGATCTTTGAATCGGTGTTGAATGCAACCAGGGCACGAACGTTCGGGTTCATGCTACCGGTTTCATTGAAATCAAGGGTGGGCCTGATGGCGTCGATCTCTGTCAGTCCGAGTGTATTGTCCGGTAGGATCAGTCCCGGGTACAGGTGTTTGTCTTTGGCGTGGATGACTTCACCGAACGCGGTGGTATCGGCTTCGGAGGCCCTGCCTACAAATGTGATTTTGCCCTTGTCGAAGCCAACCGCACCTTCCCGGATGAATTGTCCGTTGCCCACGTGAACCGTTGCGTCCATGATCAGGATGGATGTGGTTTGCGGGGATGCCGGTGTTTGTGCTTCCACCGGAACGTTCATTCCGATCAAAGCGGCAGTGGCAAGTAAAATATATTGTCTGTTCATGTTGATAAGAAATAGCATGTTCTGAGAATGGGATCAATCCATCCAGTAGGGTTCGTCTTCGAGGGTGTCGCAATGATACAATCGTTTGCCTTTCATAGCGGGCTTGTGGCCACCCTTGCCGCCTTCAGCCATCATTTTCTGGATGAGCCGTTCGCGTTCTTTGGCAATCATTTCCTGCATCTGTGCATCTTCCTTGCGGTCGAACAGGCACCTGCCATCCACAAAGGTTTTTTCAACTTTTGAATAGATGGAGAGGGGGTGGCCGGTCCAGAGTACCACGTCTGCATCCATGCCCGGCTGCAGGCTGCCCATGCGTTTGTCGAGGTGCAGCAGTTTGGCCGGATTGAGTGTGACGAACTTCAGCGCTTCCACTTCAGAAAGGCCGCCGTACATCACAGCTTTGGCTGCTTCCTGGTTCAGGCGTCGGGCCATTTCCGCATCATCGGAATTGTACGCCACGGTTACACCTTCGTTGTGCATGAGCGGACCGTTATACGGGATGGCATCTCTTACTTCCATTTTATAAGCCCACCAGTCGGAGAAGGTAGAACCACCCACACCGTGTGCCTTCATCTTGTCGGCCACTTTGTAGCCTTCCAGGATGTGGGTGAAGGTGTTCACCCGGAAGCCCATTGAATCGGCCACGTGCATCAGCATGTTGATTTCCGATTGAACGTAGGAGTGACAGGTGATGAAGCGTTTCTTGTTGAGGATTTCGGCCAGGGTTTCCAACTCGAGGTCGCGCCGGGGTGCGGGTCCTTTTTTAGCTGCCTGGTATTTCTTCCAGGCGTTGTCGTATTCACGTGCTTCGGTGAAAGCCTTGTAATAGATCTGTTCCACGCCCATGCGGGTTTGCGGATAGCGGTCGTTGTAATCGGGTGAGCGGTTCGACCATTTCACGTTCTCACCCAAAGCGAATTTGATAAACCCGTCACTTCCCTTGATCTTCATGTCTTCGGCGGATGCGCCCCAACGCAGTTTGATCAGTGCCGACTGGCCCCCGATGGGGTTGGCGGAACCGTGCAGCACCTGAACGGCGGTTACCCCACCGGCAAGTTGCCGGTAGATGTTGATGTCTTCCGGGTTGAGGATGTCACCCACGCGCACCTCGGCGCTGATGGCTTGTCCGGCTTCATTGATGCCTCCGTTTCCGGCGATGTGTGAATGCTCGTCGATGATACCGGGTGTAATATGCATGCCGGAACCATCGATGGTGTGAATGCCCGGCATGTCTCCGAGTATGCCTACTTTGACCACCTTTCCGTTCTGGATGAGGATATCGGCATTCAGCAGCATGCCTTTATCTGTATTGGTCCAGATGGTGGCATGGCGAATGAGCACGGTTTCCTGGGTGGGCATGGCGGTGCGACCGAAGGCAACTACATAAGGTGCGAGTGCCGCCTCGTCGGGCTCATCATCATGATGTTTGTGGTCTTTGTTTTCGTAGGGTTTGGTACGTATGGCCTGCCAGGAGACCCACATGCCGTTCTCGGTTTGTCCGCGCCCTTTGAATACAACGCTGTCACCAATCACACCCGACAGTCGCACCTGGTCTTTTGATGATGTATCTGCCTGGAAAGAAATCGTGATCCGGGTCCCGTCGAATTTCACGGCGGCCTTGGTGGAAGCGGAATCGGAGACCATGAGTTTGCCTTCGGGTTTGGCCGGCTGGCCGGAGATCTTCAGTTCGTTTTTCCTGTCTCCGAATGAGAGTTCATAAGTGCCGCGTATGTCGGGTCGGTTCATGTCTTCGATCACGTGACGTTGTCCCAGGGTCCAGTTTTCGTAAAGGGTGGTTTCCTCATCGAAGACCGGGCCGGAGGTGATGATGAAGTTGGCCAGTTTACCGGGTGTCAGACTGCCCACCAGTTGGTCTGCACGGAGAATCTTTGCCGGGGTGGTGGTGAGGGCCGACAGCGCCTGTTGCTCGGTGAGTCCGAACATCATGGCTTTGCGCAGGTTGGGAAGAAAGTCTTTCGGATCTTTCAGGTCGGATGCGGTGAGTGCAAAGGGCACGCCGGCTTTGGCCAGGCGGGCTGCATTGGTTGGGGCTTTTTCCCAATGTTCGAGTTCTTCGAGGTCCACCATCATGGCGTCGTACGGATCGCTCACATCATATGCTTCCGGAAATTTTACCGGGATGATGAAGGTGGCGCCGGTTTTCTTGATCTCATCGATGCGTTGGTATTCGTCGCCGTTTCCTTTGATGATGTACTGTTGGCCGAACTCATCGCCGAGACGGTCAGCGCGTAAGGCGTTCAGTTTGTTTGCCGCTTCAAAGATCTGGGGCAGCTTTTGCAGGTTGTTCCATGCTTCCAGCGAAAGGTTGTATTCGGTGGGGTTTTGTTTATACCAGGTGGCATCCATGTAGGTCTGGCGGATCAGGGCGATGCATCCCATCAGCGAGGTGGGATATGATTGCCTGGATGATCCCCGGTTGAAGGAGAGCATGGCAGCAACTTTACCGGATAGCACCAGTTCATTGTCGTTCTTGTCGGCCAGGCTCACCAGCGAAGAATTGCCCCGTGAGATGCCGTCGGGGTTGTAAATGTTCAGCGCACCGAAGCCTTGGGCTCTTAGCTTACCGGCTTCCTTTTCGTCGGGGGTGAACAAGGCCGATGCATCGGTTTCGGGTTGCAGCGCCTGGTTCCAGGCAAAGGGTCCGGTTTTGTTCGATTCATATTGGGTGCCCCTGCCGCTGCGGTCGCGGCTCACTTCCGGCATTCCGTAGGTGCTGTAGGCATCGATGAAAGAGGGGTAGATGGATTTGCCTTTCAGGTCGTACACCACACTGCCGGCAGGTATGCTCACATCCTTTCCGGTTTTTTCCACCTTGCCATTCCGGATCAGCAGGGTGCCATCCTCAATTATGTTCGAGGGATCCGTTACAAGCCGTGCATGTGTAAATGCATAGTACCTGTGGTCGTGATCGGGAATACCGTTATATGGGAATGTTTCCTGTGCCCGAACCCATCCTGCACATAGCAGAATGCCGGCTAAAAGCATGCAATACTTTCTCATGGATGAATTGAAATCTTGTTGAAAATCGGCGACGCGCCAAATATATGCTTATTACCATACCGCCGCAAATTAACATCGATTCGTTACTTTTGGTGACCTCAAAACCTTACCTATGTTTGAAAATCTGTTATTGATTCATAAGATCTGCGTATCGGTCTTCCTGCTGATCTACCTGGCCAAGGCGGCAATCATGGTGTCACGTCCCGAAAAACTTGCAAAGCTTTCCAAAGCGGTGAAAGTACCGGAAATGATCGTTGCTACGGGTTTCCTGGTAACGGGAATCTGGATGCTGATTGAGATGGGAGGCATACCCGGCTGGATGCATCCGAAGTTAACGGCCGTCGTGGTATCCATTCCGTTGGCAATCATCGGTATCAAAAAAAACCGGAAGGCGTTGCTGCTGATGTCGGTGGCCTTGCTGGTATACGCATACGGCGTTTCGGAAACCAAAAACCCGGCATTGTTCGGCAGCCCCAAAACGGAAGCAGTGGATACCACAGCGCCGGGGTATGATGCCATGGCGCACGGCAAAGAAGTCTACACCGGCTATTGTATATCCTGTCACGGACAAGATGGGAAGCTGGGCATGAACCAGGCATCGGACCTGTCTGCAAGCCATCTGTCTTTGGAAGAGCGCGAAAAAGTGATCACAGACGGTGGCAAACTGATGCAGCCTTTCGGCAACCAGCTTTCCAAGGAAGACATCTCCGCCGTGGCCCAGTACCTCGAGTCGTTGCGTTAAGTATGAAAGAACGTAAGCCTGAAGAGGTGCAGCGGCAGGAAGAGCACGGCCAGGAAACGGCGGTGCTGATCGGATTGGTAACCCAGGAACAACCTGAGGAATTGTTGCAGGAATACCTGGATGAACTGGCATTCCTGGCACAGACCGCCGGTGCGCTGCCTGTAAAAACGTTTACGCAGAAGCTTCGGAGTCCGGACCCCAGAACGTTCATCGGTTCGGGTAAACTGGAAGAGATCAGGTTCTATGTGAAGGAACACAAGGTGACCATGACCATCTTCGATGATGAATTGTCGCCGTCGCAACTGCGCAACCTGGAGAAGGAACTGCAGTGCAAAATCCTCGACCGGAACAACCTCATCCTGGACATCTTCGCGAAACGTGCGCAGACGGCACATGCCCGGGCGCAGGTGGAGCTTGCCCAATACCAGTATTTGCTTCCGCGTCTGACAAGGATGTGGACGCACCTTGAAAGGCAAAAGGGGGGGATCGGTATGCGTGGGCCGGGTGAACGTGAAATTGAAACCGACCGGCGTGTGATCCGCGACAAGATATCCCTGTTAAAAAAGAAGCTGGCAGAGATCGACAAGCAAAAAGCCACGCAAAGAAAAAACCGGGGTAAGTTGATCCGGGTGGCGCTCGTGGGTTATACCAACGTGGGCAAAAGCACCCTGATGAACCTCATCAGCAAATCAGATGTGTTTGCTGAGAACAAATTGTTCGCCACACTGGATACCACCGTGCGCAAAGTGGTGATCAAGAACCTGCCTTTCCTGTTGTCCGATACGGTCGGGTTCATCCGTAAACTGCCACACAGCCTGGTGGAGTCCTTCAAGTCTACCCTGGACGAAGTGCGTGAAGCCGACCTGCTGCTGCACGTGGTGGATATTTCCCATCCGCATTTTGAAGACCAGATGCAGGTGGTGCAGGAAACCCTGATGGAGATAGGTGCCGTGAACAAACCCACGATCATCGTCTTTAACAAGATCGACGCATACCGGCATGTGGAAAAGGATCCCGATGACCTCGGTCCGCTCACCCGCGAGCACATGACGTTGGATGACCTTCGCAAAAGCTACATGGGCAAACAGGCCGGTCTGGCGGTATTCATCTCTGCGATAGAAAAAGAGAACATGGACGCTTTCCGGGAATTGCTTTACGAAGAGGTAAAACGCCTGCATGTGCTCCGCTACCCCTACAATGATTTCCTGTACGATTTAGAAGAATAAGTGATACTATTTGTCGCGTGTAAATCTTCGCAAACGCACAAATAACATACTGTTCTTTGAAAAGGAAACAAACTTTTATACCTTGGCCACGCTCATTTCAACCCTTAATTAATAGCTATGAAAAAGATCTTGATGCTGTTTGCTGCGATGGCCATTGCTGTCAGCGCATTCTCCCAGACCTACAGCCCGGACTTTCTGGACGGAACCGTGGTCTTTAAAATGAAAGATGTGGCCGATGCGAACATCGGTGCACGTGAAGTTCAACCCGACCCCAACGTGTACAGCAAGGTCGAGTCGATGGCCCAATACCCCGCCCTGCAAAAGGCGCTGCGGTCTTTCGCCGTCTCTCAACTCGAAAGACCTGCCTATTACACCGGCAAGGCGGATCTTCGCAAAGTGTTCCGCGTGCATTTCGATGACTACACCCGTATCGACGAGATTATCGCGGCACTGAAGAACAGTGACCTCGTGGAATACGCCGAGAAGGCACCCATCTACAAAATTGATTACACACCCAACGACACCTATTACAGCGGTACCGATAAATGGTACCTCGACCAGGTGGGTGCGTCCACCGCCTGGGACATCAGCACCGGCCGTCATGAAGTGAAAGTGGCGATTGTGGACAACGCCGTTTACACGGATCACCTGGACCTGACCACCTTCAAGAAACGTGACGTGGCTGATGGGGATGACGACCCCACCCCGCCCAAACAGTACAGCCAGGACCAATCGTGGTCACACGGTACACACTGTGCCGGACTCGCGACCGCAGACATCAACAACAGCCGCGGTATCGCATCATTGGGTGCAGCCGTTGAACTGATCGGTGTGAAGACCACACCCAACAGTGCTGCAGACGGTCAGTCGCTCTACTATACATATGACGGTGTGCTTTGGGCCTGCCAGAACGGTGCGCACGTGGTGAGCATGTCTTTCGGCGGCCCTGATTTCAGCCAGGCCTTCCAGGACCTCATCAACGCTTACCCCGAAGTGGTTTTCATGGCGGCGGCTGGTAACGATGCCACCACCACCATGTCCTATCCGGGTGCTTATGACAATGTGATCTGCGTAGGTTCCGTGGACGTGAACGACAGTCGCTCCAGCTTCTCCAACTACAACGCGGGTGGAGATTCATGGGTGGACATCGCATCTCCGGGTGGCCATTCTTACGGCGGGTTGCTCAGCAGTGTGTATACCACTTCAAGCGGTTACGGTCGCATGGGCGGTACTTCCATGGCTACTCCGTTTGCAGCCGGACTCGTGGGTTTGATGCTCAGCGTGAATCCGACCATGACACCCGCAGAGATCGAAAGCTGCCTGAAGTCAACCGGTAAAACCATCAACCAAAGCATCGGTCCGCGCATTGATGCCACCAAGGCCATGCAGTGTGTGCAAAGCACGCTTACAGGCGACCCCATTGCGGATTTCTTTGCAGACCAGGTTCAGCTATATGTAGGCGACAGCACCACCTTCACCGATAACTCGGTGGGAGGCGGCAACGCCATCACCACATGGGAGTGGACATTCACAGGAGGTACGCCGGCCACTTACAACGGCAAAACACCCCCGGCCATCAAATACACCGCCCCCGGCGACTACAACGTATCGCTGAAAGTGACCAACTCTCAGAACAACAATACCAAAACCAAAACCACCTACATTCATGTGAGCCTTGAGCCGTTCGGTGCTTGGGAACAGCAGAACAGCGGTTTCTCCACGGCCAACAGGGGTATCACCAATATCTCCATCGTGGATAAGAACGTGGTGTGGGCAACTGCCTACGACGGTTCCGGTAACGCAGCCAATATCCAGGAGTTCACCAAGACCACCGACGGCGGTGCTACCTGGACCCCGGGTACATTCGGCCTGGGCGATACCAAACTGCTCATCGCAATGGTGTTTGCCATTGATGCCAACACGGCATGGGTGGCGGCAGCGCCGAACACCGGCAGTGGCAACGGTGGTATCTGGAAAACCACCAATGGTGGCTCCACCTGGACGCGCCAATCCACCGCGACCTACAGCAACGCATCCTCGTTCACCAACATCGTGCACTTCTGGGATGCCAACACCGGTTTCTGCATGGGCGACCCCATCAACGGTGATTTCGAATTGTACACCACCACCAACGGAGGTACCACATGGACACAGGTGTCCGGTGCCAACATCCCCGACCCGGTGAGCGGCGAATACGGTTATACCGGCCAGATCGAAGTGGTGGGTAACAGCGTTTGGTTCACCACCAACAAAGGGCGGTTGTACCGTTCCAGCGACAAGGGCATGACCTGGGCCGTGGCCCAAACCCCGCTGACAGATTTCGGCGGAACCAGTGAGAGCGGAAGGGTATCCTTCAAAGATGCTTCAAACGGTATCATCATCAACAATTCCAAAAAGGTGTGGAGAAGTACAGACGCCGGTGCCACCTGGTCGGCTGTTACCACTACCGGAACTTTGTATGGTGGTGATGTATGCTGGATCGAAAACACCAACACGGTGTTCTCCGTAGGCGCGGCCAGCGGCGGTTCAGGTTCTGCATTCAGCTCCGACGGCGGAACCAACTGGAACATCATCGACACCGAACCGCACACATGTGTTGAGTTCCTGGATTCCATCACCGGTTGGTCAGGTTGGTTCAATGAAAGCGCTTCCGCAAAAGGTATGTGGAAATGGAAGAACCTCAAGAACCCGCTGGTACCTGATTTCACTGCCGACAAGCTGCAGGTATGCGCAGGCGGTTCGGTTACTTTCACCGACCAGTCCACCGGCAGTGCGCCCACCATCTGGAACTGGACGTTCCCCGGTGGTACACCCGGAACATCGACCCAACAAAATCCGACCATCACCTATAGCACCCCGGGTGTGTACGATGTAACCCTGGATGCCAACGATGGCAGCGGTGCAAAAACCAAAACCAGGTACGGTTATATCTCTGTGATCACTACGCCGGCAACCCCGGGAACGATTTCAGGCAATACCACACCGTGCCCCGGTGCCACCGAAGTGTACAACGTACCGAGCGTATCAGGTGCAACCTATTCGTGGACGCTTCCCGGCGACTGGACCGGTACCAGTACCATCAGCAGCATCTCGGCCACGGTGGGCAGCGCTTCCGGTAACGTGAGCGTATCTGCAACCAATGCATGCGGCACCAGCTCCAACAGCGATCTGGCCGTTACGCCTACCGTGTCGGTGCCTACCGCAGGTATCAGTCATGATGTAGTGGGCGATTCGGTATCCTTCACCAGCACCTCCACCAATGCCGATACATGGCAGTGGGATTTCGGCGACGGCGGCATCAGCTACCTGGAAAACCCCGGTCACACATACACCGTGAATGGCACCTATTATGTTCAATTGATTGTGAACAACGGTTGTGGTGCGGATACCACCATGGACACGGTGACCATCACTTCGGTGGGCGTTCGTGAACTGGCGGAAGGCACAGTGGAACTTTACCCCAACCCGGCTACCGGCCAGGTACAAGTGAAACTGGGCAGAACACCACAACAGCCCGCTGACATGCGCATCACGGATGTGGCAGGAAAACTGGTGAAGCAGGTGATGCTGCAGAACCAATACACCACGCTGGATGTATCAACACTTCCCCGGGGATTGTACTTCATTACCCTCAACGGTGGTGAGGCCATGATCCGGTTCGTGAAGGAATAATTGGGTAAGACCTGAATTCAGAACAGGCGGTTCCGTACGGGGCCGCCTGTTTTTTGTTGGGGGATTACCAGATGCCCGGAATGAACTTCCATCTGACCTGCTGGCAGTATGCCTGGTAAGCCGGATCGGATTTGAGGTGCATTTCTTCTGTGATGCCCCTTAACAGGTAAATGGCCGTCCACAGCGCCATATACAGGATAACGATGGGGCGACCGGGGATGGCGGGAAGGATGGTGAACCACCACATCAGGTTTTTGGCCATGTAGTGCGGATGACGAATGATCTTGTAGGGACCCGTGGTGATGATGCCCCGGTTGGTCAGGTTTGAACATCTGACCCCGAGCACAGCCACACTCCAGAACATCATACCCATCAGCGCCAACATCACAAGCCGCACGATCATTGTGAGTGTTTCGGTGCCGAAACTTGCGTTGATGTTGATCTCAAAAGGAACATGCCTCGAAATTTCATTTGAAAAGGGTGGGTAGCATGCCAGGGTCACGGCCCATCCCAGCAAGGTGGTGTCAACTGATTTCACGCGGTTGTTCAGGGCCGGCATCTCCACCACATATCCGAACAGGTAAACCAGGGTGAGGGTGACGTAGCAAAGCGATACCAGCAGCGGAAACATCCAATGATTGAACAGTGAAATTCCCTGGTAGGTAGAAAAATCATCGGACGAATGCAGTACATAGTATTTCAGGTTTGCCAGGTTGCGGTAAGTGAAATTGAGCATCACCGGGATGTAGTAAGCTTTCACCAGGAATGCAAGGAAGGCGGTTCGCTCTTCGTGTACAACAGGGGATGACTTTCGACGTATGATGACCCCGGCCACATGCGACAGAAAACGTCCCATCAGGATGCCTTTGGTTACCTCACCGGAAGCCACTTTTGCACGCGCCACGAACCATGCATATACCGTATACACGGATGCCATCACCCATATGCATGCCTGGAGACGCGGATTGAGAAACCATTGGTAGTAGGGCAGGCTGTGATAGATCCCAACGGGCACCCACACCATGACCATTTCAGCGAGGTATTGCGTCCATACGGAGGGTTGCCTGTTTTGTAACATGTGGACAAAGGTAGGCATACATCAACACATCGGTCCTTTTCATACCTTTGATTCATTCATACCTTTTTCCATGCGCATCCTGATCATCGAAGACGAACCCAAACTGGCCGCTTTTGTGCAGCAGGGCCTGGAGGAGAACGGTTACCAGACCGAAGTGGTGTACGATGGTTTGATGGGGAAAAGGATGGCACAAACACAATCTTTCGACCTGGTGGTACTGGATGTAATCATCCCCCACCTGAATGGCCTTGAACTATGTGCCTGGCTGAAGGCGGAGAAGCCCCAATTGCCGGTACTCATGCTGACCGCCCTGGGTACCACCGAAGACAAGGTGTCGGGCTTTGATGCGGGCGCCGATGATTACCTGGTGAAGCCTTTTGAATTCAAGGAATTGCTGGTCAGGATCCGTGCGTTAACCAGGCGGTCCTCCGCCGAATTGAAGCAGTCCAACCAGCTCGTGGTAGGAGACCTCACGCTGGATCTGGACAAGAAAATAGCCGTCAGAAACAACCAGACCATTTCCCTTACGGCCAAAGAATTCGCATTGCTTGAGTACCTGATGCGCAACCGGGGACGTGTGGTGTCCAGGGTGGATATCGCCGAAAAGGTTTGGGACATCACCTTCGATACGGGTACCAATGTGGTGGATGTATATGTGAACCTGCTGAGAAAAAAGATCGACCGCAATTTCGACCACAAACTGATCCAGACCCGGATCGGAATGGGATACATACTGCAAGACTGATTCCGTGCAAATACGCCAGAAACTCACCTACCTCTTCGCGGCCCTGGTGGCACTTGTTCTGCTCGTGTCACTGGCGGCGATCTACATCCTTTCCGCTGATTACAGAAGAGATGACTTTTACGATCGCTTGCGAAGCAAATCCTCCAATACCGCCAAGTTGTTGATTGAGGTGGATGAAGTGGATGTGGGTTTGCTGAGGAAAATCGAAACCGCCAATCCTTCCAGCCTGCCACTTGAGAAGATCACAATTTATGATGACCGGAATGACATTCTCTTTTCCACAGACGAAGACAAGATCATACAGGTAAATCCGGCCTTGCTGGAGAAGATCCGTAAGGTAGGGGAAATGGCTTTTCTTCAGGATGATTATGAAATCCTGGGGTACACCTATGCCGATCGGGAGGATCATTTTGTGGTGGTGGCTGCCGCGGTGGATATATACGGACTTAAAAAACTGAAGAACCTCCGCATGGTGATGGCATTGGTATTCGGTGCCAGTGTTGTGCTGGTTTTGTTCCTGGGACGTGTATTCGCCGGTCGTGCATTGAACCCCATCTCAAAAGTAGTGGGCCAGGTGAAACGAATCACCATATCCAGCCTGAACCTCAGGGTGGATGAAGGCAACCACCAGGACGAAGTGGCCAAACTCGCCCAAACATTCAACGAGATGCTGGGACGACTGGAAGAAGCATTCAACATGCAGAAGAACTTCATCGCCAATGCATCCCATGAGTTACGTACCCCGCTGACCGCAATCACCGGGCAACTCGAAGTACTGATGATGCGCGATAGAAGTACGGAAGAATATAAGAAGACGGTGGCTTCCGTGCTGGAAGACATGAAGAGCCTGAACATGATCTCGAACCGCCTGCTCCTGCTGGCACAGGCGTCTACCGAAAAACGGGAAGGAGATTTCAAGCCCGTTCGCATTGACGACGTGCTTTGGCAGGTAAGGTCGGAAGTCATCCGTCGTCAGCCCGAAAGCCAGGTGGAGATCACGTTGGATGAAACCCTGGAATCGGAAGAACAACTCACTGTAGACGGAATTGAGAATCTCCTGAAATCAGCCCTTCAGAACCTCATGGAGAATGGCTGCAAGTACAGTTCGAACCACACCGTCAGGGTACATGTTTCCACTTCCGGGCCGCAGCTGTTGCTGAGTTTTTCTGACCAGGGCATCGGTATTCCCAAAGAAGACCTGCGGCGGATATTCGAACCGTTCCATCGGGGGAAAAACACGGCAGGTATCCCCGGTCATGGTATCGGACTTTCCATTGTTGACCGCATTGTTAAACTGCACGGAGGAGAGCTGTCGGTTGTTTCGATTCAGGATCAAGGAAGTACGTTCACCGTTCGGTTTCCTCCGTGCAAAACGGAGGTTATTCAGGCCTCCCATTGACATTAATGCGTTTTTAATCCCGCTTTCATCGGGTCTTAAGCATCCGGTGGTTATTTGGTGTAACAATCGTTTCACCAATACCGATGCATATGCAAACCGTAAGCGTAATCCTGACATCCTACAACGCGGCGGGTACGATCCGCCGCACACTGGAATCCATCTTCGCCCAGGAAGGTGCCGGAAAATTGTTCGACCTTGATGTGATTGCCGTCGATGACTGTTCAACGGATGAGACCGTATCCATCCTACAACAATATCCCGTGCGCATCTTTTCCACCCGGCAGAATTCCGGTGGGCCCAACCAGGGAAGGAACATCGGCCTCACCCACGCCATGGGCGAGTACATCTGCTTTGCAGACCATGATGATCAATGGGTGAACAACCGGGTTTTGCTGCAATTGAAAGCGGCCCCTTTCGGCCTGGTGATAACCGGCTGGCACAAAACAATGGATGAAAAACTGGGAAGGGTATATGAGGCAAGGGAGACATCTCCTGCCATCAAGGTGTATCAACCGAATGAAGTTTTCCTGATGAAACTGGCGCGTCGCAGAAATACCCAGAAGGCGCACTTCGGAACCATCATGATCCATCATTCCCTGAAACACATTCGTTTTGAAGAACAATTCGGCATGGTCGACTATGACTGGATCCTGAATGTCTTCCGGAACAACCCCAGTGTGGAAGTCAGGAAGTGCATCATGATCCGGCATACCCATTTCAACAACCTGTCCATGAATTATGAATTCCGGAAATACAATTACTACAAGTCGATGATGGCCATGGAGGCATACGAGTACGACTATCCCGAACTGGTGGCGGAAGGTATACGCAGGTTGAATGGCGCGCACGGTCGCTTCCATTACCTCATCGGTGAAATGCAAAAAGCGCGTCGCTATTTCAGACGCTCGGTGTTGAATCCCGTGACCTTGATGTACTATATGACCAGCTATGCAGGTGCCGGTATCGTGAAGAAGAACTTTAGGGTATCCAACGGATCTTAAGCACTTCTTCATCGGGTTTTCATCCCGTCTTCATCCCGACACACGAAATTCGATCTACAACCAACACAACCATGAATACACACACCGAAAATTCGGAAAAGAAGATCAAGTGGATAGCACTAGGTGCCACTGTGTTGATCTTCGCCATGTTCGCAGGACTTCTGTACATGCATGACAACAATAAATCACTTGCCGACCTGCTCAGTAAGGAAAGGAATGAATCGGACAACCTCCAGAGGGTGGACAAAGAACGCCAGACTGAAATGCAACAATTGACAGGCAACCTGGCCAGCGCCATCCGCAACCGACTCGAACTGGCCCGGGAGCTCGAACTGGCTCAGAGCAAAATGAAAGAACACGAGTCGAAGCTGAAAAGCAACATGTCGGGAGAAAAACAGCATGCAGCCAAATTAAGGACCGATCTGAATACAAGCATCGATGCCAAACGGAAACTGGAAATAGAAATCGTGAACCTTCATAACCGCTTGAAGGAATCGGATGCACAGATCAAGCGACTGAGCGATACCCTGTCATTGATGGAGGAAAAGCTGAGAGCCAGCAATGAAAAGCTGGTGTTGTATGAAGCCGTGGCTTCCGGAAACCTGAGGGTGGAAGCCACCAAGAAAACCAAAGACCGGTTAACCGTGAACGCCAAGAAAACCCACAAGATCGCTGTCAGTTTTGACCTGCCGGTAAGCATGGCTGACCAGGTGAAGTTCAGGCTGACTGCACCTGACGGAACGGTGTACGGAGAAAATGACGATGCGATATCGGTTGAAATTCTGGAATCCGACGGATCCTTACAGGCCAGCGCCGACCAGACGCTGATTCGGGAAAATGAACCTTCCAAACGTGTGGTGATGACGTTTGCACCCAAGCAAAAACTCACCGGGGGTATTTACGAAATTGATTACTACAACCGTAATCAGATCGTAGGCTCCTGTCAGGTAAAACTCAGATAACCCTGCCACCTGACGATGGAGATTGGACGGGAGCCCTGTAGTGATACGCTACAGGGCTTTTTTTCTTAAAGGATAGTGATGCCGTTTCCTTGCCACAAGGACACCAAGGCGCCAAGATGGTCATTCTGCATTCCGGGATCGGGTTATGGTGGACCCTTGTGTCTTTGTGCCTTGGTGGTATTTTTTCTGAGGTATGGCCTTCGGCCAAATAAAGCCGCCTTTGCAGAAGGGATATGCCCTACTCGATTACCTTGATGATATTCACCGGGCACACTTCCGCCGCACGTCGCAGCTTATCCGCTTCGTCATCGCCGGTGGTGACCTGGTAGATGTTTTTTTTCTGGATGCTGCCGATCAGTACGCTCTTGCCATCGGTGCGGGAGATGCGCCATCGTTGCTTGTCCACTTCCACACAGGCATTGCAACCGATGCACTTATGCCGGTAGTGGATGACCTTGATCAACGGTGCTGACCAGTTTGTAGAGTTTGTCGGACGCCCGGATGGATTCGTTCATCGGCATGGAGAATACATCGCCTTTGCGCACCGTCTGAACCTGCTTTTCATCCACGCGAAGTTCACGCACTTCATCATACACGACGCCGGTTGTGGGTCCGGTGACCAGGATGCGGTCGCCCACACTCAGTTGCTGGCTTTCCGCCAGGAATTCGGCTGCGCCGGCCTGCTTGAAAAACTTCCGGCCCTTGCCGATGTATACCTTCTTTTCGGTCGCTTTGGATCCCGGATCTTTTGCCCACTCGCCCAGCTTGCGTCCCAGGTAGTACCCTTCCCAGAATCCGCGGTTGAATACCGTCTCAAGATCCTTCATCCATCCTTCTACCTTTTCGGGGGTGTAGGTGTTATCCAGAACTGCATCGGCTGCCTCACGGTAACAGCGGGTGGCGGTGTACACGTAGTCCGCCGACCGTCCGCGGCCTTCGATCTTCAGCACCGAAACGCCGGTGTCGATTACCTGGTCGAGGATGTCTACGGTGCAAAGGTCTTTCGCCGACATGATGTTCTCGTTCTCCATCTGGAACTCGAAACCATCATCGGCATCAGTTACAATATAGCTTTTGCGGCAATTCTGGAAACAGGCTCCACGGTTGGCCGAAGCGTTATGGGTATGCAGACTCAGGTAACATTTGCCTGATACGGCCATGCACAGGGCGCCATGCACGAATACTTCGGTCCGCACGAGCGATCCGCCCGGTCCTTTGATGTCTTTCCTTTCGATCTCCCTTACAATGGACGCCTGCTGTTGCAGCGTCAGTTCACGTGCCAGCACCACCACATCGGCCCATTGGGAGAAGAAGCGAACCGACTCCACGTTGGTCACATTGGCCTGTGTGCTGATGTGCACCGTTAATCCGACTTCCTTGGCATGTTGCATCACGGCCAGGTCGGAAGCGATCACCGCACTGATGCCTGCTTCCTTTGCAGCTTCCACCACTTTCTTCATGAAGGGAATGTCATGATCGTAAATGATGGTGTTGAGGGCGAGGTAGGCTTTGGCGTTGCTGGCCTTGCAGCGTTGGGCCACTTCCTTCAGGTCTTCCAGCGTGAAGTTGGCCGAACTGTGCGTGCGCATGTTCAACTGCTCCACCCCGAAATAGATGGAGTTGGCGCCACCCTTCAGGGCTGCCGCCAACGATTCGAACGACCCGGCAGGGGCCATGATCTCAATGTTCCTGTTCTGCAAAATCTTGTCCTTTGACCGTAAAATTAAGGAAAAGAGAGCATACTACATACAGCAAGAGCATACAGCAACAGCATACAGTGTCCGGCATTCTGCACCGTCATGACAATTTTGCGGGCCTTAATAAGGCAAGTCTATTCGCTATTTACTTTCATCATGCTGAAAAGCATTTTCGAAAGCTCCTCTAGTTTTAAACGGAACAACTTGCAGTTATTCTCAAGGGATGGATGAAGATCCGTAAGGTGGTCAAAAATAGCGGCGCATTCAAAAACCGATCCCCGTGCTATGATGAAAAAGCGATTCTTGTCCCTCTTTGTTAACCTCCCGGTTCCTTCGGCAATATTCAGCATGATACTCAGTGATGCCCGTCTCAGTTGATCAGCAAGAAATCGATCCGTTCTGGTCCTGGAAAGAAACGACACCACTTCTTTATAATGCTGTTTCGATTTGTGGTAAACATCAAGTTTTTCAAAATCAAACATAGCTGTACAATGATTGGTTCATGCAAATCTCGCTGGTATTTATAACTGTATGAACTAAGGTTGAGCGAATAGTTACACGGGTAAGATTGAACAAAAGGTTGGTTGATTGCCCATAAAATGCACTTAACATCACGGATGCCTCACTGTATGCTGTATGCTCTTGCTGTATGCAGTTGCCGTATTTTCGGTACCTTGCGGCGAATTATGGCGAACCAAGAATGGCAATGAAAACAGTACGCATCACCAAGGAGATCAATTTTGAGATGGCACATGCCCTGTATGGGCACGACGGGCCTTGCAAGGACATTCACGGACATTCATACAAACTTACCGTGACGCTGAGGGGCAAACCCATTGATGATTCTGCAAGCCCGAAGTTCGGCATGGTGATGGACTTCGCCGATCTGAAAAGGATTTTGAAATCGAAAGTGACCGATGAATTCGACCATGCCGTGCTGGTGTGGGACCAATCCCCGTTCGCCAAAATGGCCCAAGACCCGCTGTACGGAAACATCATCCCGGTATCTTTTCAACCCACTTGTGAGAACATCCTGCTGGAGATCGTGAGAAGGGTGAGACCCGAACTCCCTGATGGCGTTGAACTGGCCAGCATGCGCCTGCGCGAAACCGCCACCAGTTATGCGGAGTGGCAGGCGGAAGACCCCAATTGATATGACCGACCTGATTGCCAAATACAACGTTCCCGGTCCGAGGTACACCAGCTACCCCACGGTACCTTACTGGGAAAACAACCTGGATGCGGAACAGTGGAAACACCACGTAAAAGGTGCGTTCGACGCAAGCAACGAGGAAAGCGGCCTGAGTCTGTACATCCACCTGCCTTACTGTGAAAGCCTTTGCACCTTCTGCGGGTGTAACACCCGCATCACCGTGAACCATGCGGTGGAAAGACCTTATGTGGATACCATCCTGAAAGAATGGGACATGTACCTGGAGATCTTCGGCGCCAAACCCAAACTGAGGGAACTGCACCTGGGCGGAGGCACACCCACCTTTTTTTCTCCGGAGAACCTGACACATATGCTCACCGGTATATTGGATCGCTGCGAGCCCACTTCCGATCATGAGTTCGGTTTCGAAGCACATCCGAGGAATACCACACCTGAGCACCTTGAGGCCCTATACAAACTCGGGTTCCGCCGGCTAAGTCTCGGCATCCAGGACTTCGACCCGGTGGTGCAGGACACCATCAACCGACATCAGACTTTTGAAGAAGTGAAGGATGTGACCGAAACGGCCAGGAAACTGGGCTACACATCCATCAACTTCGATCTGGTGTATGGCCTTCCGTTTCAGAAGACGTCAAGTGTTCAGGATACAGTTGAGAAAGTGAAAGAATTGATGCCGGACCGCATCGCTTTCTATAGCTACGCCCATGTACCCTGGATCAAACCCGGTCAACGCAAGTTCACCGAGGCCGACCTTCCGTCAGACAGCGAAAAACGTGCACTGTACGAACTGGGCAAGGGAATGCTGGAAGATGCCGGGTTCGAAGAAATAGGGATGGACCATTTCGCCCTGAAAACCGACGGGTTGTACAAGGCCGCCGGGAACAAAACCCTGCATCGGAATTTCATGGGGTATACCCCTGTATATACCCGGTTGATGGTGGGCCTGGGCGTATCATCCATCGGTGACAGTTGGACGGCCTTTATGCAGAACAAGAAGGTGGTGGAAGAATACATGGCCGATGTGCAGGCCGGACGCTTACCGGTATTCAGGGGTCATGTGCTGAATGAAGAAGACCTCGTGGTGAGAAGGCACATCCTCGACCTGATGTGTCACATGGAAACTTCCTGGGACAGCGATTCTCCGTATGCCGGGTTGTTGTCAGATGGTGTTGGTAAACTGGATGAAATGATGTCGGACGGACTGGTGGTTACCGGAGCTCATTCAATCCGTATCACGCCGGAAGGAAAACCCTTTATGCGAAATGCCTGTATGGCTTTTGATGCCAGGTTGTGGCGCAGCAAACCCAAGGAGCAGATCTTCTCACGTACCATCTGACGGGTTCGCTTCGCTCACGTAAATGGTAAATATGCTGCGCGGTCAATGACTCCCGCTGGTCGCGTAAATATGCTGCGCGTAAATAGCTCCCGTTGGTCGCGTCAATGGCAACCTGCCGTAGATCTGCACCTGGCTTGAGTGATGCATACCTTCGTCCGATGTCCATTTTCAAATTGGCACATCAGCGCATGCAGTCTTTAGTCGTAAGTCTATAGTCGTTAGCTGACATTCAGGGATCACAGGCGACCTTCCGTCTAATGTCTCAAGTCCAAACCTCGTCTGATAGATATTCCCCTGCCGGATGCCCATTTTCAAATCAGCACATCAGCACATTATTTTAAATTATACCCCAGCATGAACATCAGCACATTGTTGTATTGTCCGCGGTTCCAGCGGTAAACGGCACCGGCGGCATGGGGGCGGATCGGCAGGATGGAGTTATCAAGACGCCACTGGAATTCCCATCGTTCCCCCAGGTTATATGCAATGGTCAGGTTGGCGTTGAGTTCGGTTTTGTTAAAAGGTCTGGGCGGGTTGTAAGGGATATCTCCGTACTGATCTTTTTCCTTGCTTCCGATCAGGGCGCCGAAGGAAGGCCCGAACCCGAATATGAAATTGTCTTTATGGTAACGCAGCAGCACGGGCACTTCCATGTATTGGAGGGCCATTAGATAGAATCTGTAATCCCCTTTGCCAGGGTTGGCTGCTTTGCGGCTTCCTTTCTCTACATAATGAATGCCCATCTCCCAGCTGAACTTCTCCGAGGTGGCGAGAGAGGCAAAGGCGCCGCCGGCGAATCCGATCTTGTCGAACCCACCCAGGTCATCTCCGGAAACCTGGCTGGTACTTACACCCAGCCTCAGGCATGCCTTGAAGTTTTGTCCGTACCCGGAGGAGACACCTGCCATAAGAAGAAGGGTTAGAATAAAAGTGGAGACGGGGTGTCGGTTGAAGCGTAGCATTTCGATTACTTGGTTTGGAGTTGCAGGGCCAGTTCGGCAATGCCGATGGTGGCTGGTTTTCGAATCAGGGAAAGGTTGTCAACGTATCCGACCTCGGTTTCATTCGGGTCGATCAGGAATTTGGGTATATGTCGCGGGGCATAATGCACAAGGCCCGCAGCGGGGTATACAGCCATGGATGTACCAATGATGATCAGCATCTCGGCTTGTTGGGTGATTTGTTGTGCCACTTCGATCATCGGCACCATTTCACCGAACCATACGATATGAGGCCTGAGCTGCGAACCTTTTTCACAGGTATCACCCATTTTAAGCTCCCATCCGTCCAGGTCGTAAACCAGTCGGGGATCTGTCGTGCTTCGCACTTTGCGGATCTCACCATGCAGGTGGGTCACCCTGGTGGAACCTGCACGTTCATGGAGATCGTCTATGTTTTGTGTAATGATTTGAACGTTGTGGTGTTTCTCCAGATCGGCCAGGATGAGATGGGCGACATTCGGTGATACCTCCATGATTTGTTTGCGTCGCTGGTTGTAGAAGTCGAGCACCAGTTCCGGGTTGCGGCGGAAAGCTTCGGGTGTGGCCACTTCTTCAAGGGGATATTTTTCCCACAATCCACCGCTATCCCTGAATGTTGAAATACCACTTTCGGCACTCATGCCTGCACCGGTCAGAACTACTATATTCATGGGCAGAAAGGTTGAAAGTGACTTGGGTTTAATTTTTACATTTGTCTGGTAGAGTAAACAAAATTACAATTATGGGTAAAAACCAAAAGCAGGAAGCGCTGGAATACCATGCCCAGGGCAGACCGGGCAAAGTAGAAGTAGTTCCGACAAAGCCTTACAGTTCCCAGCGTGACCTTTCGCTGGCATATTCTCCCGGCGTGGCCGATCCATGTGTGGCCATCCATGAACAGCCTGAAGATGTGTATAAATATACCGCCAAGGGCAACCTGGTAGCGGTGATCTCCAATGGCACGGCAGTGCTCGGACTTGGCAACATAGGTCCGGAAGCATCCAAGCCGGTGATGGAAGGGAAGGGTGTACTGTTCAAGATCTTTGCAGACATTGATGTGTTCGACATCGAGGTGAACAACACAGAAGTGGATGCATTCGTCAATACCGTCAAGGCCATTGCGCCTACGTTTGGAGGCATCAACCTGGAAGACATCAAGGCGCCCGAGTGTTTCGAGATTGAGAAACGCCTGCGTGAAGAACTGGACATACCGGTCATGCACGACGACCAACACGGAACGGCCATCATCTCCGCCGCTGCGTTGATCAATGCACTGGAGATCGTTGGCAAAGACATCCGGGATGTGAAAATTGTTGTGAACGGTGCCGGCGCATCGGCTGTATCCTGCACCAAGTTGTATCTGGCATTGGGTGCCACCCTGGATCATATTGTGATGGTCGACAGCAAAGGCGTGATCACCAAAGAAAGGGAAGGACTGGATGAACAGAAAAGTTTCTTTGCCACTGACCGCAAAATTGAGACGCTGGAGGAAGCCATGAAGGACGCGGATGTGTTCCTGGGGCTCTCAAAAGGCAACGTTGTTACCGGTGACATGGTCAAATCCATGGCGGCCAACCCCATCGTTTTTGCCCTTGCCAACCCCGATCCGGAGATCTCATGGCCTGAGGCCATGGCTGCCAGGGAAGATATCGTGATGGCCACCGGGCGTTCCGATTACCCCAACCAGGTGAACAACGTGCTCGGATTTCCATTCATTTTCCGGGGTGCACTCGATGTACGCGCTACCACCATCAACGAAGAGATGAAACTGGCCGCCGTGCAAGCGATCGCTAACCTGGCCAAGGAGCCTGTGCCCGAAATCGTGAACCAGGCGTACAATGCCCGTAACATGGTTTTCGGGAAAGACTATATCATTCCCAAACCCATGGATCCGCGCCTGATCACACGGGTGGCGCCTGCTGTGGCAAAGGCGGCACTGGAAACGGGCGTGGCCAAACATACTATTGAAGACTGGGAAGGATACGATGTCCAGCTCATCAAACGGATGGGCCTTGACAACAAGCTGATTGCAGCCATCACTACCCAGGCCAGGCAAAACCCCAAACGCGTGGTGTTTGCGGAAGCCGATCATTACAAGATCCTGAAGGCAGCCAAAATGGCCAAAGACGAAGGCATCGCCAAGCCGATCCTGCTGGGAAATGAAGAGCGGATCCGAAAACTGATGAAAGACAACCACCTTGATCTGGGTGATACACCCATCATCGATCCGCGCAGCGAAAAGGAAGAAGACCGTCGCCGGCAATACGGTGACCTCCTGTTCCACAAAAGGCAGCGCAGGGGATTCACGGACTATGAATCCAGGCACATCATGAGGGAACGAAATTACTTTGGTGCAATGATGGTTGAAAACGGGGAAGCGGACGCCCTCATTTCAGGTCTCACCCGCAACTACCCGGATACGGTGAGGCCCGCCCTGCAAATCATCGGAACCCAGAAAGACGTGAAGCGGGTGGCTGGCATGTACATCCTGTTCACAAAGAAAGGACCATTGTTCTTCGCCGATACCACGGTGAATACCAACCCAACCGCGGATGAACTGGTAGATATTGCCGTGCTCACGGCCAGAGCGGTTAAACAATTCAATGTACAACCACGCATCGCCATGTTGTCTTACTCGAACTTCGGTTCATCAGACGGGTCAGAATGCAGAAAGGTAAGGGAGGCCACAGCCACGTTGAAGGAAAAGTTTCCAGGACTGATCGTGGATGGCGAGGTGCAGGCCAATTTCGCCCTGAACCCCGACATGCTGCGTGAGAACTTTCCATTCACCGAATTGGGAAAAGAAGGTGCCAATACCCTGATTTTTCCGAACTTGTCTGCCGGTAACATTGCCTATAAACTTGTGCTCGAACTGGGAGCCAGTGAGGTCATCGGCCCGGTGCTGCTGGGATTGAACAAGTCGGTTCACGTATTGCAGCTGGGCAGTTCGGTTCGTGAGATCGTGAACATGATCACCCTGGCTGTGGTAGATGCACAGAACAAGAAAAAGACCCAATGATCACCCAACTCAGAGGCCGGCTGGTGGAGAAAAACCCAACCCAGGCGGTTGTGGATTGCAACGGTGTAGGTTACCTGCTGCACATTTCTCTACATACCTATTCGGCATTGGGTGCCGATGAAAATATCCTGATCTATACACACCTGGTGGTACGGGAAGATGCGCAGATACTCTACGGTTTTGCCACCAAAGAAGAGCGGGAAACGTTTCGGCAACTGATTTCTGTGTCGGGCGTGGGACCGTCAACCGCCCAGATGATTTGTTCGTCACTCACTCCCGGTGAAATACGAAAAGCCATCCTTGATGGAAACGTGGGACTGCTGAAAAGCATTAAAGGCATTGGTGCCAAGTCGGCCGAACGCCTGATCGTTGACCTGCGTGATAAGATCGGTAAGTCGGTGAATCTGGCACCGGTGGCCGGTATGGAAGCGGCCGGGTCGGTACGTGATGAAGCTGTGGCGGCGCTTGCACAGCTCGGTATCAATCGCGTACAGGCAGAGCGGGCCGTGGAAAAGGGCCTGAAAGAGGCAGGGCAGGAAGGCCGGGTGGAGGATGTGATCAAAGTGGCCTTAAAAAACCTATAACATTAGAGTTTGTGGAATTTCTTTCCTTTGTGTCCCCCATTTGGGTGCAATGCAGCCATTTCGGGAGAGTTGAAGGAAACGTGAAGGCTGCATATACTATGTGACACCTAAGCACGTTTTTCCTATTTTCATCTGAATTTTCGGAGACGAAACAGGCGAAAACGCAAGCGCGGAAATGAATTGAATTGATACGCTCAAAGATCATAGCACCCGTTGGGCTGGCCACTGTCATAGGATTGGCCACGCTTACCTCCATGAAACCGGGTGGTAGCAGCCTGCTGAACATGTTCGCAGCTCCGGCGGTCGCACCGGTAACGGGAGATGTGAAGCTGCCCGGAGATACCGACCTCCCCTATCAACCCAAAGACCGGTTCGGGGATTACACGGGTGCCGATGACAACCCCCTTTACCTGAACGATCCATCCAATATACAACGGCGCATCGAATACGACCCGGAAACCGGTCAGTACATCATCACCGAACGCATCGGGAACATCGATTACCGCAACCCGTCTTATATGACATTCGACGAGTTCCAGAAGTACATGGCGCAGAAATCCGAACAGAACTACTGGAAGCAAAGGGTCAGCAGCGAAAGCTTTGAAAGACAGCGGTCGGTGATTCCTCAGATCCATGTGGGAGGCGAAGCGTTCGACCGCATTTTCGGAGGTAGTACCGTGGATATCCGCCCGCAGGGATCGGCGGAACTGATCTTTGCAGCCAACATCTCGCGCACCGATAACCCGGCCCTGCCCGTAAAACAACGCCGCATCAGCACGTTCGATTTTCAGGAAAAGATCCAGATGAACGTGATCGGTAACATCGGTGACAAACTCAAACTCACCACCAATTACAACACCGAAGCCACGTTCGATTTTGAGAATCAGATGAAACTGGAATACACGGGTTACGAGGATGAGATCATTAAAAAGATCGAGGCCGGGAACGTGAGCCTGCCGTTGACAGGAACGCTTATCACCGGTAGCCAGAGCCTGTTCGGTATCAAAACACAATTGCAATTCGGAAGAGCCACGGTGACCACCATCTTTTCGCAACAAAAGGGCAAGAAGTCTGAGATTGAATTGCAGGGAGGTGCGCAAACCAACGATTTCGAGATCAAAGGCGACAATTACGAAGCCAACCGCCACTTTTTCCTCTCGCAGTATTTCAGGGACCAGTACGAACCCGCATTGGCCCATCTGCCCACAATTCAGTCGGGCATCAACATCACCCGCGTGGAAGTATGGGTGACCAACAAAAGCCCGACGACCGAGAATACGCGCAACATCATCGCGCTGACCGACCTCGGTGAGAATGTGTCCAATATCTGCGACAATTCCAGCGGCTATATCACCCCCGGTTCGCTGACCGTGCCTGATAACACCACCAACAACCTGATGGCGAAAATCACCGCCGAAGCAGGCATACGGGATATCAATAGTTCCACGGGTGCGCTGATTGCAACCGGTCTGAAGCCGAGCCAGGATTATGAAGAGGTGGAAAGCGCCCGGTTGCTGAAAGAGTCGGAGTTCACCGTAGACCGCCGGCTGGGTTTCATTTCATTGAATATGCAGCTGAATCCAGATGAGGTACTTGCGGTTGCATACCAGTACACTGTGGGCAGCGATCTCTATCAGGTGGGTGAATTCTCCACCGATGGCATCAACAACCCGCAGAACCTGATGGTGAAGATGTTGAAGAGTACCCAGAACAATCCCAAGGATTGCAAATGGGACCTGATGATGAAGAACATCTACGCCATGAATGCCTACAATGTCAACCGGGATAACTTCCAGCTGAACGTTTTGTATTATGATGTGGACCAGGGATCATCCATCAACTACATCCCCGAAGGAACTGTGAAAGGTACACCACTCATCACCCTCCTCAACCTGGATAACCTGAATACCAACAACGATCCTACGCCTGACGGTTATTTCGATTTCATTGATGACATCACCATCCGCCCGCAAAACGGCCGCATCATCTTTCCGGTACTCGAACCGTTCGGCAGCTACCTGGCCTCCAAAATCAATGACCCGAATGTAGCCTCCAAATACATCTTCCAGGAGCTGTATGACTCCACCCGCACCGCAGCCCTGCAGATTCCGGAAAACAAGAACCGCTTCAGCATCAAGGGATCTTATCAGTCGTCCACCAGTTCGGAGATTTCCCTTGGTGTGCCCAATGTGCCCCAAGGATCGGTAACGGTGTCGGCCAATGGACGCATCCTCCAGGAAAATGTCGACTATACGGTCGATTACATGTTCGGTCGGGTGAAAATCCTCAATGAAGGTTTGCTTGCATCCGGTACGCCGATTAAAATTTCATTGGAAAGCAACTCCCTGTTCAACATCCAGTCGAAAACCCTGATGGGTGCCCACATGGATTACCGGATATCAAAAGACTTCAACCTGGGTGCCACTGTCCTCAACCTCACCGAAAGACCCCTCACGCAAAAGATCCAGATCGGCGATGAACCTATCAGCAATACCATCTGGGGGATTGATGGAAACTACCGCACCGAGTCACGATTCCTGACCAAACTGGTTGATAAACTGCCGTTCCTGGAGACCAAAGAAGTTTCTTCGATCACGGTCAGCGCGGAATTTGCCAACCTCGTTCCCGGGCATCAAAGGGCCATTGGTAAAGACGGAACCGCGTACATCGACGACTTTGAAGGCAGCGAAACCCCGATCGACATCAAATCCTTCGGCGCTTGGACACTGGCCAGCACGCCACAAGGGCAAACATCCATGTTTCCGGAAGGGGAACTCATCAATGACAAGGCCTATGGTTTCAACCGGGCCAAATTGGCTTGGTATTTCATCGATCCGTCTTTTCTCAGACAGGATTCCCAGACACCGGATCATATCAAGAACGACCTCAATGCGCAGTCGGATCACTATTCCCGCGAAGTGTTCCAGCAGGAGATTTTCCCCAATCGCCAATCACAAAGCGGCCAGCCGACCAACCTGGCAGTACTCAACCTGGCCTACTACCCGAAAGAAAGAGGACCCTACAACTATGATGTAGAACCCGGTACGTATTCCAAAGGGTTGAATGCCGACGGAAGCCTGGTTGATCCCGCTTCCCGTTGGGCCGGTATCATGCGGAAGATCGAAACCAACGATTTCGAATCAGCCAACATCGAATTCATTGAATTCTGGATGCTGGATCCCTTTATCTACAAACCCAATAGCAATGGCGGTGACCTGTATGTAGACCTGGGAAATATTTCGGAAGATGTACTGCGTGACTCGCGTAAGTTCTTTGAAAACGGACTTCCCGATAAAGCGGAAGTGTCCCTCGTGGATACCACCACCTGGGGGCGTGTGCCCATCGTGCAGTCGCTGGTAGATGGCTTCAGCAATGAACAGGATGCCCGTATATACCAGGACGTAGGTTTCGATGGTTTACGGGACGTTGATGAACGTACTTTCTTCGATACATCCTATGTAAGCAAGATCGCACAGGACCCTTCGCTGGGCGCTTCAAGTGCTGCCTACATCAATGCGGTGAGGGATCCTTCAGGTGACGACTACCATTATTACATGGGGGATGATTACGACAGCGCAAGGTACAGCATCCTCGACCGGTACAAGAAATACAATGGCCCCGACGGTAACTCCCAGGAAAGTAAGGGAAGTCTTGTGACCCAGGCCACATCCATTCCTGACAAGGAAGACCTGAACCGTGACAACAACCTGAGCAAGACCGAAAGCTACTATCAATACCATGTGAGCCTGCGGCCTGAAGACCTGGTGGTCGGACAGAACAACATCACCGACAAAGTGGATTATATCATCGAACTGCCCAACGGAACAAAAGACACCGTATCCTGGTACCAGTTCAGGATACCACTGAAAAAGCCGCAACTTACCGTTGGAGAGATTTCGGATTTCCGTTCCATCCGTTTCATCAGGATGTTCCTGCGTGACTTCGACGACGATGTGGTGTGCAGGTTCGCCACCATGGAACTGGTGCGAAGTGAATGGCGGAAATTCACCGACCTGCAGGGGCTGGGTGAATTGACACCGGACGATGCCGAAGACAACACCAACTTTGACCTGACCACTGTCAACATCGAAGAGAACAGCAACAAAACACCGGTGAACTATGTGCTTCCTCCGGGCATT
This sequence comes from Flavobacteriales bacterium, assembly GCA_020635855.1. Classification (NCBI taxonomy): domain Bacteria; kingdom Pseudomonadati; phylum Bacteroidota; class Flavobacteriia; order Flavobacteriales; species Flavobacteriales bacterium. Next base: position 214,291 of record JACJYZ010000004.1, on the reverse strand, counting down.
AACCGGGAGCTCGACATCGCCACCACCAACCTTCGCCAGCTCAATGAACAGTCGCTTGTGTTCAAGGTCTGCGATTTGAAAGACGGAGATGCAAGAGGTGCTTTCAAGAACAGCAGTTTTGATCTTCGTTCATACAAGAAGCTGAAAATGTTCGCTCATGCGGAAGCCGTACCCAACAATACCCTGGGAGATAACGACGTGTCCGTTTTCATCCGCCTCGGTACCGATTTCAACGACAACTACTACGAATACGAAATACCGCTGGCCGTTACCCCCGCCGGTACCACAGACCCCTACAGCGTATGGCCCACTTCCAATGAACTGGATCTTGATCTGACCGTGTTGCATCGTGTGAAGCAGAACCGCAACATCAAGATGCTCACCAATTCCAATGTGACCCTGCTCAACCCATACACCGAATCGGATGGGAAGAACTACGCAACGGTGCGGGGAAATCCGAACCTGAGCGATGTGCGGGTGGTGATGATCGGCGTCAGAAACCCGAAACAGGGTACGCGTGCAGGAGATGATGATGACGGATTGAGCAAGTGTGCCGAAGTATGGGTAAATGAATTGCGCCTGGCCGATTTCGATGAAAAGGGCGGATGGGCGGCCAATGCACGAATCAATGCAAAGCTGGCCGATTTCGGAACCCTGGCTTTGTCGGGTAACATGAGTACGGTCGGTTTCGGCTCCATCGAAAAGAAGGTGAGTGAAAGGCAACGGGAAGATGTGCAGGCGTACGACATTTCCTCCAACCTCGAACTGGGTAAATTTCTCCCGGAGAAAACCGGGATCAAAATCCCGATGTACCTGGGCCACTCGGAAGGGTTCAGCCGGCCGCAGTACAACCCGCTTGACCCCGACATTTTGCTGAAGCCCGTGCTGGATAGTCCGGAGATTCCCCAACACCAGCGTGATTCCATTCGCACCACCGTGCAATCCTACAACAAGCGGCGAAGCCTGAACTTCACCAATGTGCATAAGGATAAGACAGGAGGTGGCAAATCGCACTTCTATGATGTGGAGAACCTGTCGGCCAACTATGCCTATACCGAATCTTATCTCAGGAATGTGCAGATCGAACACCAGACCGCGCGGACTTATAAAGGCGGACTGGTATACAATTTCAACACGAACCCGAAGCGGATTGAGCCCTTCAAGAATGTTCCTTTGTTCAAGTCGAAACACCTGAAGTTGTTCAGAGAATTCAACCTGTATACCATGCCGAACCGCGTGTCGGTACGCACCGACCTCAACAGGCTGTATTCCGAAAACCTGATGCGGAATACCAAAGCATCCGATTTCAAAATCCCGGAAACGTATAATAAGGCGTTTACCATGGGCAGGTACTACGATGTCAAATACGACCTGACCAAATCGTTGAAGCTCGACTACAGCGCCACCAACCTGGCGCGCATCGACGAACCGGAAGGCAAGATTGATACCGAAGAGGAGAAGGACAGCATCCGCACCAACCTGAAACACCTCGGTCGCACCACCGCATTCCAGCAAAGGGTGAGTGCCAACTACACCGTGCCGCTGAACATGATTCCGATGCTGAACTGGATCACACTGAACGGAAGGTATACCGGCAATTTCGACTGGCAAAGTGCTTCACTGGCAGCCGAGAGCTTCGGGAATACCATCAGCAATTCCAACCAGAAACAGGTGAACGGGCAGGTAAATCTGACCACACTCTACAACAAGATCCCGGCTTTGAAAAAACTGAATCAGCCGGAACCACCCAAGTCCAATCCCCGGACTAAAAAACCGGAGCCACCCAAAAACCCGAATGACTCAACGGGTACGGATAAGGACAAAAAAGACAAGAAGGAAAAAGATACGGATCAGTACGAGGCGTTCAACTACCTGGCCAGACTGCTGATCAGCGTGAAGAACGTTTCCGTGAACTACACCGAGAGCCGTGGCACACAACTTCCCGGTTTCAGGCCCAAACCGTACGTCATGGGGATTGAAAAGTATCGCTCCGACGGGCAAAATCAATATTCGGATGAACTGGCACCCGGTATTCCCTATGTGTTCGGGATGGGGCAGAAGGACATCATTTACAGGGCAAGTGAAAACGGTTGGATCACCAGGGATCCTTTGCTCAACAATCCCTTTATGACCACCTACACGCAGAACCTGAATTTGCGGAGCAGCATCGAACCGTTCAAAGACCTCAAAGTGGAACTCACCGCCACCCGCAACTACTCGGAGAACGAGCAGAGCTATTTTCGCTGGAGTCCTGACAGCAACCGTTATGTGAACTTTCAACCGGTGCAGACCGGTAACCTGAGCGTATCGTTCCTTTCAATCAAGACCGCTTTCAAAAACAGGGACAAGAGTGCGGAAGTGTTCGACCGGTTCATCCGGGGAGTAGGAGCGGATGTGTCGGCGCTGCTGGCCCAGGAAAGAGGCATTACCACCAAAGACCCGGAAGGTTACTATGAAGGTTACGGGCGCACTTCCCAGGAGGTACTCGTACCCGCCTTCATCGCGGCCTATTCCGGAAGATCGGTTCGCAAGGGCTTCCTGAATATTTTTACAGCTGCTCCCAAACCCAACTGGCGTGTGACGTACGACGGCCTCATGAAAAAGGAATTCTTCAAGAAACGGTTCAAGTCTTTCAGCCTGAGCCACGGATACAGGTCTTCTTTCAACGTGGGTTCTTTCACATCCAACCTGGCGTATGTACCCGGTGGAACGGCAAAAGATAGCAAAGGCGATTACATCCCGGAGCGACAGATCAACCAGGTATCGCTCACCGAACAGTTCAGTCCGCTGATCAACGTGGATGCAACCTGGAACAACAGCCTCATCACCAGGGTGGAGATCAAACGCGATCGTAACCTGTCGATGAACTTCGCCAACCTGCAGCTCACCGAACAGCGGGGAAATGAACTCGTGATCGGAAGCGGATACCGCATCCGTGACCTGGAACTGCCGATTCAACTTGGAAAGAAGAAACTGAAGAGCGACCTGAACCTGCGTGTCGACTTATCTATTCGAAACAATTATACGGTCACCCGCAAGTATGAAAATGGCATTGTGATTAACCAGGATGCCGGAGGAAATCGCATCATATCGGTGAAAACATCGGGAGATTATGTGATCAACGAGCGCTTCAACGTACGTGTCTTCTTTGATCGTGTGATCACCAAACCGGTGCTGAGTTCATCTTTCCCGACAGCCAATACCAGTGCCGGTGTGAGTGTGAGGTTTACGCTGGCTCAGTAGGGCCTCAGATGATAATCCGAAGCTTTTTACAAGGTCTGATTCAGGCGTTGGATGCAATTGAAAAAAATGTATTTTTGACAAAAAATTAAAGCAATGAACATTCCGGAAAATCTGAAATACACCAAAGATCACGAGTGGGTACGCGTGGAAGGAAATGAAGCGTGGATAGGTATCACCGATTTCGCTCAGGGCGAATTGGGAGACATTGTATTTATCGATATCAATTCCGTGGGTGATAACCTGGCCAAAGAGGATGTGTTCGGAACCGTTGAAGCGGTGAAGACCGTGTCGGACCTGTTCATGCCCCTTACCGGCGAAGTTCTGGAATGGAACAAGTCTTTGGAAGCAAACCCCGAGTTGGTGAACAAAGATCCTTACAAGGAAGGTTGGATGGTGAAGATCACCGTTGGATCGGCCGATGAACTCGACAGCCTGCTGACAGCCGAGCAATACCGCGAGCTGGTAGGCGAGTAAGCCACGATGTTTTTCAAGCACAATGCTTTTGCCCTGCTGTGGGCAGGGGTGATTCTCTTGTTGTGCGGAATTCCGGGAGATGAGTTGCCGGATTGTGACCTGTGGGATTTGTTTTCATTTGACAAAGCAACCCATGCCACCATCTTTGCTATTCAGGCAGCCTCTTTGACCGTAGGCTTTAAAAAACAATACCGGTTCTTTACGTTGCGTTATCATGCCATAGGCTATGCCTGGCTTTTCACCCTGCTGTATGGTGCATGTACCGAGTTGTTGCAATGGGTGGTATTCACCCACAGATCTGCAGATTGGGTTGATATGATGGCCAACGGGGTAGGAGCTACATTGGGTGTTGCACTGTATCTGGTTGTATATGGCAACCTCCAGCCCGGTCAATGCCACAGGCAAGACTAGCCGGTTCGTACAAATTTTTCATAAAGGTTTTGTGGAAAATTCGCTACTTTAGCATCCTATTGAAGGCCGCCTCAATAAAAAAAGAAAAGACATGTCAGTAGAAAAATCTCCGGAAGCCGATCTCGAAAGAAAGAGGTCTTCCTTTTTGCTCATCAGCTACGTGGTCGTTCTGGCCATCACGCTGGTTGCTTTCAGGTGGAAGATGTATGACCGGAAGCTCATGGACCTGGGCGCTGTGACCGTTGAAATGGAAGAAGAAGATATGATTCCGGTTACCCGTCAGGATCAACCCCCACCGCCTCCGCCCCCGCCGCCTCCCGCCCCGCCGGAAGAGTTGGAAATTGTAAAGGACGATGAGGAAGTGAACAACGATCAGGATCTGTTCAACTCCGAAGCCGATGAGGAAATGATAATTGAAGCGCCTCCTCCCGCAGAAGAAGAAGCGGCCGAACCCCAGGTGTTTGTGATCGTGGAAGACATGCCGCGTTTCCCGGGTTGTGAAAACGAGAAAGGCAGCAACCAGCAGAAAGACATGTGCGCCTTCCAGAAAATGCAACTGTTCCTGCAGAAGAACATGAAGTACCCGCCCAAAGCGGTGGATGCAAATATCACCGGTACCGTTCACGTAGGTTTCGTTGTGCTGGAAGATGGCAGCATCACCAGTGTGAAGGTATTACGTGGTATCGGAGGTGGCTGTGACGAAGAAGCCATCCGCGTGGTGAACGCCATGCCCAAGTGGAAACCCGGTAAGCAACGCGGTAAAGCCGTACGCTGTAGCTTTACGCTGCCGGTACGCTTCCAGCTTCGCTAATCGATACACATAAGAATAACAAACGCCCCGTTGCACTTGCAGCGGGGCGTTTGTTATTCTTATGCCTTGATGTTTTACTCTTGCTCCTGCAGTATGCTGTTGCTGTATGCTGTTGCTGTATGCTCAAATAATCATCCCCGCACCCACCGTTTCATTGGTGGCTTCATCAATCAGGATCAGGCTGCCGGTGGTACGGTTCTTCCGGTATCCGTCGAAAAACAGCGGGGCAGTTGTACGAATGGAGATGCGGCCGATCTCGTTCAATCCGAGGCTTTCCACATCTTCAATGCGATGAAGGGTATTGATGTCGACGCGGTACTTGATCTCCTTCACCACGCACCTCACGTCACGTGAGGTATGCTTCAGGTAGTACTTATTGCGTGGTGAAAGTTTTTTCTCGTTCATCCAACAAACCATCAGTTCCAGATCCTGGTTGTTATTCGGAGAGTTATCTTCACGTACGAGCATGTCGCCACGGCTGATATCAATGTCATCTTCCAGGGTCATGGTTACCGACATAGGTGCAAATGCTTCTTCCAGTTCCTGGTCCATCAGGTGGATGGATTTGATCTTGGATGAAAAGCCCGAGGGCAGTACCATTACTTCATCACCGATTTTGAACACGCCGCCTGCAATGCGACCGGCATATCCCCGGAAATCATGGTATTCATCGGATTGGGGGCGCACCACATACTGCACCGGGAAACGGCGATCTATGTGGTTGTTATCGCTGGCGATGTGAATGTTTTCCAGGAGGTACAGCAGGGTAGGTCCGTCATACCAGCTCATGTTTTCAGAACGGTTTACCACGTTATCGCCTTTGAGGGCACTGATGGGGATGAAGCGAACATCTGTTACATCCAGCTTGGAAGCGAATGCCTCGAAGTCGTCATGGATCTTATCGAAAGCCTCTTCTTTATAATCCACCAGGTCCATTTTGTTCACGCATACCACCACGTGCGGGATACGCAGCAGCGAAGCGATGAATGCATGGCGGCAGGTTTGTTCCACCACGCCATGGCGTGCATCCACTAGGATGATGGCCAGGTTGGCTGTAGAGGCACCGGTCACCATGTTGCGGGTATACTGGATGTGGCCGGGTGTATCTGCAATAATGAATTTTCTCTTGGGGGTTGCGAAGTACCTGTAGGCAACATCAATGGTGATACCTTGTTCACGTTCGGCGCGCAGGCCGTCGGTGAGCAGGGAGAGGTCGATGTGAGCATCGCCGCGTTTCTCGCTGGTGTTTTTGATGGCCTCGTACTGGTCTTCGAAAATGGACTTGCTATCGTAAAGCAAGCGACCGATGAGGGTACTTTTGCCGTCGTCTACACTGCCTGCTGTGGTGAAGCGCAGCAGTTCCATGTTCAGGTAACCTTCGGTGTCAACTTTTTGATTCATGTGCGGGAATATACTTGATATAGATGGAGTAAACCGTATGCTTGATTCGATTAAAAGTAACCTGCCTTTTTGCGGTCTTCCATGGCGGCTTCGGAGCGTTTGTCATCTGCACGTCCGCCACGTTCGGTCACACGGGATGCAGCCACTTCCTCGATGATATCCTGAAGGGTGGCTGCCGGTGATTCCACGGCACCGGTACAGGTCATGTCGCCGATGGTGCGGAACCGAACCACTTTTTCTTCCACCTGGTCACTGTCACGGAGGTTCAGGTAATCGGAATGGGCGAGCCACATGCCGTCACGTTTAACCACTTTGCGGGTATGGGAGAAGTAGAGGGAAGGCAGGGCGATGCTTTCAAGCAGGATGTACTGCCACACGTCCATTTCCGTCCAGTTGCTGATCGGGAATACACGGAAGTGTTCACCGATGTGTTTGCGTCCGTTGAAGATGTTCCACAACTCGGGTCGTTGGTTCTTGGGATCCCACTGGCCGAATTCATCTCTGTGCGAGAAGAAGCGTTCCTTGGCACGGGCTTTTTCTTCATCGCGCCGGGCGCCGCCGAGGGCCGCATCGAATTTGTGTTGTTCGATGGTATCCAGCAGTGTTACCGTTTGCAGGGCATTGCGGCTCGCATTGGGGCCTTTCTCTTCGGTTGCTTTTCCTTCATCGATCGACTGCTGCACGGAACCCACGATCAGGCGGGCACCGATCTTGTTCACCAGTTCATCGCGATACACCAGCGTTTCATCAAAATTGTGGCCTGTATCAATATGTACAAGGGGGAAGGGCAGTTTTGCCGGCCAGAACGCCTTCCTGGCCAGGTGTACCATCACAATGGAATCTTTGCCACCTGAAAAAAGCAGGGCCGGATTCTCAAATTGTGCAGCCACTTCCCTGATCACAAAGATCGACTCGGCTTCCAGTTCCCTGAGGTGGCTGAGGTTATATGATTTCATGTGGGTGTGTTTGGTATGTTTTAGATGCAATGTATTAGCTGGTCTTCAATCTTGATCCGGCCCGGGTTTTCCCTGGAAGCTGATATGTGGTTCCAGGTATTCGAACAATGCCTGCACGGCTTCTTCAACCGTGGTCTGGTCGGTCCGGATCTCATGGTCCGGATGTTCCGGGGCCTCGAACGGCGCGCTGATTCCGGTGAAATCCTTGATCTCTCCTGCGCGTGCTTTCTTATAAAGTCCCTTCACATCCCTTTGTTCACAAACCTCAACCGGTGCATTGATATATACTTCCAGGAAATCCTCATCGCCGATGATCTCCTTCGCCATTTGGCGGTATGCCACGGTAGGGCTTACAAAACAGTTGATGGTGATAATGCCGCAGTTGAGAAAGAGCTTGGATACTTCCGCCACGCGACGGATGTTCTCGTTCCGGTCCTCTTTGGAGAATCCCAGGTTGTTATTGATACCGGTACGCACATTGTCGCCGTCGATGACCTGGGTGAAAAAGCCTTTGGAAAACAAAAGTCTTTCCAGGTGCTTGGCTACGGTGCTTTTTCCGGAACCTGAAAGGCCGGTCATCCAAATCACAACCGCCTTCTGATTCAGAAAAGCTTCCTTTTCATTTCTTCCCAGTATCTCGTTGAAGATGGGATAAATATGTCTTTCCTTGTGGGTTTTCATGTGAAGGTGTGCAAAGTTAAGAATTAATAGGAAACGGCCGATAACACAGGTGCTTTAGATTGCGCCCGGCGGCCTTGGGGGATGGATAAGGGGGGAATCCGATCCCAATCCTTACTTTTGCACCCGAAACCAGGATCCGCCATGCCTCATTTTCAGATCATTCTGATGCTGCTCATTGTGGGCTTTTTGCTCCTCAGCCTCTACCTTGAGTGGTTCCGTCCTGCCATCACCTTTTTTATTGCAGGGGTGGCCCTGGTGGCATGCAACATTATTTCACCGGAAGAGGCCCTGCACGGTTTTGCCAACGAGCAACTGGCCGTGATTGTGCTGTTGCTGATCATCAGCGACATGATTCGCAAGGCGTCTGCGGTGGAATCACTCCTGGTGCACATGATGGGTAAATCCATGTCGCTGCCTGTTATCCAGGCAAGACTTACCGTTACCGTTGCTTCGTTGTCGGCCTTTTTCAACAACACCCCGCTTGTTGCCATGATGATGCCATTTGTGGATTCATGGTCAAGGAAAAGCGGTATATCGCCTTCCAAGTTGCTCATGCCTTTGTCGTTCGCAGCCATCCTTGGGGGGTGCATAACCTTGATCGGCACATCAACCAACCTGATCGTGAACGGACTGGCCGTGGAGGCCGGCTATCCGTCATTGGGGATTTTTGACTTCGCACCGGTCGGCCTTGCGACCACGGTTCTGGGCGTATTGTATATGATCTTTTTCGGAGGCAGGATCCTGCCCGATCATAAAGATTCGGTAGAGGACTTCGTGGCACACAGCCGCGATTATTTTGTTGAAGCCGTGGTGCAGTCGGGCAGCCGCCTCGTGGGGAAAAGTGTGGGAGCCGCCGGTTTGCGTAACCTGAAAGGGTTGTTCCTGATTGAGATTGTCAGGCAGCAAAAAGTACGGGCCCCGGTATCTCCGGATGAAGTGCTGGAAGTTGGAGACAAGTTGATTTTTACAGGTGCAACCGACGCGATCGAAGAACTCACGCAACCTTCGCTTGGTCTGTCCCTTCCCGAAGCCTGTGAGGTTCCTGGAGGTGGAAAGGCCAACATCGTGGAAGTGGTGATCTCTCACAACTCGAACCTGATCGGTAAGATGGTCAAGGATTCCGACTTCCGCGCAAAATACGATGCAGCCATCCTGGCCGTACATCGCAACGGTGAAAAATTGTCAGGCAAAATCGGCGAGGTGGCGCTGCAGGCCGGAGATTCCCTGTTGGTGCTGGGTGGTAAAGACTTTGTAAAACGAACAGCTAATATTCCGGCATTTTATGTCATCAACCAACTGCAGGAAAAGGAGAATGTGGTACTGTGGAAGTCTTTGTTGGTGCTGGCGGGGGTGGTGCTGGCCATTGTGCTTTCCATGTTGCATGTGCTTACGATGTTCACCGGGCTGGTTATTGTACTTGCCATTGGCCTCATGATCCGCGTGGTACCATCTCATGAAATCCGCAAAAGCATCGACTTTGAGTTGATCATGCTCATTGCGTTGGGAATCGCTTTCGGTAAAGCAATGATCAATTCCGGAACGGCGGCCTTTGTTTCAGGTGGCATGGCAACCATGGCCCGGTCGTTGGGACCATTTATGATCCTCCTTTCGATTTTCATCGTTACCAACCTGTTGGCGGCCTTCATCACCACGAAAGCCGCGGTGGCACTTATTTTTCCCATATCTGTTCAGATGGCGGAAACACTGCATCTGGCCATTCCGCCTTTCATTCTGGTGGTGGCATTCGGCGGGGCGGCCAGTTTCATCACACCGGTAGGCTATCAGACCAACCTGATGGTATACGGACCGGGTAGTTATTCATTCAAGGATTTTTTCAGGTACGGTGCCCCGCTTACCATCATGTATGCACTTGTTTGTGCAGCTGTGCTCACCTGGACCTACCAACTTTAATACAGCACATGGACGTTAACGAATTGAACAAACTAACCCAATTGGCCATCAGGGCGGCCGAAAAAGCTTCTGACGAAATCCTCGATGTGTATGGAAGGCCCATTGCCGTTGAAATGAAAGACGACCGGAGTCCGCTAACCGAGGCAGACAGTCGTGCCCACAAGGTGATCGAAGCCCAATTGCTAGACAGCGGTTTGCCCTTGCTGAGTGAGGAAGGGAGTGACATCCCTTTCGAAGAACGTCATCGGTGGGAATACTTCTGGATGGTGGATCCGCTGGATGGTACCAAAGAATTCATAAAACGAAATGGAGAATTCACCGTAAACATCGCCCTGATCCATGACGAGAAACCCATTGCAGGTGTTATCTATGTGCCGGTAACCGACGTGTTGTACTTCGGAAATAGGTCCATCGGTGGCTTCAAGGTGGAAGGGCTGAAAAAGATCATGTCGGAATCCATCACAACGGATCTGTTGACTGGTCTGGTGGAAAATGGAATCCGGTTGCCTGTGGATCGCGGCACACGCCCCGTGACATTGGTAGGTAGCCGCTCCCACATGTCGCCCGAGACCGAGGCATTCATGGATGAAATGAAAGTAAAATATGGCGAAGTGGAAGTGCTGTCAATCGGCAGTTCGCTGAAGCTTTGCATGGTGGCAGAAGGTTGTGCCGAATACTATCCGCGTTTTGCTCCTACGATGGAATGGGACACGGCGGCAGGACAGGCCATTGTGGAAGCTTCCGGAGGAAGGGTGGTGAACTGGCCCTCGAAAGACATCATGCCATACAACAAACAGAACTTGAGAAATGAATGGTTTCTGGTGGAAAGCGGAACCGTCATTAATTCGTAGATTTGCACGGAAAATTTAATCGACATGCGAAAAAAAGCGATCATTACAGGCGTTACAGGACAAGACGGGGCATACCTGGCGGCATTGCTCCTGAAGAAGGGTTACGAAGTACACGGCATCAAACGCCGCAGTTCATTGTTCAACACGGAGCGGGTGGATCACCTCTACAAGGATACGCATGACGGGAAGGTGGATTTCTTCCTTCACTACGGAGACATGACCGATTCCACCAACCTCATTCGTATCATCCAGGAAGTACAACCTGATGAAATTTACAACCTGGCTGCGCAGTCGCACGTGAAGGTTTCTTTCGAAACACCCGAATACACGGCCAACGCCGACGCGTTGGGTACACTTCGTATGCTTGAGGCCATCCGTATTCTAGGACTTGAAAACAAAGTGCGGTTCTACCAGGCATCCACCTCGGAACTTTACGGAAAGGTGCAGGAAACACCCCAGAAGGAAACCACTCCGTTTTACCCTCGCAGTCCGTATGCGGTATCCAAAATGTATGCATTCTGGATCACCAAAAACTACCGCGAGGCATATGGTATGTATGCGTGCAACGGAATCCTCTTTAACCACGAAAGTCCGATCCGCGGAGAAACTTTTGTGACCCGCAAGATCACCCGTGCGGTGGCCAAGATCTCCCTGGGACTTCAGGATAAGATGTACCTTGGAAACCTTGACTCGCAGCGTGACTGGGGCCATGCACGCGACTACGTCGAGGGCATGTACCTGATGTTACAGGCCGATAAACCCGAAGACTATGTACTGGCCACAGGTGAAGTACACTCGGTTCGTGAGTTCACCGAGCTTGCGTTCAGGGAAGTCGGCATTGAAATTGCCTGGGAAGGCAAAGGTGTGGATGAAAAGGGAATAGATAAGAAAACCGGTAAGGAACTGGTTTCCGTGGATCCCAGGTATTTCCGGCCAACGGAAGTGGAATTTTTGTTGGGAGATGCCAGCAAAGCCAAAGCAGAACTGGGCTGGACACCCAAAATCCTGTTCCAGGACCTGGTAAAGGAAATGGTGACAGCTGATGTGGAGCTGTTCAAGCGCGACAAGTACCTGATGGACGGTGGACACAAGGTGATGAATTACTATGAATAAGGACGGCCGCATATTTGTTGCCGGCCATCGTGGAATGGTGGGCTCGGCCATCGTTAGAAAGTTGAAAGCCGAAGGGTATGAAAACCTGGTACTGAAAACGTCTTCCGAGGTCGATCTTCGCAACCAACAGGCGGTAGCTGATTTCTTCGCGTCGGAGTCCATTGAATACGTCTTCCTGGCTGCTGCCAAAGTAGGAGGCATCCATGCCAACGATACGTATAGCGCCGATTTTATTTATGATAACCTGATGATCGAGGCAAACGTGATACACGAAAGCCACCGCAATCAGGTAAAGAAACTATTGTTTCTGGGTTCTTCCTGCATCTATCCCAAAATGGCACCACAGCCCATTCCCGAAGACGCGTTGTTGACAGGCCCGCTGGAATACACCAACGAGGCCTATGCCATCGCTAAGATTGCAGGACTGAAGATGTGTGACGCGTATCGCAAACAATACGGTTCGCACTTCATCAGTGCCATGCCCACCAACCTGTATGGTCCGAACGACAACTACGACCTGCAGAATTCACACGTGATGCCGGCGTTGCTGCGCAAGTTTCATGAAGCCAAGATCAATGGTAAGAAACAGGTGACGGTGTGGGGAAGCGGTACCCCCAAACGTGAATTCCTTCATGTGGATGACCTGGCCGAAGCATGCCTGTTCCTGATGGATCGCTTTGATGAAGCCGGATTCGTGAACGTTGGCACCGGTGAAGATGTCTCGATCAAAGACCTGGCGCTTATGATCAAGGATATCGTTGGTTTTAAAGGAGAATTGATTTTCGATACATCCAAACCCGACGGCACGCCGAGAAAATTGATGGATGTGTCAAAAGCGCATAAGCTTGGATGGAAACATCGCATACCTCTGGAGGAGGGTATCAAAAGTGTTTACCAACTGATCAGCAATGGGGAAGTCGCGCTTCCGTAGATGCGTAAATACATTAACAGCACTTGCAGTGCTGACGTGCATGGCAACCGGGATGTCGGTGGCCCAGCAACGGTTTAATTACCTCGGCAGGTCGAATAACCTGGTGCTGGAACCTGTTCTGCAAGATCCTTCCACCGATTTCCATACCGGTTTCCATCCCTACGTCCAGACATTCCTGAATAAGGCTGTGAATGTAGATTCGGTGGCAGCCGATGCCATTTCATACCGGACCAAACAAGCCGGTGACGTTGGTGGTTTCATGCGGAAAATACGCTATGAAAGCCTGATCAAGGTTGACACAACAGACTTTCAGCTGACCATAGATCCGTTGATGGATTTCCACGGCGGAAGGCAAAGAGAAACCGATTCAGTGGTGTATTTCAATACCCGTGGGTTTGCAGTTCATGGGCGCATTGGCAATCGAGTTACCTTTTATTCTGATTTCCGGGAAAATCAGGCCAGGGTACCCGACTACCTGGATGAATACATAAAATCCGCCGGGGTGGTTCCCGGACATGGTGCGGTGAAAGATTTCAAAGGAACCGGCTTTGATTATGCCATGGCCTCAGGATATGTTTCACTTGATGCCGGCAAGTACTTCAATCTGCAGTTTGGCCACGGGAAACACTTCATAGGTGACGGATACCGGTCGCTGCTTTTATCCGACGCAGCCTTCAACTACCCCTACCTCAGGATAACCACCCAGATATGGAAGATTCAATACACCAACCTGTTTGCATCTTTCCAGAATATTGATGACCAGAACGGAACATTTGCACCCCATTCCTATGAGGGCGGATACAGGAAGAAATTCAGTAGCTTTCATTACCTGAGTTGGAATGTATGCCAACGGTTGCAGCTGGGCTTTTTCGAAGGCATCCTTTGGCAAGCATCAGACTCAACGTGGAACAGGGGTTTCGACATCAATTACCTGAATCCGATCATCTTCTTCCGGCCCGTGGAGTTTTCCCTTGGGTCACCGGATAACGCGATCCTCGGACTGAACCTTAAATACAAAGTTGCCAAAGGTTGGGTGCTGTACGGTCAGGGTGTGATTGATGACCTAAATATCAGCCGCAAAAAGGATCTGCAGAGCGGTGGTTCCACAAGCGGATTTATTCAAAACAAACAAGGGTATCAGTTGGGCTTTCATGCCTATCATTTGCTGGGTGTCAGAAACCTGCACCTCCAGGGAGAATGGAACCAGGTCAGGCCGTATACTTATGGACATAAAACCCCTCAGCAGAGTTACACCCATTTCGGCGAACCCCTGGCCCATCCGCTCGGAGCCAACTTTCGCGAGCAGCTTGTAATTGCCAATTACCGATGGCACGACTTGGGTGTGGAATGCCGGTTTGTTACATCGGTATATGGTGCAGACAGCACATCGGCGCAACACTACGGGCATGATATCTTCAAGTCTGACTTCGATGCCCAACGGGGGTTGCTATCTTTCGGGAACACCCTGTTGCAGGGAGAACGGACACGTGTGAACAACCTCCGGCTGACACTTTCTTACCTGGTGAATCCGACCACCAACCTGAATGTATTCGTGGGATGGTTCTCAAGAAATTTGAAAAACGATACGGAAACGCGGTCAGCGTCTCTGTTTATCTTTGGTTTGCATACAGATCTGGATAATTTTTATGATGATTTTTGATCCGGCCGAAACATTGCCAGGTTCATTTTCGTATTAAGACGGCCTAGTAAATTTGCCTACTTTTGCATCGCCTCCAGAATCAAGCGTCCGATGGATACTGTCATCTTTAGTTTTGTAACCTCCTTTATTGTCGTACTGTTTGCCACCCCTCCGCTGATCACTGTGGCTAAAATGAAGAACCTCGTTGATGAACCCAATGACGAGCGAAAGTTGCACAAGAGCCGCATCCCCACCATTGGAGGCATCATCATATTCGCAGCCGCCCTTTTTGCATTTGCGTTGTGGTTCCCTGCCGGAAAAATAGACACCTATAAAGAACTGCTGGAATCCACCAACGACCTGAAGTACATAGTAGCCACCATTATCCTGCTGTTCTTCATCGGTATCAAGGATGACATCATCGGAACCGCACCTATGAAGAAACTGATCGCCCACATCATTGTGGGTTTGGTATTGGTGCTGATGGCCAACGTGCGACTGACCAGTATGTATGGCTTATTTGGCGTGTACGAACTGCCGGACTGGGCAAGCATCATCCTATCATTGTTCACGTACATTGTCATTGTGAATGCCTTCAATCTGATTGACGGCGTAGACGGCTTGGCAGCCGGGGTAGGTTTCATCGTTTGCCTCTCATTCGGCATCTGGTTTTTCCTTGTAGGCGACCAGGTATTGACCGCACTTTCTTTTTCACTGGGAGGTGCGCTGCTGGGATTCCTTATCTTCAATTTCTACCCGGCCAAGATCTTCATGGGTGATTCGGGTTCACTGACCATCGGCCTGATTGTTTCCATCCTGGCCATCAAGCTGATTGAATATGACACAAGTACATTGCAGACCAGCTTTGCCATGATCTCGAAACCTGTATTCGTGATTGCAGTGCTGATGTATCCTTTGTTTGACACCCTGCGGATTTTCATCTACCGGGCCATCAACGGAAATTCACCGTTCGCGGCCGACAAGAACCACATCCATCACAGGTTGATTGATACGGGTCTGACCCAACGTCAGACCACGCTGCTTATCTACATTGTGAACGTATGCCTGATCTTTGTTGCCATTTTTATGGCTGGCCTGGATCCCAGTGTGGCGCTGATTCTGTTGGCGGTTGTTGCGGCAGCATTGGTTTTTGTGCCGCTTCTCCTGAGAAAGCGCTCTGTTAAGTTTCCCAAACCCCAGGCTTCCTGATGGGTATCCGGCGTTTGCCATTTCCTGTTTTTTCTTTTCTGCTTATATGCATTGGCCTGCAGTTGTTGTTGGTTGACTTGACTTTCGGGCAACCAGTATCCATAATGAAGGAGGGCCCCTGGGGAATCGGTAGGGAGACGCTGTGGGACAGTCGTTCCAACCGGTCACAGATCAGTTTTCAACCCGTTCGGTCCAACCTGTCCGAACTGGAAAAAGCCGGAGATACCTTGTCTGAAAACGGTGTGCGAGCACAACTGCCCTGGAAACCGGGAAGTTTATTCTCATGGAACCAGGGGAACTTCAGGGTGAGGCTGGATCCCGTTTTTCAACTGGATGCACCACTTCCGGCCGAGCATGGTCCGGAATGGGTGGCGGGTTTTCGTTTACGTACAGGCAGTGCACATTGGGGCATTGAATGGGAAGGAGTGAAGGGAGAGGCGGCACTGCCCGGTTACCTGGAAGATTTCAGAAGGCTTTTTCAGGTTTATCCGGGATTGGGTTATGCAGATTCCCTGGACCGGAAATGGATAGGGTTTGGCACCACCAACCTCAGGTTCAGCTGGCAACCTTCGGACATTTTCAGATTGGAAGCAGGTAAAGGCAAGCACTTCATCGGGGATGGCTACCGTTCCCTGTTGCTGTCGTACAATGCCAGTCCTTACCCTTTTGTCAGGCTGGAGACCCATGTGTGGCACCTGACATATACAAACCTTTTCGCAAGGTTGGAAGATATACAGGGTAGCAATGGAGATAGGGACCTGTTCCGCGGAAAGTTCACCGCCATACATTATCTCGACTGGCGGCTTTGTTCGGGTGTAGACGTGGGTGTTTTCGAAGCAATTGTATGGCAAAATGATGACATGTACGGGCCCCGGGGATTTGATATCAACTACCTCAATCCCGTGATCTTCTACCGGCCTGTTGAGTTTTCACTGGGATCGCCGGACAATGCATTGATGGGTCTTAACCTGCGGGTGTACACCGGAAAGAAATCATACCTGTATGGTCAACTCTGCCTGGATGAATTTTACCTGGTGAAGGTTCGTGCCTGGAACGGTTGGTCAAGCAACAAACAAGGTGTGCAGGCCGGATGGAAACAGGCCGATGTCTTCGGGAAAGAAAACATGTCGATCCGGCTGGAAGGGAACTATGTCAGACCGTACACATACACACATGTGACCCCGCAACAAAACATCACCGATCACCCGCTTCAGAACTATGCTCATTTCAACGAAGCGTTGGCACATCCCCTTCGGGCGAATTTTGTGGAAGGACTGACCCGGGTCAGGTATGACAAGAAACAATGGTCGTTTGCAGGAGGCGTGTCCTTTGCCCTGTACGGGGACGATTCTACAGGCACGAATTTCGGGCGGAACATCTTCTTGCCCTATCCCGACACGTATGGAAATCATGTGGGGCAAGGTATCCGAACCACCTTGTTTGCGGTGGAAAGTACCTGCAGACGTGTTCTCAATCCGGTTTCCGGACTGAACATTTTCGGAAGATTTTATTTTCGGTCGGTCCGCCAGCCGGCGCAATCCGAGCAAATGTTTTTTGTGCAGGTGGGCCTGTCTTCATGGTGGCCTTCCCGCTATCTGGATTTTTAGCCCTCTTGCCTTTCCCTTTTCCGGCTTGATCCAAATATGCGTCAGATGTTTGTCCATCCCCCAAATATTTGGTAAAATTGCGCCGCATTTCAATGCACCAATCACGCACAAATGAAGGATAATACCACCCTGGCATTGGGTTCTGTTTCCCCCACGGTGGCGAGGCCCTGGGCGGAAAGAATGAAGGACTATCTCCAGTTCATGAAGATCAGGCTGTCGCTGACGGTGGTGTTTTCTGCGGCGGCGGGTTTCCTGTTGGCGTCGGAAGACATTGACCCGGTTCGCCTGGTGCTCCTGTTGGTGGGTGGTTTCCTGGTGACGGGTGCATCCAATGGATTTAACCAGGTGATGGAGCGTCGCTCGGATGCCCTCATGACCCGGACTTCAAACCGTCCGTTGCCACAAAACCGGATGATGGTGTGGGAAGGCCTGATGCTGGCATCTGCGATGGCATTGATCGGTGTCGGTATCTTGTGGATATGGATTGGCGCGCTGTGTGGTGCATTGGGTGCCGTGGCCCTTGCACTGTATACGTTGGCCTATACCCCCATGAAAAGCCGTTCGCCCCTCGCAGTGTTTGTGGGTGCGTTTCCGGGTGCCATTCCACCGCTATTAGGCTGGATTGCAGCAACCGGTCATCTCGGCCTGGGTGCCTGGTTGTTGTTCGGTATCCAGTTTATCTGGCAGTTCCCGCATTTCTGGGCAATCGCCTGGGTGCTTGATGACGATTACCGCAAAGCAGGTTTCATGTTGCTGCCTTCACTGGCCGGCAGAAGCAAGCAAAGCTCCTTTCAGATCATGGTGTATACCATCGGTCTGTTGCCTATCAGCCTGTTGCCTTACATGTTCGGTGTGACCGGACAAATATCTGCGGTTATAGTGGGGCTGACCGGCGTGTTGTTTGTAATGCAGGCGGTTCGTTTGCATATCACCGGTATGGACAAGGCTGCAACGCAACTGATGTTCGGATCATTCCTTTACCTGCCCGTGGTGCAGATCGCCCTTATCCTTGATAAAATATGATCGCAACTAGCATGGAAAACCAGGAACAATCATACAAGCTGCACCCCAAGAAGGCGTTGCTGTGGTTGTCCATTGTCAGCATGGTGATGATTTTTGCAGGCCTCACCAGTGCGATGGTGGTGAGTGACAAACCGGGTTGGTTCTCATTTGCTTTCCCTTCCACGTTGTGGTATTCCACCGCCACGCTGATCCTGAGCAGCCTTACCATGTCGCGGGCATTGTCCGCAGCCAAAAAGAGCAACTTCTCCGCCACGGTCACTTACGTGGTGGCCACCCTGATTCTCGGCCTGGCCTTCGCCGGGTTGCAATGGGAGTCCTGGGTGATATTGGTAAAGAACAATGTCTTTTTCTCAGGCAATGACGCCTCTGCATCCTTTCTGTATGTGCTGATGGGTTTGCACCTGTTGCACCTTGTGGGAGGCCTGGGTGCATTGCTGGTGACCTGGATGCAAGCACGCAGAAAATCGTATTACGCCGGGCATACGCTCGGTTTGGAATTGACAGCCATCTTTTGGCATTTTCTGGATGGTTTGTGGATTTATTTATTTTTGTTTTTACTTTACATGCGCTAACCTCGAAAAAGTAACCTATGTCAGGAGAAGTTTCACAAGCAATTGACCCGAAAGTATTATGGGGCGGAGGCCGGTCGCCATTCAGCATGAGCTATGGCAAAATGATGATGTGGTTCTTCCTCATCTCGGATGCATTGACCTTCGGCGGTCTGTTAACAGCCCTGGGTTACATGCGGCATCGTTTCGGAGATGTATGGCCGAAGAGTGAAGAAGTATTCTATCACTTTCCTTTTGCAGGGCACACACACCTGCCTCTGTTGTATGTGGCGATGATGACCTTCATCCTGATTGTGAGTTCCGTGACAATGGTGTTGGCGGTAGAAGCCGGTCACCGCATGGACAAGAAAAAAGTAACGCTATGGCTGGCACTGACCGTCGTAGGAGGTTTCTTCTTCCTGGGGTCTCAGGTATGGGAGTGGGCCAACTACATCAAAGGCAGCGAGCATGGTGCATTGAAAATCGAACGTCCGGTGCAACTCGGAGAAGTATATGTTCCCAACGGAACAGTGGTTCAATGGGCCGACGAAACCAAAGACGCAGTAACACTTCCTTATCGTGATGCCGATGGCGAACGCATCAAAGTTACCGGTGCGGAAGCACAAACTTTGATTGCCAGCGGACGTGAGATTCATGGGGCCAACCTGACCGAGAACGAATACGGTTTGCCCCAGTATGCCGACTTCTTCTTCTTTGTAACCGGTTTCCACGGTTTCCACGTATTCAGCGGTGTGGTCATCAACATCATCATCCTGATTGGCGTGGCCATGGGTACCTACCACAAACGTGGTCATTATGAAATGGTGGAGAAGACAGGTCTGTACTGGCACTTTGTGGACCTTGTATGGGTGTTCGTATTCACCTTCTATTACCTGCTGTAAGCCATCACCGTTAATTCAGAATCCAACATGGAAAGAGACGATATCATAGAATACTCGCTGGACGCACATCACAGTGAAGAAGCGGGTGTACAGATCCGGAAAAAGATCTGGAAAGTGACAGCCATCCTGACGCTGGTAACTGTCATTGAAGTATTGCTGGGCGTTTATTATGCGGAAATGCACTGGTTGTCATGGACAGCCGTGAAGCTGATCTTCATCGGCCTTACCGTGGTCAAGGCCGGTTACATTGTGATGGTGTTCATGCACCTGGGTGATGAACGGAAAAGCATTCGCATGGTGATCCTCATGCCGTACGTCCTCTTCATTCTGTATCTCATTTTTATCTGCTTAACCGAATCTACCCACGTGCACCTGCTGGACAGTCTGTACCGCTAACGTTATGTGGGTCATTTAACATAACCGCCGGCTTGTTCAATCAGGCCGGCATTTTTTTATATGCAACCATCACCCGCTTCCGTTTGGACCAAGCGCATCATCATGATGCTGGTCGTATTCAGTGGTTTTGTATTCTATTTCCTGTTTCTTCATAACCGCGTGCACCTGGCACCATTGCCTTACATCGGACCCAGGCTGGGCACGGAAGTGAACCCCGAAACCGGCGAAGCCGACACCATCTACCATACCATACCCGATTTCAAACTCGTCAATGAACGTGGTGATACGGTTACCGGAAAGGATGTATTCGGCCATATTTATGTCGCCGATTTCTTTTATGCCACCTGTCGCAGCATCTGTCCGGTGATGACCCACCAGATGAAACGCGTGCAGGATGCCTATGCGAAAGATGAAGATGTAAGGATGTTGTCACATACCGTGGATCCTGCCAACGATTCGGTAGGGGCATTGAAAGTGTACGCGGAATTGCATGAGGCCATACCAGGCAAATGGCAATTCCTGACCGGTCCGAAGAAAGACCTGTACAAGCTTGCCATGGAAGGGTATTTTATGAATGCGCTGGAAGGCAGTACACCGGAGGATCCGTTCATCCACGACAATCATTTCGTGCTGGTCGACAAAGAAAGGCACATCCGTGGGATTTATGACGGCACCGACTCGGTTGAGGTCAGCAGGTTGATCGATGAGATCCGCGTACTTGAAAAGTTTTACCAATCACCGGAACAAGAATGAGCACATTGCAACCCACAGGCGCAACAACTTCTGCAGACAAAAAAATATGGATCGGGATACTTGCCTTATCCGTGGTGGTATTCGGTCTGGTGGCCTACCTCAATACCCTGTCGCCGGCCAAAACACTGCCCGACTGGGCCACGCGACTACCTTTGCTCAATGCCACACTGAACGGCACCTGCAGCATCCTGCTGGTGCTGTCACTGGCCGCCATTCGCCGGGGAAAAGTTGGCATACACAAACTGTGCAACATCACCGCATTCGTGCTGTCTGCCGTGTTCCTGCTTTCGTATGTCACCTACCATGCCTTCGGAGTGGAAACCAAATTTCCCGAAGACAATCCACTGAGGCCGGTTTACCTGGTTATTCTTACCTCACATATTGTGCTGGCAGGGGGTGTGCTGCCCTTCATTCTCATGACATTTTTTAGAGGATTGAAACGCCAGGACGCCAAGCACCGCAAACTTGCCAGATGGACATGGCCGTTGTGGTTCTACGTAACTGTAACAGGTGTTCTGGTGTACATCTTTATCTCTCCGTATTACCCATTCTGAGGCATGTAAGGAGGTGAATGGGGACCTAAACCATTACCTGAAGATATTTCCAAAAAGAAGCCAGGAATTGAAATAATTATACCTTTGTTCCTGAGAAAAAAACATCATGAAAAAAATCACTGTTGGCGTCCTGTTTTCTCTGGTGATTCTTATTTTTTGGTCTGGTGAAGCTGTTGCCCAATGTGCCATGTGCAAGGCCATTGTTGAAAGCAACTCTTCGTCTGGCGGGAGCATGGTAGATGGCCTGAATGGAGGTATTCTCTATCTGATGGCCGTACCCTACATCATGCTGACTCTGCTGGGTGTGCTGTTCTTCAGAAAATCACTGGCGGCGAAATTCCGTAAGGAGCAGTAACGCCCCCCACATAGTCTCTTGTTTTTCCGGGACCTCCGAATGCATCCATCAGGTGTGAAAATGTTGAAATCTTTGGATTTTCTAACATTAGCAATACCTTTGCGTCAGTTGTTTGAAGGTCTTCGGCATAGGAAGACCCAATTGCTTATCAAGAAAGACTGAGGGATCTGGCCCGTTGAAGTCTTGGCAACCAATCCGTGTAGTGCGAACTGCAGGGGGAAAAGGTGCTCCGTCCAGCCCCTCAGGAGGGGATAGATAAGCTAAACCCAAGCAAGGCGCTTATTGATCTCTTCCGATAAAGGTGGAGATTTTTTTTTGCGTAAAATTTTGCGAAGCAACATGCATACGAAACTCAGAAACGAAATGGAAAAACGCATCCTGGTGCTTGACGGTGCCATGGGAACGATGATCCAGCAATATAAACTTACCGAGGAAGACTACAGAGGTGATCGGTTCAAAGACCATCCCCATCCGTTGAAGGGTGACAACGACCTGTTGGCGCTCACCAGGCCGGATGTGTTGAAGGAAATCCACGACGCCTACTTTGCTGCGGGCGCCGACATCGCTGAAACCAATACATTCTCGGCCACCACCATCGCGCAGGCCGATTATCACCTGGAATCAGCGGTGGATGACATCAACCTGGAATCTGCCAGAATCGCCCGACAGGCAGCGGATGAATGGACCGCCAAGGAACCTCATAAACCCAGGTTCGTAGCCGGGTCCATCGGTCCCACCAACCGCACGGCATCCATCTCTCCCGATGTGAATGATCCCGGCTTCCGTGCCGTGACGTTTGCCGAACTGAAAACCGCGTATCGTCAGCAGGCGGAGGCCCTGGCCAAAGGTGGAGTGGATGCATTCCTCGTGGAAACAATTTTTGATACGCTCAATGCCAAAGCGGCCCTGATGGCCATTTCCGAGTTCAAAGATGAACACCCGGAATATGCCCACATTGAAGTCATGATTTCCGGTACCATCACCGACGCATCCGGCAGAACCCTTTCCGGACAAACCACGGAAGCATTCCTGGCGTCGGTGCTCCATGCCCGCCCACTCAGTGTCGGATTGAATTGTGCACTGGGCGCCAAACAACTGTATCCCTACCTCCAGGTGTTGGGTCACCAGGCACCCTGCGCAGTGAGTGCACATCCGAATGCCGGCCTGCCCAATGAATTCGGTGCATATGATCAGACACCGGCGCAGATGGCTGAGCAGGTGAAAGTGTTCCTGGATCAGGGACTGATCAACATCATCGGTGGCTGTTGCGGCACCACACCCGGTCATATTCACGCACTTGCAGAACTGGCCGCTACCTATTCCCCAAGAAAGTCAAATGAAATTGCACATGAGCTTGCATCCTGATTACAAAGGAACTTACCAGTACAAATGGCAAAACATTCCATATCTCACGCTGAGTGGAATGGAGGCCGTGACCATCACCCCGCAATCCAACTTTGTGAATGTGGGTGAACGCACCAACGTGACCGGTTCCCGGAAATTTCTCCGGCTCATCCAGGAGAACAACTACGAAGCGGCACTTGAAGTAGCACGTGAACAGGTGGAAGGCGGTGCCCAGGTGATTGACATCAACATGGATGAAGGCATGATTGATGGCGTGAAAGCCATGGTGCGCTTTCTGAACCTGGTGGCTGCGGAACCCGACATCGCCCGTGTGCCCGTGATGCTGGATTCCTCCCGCTGGGAAATCATCGAGGCCGGCCTGCAATGTTTGCAGGGGAAAGGCATCGTAAACTCTATCTCCCTGAAGGAAGGTGAAGATAAGTTCAAACAACAGGCCCGCATCATCCGTCGCTACGGAGCTGCAGTCATTGTCATGGCCTTCGATGAAAAAGGGCAGGCCGACTCATACGAACGCAGGGTAGAAATCTGTGAACGGTCGTACCGCATCCTCGTGGATGAAGTAGGATTTCCGCCACAAGACGTCATTTTCGATCCCAACATTTTTCCGGTGGCTACCGGCATGGAAGAACATCGCCGCAATGCGCTCGACTTCTTTCAGGCCACCCGGTGGATCAGGGAAAACCTGCCCGGTGCACATGTCAGCGGAGGGGTGAGCAACGTATCTTTTTCTTTCCGCGGCAACGATACCGTGAGAGAAGCCATGCATTCCGCTTTTCTTTACCACGCCATCCGGGAAGGCATGGACATGGGCATTGTGAACCCGAGCATGCTGATGGTGTATGACGATATACCCAGAGACTTGCTGGAAAAAGTGGAAGATGTGCTGCTGGATCGCCGGGAGGATGCAACCGAACGCCTGCTGGAATTTGCCGAAACCGTTAAGAATGATGGTGCCCGCAAACAGGAAAAGGATTTGTCGTGGCGCGAGAAACCCGTGGCCGATCGCCTGGCGCATGCGCTGGTACATGGTGTGGCGGAGTTTGTGGAAGAAGACGTGGAAGAGGCAAGGAAATCCACCAAACGCCCGCTGGATGTGATCGAAGGGCCATTGATGGACGGCATGAATGTGGTCGGCGACCTTTTCGGCGCCGGTAAAATGTTTTTGCCGCAAGTGGTCAAGAGCGCCCGTGTGATGAAGAAAGCGGTGGCATACCTGCTGCCTTTCATCGAAGCGGAAAAAGGCGGTCAAAGGAAGTCTCACGGCCGCGTGTTGATGGCGACGGTCAAGGGCGATGTGCATGATATCGGGAAGAACATCGTGGGTGTTGTGCTTGGCTGCAACAATTACGAGGTCATCGATATGGGTGTGATGGTACCCGCAGAGAAAATCCTCGAAACCGCCCGCAGGGAAAATGTGGATGTGATCGGCCTGAGCGGTTTGATTACACCTTCCCTGGACGAGATGGTGCATGTGGCGAAGGAAATGGAACGCGAAGGATTCAACATCCCGTTGCTGATAGGAGGCGCCACCACTTCAAGGGTGCACACCGCTGTGAAGATTGACGAGAATTACAGCGGCCCGGTCGTACACGTACTGGACGCTTCCCGATCGGTAACCGTGGTGGAAAACCTGACAAATCCCCAACAAAAGGAAAATGCGGCGGCCCGCTTCAGAGAAGAATACAATGAACTGCGGGAGCAGTACAAAAAAAGGGAAACGGCCAAAGACATCATCACGCTGGACCAGGCACGACAGAATCGGGAAGATCTGTTTGCTGAGGGTCATCAACCTGTGAAACCCGCACTTCTCGGAACGGAAGTGTTGGAAGATATTCCGCTGGATGTGCTTCGTAAGTACATCGACTGGACCCCGTTTTTCGCCACATGGGAATTGAGCGGAAAATACCCTGCCATTCTTAAAGATCCCGTAGTAGGCAACGAAGCCAGGAAGCTGCTGGATGATGCGAACGGGATGCTGGATATGATCATTGCCGAGAAATGGCTGACGGCCAAGGCCGTTGTCGGCATATGGCCCGCTGCAGCGAAAGGAGATGATGTGGTGCTGTACACAGATGAGACCCGTAAGGAGAAATTGGCCACACTGTATTTCCTGAGGCAGCAAACGAAAAAGGCAACCGGCCAACCCAGCAAAAGCCTGGCGGATCTGGTGGCTCCTGAGGGCAACAACCAGACCGACTATGTGGGAGCTTTTGCCGTAACGGCCGGACTGAACATTGAGCCGCACCTGAAGGCATTCGAAAAAGAACATGATGATTACAGGTCGATCTTGCTCAAAGCGTTGGCCGATCGCCTGGCGGAAGCATGCGCGGAATACATGCACGAACAGGTGAGGAAGAAATACTGGGGGTATGCTAACGGTGAGCAACTCAGCAATGAAGAACTCATCAAAGAAGCCTACAAGGGCATACGCCCTGCGGCCGGATATCCTGCATGCCCGGATCACACCGAGAAAGCCACCATATTCAATTTGCTGGATGCCGAAAACCGGATTGGTGTGAAACTGACCGATAGCTTTGCAATGTACCCTGCGGCCTCGGTAAGCGGGTGCTACTTCTCACATCCGGAAAGCCGGTACTTCGGATTGGGCAAGATCGGCAAAGACCAGGTGGAGGACTACGCCGCTCGAAAAGGCTGGCCCGTGGCGGATGTGGAGCGCTGGTTGTCGCCCAACCTCAACTATACGCCGTAAGCGATAACTTCTTTTAACAATTGCGCCTCTACCATTCAATTTGGTTTCTTTACCTTTGGATGGTTTTATCAGAGGTATAGTAAGTCTTGAGCCCCCGTTTACGCTTTACATACAGGTGCACTTTGATGCTAAAGTGCCTGCTCGCCGTTATGCTATTCACGGCCTTGTCATCGCATGCGCAAACCACATGGACACTCCAGCAATGCATAGACCAGGCATTGAAAAACAACCTTCAGTTGCGTCAGGGGGAACTGAATGCCGGCCTTTCAGAGAACAACCTGCTGCAAAGCAAGATCAGCCTCCTGCCAACACTCAATGGCAATGCTTCCCAAAGCTATAATTTCGGCCGTACGGTAGATCCCTTTACCAACAGCTTCATCACCGACAGGGTGCGTTCCAACAGTTTCTCATTGAGTTCGTCGGTGACCCTGTTCAGCGGGTTTCAAAACATCAACAACGTACAAAAAGCCAAATACACCCACCTGGCGGACCAGGCAGATCTGGAGAAAAACCGCAACGACATTGTGTTGGCTGTGGTCAATGGCTACCTGCAGGTATTGTTCGCACAAGAGTTGTTGTCTACCGCAAGTGACCAGGTCAGCTATTCCGAGAAACAACTGGAACGTACCCGCAACCTCGTGGGTGCAGGTGCCCTCGCCAAAGGCAACGAACTGGATATGGAGGCACAACTCGCCCTGGATCAACTGGCGGAAGTGAATGCCCGCAACCAGCTGGACATGGCATACCTGAACCTGGCGCAATGGTTGGAATTGCCTTCAACCGACGGCTTCAGTATCGAGAAGCCACAGCTGGATGTAGACAACGTAGCGCCCATCCTGGAAAATCCGACGGTATTGTCCGAGAAGGCCGCACAAACCTTACCGGAAATTGCTGCGGCGGAATACCGGACGAAGGGTGCGGAAAAAAGCCTTGCCATGGCCAGGGGTGCGCAAAGCCCCACCCTGTCGGTCAGCGCTTCTTACGGATCGGGTTATTCCGATGCCCGTCAACAGTTAAAAGATATCACCCTCACAGGCGTGGATACCATCGGGTATACATCGGGTGGGCAGGAAGTATTGGTGCCCAGCTATTCCAGTACCTATGAAATCACCCCTTTCTCTGACCAGATCGATCAGAACTTCAGTAAGGCCATCGGTTTTTATCTCTCCATCCCGATCCTGAACGGGTGGCGTACCCGCACGGCTGTTGGCAATGCGAAAATCACCCTGGAGAAAGCTCACATCAATGAAGAGCAGGCCAGAAATCAGTTGAGGAAAGATGTGCAGCAGGCTGTAGCGGATGCCACGGCTGCATACAACAAATTCCGGGCATCACAGAAGAGCACAGACGCCCTGCAGGAAGCATTCAGGTACACCGATCTGAAAGCCGAACAGGGATTGGTGGATGCGGTGACCTATATCGAAACAAAGAACAGGTTGGCCAAATCCAGATCCGATCTGCTACAGGCCAAGTACGACTACTTTTTCAAACTGAAAATCGTGGATTACTATGCCGGTAAACCATTGACATTCTGATATGCATTCTAACCGTTTGACCTGGTCATGAAATCAAAAAAACTGTTATACATTCTGCTGGGTGCCGTGGTGGTTCTGGTCCTTTTTGCAATTGTAGGAAGGAAATCCGGAGTGATCGGACAACACAAAGGGCTGAAGGTAGCGACGGAAAAGGCTGATATGCGTTCGGTCATCGAGTCGGTTTCTGCAAATGGCAAGATCCAGCCTGAAACGGAAGTGAAAATCAGTCCGGATGTATCGGGTGAGATCGTTTCCCTGTTTGTCCGGGAAGGTCAGATGCTGAAAAAGGATGATCCCATTGCAGTCATCAAGCCGGATGTATACCGGTCGGCTGTGGAACGCATGGAGGCATCCCTGAATACAAGCCGTGCGAACCTTGCCAATTCAAAAGCCCGACTGGAACAGGTAAAGGCCGCTTTCATCAATACAGAGCTCACCCACAAACGCAACAAGGTGTTGTGGGATAAAAAGGCCATTTCCCAGGCCGACTTCGACGCATCGGTAGCGTCTTTTGAATCGGCTTCCGCAGATGTGCGTGCAGCAGAGGAAAACGTGAATGCAGCAGAGTTCACCGTGAGGAGTGCAGAAGCTGCTTTGAAGGAAGCCCGTGACAACCTCGCCAAGACAGAGATATTCGCACCTATTTCCGGAACCGTGTACGGCCTGAGCATAGAACAGGGAGAAAGGGTAGTGGGAACCACCCAGATGGCCGGAACGGAAATGTTGCGTATCGCCAACCTGGATGCGATGGAGGTGAATGTGGAGGTGAATGAAAATGACATCGTACGGGTGACACTGGGAGACACAACTGATATTGAGGTGGATGCGTACCTGGATAAAACGTTCAAGGGTGTTGTTACCGAAATTGCCAATTCTGCGAATACGCAGGGACTCAGCATGGACCAGGTTACCAACTTCCAGGTCAAGATCAGGATTCTGCCGGAATCCTATAAGGCACTCACAAAAGGCAAAGAGGCCAATTACTCTCCTTTCAGGCCAGGTATGTCTGCCACGGTGGAGATCCGCACGGAGTCAGCCAACAATGTACTTACAGTGCCCATTCAATGTGTGACCACCCGTGACAGCACCATGCTGCGCAGCAAACGGCGTGTGCCCGGGGATGACACACCGGAAGAAGGAGAGAAGGAGAAAGAAGATCAGCAAAAGGCAAAAGAACCGGTGCACATCAAGTCGTATGTATTTCTTTTGCAAGACGGCAAGGCGGTGATGCGGGAAGTGGAAACAGGCATCCAGGACAACACCTACATCCAAATTACCAAAGGATTGCAGGAAGGGGATGAGGTGATATCTGCACCTTACAATGCGATCTCACGACTGCTTAAAGACCAGGATCTCGTTGAAAAGGTCTCGAAAGAGTCTTTGTTCGACAATTCCGAAAAGTAAGCCCGGTGAATGACCAAACGAACACCCCCCGGATCCTCCATCTGGAAACATCCGGTTTGGCATGCTCGGTGGCATTGACCTCCGGTTTGGAACTGGTTACAACCCAATCCCACATCGACAGACAGTTCTCCCATGCAGAAAAGCTTACCGGTTTTGTAATGGAAGTATTGAAAGATGCTGGGGTCGAACCATCCGGGTTGCACGCGGTGGCCGTCAGTGCCGGTCCGGGTTCTTATACCGGATTGCGGATCGGTGTGGCCACGGCAAAGGGGCTCTGCTATGCGTTGGGTATTCCGCTGATTTCGGTTCCCACGCATGAGGTAATGGTATCACATGTGTTAAAGAACCATCCGCAACGATTGACGGATGTACAATTTCTATGTGCGATGCTGGATGCCCGTCGCATGGAGGTATATGCCGCCGTGTATGATACATCCGGAATGCGTTGCAGGGATGTTCGTGCAGAAGTGGTGCAGGAAGATTATCTACTGGGATTCCGTGAAAAGGGAAATGTGTTGTTTTTCGGAGATGGTGAGCGGAAATGCCGGGAAGCTTTCGGAGACCAGTGGCTGCAGGCCGAATGGCTGGCGGATGTATATCCCATCGCGGAAGACATGATCGAAACGGCATTGCGCAAATGGCATGCCGCCGAATTTGAAGACCCTGCCTATTACACGCCTTTCTACCTGAAAGAGTTTGAAGCGAAAAAAGCGAAGAAGTTAATTTGAGAAGAGTCCCCTAATCGGGTTGCAGTCTGAAGGTCCTGGGGAGCAACCCCGGCCTTCTACTTCATAGAGGTTGCTCCGTTAGTCTTTTTTTCGACTATCGGGACCATCCCGTCTTTTGTGGCCCGGTATGCGGGTATCGCATCCACAGCCTGGTGCCTGACAGATCCATTTTTGTTGTAATCGACCCATTTGCCTTTTGGGATCCCCTGGGAATAGTTGCCCTCGCGGCTCACCTGACCATTGGAATAATAGGTCATGTAGGTACCGTGCAGGCGGCCATTCATATAATTCTCTTCTTTTTCTATCTGGCCATTGTCATAGTAGGTGATGTTTTTTCCGTCAGGGCGGCCGTCTTTATAGTGTGCCACCTTTTTAACTTCACCTCTTCTGCTAACCTGGTGTTTGGAGGTATCTTCATAAACCGGTTCCAGTTTATAGTTGCCGGATTCGGCAAGGTGTTTGGCAGTGGTGGGTGTAAGCCATAAACTGTCCATGATGTTTTTCAGTACATCAAGGTCATTGTTCATTTTATAGAGCAGTTTGGAAGGACCGTAGTAAGACCATTCTCCTTCCTTCAGGCCATTGGTGTATATACCCTTGCTCTTCAAAAACCCATCGGGATAGTAGTATTCCCAGTCTCCGTTGGGTTTTCCTTCAACCATTTCTCCGCGGCCTCCGACTTTGCCGTTTGCATACTTCCACTCGAAGTAGCCTCCACGCTGTTCGGATAGAAATTCAATCTCTTTGATGACAGGGTTGTTGGTTAGCTTTTTCGAACTTCCAACACAGTAAGATGTGGTCAGACGATCGGGGGTATCCGTTTCGGGTTCGGCCAGGACCAGCCAGGATTCACCTGCCAAGGCCTTGATGCCGCATCCGTGTGTTTTTTGGGAAGGGGTATATACGGTGATGGGGCCTGCAGAAGAACCTTTGAATACCTTTGAAGGCTGGAAGGAGATCTTCAGGTAGAAGCCCTTGTCCACTTCTTCCACCGCAGTAATTTTGCCAATGAAAATTGCATCGAAGTCGTTGAATTGTTCAACGGTGAACTCCGTTTTGTCAGCATCTTTGGGTTGGGTGATGCTTTGGGAGAATGATGCAACGGGAACAGTGGGGAGAACTGCCAAAGCGCCCGCAACCAATTTTAATTTCGCTTTGTACCAATCCATACTGCAAAATAAGGAAGCATTTTGGTGGATATGGGGATTCCTTGTCGTAGTTATTAACAAAAATCTGTGTACAAGCGATAATTTGTTGATAAATCGTGACATGGTTGGAGAGATAAACCAACCATCATGCCAAACCATTCAGACTTCATAACGATGTGATGGCGCGATTGTCCTGGGATGTCAGCTTGTTTGCAAGAGGACAGGGATCTGGCTTAAATCCAGGTTGCCACCGGAAATGATCACACCCACTTTTTTTCCTGAGAATTCTTTGGGATGTTGAAGCACGGCCGCCAGGGCCACGGCACCGCTGGGTTCAACCACCAGTTTCATTCGTTCCATAAGCAACTGCATGGCTTTCCGGATGGTGTCTTCTTCCACGGTGAGGATGCGTCGGGTGTGTTGACTGATCACGGCAAAGGTCTTTTCCCCCAGTCCGGTCAACAAACCGTCGGCAATGGTGGCAGGTGGCAGGGGCGGGTGAATGATCCCATCCCGGATGCTTCTGTATGCGTCATCCGCCAGTGCCGGTTCGGCACCATACGTATCGGCATCGGGGGCGAAGTATGTTGTGGAAAGGGATGTTCCCGACAAAAGTCCGCCACCGCCTACCGGGGCAATCACCGCATCCGGAGCACCGATCTCTTCGATCAGTTCCATGCCGGCAGTGGCCTGGCCGGTGATGATCCGGAAGTCGTTATAAGGATGGATGAGCTCGCCGCCCGAAGCATCCAGGAATTCCTGCAGCGTTCGTTCCCGGGCTTCATGTGTGGGTTTGCAAAAGATGATGTTTCCGCCATAGCCCTTCACCGCAGCGATCTTTACCGCAGGTGCGTTCTCGGGCATCACGATGGTGGCCTTGATGCCTCGCAGGGAGGCAGCCAGGGCAAGTGCCTGTGCATGGTTTCCACTGGAATGGGTAGCCACACCACCGGCGGCTTCGCTGTCGCTCAGGGAAAACACGGCATTGATGGCGCCCCTGATTTTGAAAGCACCGATCCGTTGCAGGTTCTCGCATTTGAAATGAAGTTCGCAGCCCGCCAGCCGGTTCAGCTGTGCGGATGTCATGACCGGGGTACGATGCGCATAGGGGCGGATCCGTTCGGCAGCCTCCCGGATGTCGGCCGGGGAAGGAAAGTTCATCATTGCATCAGTTTGATCATGTCGTCCAAATCAACATCAATCTTTTTAGAGATACCCCATGAGCTGACCTTCACATATCCTTTGGCCTGCACGCGGGTGGATTTCTGGGATTTCATTGATAACAACAACGGCAATGACGCCAGCAGCATAGGCCCTAACGTGCCCTTGATGTGAAAGGTGTAACTGTCTTCCTTGTTGGCATGTACCTTCACCTTGTCCTGCAGCTTGGCTTTCCCCACGGGTATATCACCCAGGTAAATATCCAGGTCGTAGTCGGTAACCTTGAAGCTGAATTTGTTCGGGTTGAAGATCACCATCTGTACTTCTCCTTCGATGCCATCCGCACTCATTTTGGTGATTTTCATTGACCGCATGCCTTTTACCACCACGGGTTCATAATGGAAACACGAACTGAAAAAAAAGAGGATCGACAGGCAGGCAATCAATCGTTTCATTGGGGTGAGATCCGGTGATGATGCGAATGTACGCATTTCAATGAATGATGGGCGTTCCCGCATGACAGGCTGTTATTTCATCACGGTCACCGCAGAGGTAGTGGCGACATTGCTTGTGTGCCCGGCACGGTCAACTGCGTACACTTCATATACCACCTGTTGGGAGGCGGACTGATCGGTGATGCTGGTACTGTTCAATGTAACGCGCAATCGACCCTGGATGGCGATCGTAGATCCGTCCGGGGCCAGTTGCGGTATCCGGTAACCGAATACCACATCGTTCCGGGTATCCTTAATAAAAAGGTTTTCAACCCCCGCTGTGTTCTCGCCGAGGTCACCGTCGCCATCCTTGTAGGAGACAGTGAAGACGATCGAATCCTTAAACTCTTGCACGGCAACCGGACTTACGGACTCAACCGAGATCTCAGGCACTTCACTGATCGTTACATCGTCTTTCTTACAGGCGATCATTGCGCAGAGCGTACCCAGCAACATGGTCGTTTTGATTGTAGCCTTCATGTGTTAAGGTTTGACCCGGAATGAAAAATAGGTTTTGTATTCATACACATAATCATCCGTCGGGATCTGGGTGACCTGTGTGTGATCCTCATCCTGCATGAAATATCGGAAGAAAATGGTGGTGTCTGTAGGTAGCGCCGCAGTGTTCACTGAAGCCAGGTATACCTCATCGGTTCCTACCTTCAGGTAGCTCGCATTGAAGGTCCACCCGCCTGAGAAATCATCCGGATCCAGCGACAGTTTCACCTGGTTTACTTTCAGGTTGGGGATGGCGGTGCTATCGTCCGTCGGGTAAAACACCAGCTGCATGGTTACATTGCTTGGAACAAGGAATGGATAGTAAATGATGCTGTCTACCCGGTTGTTCTGATCGGAATACAGAACGGTGGGCGGGATCTTGTCGTCAATAGCCACGAAGAACGGCGACTTCAGCGTAGGTTCCAGGTTGGGGTATTTGGGTACATCGCCGTTCACGTCACGGGCGCCATTCATGATCCATGCCGCGATGTGATCAATGTCTGTCTGCGGCAGCGGCACGCCGATGTTGTCCTGTGGCATGCGGTCGTTTTGGTTCACGAAACAGCAATTGGTGATGCGTTCGTACAGCACCGACCTCGTGGTATCGAACGGCACCACGCGGAAGGTGAAATCATTGTTGGCATTGTTCTTCACCACCGGGTGGTAAACCAGCGTGGTGAAGGAAGACTGCACCGAGCGGAAATCCGGTTCGAACACACCGTCGTGGCATCCCGGCACTGCGCATTTGGGTAGCAGGATGTTGCGATGTATGCCGGTGATGGTGTTCGGGTCGAGGGTGTCTGTTGTGTTGCCACCGGTGTTATAATCAACCTGGTCATACGGGTTGGGAGGTAAATCGTCTTTTTTACAACCGTGCAGCAGCATGGCAACCGATGCCGCTACCGGTAGCACGAATCCCAACAGGCGATATTTGTTTGGGGCCATCATTACACAAATGCTTGTGAGAGTGGAGTGCCTGCCAGCATGCCGGCAGGAATATCGGTGTCAAATCCAAGCACATTGGCGATGGTGGGTACCACGTCAATGCTTTGCCCGGTCACGCTTGAGATCACCTGGTCTTGTTTCACCACAGAGGGAGGCCCAACCACCAGGCAGAAGATTTCGCGTGAAGTATCATCATTGGTGTGGTCGAGGGCGAACCTTCCGTACGGATCCATAATCGTATTGGGGTCGAGGTTCCGGCCGTGTTCGGGTACTACGATCATCACGGTGTTGTCTTGCATGCCCGGTGTCGACTGGATGGTCTTCCACAGGTGTGCCGTGGCATAGCTGGCCCGGTTCAGGTTCTTACAGTAGTTTGTGAAGTCGGTGTGGCATACATCCACCCCCTGCATGTTCACCACGAGCAGTTCGGGGGTGAACTCCTTGATGATCTGTTCAGCAAAGAAGATGTTGAACTGGTCGCCGTTGAGTCCGCCGATTCCCCACGGATCATTGTACAACCCGGATGCGGCTTCGGTGAATGATTGGTTGATGAAGGTATCAATCTGTGAGGCGCCGGTGGGGTCGTTGGTCACACCTGCATCGTTGGCCTGGTATTGGGCGGCAAAATTGCTGTCGCAGAAGCCCCGCACCTTTTCAATCACCGATTGTTCCGATGCCGAGAATGTTCTCGGGTTGGCCAGGGCGTTGTAACCTTGCATGATAAAGGATGAGGGCTGGATGTGGTTGCCACCGAAGGCAGCCCCGTAACCTGGGTAGTTGCTGTAATTCAGCAGCGGGTACGATCCCAGGCTGTCGGATACCCACCATGCGTTGGTGGCGGGCATCGAGGGTGTGTTGTGTTTGCGGTAATATTCGAATACGGTGGGGTATTTCGGATTCTCCCGGATGTTGATATCGTTGCTGCTGTACACGCCGGTAAGTGCGGTTGTATGACCGTTGAAGTGACCGGTGGGTCCGTAGGCGTAACGGAATTCCTTGAACAGGGTACCGTATTTCTGAAGCGGTTGGGAAAGCGGACTGGCCGTGATCGGGTTTACCCCTGCATAAATATCCGGGGAGATGCTTTCTGTTCCCGAGAACATGTGCGGCATCAGGTTGCCATCGGCCTTGTGCACCGATTCCAGGTTCCTGACCCCTCCGGCAAACATGCAGAACACCACGTGATCCACTTTGCGGGCCCCGGTGGCGGCAAACAACCTTCCGGAGGGGAGGATGTAAGGGGCTACGAAAGCACCTGCCGTTGCGGCCATGGTTTTCTTAACGAAGCTTCTTCTTTTCATGGCGTCTGTCTAGTAGTACCTGTATTCGTTGGAGGTCATCATGCTGTAGTAAATCATTTCCGGTGTCACCAGTGGATCGCCTGTGATCAGATCTTTCAGGTACCATTTTTCATAGTTGGAGGCATCGCGGTTGAAGAGCTTCCGGTAAGCGCCTTGAACGAACCCATCTACATCAGCGTCCATTTCGGTTTTGGTAGGGATATGGGCGCCGTTGTTCAGGAAGTTCCGGATGATCAGGTCCTCAATCAGTTTTTTGTCGCCGAAGGCCGAATAGGTTACAGCAAGGTTCACCAGTTCGGCGTTGGTGATGGTTTTGTCGAACAGGTCGGAATAGGCAATGGAAATGAACTCCAAGGTCGACTTCACATGGTCTTTCAGAGATCCAGGTTGTTGCAGGTTCACATCGGTGATCTCGTAGACCGGTGTCACATCCTTCTTGCACGCGGTGATCGCGAGCAGCAGGGTACAGGCCAGGAGGAGGGCGGTCTTTTTCATGTTATTTGAGTCCTACGAATTCGTCTGTATTCAGGATGGCTTTTTGCAAGGCCTTATAATCTTTGTCTTTCTTGTACTGCTGGCTCAGGGCCGTCATGGTCTCCGAGTCGGGTTCGCGAAATAGATAGCGTAGGTAGAGGTTTCTGACTTGTCCTTCGAAGTAGTCGGATGAGCGGAAGAAGATATCCAGGAAATCGTCTTTGCTGTCGCCGGTCTCATAGAACACCGCGGCAGTGAATCCGTCCACCATTTGTTTTCCCTGCTCGAGTTCCTGGGTGGTCGGATATCGAAGCAGGAAGTTCTGGAACATGGAAATCACGAAGTTCTCGGTGCCCATGTTGATGTCGTCGTAGATCTTGTTGTTGGCGCACCGCCTGTGCAATTCGATGATGTCTATGTTGCCTGCTGCGAATGCTGACGGTGCTTCCTTCAGCGCTTCCAGGCGGTCGATCTCGTGATGAATCAGGGCGAAGTAGGGCCCGTAGGTGGCGGTATCCTGGAGCAGCAGGTTGTAGATGAAAATGTCCTGCGTGATCTCGGATGTGTCCACTGCGTTCAGCAATTCAATGCGGGCGAGGTCATACACCCGGTAGTAGTATTCGTTTCCACTCAGCACCACATCGAGCAGCTGGTTGCGGTCGGCCACCGAAAGGTCATGCTGGCTGAGGATGGTTTTACCCGTGGTCAGTTCGATGGATGTAGGCTTGCGTCCCAGCACACTGATGTACACTTTGTTGATGTAGTTCTCCTGAAGCACATCATCGCTTAGGTCGGTGACGGTGGGATCTGGCGGAGGCACATTGCCGGGAACCACGACCAACTCATCCTTGGCGCAGGAGGCCAGGAGGGTAATTGCAATCATGAATCCGGCAATCGAAATTCTTGTCATTGCTGGGGGGATTACTTCCGGTAAACAAACAGACGCATAAGCAAAGTAGAAAAAAATGCAATGGTGGGCAAATTGCAAATGATATGCCAGAATGAATGACGAATTACGAATGAGCATCGCGTGAACATAAGCTTTATGACTTTTGGCGTTGCCGCTTGCAGGGCATAGGGGAAAGGCCTGCTTCATCGGAGCAGCACACCGGTAGCATGCGGTTATATTAAATCAAGGAGTATTCTTGCATATGCAAATTTAGACATGAGGTATTCTCATTTGGCATGGAATACATTCGTAACTTGAATTGGGGCGGGGATTGGTGTGCCCCGGGTGTGCCCCGGGGTTAGTCGCGGTTGGTGACAAGATATCGGATAAGGATGTCTAGATGACCGAAGGAATGAAGACGTCAAGTATTTTTGAACCACATAGGCACATAGCACACATAAACTATGTGGTTTTTCTACTGTGATCTATGTGCCTATGTGGTTCAAAATTGGTATCACCATCAACGAGGAATATGGATAAGGTGACCCATGCCTCGCCCGGAAACTCCCGGTGTACCCGGGGCCTGACATTCCACTACTTCCTCGCTTCCGCGAAATACTCAAAGAAGTACGGAATGGTTTCGATGCCTTTCAGGTAATTGAACACACCATAGTGTTCGTTGGGAGAGTGGATCGCGTCGGAGTCCAGTCCGAACCCGAACAGGATGGATTTCAGTCCGAGCACCGATTCAAACAGCGCCACGATGGGTATGCTGCCACCGCTTCGCTGGGGGATGGGTTTCTTGCCGAATGTTTTTTCCATCGCTTTGGCTGCGGCCTGGTAGGCGTCGAGGTGGGTGGGGGTCACCACAGGGAGTCCGCCGTGGAAGGGCGTTACCTTCACCTTCACGCTGTCGGGTGCGATGGCTTCGAAGTGGGATTTGAAGAGTTGGGTGATCTTGTCGGGCGTTTGGTTGGGCACCAGTCGCATAGAGATCTTTGCATACGCCTTGGAGGCGATCACCGTTTTAGCACCTTCACCGGTGTAGCCGCCCCAGATGCCGTTTACATCCAGCGTGGGCCGGATGGAAACGCGTTCGGGGGTGGAGTATCCTTTTTCACCTTTCACATCCTTGATGTCGAGGTGTTTTTTGTAGGCGTCCAGGTCGAAGGGCGCTTTGGCCAGTTCGGCCCTTTCGGCGTCGGAGAGTTCCACCACATCATCATAGAAACCGGGGATGGTGATGTGCCCGTTCTCATCAATCAGGGAATGGATCATGTCGCACAGCACGTTGATCGGGTTGGCCACGGCACCGCCGTAGATGCCCGAGTGTAGGTCGCGGTTGGGGCCGGTCACTTCCACCTGTAGGTAGCTGAGTCCGCGCAATCCAACGGTAATAGAGGGTGTTTCGGTGCTGATCATGGATGTGTCGGAGATCAGGATCACATCCGCTTTCAGTTTTTCTTTTTCTGCTTCGAGGAAGGCGCCCAGGTTTTCCGAGCCCACTT
Source organism: Flavobacteriales bacterium (assembly GCA_020635855.1). Taxonomy (NCBI): domain Bacteria; kingdom Pseudomonadati; phylum Bacteroidota; class Flavobacteriia; order Flavobacteriales; species Flavobacteriales bacterium. The sequence continues at coordinate 176,362 of JACJYZ010000004.1, read as the reverse complement.
CTTCTTCGCCTTCAATCATGAATTTTACGTTGCAGGGCAGGCTGTTGGTTTTGTGCATCATTTCAAAAGCCTTCACATGCATGAAGAACTGACCTTTGTCGTCGGCGGAACCGCGCGCGTATATCTTTCCGTCTTTCACCACGGGCTCGAACGGGGGCGAATTCCACAGGTCCACAGGGTCGGGGGGTTGCACGTCATAGTGACCGTAGATCAGTACGGTCGGCAATGCAGGGTCCACGATCTTTTCAGCATACACCACCGGGTAACCTTTGGTGGGGATCACCTGTGCGTGGTCGGCACCGGCGGCGGTAAGCGACAGTTTCACGTGCTCGGCGGTTTTCAATACTTCCTCCTTGTAGGCCGGGTCGGCGCTCACGGATTTCAATCGCAGCAGGGCGAACAGTTCTTCGATGAAGCGCTCTTTGTTTTGGTTGATGTAGTTTTTCACGCCGGATGGGGATGTGGTTTCCATGGTGCGGGGATGTTTGGGGGGTGGCAATATAGGAAGAACCGGAGATGTGGTCAGCTTATGAACGTGCAAACTTTAATGACCCGGAAGGTTGCGGAAGTTTTTCCCCGATCAATGCATGTCCTGTCATCTCCACCGGTTGCTCCACGCCCATCATGGCCAGCAGGGTGGGAGCCACGTCGGCCAGGATGCCGTTGCGGATCGCGGTATGGTCCGGATCAATCAGGATGGCGGGCACCGGATTGGTGGTGTGGGCGGTGTTCGGACTTCCATCTGCGTTGATCACATAATCCGCATTGCCGTGGTCGGCGATGATGAGGAAGCGGTAGTCATGTTTCAGTCCTGCTTCCACCACCTGCTGCAGGCACCCGTCCACCGTTTCCACGGCCTTCACGATGGCATCGTACACACCGGTATGGCCCACCATATCGGGGTTGGCGAAGTTGAGACACACGAAGTCGGTCTCTCCCTTGTTCAGTTCGGCAACAATGGTGGAGGTTACCAATGCTGCACTCATCTCGGGTTGCAGGTCGTAGGTGGCCACCTTGGGAGAGCTTACCATCAGGCGTTTTTCTCCTTTGAATTCGGCTTCCCTTCCGCCTGAAAAGAAGAAGGTCACGTGCGGGTACTTTTCCGTTTCCGCGATGCGGATCTGGGTTTTGCCTGCATCCGCCAATACTTCTCCCAGTGTTTTAGCCAGGTTGTCCTTGTGAAAGATGACGTGCACATCCTTGTAGGTGGCGTCATACTGCGTCATGGTCACATAGTACAGCGGCAGGGTGCGCATGCTGTGTTCGGGAATGTCGTGTTGCGTGAGCGCAATGGTGATCTCACGACAGCGGTCGGTGCGGTAGTTGAAACAGATCACCACGTCGTTCTCCCGGATGAGTCCTACGGGTTGTCCGGCATCATCGATCTTCTGGATGGGGCGGATGAATTCATCGGTGATGTCTTCCTTGTAGGAAGCTTCCACGGCGCCGATCATGTCTTTGGTTGCTTTACCGGTTCCGTGTACCATAAGGTCGTATGCTTCCTTCACGCGTTCCCAGCGCTTGTCACGGTCCATGGCATAGTATCTGCCTACGATGTGTGCCAGTACACCGCCGGTTTTTTCTAGGTGTGCCTGGAGGGTTTTCAGGAAACCGAGTCCGCTTTTGGGGTCGCAGTCGCGCCCGTCGGTGAAGGCATGCACATACACTTCATTGATGCCTTCTTTGGCGGCGAGGTCGCAAAGCGTGAGGAGGTGGTTGATATGGGAATGCACACCTCCGTCGGAACAGAGTCCCATGAGGTGGAGGCGGTTGTTGCCGTCTTTGGCTTTTTGCAGCGCTTCCTTCAGCACCGGGTTGGAGGCCAGTTCACCTTCCCGGATGGCTTTGTTGATGCGCACCAGGTCCTGGTACACGATGCGGCCGGCACCGATGTTCAGGTGTCCTACTTCGGAGTTGCCCATTTGTCCGGCGGGCAAACCCACGTCTTCACCCGATGTGGAAAGTTGGGCGTGCGGGTATTTTTGGTAGAGGCTGTCCACGAAGGGGGTACGTGCATGTGCGATGGCGTCGGATGGATTTCCGTTGCCAAGTCCCCATCCATCGAGGATGATCAGAACGGCTTTGTGGCTCATGGTGTGGGTTTATAATTGTAAAGATACAAGCTTGAGCCGGAAAGAGGTTCAAAAGATCGCAAGTTTCGGGTGGCGGCCGGTTGCATCCTTTTCTACTTTTACATCATCACAAAACAACTTCGGCCATGAACGAGCAGCAACATGTAGATTTCAATCGCATCGCAGAAGCCATCGGGTACATCCGCCGTCATTTCCGCGATCAGCCCGGCTTGGAGGAAGTGGCGGAAAAGGTGCACATGAGTCCGTTCCATTTCCAGCGCATGTTCACCGAGTGGGCGGGTATGAGTCCGAAAAAATTCCTGCAATACGTCAGCATCGAACATGCCAGGAAGTTGTTGAAGGATGAGCAGGTGACGTTGTCGGAGGCGACGCATGCCACCGGACTCTCAGGTACCGGACGGCTGCATGACCTCTTCATTCACATCGAGGGCATGACACCGGCCGAATACAGGGATGGCGGGAAGAACCTTGCCATTTCTTACTGCTTTGCCGACAGTCCGTTCGGTAGGGTACTTATTGCCACTACATCCAGGGGTGTTTGTCATCTGGCTTTTTCGGATGATGAAGAGAAAGCGCTTTCACGTCTGCTGCATATGTTTCCCAAAGCCCGCTTTCTTCAAAGTGCGGATGCCATGCAGGAAAAGGCCCTGCAGATATTCAACCGTGATCAGAGAAATCCGGCCGAAATCCGGTTGCATTTGAAGGCCACCGAATTCCAGGTGAAGGTGTGGGAAGCATTGATGCGCATCCCGGAAGGCGGGTTGGTCACGTACGGTCAGGTAGCTTCATCCATTCGGCAACCGCGTGCATCGAGGGCGGTGGGCACGGCCGTCGGAGACAACCCGGTGGCGTATCTCATTCCCTGTCATCGCGTGATCAGGTCAACGGGTGAATTCGGTGAATACCATTGGGGCGCCGACCGGAAGGCGGCCATGATCGGGTGGGAATCCGCCCATTTGTACACATCCAAATAACATGCACATGGAACAGAAAACATTCATTCTCATTCACGGATCCTGGCATTGTGCCTGGAACTGGTACAAGGTAACTCCCCTGCTCGAACGTCAGGGCCACAAGGTATGCGCGATGGATCTTCCCGGCATGGGCCGCGACAAAACACCTATTGAAAAGGTGAACTTCAAAGACACGGTGGCGAAGGTATGTGAGCTGATCGACCGTGCGGAAGGAAAAGTGATCCTGGTGGGACACAGCAAGAACGGCATTGTGATTTCACAAGCGGCGGAGCATCGGCCCGACAAGATTGAAAAGCTGATCTACCTGGCGGCGTACCTCATCCCGGATGGAAAAACGCAATCAGAATATTCGGCGCAGGATACGACTGGGTGGCTGAAACCCTATGTGACGATGGACCACGCTTCCGGTTCGCATACCCTGCAACAGGAAATTTACAGAGAAGGACTTTACCACGATTGTGAAGAAGGGATTGCGGAGATGGCCAGGGTGTTGCTGGGTGCCGAACCGATGGAGTCGGGACTGGCGCCGTTGCACCTCAGTGAAGAAAAGTTCGGACGGGTACCCAGGTATTACATTGCTTGCGACGACGACCGGGCGGTAACGCCATTTATCCAGGAGAAGATGTACACAGAAACGCCCTGCCGGAAGGTGTATCACATGCAGGCGAGTCATTCGCCGTTCTTCAGCAAGCCGGATGAACTGGTGGATATATTCCTGGAAATTGCCGGAGAGGCGGTCAGGGCCTAGTTCAGCTTGTCACCGCGTAATGCCCGGAACCGTTTGCGTGCTTCCACGGTGAACATGCTACCCTGGTATTGGACCATGAGTTGCTGGTAGAGTTCCATGGCTTTGTCGGGGTTCTTGAAATACTCCTCGTACAGTTCGGCCAGTCGGAACAGCGCATTGTCTGCCAGGATATCGGTTCCGAACTGAACAACGATCTGCTGGTAGAATTCCGTGGCCTGTTCGAATTTTCCTTCCTTTTCCATGATCTGGGCTTTCCGGTACAGGATCTCGTCGGCCAGGGCGTGACTGGGATATTTGGTGGTGATGGAATCCATCGTGAGCAGTGCCAGGGAATCAAGATTGCGGTATGTCAGCAACTCCGCGCGTGCGAATATGTGCAGGGGGATGTCGAGTGAATCTCCGTCCTGGTTGTCGGTGATCAACAGCGAAAGGTCCAGTGCATCGTTGGCAATCAGTTTGGAGGTGGCGGCTTTGAGTACATCCACCTGTGCACGTGCCCAGTTGAAATCGCCCATGTAGTAAGACAGGCGTGCATTACGGAGTTTGGCATCGTGGCCGATGGGGTCGTTCTTGAAGTCTTTTTCCACCTGGCTGTAAAGCAGGGTTGATTCCCATCGCTCACCTGTATACACGTAGATGTCGGCCAGTTCCAGCTTCACTTGCGCCTGGTTTTGTTTGGAGATGCCCGGAGCCGTCAGCAGGTCCTGCAGTCTTTGTATGGCGGGTTCGGTTTCGTGCAGGTAGAATGCCTCGATGTGGGCCAGCTTGCAGGCGAGTAGGGCGGTTTGGTTGCCGATACCGAGTTCGGAAAGGGTTTTGATATAGCGGGATTTGAGATCGGTGATCTTGGCCTGGTCGGGTGCATAAGAACCGGTGACCTGGGCATACAAGGTACCGAGCAATCGGATGCGCGCATCGGCATAGTAGTAACTGTTTTTGCCTTTGTCGATCACATACTGGTAGCAATCCACGGCAACGTCGGAGGCGCCGTTTTCTTCGGCGATGTAGCCCAGGTTCATGATGCGTTCGCCGGTTTCATGCAAACGTTTGTCGAGGGCTTTGGCCTGAATCAATGCCGATGCGAATTCCTGTTCCTGCATGTAGTACCAGATGAGCAGTTCCGAATACACCACGGCATCAGGGTACTTCTGGATCCGTTTCAGCAGAATGGTTTTCAGCAGGGCCCGTCGTTGGCCGTTCATGTCGTTGGCCAGTTTGGACTGCAGTGCGTTTTGCACGGTTTGCAGGTAGGAAGGGTTCTGATCAATCAGGCCCAGGTACTCGTCAAACATCTTCATGTATTCCCCTGCCTGGGAATAGATCTCGGCCAGTTCCATGTTAAAGGTGTAGATACCGTCGAACATCTTGCGGCCGTGGAGATAAGTTTCTTCCGCGTAGGTGGATTCGTTCTTGCCCAGGAAGGCATTGGCCAGGTCGAGCACACTTTGTTGGTTGGCCGGCAGCGCCTTGATGGCTTTCTGGTATTGGCTTTTGGCTTCGTTATCGTCGCCGGCCTTTCTTGCAACATACCCCAGGTCTACCTGGAAGGCAAGGTTTCCCGGATTGGTTTTGATTCTTTTCTTCACCAGCTTTTCGGCCTTTTTGAATTCGCCTGTTTCGATGTAGCTGGTCAGCAGGGGTTGGTAGTATTGATTGCTCGGATTGGCGTCGAAGAGTTTTTCAAAATAGTAGGCGGCTTTTTCGAAGTCGCGGTCCTGGAAATACAGATTGGCCAGTTGTTCGTCTGTGCTGCTTTGCGCCAACAGGTGGTGAGGCCATGCGATCAACAGCATGAGCCAGCAGGCACCAAGTGCGGCAATCTTATTTCTCATCCTTTTCATTTTCCACCTCGATGTTGACCGATTTGGCCAGGCGTGTGATCCTGGGCTGCAGGGAATCGAACACAACCATTTTCTTTTTAGCCATTTCTACGGCCTGGGACGCTTCCTGTTGCAACCGGTTCAGTGCATTGCGTTCGTCAGACAGGTATACCTGGAACAACGAATCGGTGAAGGCTTTGTTTTCCAGGTCGTGCCTGAGGCCATCCAGTTGTTTGCGGGTGGTCTGCAGTTCATCCTGGTAATACTGATAGCGCTCCTTCAGTTTCTCCAGCGGTTCGGCCACGGAATGGTAGTTGGAAAGCAGCATGGCCTCATCCCTGGAAAGGGTGTCCTGGTTGGATGCCTGGAAGTGTTCCAGGTGTTCTTCCACGGTTTCCAGTTTCTCCATCGCCTCTTCGTATTTGAATTCCTTGATGGAGGTTTGCAACTGCTGGTACTGTGTATCCAGGCTGTCGATCTGCCTCTTTCCCGCCTTCACATAATCGGGCTCGCAGGAAGCCAGGGTGATTGAAATGAGAGCGAAGCACAGCAGGATGAAGTTTCTGGTCATTGGAATGGGGTTCAATCGATTTTGGCAAAGCCTGTGTAAGGTACAAGGGGTGCGGGAATGCTGATGCCATCGGGTTGCTGGTTGTTCTCAAGCAACGCCGCCACGATGCGTGGGAGGGCCAGGGCGCTTCCGTTTAGGGTGTGTGCCAGTTTGTTGGTTTTATCTTCTTTGTAACGCAGCTTGAGGCGGTTGGCCTGGAAGGACTCGAAGTTGGAAACGGAACTGACTTCCAGCCAGCGGTCTTGCGCGGCGGCGTATACTTCAAAGTCGTAGGTCAAGGCAGATGTAAAGCTCATATCACCACCGCAAAGACGCAGGATGCGGTAGGGAAGTTGCAGGGCCACCAGGAGCGATTCCACGTGGGCCACCATTTCTTCCAGTGCCTGGTAAGACTCCTCGGGTTTGCGTACCTGTACGATCTCCACCTTGTCGAACTGGTGCAGGCGGTTGAGGCCACGCACATCTTTTCCGTATGAGCCTGCTTCGCGGCGGAAGCAAGGGGTATAACCCACCATTTTCACCGGGAACTGCGCTTCATCGAGAATCACATCGCGGTAGATATTGGTCAGGGGTACTTCGGCGGTGGGGATCACATACAGCTGATCCCGTTCAACGGCATACATCTGTCCTTCCTTGTCGGGTAACTGGCCGGTGCCAAAAGCAGAATCGGTGTTCACGAGGATGGGGGGCTGGCACTCACGGTAGCCTGTCTCCAGGGCCTTATCCAGAAAATAGTTGATCAGGGCGCGTTGCAGGCGTGCGCCTTTGTTTAGATAGACTGGGAAGCCGGCACCGGTTACCTTGTTGCCCAGCGCGAAATCGATCAGGTTGTATTGTTCGGCCAGGTCCCAATGCGGTTTGGCGTCGGTGGGCAGGGAAGGTTTGGATCCACCTTCGCGTACGGTTACATTGTCTTGCGGTGTTTTGCCTTCGGGTACGGAATCGTGGGGCAGGTTGGGCAGTTCGGTGATCTTCTCCTGCAGCTGGCTTTCGAGGGCCTGGAGCTGTTCGCCGAGCTTTTTGGTTTCTTCCTTCAGTTCACCGGTGCGTTGCCGAAGGGATTCGGCTTCGTCTTTCTTGCCTTGTTTGAAGAGGTCGCCGATGGAGCGTGCAAGTTCATTGGCTTCGGCGAGAAGGGCATCGTTCTGTGCCTGTATTTTTCTTCTTTCCTGGTCGATGCGAAGAATGGCCTCTACGATTTCGCCTGCCTGGAAGTGTTTTTTCTGCAGGCGTTGAACGACTTGTTCGGGTTGGTCCCGTAAGAGTTGAAGCGTGAGCATTGGAGATAAGTATTGGGAAAAATAGAAAAAAAAATCCCGAACGATGCGTCCGGGATTTCAATTATGGGTTAAGCATCCTTATTCGGCCGCTGCTGGAACAACCGAAACGTAGGATTTGTCATCTTTCTTTTTTTGGAATTGCACCACACCGTTTGCAAGTGCGTACAGGGTGTGGTCCTTTCCGATGCCGACATTCAGTCCGGCTTTGTGCTTGGTTCCACGTTGACGAACGATGATGTTGCCTGCAACAACTTGTTGGCCACCAAAAATTTTGATGCCCAGTCGTTTGCTTTCCGACTCGCGACCGTTCCTGGAACTACCGACTCCTTTTTTATGTGCCATGGTTCGTGGAAATTAAAGTATTATTCGCCTTTATCTGTTTTCTTGGCGGTTGATTTCTTGGGGGCGGCTTTCTTGGCTGGGGCCTTCTTTGCCGTGGTTTCTTTCTTCGGGGCAGCTGCCTTGGGTTCTCTGGTTGCCTTGGTTGCTTTTGCTTCAGCGGGGGCTTCCTTTTCTGCCTTGGGTTCTGCTTTTGCTTTCGGCGTGTTGACGGGGGCCTTGGCGTCTTTCTCCTCGATCTTGTCGATCTGGATCAGGCTCACTGCCTGACGATGACCGTTCAGCTTTTTATAGCCTTTTCTTCTCTTCTTTTTGAAAACAAGGACTTTATCCGCTTTTACATGCTCCACGATGGTGGCAGTAACGCCGGCACCCTTGATCACAGGGGCTCCGGTCAATACCTTGCCATTGTTGTCGATGAGCAGCACCTGGTCCAAAAGAACCTTATCTCCCGCTTCCTGAGCGAGTCTGTTTACAAACACCTTCTGGTCTTTTTCAACCTTATATTGGTGTCCTCCGATCTTGACAATTGCGTACATAGTTCCTTGCAGCTTGTTACATTAAGGGGTGCAAATGTAAACAAAAGATTTTTCCCTCCCAAGCAATCCCATGAAATTAATTCGGGTGATCAGGTCTTGCGGTTCACCAGGTAAATACTGACCAGGATGGTAAGGATGGCGATGATTTTCCGGATGTCCATCGATTCACCGTCAAACAATCCCCAGAAGATCGCCACGATGGGGATCAGGTAGGTGACGGATGCGGCGAACAGGTGGGAGGTGGATTTGATGAGCATGTTGAAGATGGATACGGCGAAAGCGGTTCCCACCATGCCCAGGATCATTATATAGCCCAGGCTGGTCCATGCGTCGGGGTGTGTGCTGAAGTGCTGGGTGAAATCGGTGCTGAACAGGTAGATTCCGGAGGGGAGTCCCACGAAAAGCAAGCCAATGGAAGCGATTTCTGTGGCAGGTACGCTGTGGAGGTATCCTTTTACAATGTTGATGGAAAAGCCATAGCACACCGTGGCGATGATGGCCAGGCCGGCATAACCCGCTTTGCCTCCGATGTGCATATCGTCATATAACAGGGCAACGGCGCCGGCCAGTCCCACAAGGATGCCCAGGCCATGCACCCACCGGGCCTTCAGGTGGAAGAACGAAATGCCGATCAGCAGGGTGAACAGGGGCGCCAGGGCGTTGATGATGCCGGCGGTGGAGCTGTCGATCACCGTCTCAGCTTTGGTGAAAAGAAAAGCGGGAATACCGTTTCCGACCAGTCCGACCAGGAAAATAGGAATCAGCGTTTTCTTCGGTAGGTGCCGGATCCTTCGGATCGAAACGGGCAGAAGGACAAGTCCGGCAAACACCAGGCGTAGCGAGGCCACCTGCGTATCGGAATAGGCCACCAATCCTTTTTCCATCAGGATAAATGAACTTCCCCACGTAAGCGCCAACAGCCCGAGCGTGAGCCATTGGTTGGTTTTCTTCTCAAAAAAGGATTGCATGCCGGTGCAAAAGTAGTGAGGCGGCGCGTCATTCCATCTGTATCGTTGGAGAATTATTCGCTCATCAGGAGATGGCTACCATTCGGAAGACGGGTGCATCCGTTCGTTCATTCCGGGTTGAAAACCATTAAGGCCTGCCGTAGATTGGGGTATAACCTCAATCCATCAATATAATAATGGTACATACACAACTTCAACACAGGGCCGCACGCACATTGTTACAGTTGTTGATCATGGTTTTCACATTCAGTTCAACGGCAGCCTTGGCCGTTGCATCGGGAGAGATCAAGGGAACGGTCAACGAAAAGGAAACCGGGGAAGCCTTGCCGTTTGCCACGGTGACGGTCATGAATAACGGAGCTCAGGTTGCTGCCTCGGTGGCCGATGAGAACGGCAGATACAGGATCAAGGCGCTGGACCCCGGCACTTATACGGTGGAGGCCCGGTATGTGGGGAAAATGCCAACGATCATGAAGGGAGTACAGGTGAATGCCGGTACTGTGACCATGTTAAACATTGAAATCGGCAACATGGCATTTGCGCCCATTGTAATCACACCTTCTATGGTCAGGCCGGATGAAACGGCGGGAGAGCATATTGATCCCAAGGTGATCGAGCGGGTTCCCACCCGTACCCCGGATGTAAAGCAATATGCAGCCCTGTTGCCCCAGGTTTATCAAAGCGAACCGGGCGGAGATCTGTACATCCGAGGTGCACGTAAGGAGGCAACTCAGATCTATATCGATGGTGTGAAGGTCATCGGTAGTTCAAACCTTCCAGGGGGGTGCATCAACCAGTTCTCGGTGCTGACCGGTGGCATCCCGGCTGAGTACGGGGATGTGTCGGGTGGATTGATCCTGGTGACGACCAAGGGGTATTTCAATCATTAATTACGAGAGACGAATTACGAATTACGAATGAGGTAAGGCACACTTAAGCCGCCATCCATCTTATATCTATCGTCTCCCATCTATGGTCTAAAATCCATACCACCTGACGTATGTATGTAATGCATGACGCAATGCGCTTTAATTTTCATATTTTCAAATTAGCACATTAACACATTTCCTACCTTCGTGCCCATGGACGCTCGTACACGTAAGCAGGTGATCGTGTGGTTGGCATCAGGTTGTGTGCTGATTTTCCTGATGGTGGTGGTGGGTGGCATCACCCGGCTAACCGGATCGGGTTTGTCAATGGTCACATGGAAACCGGTGACGGGTGTCATCCCTCCCTTATCCGAAGGAGCCTGGCAACAGGCTTTCGAGGAATACAAGCAATACCCTGAGTTCAAGATCCGCAACTTCGATTTCACCCTGGATGATTTCAAATCCATTTATTGGTGGGAATTCATTCACCGCCTGCTGGGGCGTTTGATCGGTGTGGTGTTTCTTATCCCCTTTCTCTATTTCGTGTTCAGGAAGAAGTTGTCACGCGACTGGATATTGAAGCTGTTGTGGCTGTTTGCGCTCGGCGGCTTTCAGGGTGCGGTTGGGTGGTTCATGGTAGCAAGTGGTTTGCAAAATGATCCGCACGTGAGTCATTATCGTTTGGCGGCGCACTTGCTTACAGCCTTGCTTGCTTTTTCGGTGACCTTCTGGTTTATGCTGGATGTGTCGCAGGGCGATAAGCGGGCAAACAAATCTTCCGGGTTGAAGAAGGCTTCCATATGGTTATTGGCACTGATAGGTGTGCAAATATTTTACGGTGCTTTGGTTGCCGGCCTCAAAGCGGGCAGGGTATTCAACACCTGGCCGAAAATGGGCGATCAATGGGTGCCGGATGCGGTAACCGCCATGCAACCTCTGTGGCACAATTTCCTGGAAGGATTGGCGGGTGTGCAGTTCATTCACCGTTATGTGGCCTATGCTGTGGTTGGCGTGGTGGTGTGGCTGTGGGTGAAGTCGAGAAAAACGGATGCAGGTTTGCTGCGGAAGCGATTCGACTTGTTGCTGATGGTGGTCGGATTCCAGTTCGTGCTGGGGGTAATGACCTTGCTATTATCGGTACCGGTTTGGCTGGGTGTGTTGCACCAACTGGGTGCGTTCATGCTGCTTGCCACGCATCTCTACGTATTGCACGGACAGCGCACTACTGCTGTTGCTTCCACCTGAACGTTTCAATCAGGTGTTCCATGTCTTTTTCAATGAACCGGATCACCGGGGCGAGTGAATCGTTGTTCGGCCTCACATTGAAGTAGAGGGCTCCTCTGAAGAAGTGATGGGTGGAATCGGTCAGGTAAAACTGGTAGGGACTTGCCGTGTGTTCACCTTCAATTTTGTAGACGAGTCCGAACACCCTGTTGTCAGCGTCGAAAACGGTGCTGTCGTTCATGGCCGATGCCATGCTCATGTGTTTCATGGCAAACTGGTATGAGTCTTCCAGGTAGCCTTCCAGGTTGTTGTTCACCTGTTTGTAGCTGACGTGCAGGTCTCCCCTGAAGTTGGGGAAATGGAGGTTGAGCCAGCAGGGTTCCTTGAATCGGATGGTATCCACAATCACAGTGGCGTACGATGGATACTCGAAGGTGAACGGGCAGTCGGATTGATAGGTCTTGTATGATCGTTCGGGTAGGTCGATCCGGAAATATCCGCGTGGTTTGGGCACGGGGGGGGAACTGCATGCGGCAAGGATGCTCATTGCAAAGATGGCCCATGCCAGGTGCATGCTACGGTCCTTCAATCTCATTTTCATCTGCTGGCGGGTGGATGGTGACTTTGATCCGGATGATCCTGCGGTTGTCAACCGCCTCGATTTTTAAACTCAGATTCTTGAATCGGATGATGGCATTCTTTTCGGGTATTTTTCCTTCCTGTTCCAATATCACACCTGCGAGGCTTTCGGCGGAGGTTCCGTCGAAGGTGGCTTCGCTCAGTTGGGTCACCCGGCAGAAATCCTTCAGCATGATTTTACCCTCAAAGATGAATGTGTGGTCATCCAGTCGTGAGTATACCAATTCCTCTTCATCAAATTCGTCACTGATCTCTCCCACAATTTCTTCGATGATGTCTTCCAGCGTAACGATGCCCAGGGTGCCACCATATTCATCTACCACAACGGCCATGTGCACACGCGACTTCTGAAATTCTTTCAGCAGGTCATCAATCTTTTTGCTTTCCGGAACAAAGAAAGGTTTTCTCACCAGTTCCTGCCATGTGAAGTCCGGTTGTTTGTCGAGATAGGGCAACAGATCTTTTACGTAGAGGATGCCCGTTATCTGGTCAAAGTGTTCTTTAAACACAGGGATCCGGGAGTATCCGGCATCTACAATCAGTTGCAGTACCTGGTTGTAAGCCGTTCCCTGGTCGAGAGCCACCACATCAACGCGGGATTTCATGATCTGGCGCACTTCGATGTTACCGAAATTAACGATGCCCGAAAGCATTTTTTGTTCTTCCTCGGTGGTTTCGCTGTCAGCCGTCAGTTCCAGTGCATGCGACAGGTCATCCACCGATACATTCTTTCCCTGGCGTTTGATACGCTTGTCCATGAACGAAGTGCTATGGATCAACAGCCAGTTAACCGGACTGAAAAGGCGACCGATGACAAGCAGGGGAACAGCCATCATATTGGCCAGGGGCATTGCATGCTTGGTGGCGTACACTTTGGGAATGATCTCGCCGAACATCACCAGCAGGAAAGTGATCAGCAATACTTCAACCAGGAACGCCAAAAGGGCATTGCCATTGAAGCTGAAGCAGGAAGCCGTAATAAAGGAAGCCATGATGATGGCGGCCACATTGAAGAGGTTGTTGGCAACCAGGATGGTGGCAAGCAGATGTTTCGGGCGGTCAAGCAAGGAAAGGATCAAACGTCCCCGTTTGCCCGGGCTATTCTCCAGTTGTTGTTTTGCTTGTGTGGTAATAGAGAAGAAAGCCACTTCCGCGCCGGAAATGAGTGCGGAGGCAAGCAGCAAAACGGGCAAAATAGCGAGAGCCAGATAAACACCCGTTGTCATTGGATGGAAGGAGATGCCCGCCATGAGCAGGCTGGGCAACATACATTCAGGGTTAGGATCTTCCAAAATCAGGATATAGGTGAGACAAGAACCGGCCCCCTAGAAAGGCAGGTCGTCGGTGGCGGAAGGACCGGGATCAAAGGACTCTTCCTGTGCCGGGGCGCTGCGGAACTCCTTCGGGCTTCCGTCGGCCATCTCATCGCGTTTTCCCAGCATGGTCATCTGGTCGGCCACGATCTCGGTCATGTATTTCTTGTTGCCGTCCTGATCATCCCAGGAGCGGGTTTTGATCCTTCCTTCAATGTACACCTGATGTCCTTTCTTCAGAAACTTCTCTGCGACTTCGGCCAGACCTCTCCACAGCACAATGTTGTGCCATTCGGTTTGCTCAACACGATTGCCCGAACGGTCTTTGAAAGATTCCGAGGTTGCCAGTGGAAACTTGGCGATAGCGGTTCCGTTCTCAAGGTATTTCACTTCCGGGTCTTTACCCAGATTGCCTACGAGGATAACTTTATTGACTCCGGCCATAGAATGGAAAAGGATTTCAGGTTCATATCCGGTTACCGGCAGGATCATGTACCCTGGCAAAGGATCGGAAACCGAAACTCAAAATTATAAAATAAAACCCATCCCTGCCAGATACTTTTCCATAAGACGATGTACGGGCACACGGATCGGGGTGTCGGGGGTGATGAAAACAACATCCCCGGTAGCAGTGATCTTCGGAACACGTACGTGCAGAAAGGTAGCGTGGATGGTTTGGTGGGTGAGCTGATGTTTCACTTCGCTTTGCCGGATCAGCACCGGTTCGCCGGAGATCCAACCCGACAGGTTTTGGAAGAGGACTTCGGGATCCCGTTGGGGTTCCTTGCTTTCCCAGGAAGGAAATTCATACAGGTGCCGCCAGATGTCGTTGCCGGTTCTTCGTTGCAGGGCAAATCCTTGCGGAGAATCCATGGCCAGGTAATGGATATACCTGTCCCGTGGTTTTCTTTTCGGGGATTTTACCGGCAATTGTTCCTGGACACCTTCGGCGCGTGCGCGGCAGAAAGCGGAAACCGGACAGTCGGTGCACTTGGGTCCGGTGGGTGTGCATACGGTAGCACCCAGTTCCATCAGGGCCTGGTTCCAGTCACCCGGCTGATCCCGCACCAGAACTTGTTCGGCTGCTTCCTCCACTTTTTTTCTGCCGGTAGAAAGCGCCATGTCATCTTGGATGTGGAGAAAGCGACTCAGTACCCGGATCACATTCCCGTCCACCACGGCATGGGGCTGATGGAATGCGATGGATGCAACGGCACTTGCGGTATAGGGCCCCACACCTGCAAGGGAAAGCAAAGCTTCCCGGGTATCCGGAAATTGCCCGGAATACTGGTCGCGAACCTGTTTGGCGGCTTTATGCAGGTTGCGGGCACGCGAATAGTAACCAAGTCCTTGCCAGGTTTTCAGCACGGCGGATTCTTCCCCGTTTGCCAGGTCGGTAACGGTTGGAAAACGAGCGAGGAATTTGTGGTAATAATCCAAGCCCTGGGCAATGCGTGTTTGCTGAAGGATAACTTCTGAAATCCATATGGCATAAGGATCTCTGGTGTTTCTCCAGGGAAGGTCCCGGCGATTTTGGTCATACCAATTCAACAAAAATCTTTGCCATTCAGCCACGATCAAACTTTCTTGCTTTGAACAACTTAGAGACGAAAATAAGTCAAATATTTTTTTGGTTACCAACAAAAGCTGTATCTTCGTCTCCCTTTTTCGATTTTAACTAATTGAAAATCATTCATTAGGAAAAGATGACAAAAGCAGACATTGTAACCGAGATCGCAGAAAAGACCGGCATCGAGAAGGTGGCCGTCCAGGCGTCTATCGAAGCTTTCATGAAATCGGTCAAAAGTGCGATGGTTCAAGGTAAGAATGTGTATCTGCGCGGATTTGGAAGCTTTGTAGTGAAGAAGCGGGCCCAAAAAACGGGAAGGAATATCTCGAAGAACACGACGATCATTATCCCCGCACATATGGTGCCTACCTTCAAACCGGCGAAGACATTTGTCGAAGCTGTTCGCAACAATTCGCCCAGGGTAGACCAGGATGAATAACCCTGACCGGAAGCGGCAACGGATCCTTATCCTTACAGCAGCTGTGTTGTTTACAGGACTATGGATGCTTCCGCACCGGGAAGAGAAGGATTCTTCCGCTAAACAACCGGAACCCGCAACGCTGGATGAGAAGATCACAGAGGCGATCCAGATCATTCAGGGAGGCAAGGAGCCACCGATGAAAGGTATCGGTTTGCTGAGGGAGGTGTTACAGGAAGATCCGGGAAACATCAGGGCGCTGAATACACTGGGCGTTTTCTCACTGGTCTCCGGCCAGGCAGAGAAAGCAGAAGAAAGGTTCAGGGAAATTCTGGGCCTGGATTCAACCCAAACCGAAGCATGGTTTTACCTGGGTGAAGCGAAACTTATGCAAGGGGATACGGCGTCTGCACGTTCAGCTTATCAGGATTACCTTCACCGGGCACCGGAAGGTGGATCCCGGGCGGAAGCCGAAACAAGAATAGCTTCCATGGAGAAGTAAAAGAAATTACTGTACAATTTTAAACTTAGCGTTATGCCAAGCGGAAAAAAGAGAAAAAGACATAAGATGGCAACCCACAAACGGAAGAAAAGACTCCGTAAGAATCGCCATAAGAAAAAGAATAACTAAAGGCTTTAAACAGGCAGCGGTATGTGCTTAAGCGTTCCGGATGTGTCATATACATACCGGTACGGATTCGGGCAGCATACCGTTCCTTTGCCATATTCAACTGTTTCTACCGCTCCTCCTCAGCGCCGTACAGTTTCCTTGTACATTTACCGCTCCGCTGGATGAAACGGTGTCGTATGCCTGATGGAATTCTTTAGGTGGCGATACCTTTTGCATTTGCCAATCCGGTGATTTAAGTTGAATCGGCCAGCGCAAGCAGGTGTATTCCTGTATTCTGTATTACTAATGATCATTACGTGAGCAGTGAACTAATTATAAAGGCCACGGACTCGGAAGTTAAGATCGCTTTTCTCAAGGATAAACAGCTCATTGAGTTTCATGATGAAAAGCGAAACAAGAACTACGTGGCCGGTGACCTGTACCTGGGCAGGGTCACCAAGATCATGCCTGGTCTGAATGCGGCATTCGTAGACGTTGGATATGAGAAGGATGCTTTCCTCCATTACCATGACCTGGGTCCGCAATTCAAATCCCTTTCCAAATATTTGCTGTCCAACCTTAACAAAACCCGGAAAGACGGGGACTTGAAAGGGTTCAAGCTTGAAAAGGACATTGATAAGAACGGAAAGATCGGGGATGTACTGGCGGAAAAACACCGGGTACTGGTACAGATTACCAAGGAACCTATTTCAACCAAAGGCCCTCGTCTGAGCAGTGAGATATCCCTGGCCGGTCGCTACATGGTACTGGTGCCCTTCTACAACAAGGTGTCGGTATCGCAGAAGATCAACGACGAAAAAGAAAGGGAACGATTGCTCCGCCTGATCGAGAGCATCAAGCCCGAAAACTTCGGGGTGATCGTGCGAACCGCTGCCAGGAACCGCAAGGTAGTTGACCTTGACAACGACATCAAGGACCTGATGGCCAAGTGGGAGAACTGCAGAAAAGGTATATACGGTGCACAGGCGCCCAAGAAGGTGCTGGGTGAAATCGACCGGACTTCTGCTTTGCTCCGGGATGTGCTGAACCCCACGTTCAACAACATCTATACCGATAGCCCCGAGCTGTTCGAGGATATTAAAAAATACCTCCGTTCCATCGGTTCCGACAAGGAGTCGATCGTGAAGCTGTATCAGGGCAAGAAATCCCTCTTTGAGAATTTCGGCATTCACCGGCAGATCAAATCGCTGTTCGGTAAAACGGTTACCATGCCGAGCGGTGCTTACCTCATCATCGAGCACACCGAAGCATTGCACGTGGTGGATATCAACAGCGGTTCCCGTAACAAATCCGACAAAGATCAGGAAACGAATGCCCTGGAGGTGAACATGGAGGCGGCCCGCGAAGTGGCGAGACAACTCCGGTTGCGTGACATGGGTGGCATCATCGTGATCGACTTCATTGACATGTACAAAGCTGAAAACAAAAAGAAGCTGTACGATTTCATGAAGGATGAGATGAAGCTGGACCGCGCCAAGCACAAGATTCTTCCCCTCAGCCGCTTCGGGCTGATGCAGATCACGCGTCAGCGGGTAAGGCCAGAGATGAACATCGTCACCAACGAGAAATGCCCGTCATGCAACGGCACCGGTGAGATCCAGCCCAGCATCCTCGTGGCCGATGAAGTTGAGAGCAAATTGAGATATATCAGCACCGATCTGAAGATCAAGTCGGTTACTTTGTACACCCATCCATACCTGGAATCATTTATCAACCGTGGCCTCTTTTCATCTCTCCGGAAGAAGTGGGCTTCCAAGCTGGGTATCAAACTGAAGGTGCTGCCATCTTCATCTTACCAGATGCTGGAGTACCGGTTCTTTGATCCGCAGGGCGAAGAAATAGAAATGAAATGAGGCGCCTGTTGCTGATAGGATATCTTACAACCCTGTTGGCATCATGTTCAACCCCGAAACTGCAGTGGGTTGAGGCGCGAAAGAAAATCACCGTGCCGGGAATTCCCCAGGCCGGACCCATAGTTGAATTCAGGTTGTGCATGACATCCGACCGCGACATCGACCACCTGGCATTTGATTGCCTCTGCGTTCAGAACAAATGTTACCAGGTATCGGCTTTTTCCGATACGCTGCTGCCACGCACGGAAGTAACTTCGCTCAGGAAAGGGGACCAGGTCTTCGTGATAGCCAGGAATGCAGCGGAACTCGATAGCGCCTGTGTGCAGGAAACGGCTGCAACGCGATCAACCATGATCAGGCTGTATTACCGGATCAACGGAAAACAGTTGAGCATCAGCCAGGACCAGTTCAACAAGGTATTCAGGTTGCTGGCGCCCTGAACGGTACAATACCGTTATCCTTTATAACCCAATAGGAAAAGAATACAACCCTTTTTCTCCACGTCGCTGGTGGCGGGAATGTCGAAGTGAATAAAGATCTTTCCGGTGCTCTCCGGCTCCCAGATCAATTGCTTTTCATCAAATGAAGCATCATCCGAACTGTACAGAACTTTCCGGTTCGAAGATCCTTGCTTCTTGTCATATACCTTGATGCTGACATTCTGCGGGAGTCCTTCGCGGTTGAATACAAGACGGTATTTTTCGCCCATGTAAAGGGGGATCTCATATTCTTTCTGCTGGGACATTGAACGAAATGTGATCCGCACAATCTTACCGGCATCGTATTCAAAAGGCACCAGTGCTTCTTTGCATTTGGCTCTCGATTCTATGGGCGTGCAAGCGTCATCTGCAGATTGCTTGCCTTGTGCCAAGGCTGTTCCTGCCAGTCCTATGCACAACAGGAAAATATAAAAACAATGTTTCATGGTCCTGGTTTGAAATTGCTTAGTTCACCTTCACAATGCCATTCCTGATCAGGCTGATGCGGTCACTCAATTCTTTTTTCTTTTCTGCGGTTAGCGTAGGCGTTTGCTCTCCGGCTCTGGCATTCAGTTCTTCATAGAATTTGTGTACATCCTGAAGCTGGCCGATCAGGCTATTGATCTCGTCGTTCTTGTCAGGTTGCTGCTGCAGTCCGGTGATGAGGCTTTCCAGGATGTTCATCTGTTCCATCAGCTTGTTGTTGACTCCGTCCTGTGATCCCTGAACCGACACCTTGGAACCCATGTACATACCTTCCACCCAGGCGCCCGCAAAGATCACAGCATGCAGGTGTTCCTGTTCGTTGTCCTGCAGGATCATGTCAAGCTTTTCCTGGATCTCGGCCAACACACTGATCAGCGAATCGGGGTTGCCCATGTTCTTTTCAAATGTGTTCACTAGTTTTTCATCGTTGAAGATGGGCGACAATCCGATATTTCCTGCCATGTCCTTGAGCGATTTCAGGTATACCAGGGCTTCCTGGTTCTGGTTGTTCAGCACCAGATAGGCTAGGTCTGAACTATATACGCCGAAATTCAGTGTCTTCCCGGTTTGGGTAGCATACAGCCCGCTGTTCTCGATCTTGTTCACCAGATCCGCCTGGTAGGTGAGGCCTGCCTGCTGAAAGATGCGTGCGATCTGCAGGGGCGATGGCAACACCACATTGTATGCTTCCGATGCATCGGCCGCTTGTTCTACTATGGATGTATCCATGTTATCGTCCTGTTCTTCGGATGTATCGCCGCTGCCGCAGGCGGAAAACAGAAGGGTACCAAAGCCTGCACAAAGCAGTGCAAAAGAGAAAAGTTGTTTTTTCATGATCCGGTGATAATAAGATTACGGTCCTGATTCAGGTGCCGCAATTTGCGAAAATTGCCTGAATTGACAATCGTGCGTTTGTGACTTTCCTTTTGACCGGTCGTTATCACTGAACACTTTTACATAGTGGCTTCCGTTTTCGGGAAAGAGGGTCCTAAGAAAGGAGAACAGATGAAGATTGCAAAAAGGAACGCAAGGGCGCTGGTCATTGCGATGGGCATGCCCCTGATGCTTTGCGCCCAGGGTATATGGGATCCGAAGGAGGGAATGGCCGGAAAAAGGCCCTATGACACACGGGTGGTTCCCTACCCACATGTAAGTGAAGCCGATGTAATGTGGTCGAAACGTTTGTGGCGTTACATCGATCTCAAAGAAAAGATGAACCTGCCCCTGGCGTATCCAAAGAGCAGCCAGCCACTGGAAGAACGCCGCAACCTGTTCGATATCATTCACGATGCCGTGCTGGAAGGCACAGTAACCGCGTATGAGGCCTATGATGGATTGCAATCCACCGACGAATTCACACACCCCATCAGCCTCGACAGGGTGGATGAGCTGGGGATGGAAAAACCCGATACCGTTCTGATCATTGATCCGGTGACGGGCAAAGAATACGAACAGGTGATCCCGCATCCGTTTGATCGTGACCGGGTGGTTATGTTCAAATTAAAAGAAGATTGGTTCTTTGATAAGAAGCGGTCGGTGATGGAATGCCGCATCGTTGGCATCGCACCGGTGATCGAAGTGTACTCCGAGTCGGGAGAATTCATGGGACTGCGCGATTTTTACTGGGTCTATTTTCCGGAGATCAGACCCGTACTGGCCCAATACCCTGTGATGTTACGACAGACACACGTGTTCAACCTGAACTTTGATGACCTGTTTGCCAAAAGGATGTTCAGCAGTGTCGTGGTGAAGGAGTCGAACGTGTACGACAGGTACATCAAGGAATACAAAACCGGTATGGATGCACTGCTGGAGGCCCAGGACATCAAAAGTGATGTGATGAACTTCGAGCAAGATTTATGGGAATATTAAAACTGAATGGCAATGGAAAAGGCCGGGGGATCAGATCTTCCGGCCTTTTGCTATTTGTTGCTTCCGCCTGAACTGGTTCAACTTTTTGATCTTGAATACCAAATAGGTGCTGCCGCTGCCGGTGTTGGTCATGTACCATTGATCGTTGTAGTTTACCTTGGCACGGTTGTCAACCCATTCGGTGGCCTGCAGGGTATAACGGCCATCCTGTTTTTTGGTATCTCCGAACACCAGGAACTTGTGGTCGCCCGCCTCAAAACTGATGGCAAGGCGGTTGCCGTCGACCACTTTCTCCACCACGCCGGGTGTTCCCGCGCGAATCACCACCTCTTCCACAGACTGTCCGCTGCGGATCTTCAATGTTCCGTCTTCGGTTGCCTTTTCCTTTCCCTGGTTCTCCCAACGTTGCAGCACGATATCATGGGATGTGTAGAATTGCAACGATTTGAGCTCTTCCTCGGTGAGCTTGTATTCGTCTCTTGTTTGTTGTGTGAACGGTACCTTGGTTGCACACGATGCCAGCATCATGGCCCCCAGGCATATTGTTATCCATTTCATACGCTTCAGATAAGTTACCTCAGGACGTAACCAAAATCTGTTCCAAATTGTTGCGGCAGGGTTATTCTTCAGGTTTGGGATCGAAGTCAAGTGAAAGTGAATTCACACAATACCTGATACCGGTATCGGTGGGACCGTCGTCAAATACATGTCCCAAATGCCCGCCGCATTTGCTGCACGTAATTTCGGTGCGTATCATGCCATGACTGGTGTCACGCGTTTCCGTGATAACATCTTTTCTGATCTCGCTGTCGAAAGCAGGCCATCCGCAATGGCTGTCGAATTTGGAACCGGAGTCGAACAAGGCTTCACCGCATCCTTTACACACGTATGTGCCCTGCACGAAATGGTCGTTGAATTTTCCTGTGAAAGGCCGTTCGGTTCCTTTACCGCGAAGGATCGCAAATTCTTCGGGTGTCAGTTTTTTCTTCCAGTCTTCCTCTGTGAGTGGTTCCATGTTCAGGCAAATTAAGTTCTCCATAAAGATCAAAAAAACTATGGTATTTTTGGCATATGCGCAGTCCGTTCCGACACCGTACCCTCACCATCTTTTACATACTGGTATGCTATGTATTGCTGCAGTTCGGATGGTGGGCATGGTTGTTAACGGAAGGCTACATGTCGGAACATCAACCGGGAGCAATTGAATTTTCCAGCGAGCAGGTACATCGACGGTTCTGGATGATCATCGGCGAAGGAAGCGTGTTTCTGGCGTTGCTTCTGATGGGGGTATGGCGGGTCAGGAAATCATTCAGGGATGAGGTGGCGCTGAGCCGGAAGGAGAAGAACTTCATCCTTTCCATCAGCCATGAATTCAAATCCCCCCTGGCCAGTATCCGTTTGCAATTGGAAACGCTGCAATCGCGCAAACTGGATGAAGTCCGCATGCAGGAAATGACAGGCATGGCACTGGAAGATACCAACCGGCTTACGGAACTCGTGGAGAATACCCTTCAGGCTGCCAGGATCGAAGACAAGGATGCAACCCTGCGTATTGAAACCATTGATCTGTCGGACCTGCTCCGGCACACGCTCTCCGCATGGATCTCGAGGCATCCATCCGACCTTGAATGGGTAGAAGCCATTGAACCAGGTGTGCATGTATCGGGCGATGTGGGCGGACTTCATTCCGTGATCGAGAACCTGCTGAGCAATGCATGGAAATATTCACCACCGGGAGGGAAAGTGGAGGTACGCCTCAAACGCAAAGGAGATCGGGTGATGGTGGAATTCGCCGACAACGGAAAGGGAATTCCGGATGCGGAAAAGGAAAAAATATTCGAAAGGTTTTATCGGATGGGGCAGGAAGAGACCCGCACATCCAAAGGGACCGGACTCGGTTTGTACATCGCCCGGCACCTGGTGGAACATCATGGCGGATACCTGGTGGCTACCGATAACCCTGAAGGTGGTGCATGTTTCTGTGTGAACCTGCCCATCTCAATCCATGAATGAACAAAAGACCTGAACGTATGATCATTTACAATGTGACCGTGAACATCGACGACGAGGTACACGACGAATGGCTGGAATGGATGAAAAGCGAACACATCCCTGAGGTGATGGCCACCGGCGCTTTTATTGAAAGCCGCATGGCGCGTGTACTTTCAGATGACCCGGAAGGCAAGACATACGCCATCCAGTACACCTGCATGACCATGAATGACTATGAAAAGTACCGGGAAGAACATGCGCCGGCGCTGCAGGAAAAAGTGCTGATACGTTACAAAGACAGGTTTGTGGCCTTCCGCACCTTGCTGGAAGTGATCTGATTCACTTTTGGTATTTCCAGTTGAGGTGCTTCCCCTCCGAAATCCATTCGATGGCGCTCTTCACCCTTCGCTCACGGGTTTCTTCCCGCTTGGCTTCGGTGATCCATTGAATGTATTCCCGTTGGCATGCAGCCGACAGCGCTTCGAACTGAGCACCCGCTTTTTTGTTTTTGCCGAGCGCATCACGAAGTATATCTGGAACCGTTACCTTGTTTACCGGCTTCTTGGGCTTGGGTGGCAGCTTGATCCCCTCGTCATTCAACCGCATGGCGTCACGGATCAGTCCGAGAACAATTGCATCTTCAGGCAGGTCGTCAATTAAAGCGATGCGCCCGAACTGTCCCATCGCTTCCGATCGCTTTTTGTCCATCACCCGGTTCGGGTCTTCCAGCAGCGCACCTTTCCAGAAGGTGAATGCGCAATGCTGCTTGAAAGCCGCCATGCTGCACATCATGCCCTTGTAATCGAAATGGGGAAAACTCCATTTCATTTTTTCTTCCACTTCCGGACAGGCCTGGTGAATCAGCTTGCGGATGTGTTGCAGAACAAGCTGTGCAAACGGGGCAGATCTGGCGATGTAATGATCTACGTCGGGGTTCATGATAACTTACGAAAGGGTTTCTTCCTATAGTTGGCGGAACCACTGGATCATGGGAATCGCTATAGCCTGAGGCTCTCCTTCCACGACCAGGCCCGCGAACCCGAGCTGAAATGCCGAACCTTTGCTGGTAGCCCATCTTACGCCGGGGATGAACAGGGCGCCGTTGCCGAACAATTCACTCTGACCGATCAGGATGAACGAGTCCAGCACCAGGCTTACCTTGGGGCTAACCTTGGCCATGCCGGCCACGGAAACAAGGGCCCTTCCGTCGCTTTCCTTTTCATAAGTGTAAAAAGCATAGCCGGTAGAAAAGGAGATGTTGGATCTGCGGTTGCCCAGGGTAATAGTTCCGAACGGCAATCCGGCCAGGAAGTCGGGCTTGATCCATGATCCGGTGCCAAGCAGTGTTCCAACTCCCAGGTGTACATTGGGAGATACAGTGGTGGCATATTTAAAAGTTCCGATGATGGGGATACCTACCCAACTGCTCATCATGCCTGCCGTGAAATGATTGCCGAGACTGAACTGGAAGTCGGGCCCGTAAAGGTTCCAGATGATGTAGCTGTCGTCCTTGTTAAGTGGCAGGCCGTTGGTGGTGATGAAGTATCGTGTGGCGAATATTTCTTCGGGAATGTACGCCCCGCTGGAGGTGAGGTTGCCCTGTTGTACCTTCTTAATGTCTTTGATTTCATGCTTCGGAATGACGACCTCCCCGGTTTTCTCCGTGCGGATGAGTACTTCCCGGGCGTCCTGTTTCAGGATCACACCCACAAACTCGGTTCCGTCATTCTTGATGACCACGGATAGTTCTTTGGGAACGGTGTCGGACGGGGCATAATCCTGTGCGTATGCCGGCACCAACAAAGCCGGGAACAGCAACATCGCAAGAAACATCAGTGTACGCATGGTGAATTTGTTTTTGGTTGACACAAATATTAGAAGCACAACGGGATCTGTCATGACACAAATCATGCCATGAGCCGATTGGTTTCCGCGAGCGAATTTCTTGTTACTTTTCGCCCATGAGAGCCAAGAAGAAATTCGGTCAACATTTTCTTAAAGATACCTCCATGGCCATGCGCATTGTGGATGCCCTGGAAGGGGAGACGTTTGACCGTGTGCTGGAAATCGGTCCGGGTAAGGGTGTGCTTACAGACATTCTGCTGCCCCGCTACGGTTCGCGTTTCTGGGCGGTGGAGATCGATCGCGAAGCAGTGGAATACCTGCATGACCGCTTCCGGGAGCCATCCCTGCAGCTGGTGTCGGAAGATTTTCTGCGGTGGGATCTGTCGGAACTCGGAACAGGAAGTTTCGCCGTGATCGGGAACTTCCCTTACAACATATCATCCCAGATCCTTTTTCGCGTGGTGGAAAACCGCGACAGAATTCCTGTGACGGTGGGAATGTTTCAGAAGGAAGTGGCTGATCGCGTACGTGCCGAACCGGGCAGCAAGGTATATGGCATCCTGAGTGTATGGATCCAGGCCTTTTATGAAGTGGATGAAATCATGACCGTATTGCCGGATGCTTTTCATCCGCCCCCGAAAGTGAAGTCGGCTGTCATCCGGTTGAGAAGACTTGAAACACCA
The DNA here is from genome assembly GCA_020635855.1 of Flavobacteriales bacterium. NCBI lineage: Bacteria > Pseudomonadati > Bacteroidota > Flavobacteriia > Flavobacteriales > Flavobacteriales bacterium. The sequence goes on along the minus strand of JACJYZ010000004.1, from coordinate 151,156 downwards.
CGCATCCAAAGCGATCCCGACTGGTTTCTGAAAGTGGTGAAAACCGCATTTAACCAGCGCCGAAAGACTTTGAGGAATGCCTTAAAAACCGTTATTTTGCACCCGTCCGGCGAAATCCCTTTTCTGGACCAGCGAGCCGAAACCTTATCGGTGGAGGCATTTGATGAACTTGCCGGGGTGCTTCGGAATCAGCATCCTTAATAATTCAGGAGGACGGCAACATGGCATTTGAACTGACCAAAGAATTTCTTGCTGCGATCGAGGACGCAATAGGTCAGGCCGACAAAAGCCGCATCCGCGAGCTGACTGAATCCCTTCACCCTGCAGATATCGCCGAGATTGTCGAAGAACTCGACGTGCAGGAAGCCAAATTCCTTTACCAGTCGCTGGAGAAAGAACTTGCCGCAGAGGTCATCATTGAGATGGATGAAGCGGAGAAGGAAGATTTCCTCGACCAGTTCACATCCCGGGAGATCGCGGAGGATGTGATCGACAACCTCGAGTCGGATGATGCGGCTGACCTCATGGCCCTGCTGCCGGAAGAGAAGAAGCAGGAAGTACTCACCCACATGGAGGATGTGGAGCAGGCCAGCGACATCGTTCACCTCATGGGTTACGATGAGGATACCGCGGGTGGTCTGATGGCGAAGGAACTGGTGATGGCCCGTGAAAGCTGGGACATCGAAACCTGCGTGGCCGAAATGCGCCGCCAGGCAAAAGAAGTGGATGACGTATACGCCGTGTATGTGGTCGACGACCAGGACCGGCTCCTCGGATTGTTGTCGCTCCGCGACATGATCATCCGGCCCTCCATCACCAAAGTGGCCGACGCTTGCAACAGGGAGATCATTTCCGTGTCGGCAGAGACCAAGGCGGAGGAAGTGGCCAACATCATGAAGAAATATGACCTCGTGGTACTGCCCGTGGTCAATGACCAGCAACAGCTCATCGGCCGCATCACCATCGATGACGTGGTGGATGTGATGCAGGAAGAAGCTGAGAAAGATTACCAGCTGGCATCCGGTATCTCCGGTAACGTAGACCAGAGGGACAAGGCCTGGATGCTCTGGCAGGCACGTTTGCCATGGTTGCTCATCGGGCTCGTGGGAGAACTCGTGAGCGCCAAGGTGATCGGCGCCCACGAAAGCCAGCTCCAGATCAATCCGCAACTGGCTTTCTTTATTCCGCTGATCGCAGCGATGGGAGGGAACGCCGGCGTGCAGTCGTCTGCCATCATCGTGCAGGGCCTTGCCAACAAATCGCTGCAATTCATCAGCCTGTTCGGGAAATTATCCAAAGAACTCATCGTGGCCCTTGTGAACGGATTTTTCTGTTCGGCCATCCTTCTTATATACAATTACCTCTTCACAGAAGATCTCACCCTCAGCCTCACCGTGGGCATCGCACTCATCGCGGTGATCATCATGGCATCGATCATGGGTACACTGGTGCCGCTGATCCTGCATAAGTACAAGGTAGATCCTGCGCTCGCCACCGGGCCGTTTATCACCACCACCAACGATGTGATGGGCATGCTCGTGTATTTTTCCATCGGGCACCTGATGTATAGTTTGTAATGTAACCGTCTCCCATGAAGTTTCTCTTTGCAGACAGCGTTCATCCCGCCATGGAAAAAGGGCTCACCGCTCTGGGCATCCAATGTGACCTGAGGTATGATATCAGTCCGGAGGAAGCGCATGCCGTGATCGGTGCATACGACGGACTGGTGATCCGCAGCAAGTTCCGGATCGATGCGAAGTTTCTAGATCAAGCGGTTCGCCTGAAATGCATTGCGCGCTACGGTTCTGGCATGGAGAACATTGATGTGCCCTATGCGGAAAGCAAAGGCATCCGCTGCCTGTCGGCGCCGGAAGGCAACCGGGATGCCGTGGCCAACCATGCGTTGGGCATGCTGTTGTCGCTGATGAAGAACATCAGTCGATCGCACAACGAGGTGCGCAACGGCACCTGGGAACGGGAAGGCAACCGCGGGTACGAACTCGATGGAAAGACGGTGGCCATCATCGGTTATGGCAACACCGGGTCGGCATTTGCGAAGCGACTGGCAGGGTTTGACGTGAAGGTGTTGGTGTACGATCCGTATGTGCAGGGCATTGAAAAAGGCCATGTGCATCCCGCCACCATGGAGCGCATTTTCAAAGACGCCGATGTGCTGAGCCTGCATGTGCCGCTGACCGATGAAACCAGGAACCTGGTGAACGCCGCTTACCTGGCCCGTTTTGAAAAGAACATCTTCCTGATCAACACGTCGCGTGGACAGGTGCTGAACACGGCCGACCTGGTGGCAGCCATGGAATCGGGGAAGGTGAGGGCGGCCGGACTGGACGTACTGGAATACGAGAAATCATCCTTTGAATCGCTGGCTCCCGAAGACATGCCGGCGCCGCTGAAATACCTGCTGGAAAGTCCGGACAGCATTGTTACCCCGCACATTGCCGGGTGGTCGTTCGAATCGTATGAAAAGCTGGCGATGGTGTTGGTGGAGAAGGTGGGGAAGATGGTTTGATGCTGAGGGCGCCTGCATAACGAAAGGTCCTCTTGATGCATACATAAATTGTCCCTTATGCAGATAAATGTAGCGCAATTGTGTGGATAGCTTCTTATTGTAGAAATGCTAATTCTATTACACGGTGTGCGGTTGGGGACGATATGGTGGGCTGCATGGAGCGATGGGGCTGTGCCGGATGGGCTTGGGCAGGGTAGATTTGCGCGTCAACATCCGGCGCAGGGCATATATCGTCCATGATTTTTTGTTTCTTTTTCATCACAGGAAAAAGAAAAACTCCAATTTGCAGGAATGTATGAGAGGCGGGGAACTATGCTTGTGAGGGAAGGTTACTTGATGTCTCCGTCAGGCAGCATTTTCCTTGTAGCTTTTGATCCGGTCCAGTTCCCGCTCCTTTAAGATGCGCTCCTCTTCCAGGTCAAAGTCATCCTGCAAACCGAGCCAGAACTTTGCGGTGGTTCCGAAATAGCGGCTCAACCTAAGGGCCGTATCCGCTGTGATGCGCCTGCGGCCTTTCAGGATCTCCGATGTTCTTGTTTGTGGTATGCCGATGTCTTTTGACAGCTTATATGCGCTGATGCCCAATGGTTCAAGAAATTCCTGGAGCAGGATTTCGCCGGGATGTATGTTGGGTAATTGGGTCATGGTGTTTATGAATGATAATCGATAATTTCCACCTCACTTGCCTGGGCTTTGTTCCAACGAAATATGATTCGCCATTGATCATTCACCCGGATGCTATAAAAATCATTCAGATTTCCTTTGAGCTTTTCAAGGCGATTGGAAGGAGGGATTTTTAAGTCCTGCATGCTTTGTGTATTGTTCAGCATCCTGAGTTTTCTTCTTCCGGTTTTCTGGATTTCCAAGGGTATGTTCTTGACAGGTTGTCCCCTCCATATGCTTTCAGTTTCCTTAGAACCAAATGATATAATCATACTATCGCGTTGCGTTAGTAACGTTAAAAGTAAGTAAAGTGTTTCGAAAAATCAAACACCTAAGTTTGAATGTTGCAATATCATCCACAAACCGGAATGGTTGCGGACAAACCCTGGTATCAACTTACATGGGTAAGGAAAGACGTCGATTACGTCTTTGGGAAACGAAAGCGCTCTTGGCTTCCGCATTCCTTTTTGTTTTCAAACGACGCATAGTGGGAATGCCGACCCAGGAGCTTTTTTTTGACCGCGGCAAAATACATGCTACACGCCGCTGTATACTCTTGCTGTATGCTCTTGCTGTATGCAGTTGCTCTTACCAATCCCGCCATTTTCAAATCAGCACATCAACACATCAGCACATTAGCACATTAGCACATTAGCCAATGTCCCTCACCACCAGCTGCACCGTAGTTGCACTCTTCTGTTCAAGCAGCACTTCCTTCTTCACGCACACCCGGTCGATGGTTTTCTGGTCGTAATAGCGGATGGTGATCAACTCCAGTTTGCCGGTCACTGCATCCACATTGAAATGTTTGCTTAAGTCCTTCACCAGGGCCTTCACTTTGGCATCGTCGTGGTCAACACTTACCAGGAAGGAGATGGCGCTGTTCTGCATCACGTTGATCTTGATCCGGTGCCTGGAGAACAGGCCGAAGATCAGGCTCAGGTTCTCTTCTGCGATGAAGGAGAAGTCCTTCGGCTGGATCGACAGCAGGGCCTGGTTGATGCGGAAGATAAATGACGGGATCAGTTTCTTATAGCCGGCATGCCCGATCACCGTGCCTTTTTCCCTGGGGTGCACAAAAGATTTCACCTTGAGCGGAATCTTTTTGTTCTCCAGCGGCTTGATGGTCTTGGGGTGGATGACGGTGGCGCCGTAGTACGACAGCTCGATGGCGTCGCGGTAGGAAAGTTGCGGCAGCAATACGGTGTCGTCAAACCATTTCGGGTCGGCATTGAGTACGCCCGGAACGTCTTTCCAGATGGCCACTTCCTCGGCATCCAGGATATGGGCGAAGATAGCCGCTGTATAATCCGATCCTTCCCTGCCCAGGGTGGTGGTTTGCTTCCGCGGGGTGCTTCCGATGAAGCCCTGGGTGAGCACGATCCTGCCGCCCTTTTTCTTGTCCATCACCGCATGTATGGCTTTCTTTACCTGTGCCGAGGATGTTTTCCAATCCACTTTTCCTTCCCTGAACGTGCCGTCGGTGCGGATCACTTCACGGGCATCCAGCCAGGTGCAGTTGAAGCCGATGCTGTTGAGGTAGGCCGCGATGATGCGGGTGGAGATCACTTCTCCCATGGACACAAGCTGGTCGTATACAAAGTCATACTGACCGGAACGGTTGCCTTTCATGAAGCGCTCCATGTTTCCGAGCTGCGTTTCCAGGTCGGTCAATGCATCCTGCGGCTTGTCGAACAAACCGTTGATGATGGTGGCATGGTACGTTTTCAGCTCCTGCATGCATTGGGTGATCTTTCGCGGTTTGCCCTCCATGCACGCTTTCACCAGCACCTCCAGGGCATTGGTGGTTTTGCCCATGGCGGATACCACCACCACCAGCTGATCTTTGGGAAACAACCGCAGCACGCTGGCTACGTTTTTTACCGATGCGGCATCTTTCACGGATGCACCACCGAACTTGAATACTTTCATGTGTGTAGGAATAAAACGCGCAACATCAATCCATGGCCGGGATCCGGAACGAAGCCAGTTTTTCGGCGGTCATGCGGCAATTGATCCAGGTGTTGTCCAGCTCGGCGCCCAGGCTTTTGTAAAAGGCGATGGAGGGTTCGTTCCAGTCGAGTACCTGCCATTCCAACCGGCGTGCCCCTGCCTGCTTGGCAATGCCGATGACCTCTGTCAGCAGTGCTTTTCCGATCCCGCGTCCGCGGGCCGGCTCGGTGACGATCAGGTCTTCCAGGTACATGCACCTGCCTTTCCAGGTGGAGTACCGGTTGAAATACAGTGCCAGGCCGATGATGCCGCTGCTGTCTTCCGCAACAATGGCCTCAAATCTCGGGTCTGCCCCGAAGCCATCTTCGGTGAATTCTTCCAGGGTAACGGTTACCTCTTCCGGTGCACGCTCATATAGCGCCAGTTCGTTTACCAGCCGGTACATTTCCCGGCAATCCGTGCGGTTTGCTTTGCGTAGGGTGAAACTCATATTGCACACTTTTCAGGGCATTTACAGCCCCTTACAACTTCAGAAATTGCCTATAAATTCCGATATTAGCAACAAAATAAAGCATTTCCAAAACATGGTTGGTTTAAAAAAAGACAAACACGTGACCACACTGGGCGAGTTCATCATTGAACGCCAGGCTGAATTTCCATATTCAAGGGGAGAGCTTTCCCGTCTCCTCAGTGACATCGCCATTGCGGCGAAAGTGGTCAACCGGGAGGTGAACAAGGCGGGTCTCGTTGACATCCTCGGCGAGGCGGGCGTAACCAATGTGCAGGGTGAAGAGGTGAAGAAGCTGGATGTTTTCGCCAACGAACAGTTCATTGCGGCGTTGCAGTCGGGCGGTGAATGTTGCGCAGTGGCATCCGAAGAGAACGAGGAATTCATCCCGTTCGACAACAAAATCTCTGAAAACGCCAAATACGTGGTGGCCTTCGATCCCCTCGACGGCTCGTCCAACATTGATGTGAATGTATCCATCGGCACCATCTTTTCCATTTACAGGCGTGTAAGCCTGTCGGGACCGGGTACGCTGGAAGATTTCCTTCAACCGGGCACCGAACAGGTGGCGGCCGGATACATCATTTACGGTTCATCCACCATGATGGTATACACCACCGGCAAAGGCGTCAACGGTTTTACACTTGATCCTTCCATCGGTGAGTTCTGCCTGTCGCACCCCAACCTGCAGATCCCCAAAAACGGCAAGATCTATTCCATCAATGAAGGCAACTATGTGCATTTCCCCGATGGCGTGAAGTCGTTCATCAAATATTGCCAGGAAGACCACAAGGAATCCAACAGGCCGTATTCGTCCCGTTATATCGGATCACTGGTGGCCGATTTCCACCGCAACCTGATCAAGGGTGGGATCTTCCTGTATCCGTCCACATCCAAAGATCCGAAAGGAAAGCTGCGTTTGCTTTACGAGTGCAATCCCCTCGCCTTCATCGCCGAGCAGGCAGGTGGCAGGGCTACAGACGGTTTCAAGCGGATACTCGAAACCCAACCCACGGACATCCATCAGCGCATTCCATATTTCGTCGGTTCCGAACAGCTTGTGGAAGTGGCCGAATCATTCATGACTTCGCACAAGAAAGTGCCGGCATAATCGCCCGGTGTAGGAAGAAGGGTGGAAGCGAAAACAACTTCATTGGATCAACTTGAGGAGAGCTTTGCAGGCGCTGCCCAGGTACAACAACTGAAAAATGTTCTTTCCGGCTCACCCCGCGCCCGGGTACAACTGAAAGGGCTTGTGGGTTCAGCCCTGTCGTTTTATGCCGCACAGGTGGTACACGACAAGGGAGGTGCACATTTCTTTGTGCTCAACGACAAAGAAGAGGCCGCCTACTTCTTCAACGACCTGCAAACCTTGTTGGGTGAGAAAAACGTATTGTTTCTGCCCGAATCGTACCGCCAATATTATGGCGCCCGCATCAACAGCAACATCATCATCAGAAATGAAGCACTCGAACGTCTCAGCAAATCCCTGAAACGCGGTTGGGCGCTGGTCACATTCCCGGAAGCCCTGGCCGAATTGGTATGGTCAGGCAAAAAGATGCGTGAAAAGCGCATTGATCTGACGGTGAATATGGAGGCTGATATGGAAGACCTCCGTACCCGTTTGTACGGCTTCGGGTTTGAGGCGGTGGATTTCGTTTACGAACCCGGCCAGTTTTCCATTCGTGGCGGCATCATCGATATCTATACCTACCACCAGGAGTTTCCTTTCAGGATCGAATGGATCGGGGATCAGATCGCATCCCTGCGCACATTTGAACCCGACACGCAATTGTCGGTTTCCATGCTTGATCATCTGTCCATCCTGCCCAACCTGCACGACCAGGAAGATGAAAAAGTACCTGTTGTTTCCCTTCCGGATCAAGATGCCGTTCTATGGGTAAAAGATGCCATGCTGGTGCGTGACCGTGTGGAAGAAGAACGCGTCCGTTGCGCCAAGGCTTACGATGCATTGGAAGATAAGTCCCAGCAACCGCCCCCCGACCGTTTGCTGGTGGCACCTGAAGACCTGCTCCAGGGCATGCTGGAATATGCCACCGTGGAGTTCGGCCGCATGCCCCTTTTCGGTGATGGTGAAACGATCACCTTCCACACCCGGCCGCAGCCTTCTTTCAATAAAAACTTCGAATTGTTGTCGGCTGACCTGGCTGCCAACAACGACAAGCAATACCAGAACTTCATTTTTGCAGATCACCCCAAGCAGATAGAAAGGTTGTATGCCATCCTGGAAGACCTGGGTGCCCGTGTCCAGGGGGATCTGTCATTTACCCCTTTTGCCAAATCACTGCATGAAGGTTTTGTGGATGATGACCTGAAACTGGCGGTGTACACCGATCACCAGATCTTCAACCGCTACCACAAGTTCAGGCTGCGCACCGGGTTCACCGGCGGACAGGCGCTCACGCTCAAGGAACTGTACGACCTCAAACCGGGTGATTATGTCACCCACATCGATCATGGTGTGGGGCGTTTCGACGGACTTGAGACGATTGACGTGAATGGCAAGAAACAGGAAGCGGTGAGGTTGACTTATCAGGATAAAGACATCCTCTACGTAAGCATCCACTCGCTTCACCGCATCATGCGGTTTTCCGGGAAAGATGGTGTGCCTCCCAAGGTGAACAAGCTCGGATCCAAGGCATGGGCCAACCTCAAACAAAAGACCAAGAAGAAGGTCAAGGACATCGCCAAAGACCTCATTGCCCTGTATGCCAAACGCAAGGCCAAACAGGGATTTGCCTTCACACCCGATACTTACCTGCAACATGAACTGGAGGCCTCCTTCCTCTATGAAGACACCCCTGACCAGGAAAAGGCTACGGCAGACGTAAAAAAGGACATGGAGCAATCCACCCCCATGGACAGGCTGATCTGCGGAGACGTGGGCTTCGGTAAAACCGAGATCGCCATCCGTGCCGCATTCAAGGCTGTGGCCGACAGCAAGCAGGTGGCCATCCTGGCACCAACAACCATCCTTACCATGCAGCACGCGAAAACATTCCGGGAACGCCTGAAGGATTTTCCCTGCACGGTGGATTACATCAACCGCTTCCGGTCGTCTGCCCAGCAAAAGGAAACCCTGAAGAAGCTGGAGGAAGGAAAGATCGATATCATCATCGGTACACACCGATTGCTGAGCAAAGACGTGAAGTTCAAAGACCTCGGGTTGCTCATCATCGATGAAGAACAGAAATTCGGTGTGTCGGCCAAGGAAAAACTGAAAGCCATGCGGGCCGAAGTGGATACACTTACGCTCACGGCTACCCCCATCCCGCGTACCCTGCACTTCTCACTGATGGGCGCCAGAGACCTGAGCGTGATCAACACACCGCCCCCCAACAGGTACCCGATCCAAACCCAGTTGCACCCGTTCAATGAGTCGGTCATTGGAGAAGCCGTTGACTATGAGCTGTCGCGGGGCGGACAAGTGTTCTTTGTACACAACCGCGTGAAGAACATCCAGGAAGTGGCCCTGATGGTGGAACGAACTGCTCCCGGTGCACGTGTGGCCGTGGCACACGGACAGATGGAAGGAAAGCAGCTGGAGAAGATCATGGTGGATTTCATCGATGGCAAATACGATGTGCTCGTGGCCACCACCATCATCGAGTCCGGTCTGGATATCCCCAATGCCAATACCATCATCATCAACCAGGCACATATGTACGGACTGAGCGACCTCCACCAGATGCGGGGACGTGTAGGCCGCTCCAACAAGAAAGCCTTTTGTTACCTCCTGGCACCGCCGCTGGTGGGACTGTCAAACGATGCACGCCGGCGCCTGCAGGCCATCGAGGAATTCTCCGACCTGTCGAGTGGTTTCAACATCGCACTGCGTGATATGGACATCCGCGGAGCAGGTAATCTGCTTGGTGCCGAACAAAGCGGGTTCATTTCGGAGATGGGCTTCGAGGCCTATCACCAGGTGCTGGATGAAGCCATCCGCGAACTCAAGCACGAAGAATTCCGTGAACTGTTCAAGGATGAAGAACAGGAGTTGTTTGTGAAAGATTGCCAGATCGAGTCGGACCTGGAGATCCTCATCCCCGATTCCTATGTGAACAAGATCAGTGAACGACTGGCACTTTACAGGGAACTTAACCAGGTGACCGACGAGGCCGGCCTGGAAGTGTTCGAGTCGCAAATGAAAGACCGGTTCGGTCCGCTGCCCGCACCCGTGCTTGACCTGATGGACACCATGCGCTTGAAATGGGTAGGCGCTGCTGTCGGACTGGAAAAGATTTTTCTCAAGAACGAGCGGCTCTTCGGTCATTTCCCTCCGCCTGACATGGAGGTCTTCTATCAGTCCGATCAATTCTCACGCCTGCTCGCTTACATTCAACAGCAAGGTCAGAACATGGCGCTTAAGCAGTCTGAAGACCGGTTGCGGCTGGTGATTCGCGATGTGCACAGTGTGGATCAGGCGCTTTCCCTTCTGCGTGAGATCGAGACCATTGTGCATCATACATCATACAGCAAGAGCATACAGCAACAGCATACAGCAACAGGAGGATCCTCAGGCCTAATCTTCCCGCCGGATAACGGATCTTTGTAAGATGTAAAGTTTCGGTTGTCATGCATACAGTATGCTCTTGCTGTATGCTGTTGCTGTATGCTGTTGCTGTCTACGACCTGATCGCTTCCACTGGGTCCATTCTGGCTGCAGACCATGCCGGGATAATGCCTGCAAGCACACCGATGGTTCCTGACATGACAAGTCCGAGTACGATGTTGCCGACGGTCATGTTCACATCCATTCCCAATGCACCTGAAATAAGTGTTCCGATAAACACCATGCCCAGGCCGAATAAGCCGCCGATGATGCTCAGGGTGATGGCTTCCAGCAGGAACTGGATAAGGATGAAATAGGATTTGGCCCCAAGGGCCTTTTGTATGCCAATGATGTTGGTGCGTTCTTTCACTGAAACGAACATGATGTTGGCGATGCTGATGCCACCCACCAGGATGGAGAAGAAACCGATCAGGAATCCGACGGTGGACATGGTAGTGAAGAAACCGTCGAAGTTCTGGCTCAACATATTGGATTCATTCAATGCAAAATTGTCTTCTTCGCCAGGTTTGATTTTACGGATGGATCGCATCACACCCTGGAGTTCGCTCATCAGTGCGGCATTTGAAACGCCGGGCTTGGCCAGTACCATGATGCGTGGATTCACCTGGTCGGACTTGATGTCGGTGATGTTGCGGGCATAGTTGATGGGGATCACCACGTTGTTGTCGTTTCCGGTGTCGAAGATATTTTCACCTTCTGTTTTAAGCACACCCACCACTTTCAGGTTGCGTCCGAAGAGCTTGATGTTTTTCCCCAGCGGATCACCGAAAGGGAACAACCCTTTCGCAACCGCTCCGCCGAGGATGATCACGTTGCGTCCGGCCGCGGATTCGATCTCTGTAAAATACCTGCCGCTTGAGAATTCGTAAGCTTCGATCCGTTCGGCGGGGTGAGATACGGCGATCACGGAGACCCCTTCCACGCTGCTGTTTCTGTACTTGACGGTTTTCTGACCGCTCGCCTGGAAGGCTACGGCGCTGGCTGCCTGGCAGCGCTTTCTGACCTCGTTGCTTTCCTTGAGGGTAGCTACGGGGCGGTTGAAATATTTCCACCAGGGGTAGTCCGGACCAAAGTTGGTCCAGGGCCATTTCTCAACAAAAATGGTGTTCTGTCCCAACCGGTTAATGCTGCCGCGGATGTTGGATTCCAGCGAATCAATGAAGGTCAGTACGCCGATGATGGAAAGAATGCCGATGGTGACACCGAGCAGCGACAGGAACGTACGCAGTTTGTTCACCCACAAAGCCTGTAGGGCGAACAAGGCACTTTCGGATATCAGACGAAAAAATAACACCGGGTGTTTTTTGCAATATTACAGATTCGCCGGGAGCTGTGGAAACACTGTTTAAAAGTCGGCATGGCGCGCGTTGCAGGCTGGTTGCATGATGCGTAACTTGCATGCCCTCTACAAAACATAGTCATGGAAGAAAAGAAAAAGATCAAGTCGGCCCTGGTTTCGGTTTTCAACAAAGATGGCCTCGAAGGTCCGGTACGCAAACTTCATGCACTCGGTGTGAGGTTATATTCAACGGGTGGTACCCAGAAGTACCTGGAAGACCTGGGATTGCCGGTGACCCCGGTGGAAGACCTGACAAGTTATCCTTCCATTCTTGGCGGGCGTGTGAAAACATTGCACCCGAAGGTATTCGGAGGTATCCTGAGCAGGCGCAATGAGTCGTCGGATGTGGCCCAACTGGCCGAGTATGAGATTCCTGAGATCGACCTGGTGCTGGTGGATCTCTATCCGTTTGAGAAAACAGTGGCTTCAGGTGCTTCGGAGCAAGACATCATTGAAAAGATAGACATAGGAGGGATTTCGCTGATCCGTGCTGCAGCCAAGAATTTCAGGGATGTGCTGATCATTCCTTCGGTGCAGGACTATGAATTCCTGGAAAAACTGTTGGAGAACGGACAGGGCTTCACACTTCTCGAAGAAAGACGCAGGATGGCGGCGCGGGCCTTTGATGTTTCTTCCCATTACGATTCGGCGATCTATCGCTACTTCAGCGGTGATGCCATGCTGTCGTACAAGGAAAGCGCCGGTCCGGCCCATGTGCTGCGTTACGGTGAAAATCCTCACCAGGCCGGTGTGTTCTATGGCAACCTGGAAGGCGTGTTCGAGAAGCTGAACGGGAAAGAGATATCCTACAACAACCTGCTTGATATCGACGCGGCTATGTCTTTGATTGCGGAGTTTGAAGAACCTACCATTGCGGTGCTGAAGCACAACAATGCATGCGGAATTGCCAGTCGCGATACGCTGGCTGATGCCTGGAAAGATGCGCTGGCCGGAGATCCGGTGAGCGCCTTCGGTGGCATCATCGTTTGTAACAGACCGGTGGATGTGGCCACAGCTGAAGAAATGCACAAGCTGTTTTTTGAGGTGTTGATTGCACCTGACTTCACCCCTGAAGTACTAACCCTGCTGACACAAAAGAAGAACAGGATCATCCTTAAAAGCAAAACATTCGACGTACCGTCCAAACTTTCACGCACCATCCTGAACGGATTGCTGGTGCAGGACAGGGATGCCAAGGCCGAATCGAAAGAGGATCTGAAAACGGTCACGAAACGACAACCGACCGCACAGGAGATCAGTGACCTGCTTTTTGCCGTTCGGATCGTTAAGCACACCAAATCCAACGCCATCGTTCTGGTAAAAAACAAACAGCTTCTTGCCAGCGGCGTGGGGCAAACCTCAAGGGTGGATGCCCTGGATCAGGCGGTGAAAAAGGCAGGTCATTTCGGATTTGACCTGAAAGGATCGGTGATGGCATCCGATGCATTCTTTCCTTTTCCCGATTGTGTGGAGATCGCAGACCGTGCGGGTATTCGTACGGTAATTCAGCCGGGCGGATCGGTGAAAGATCAGGATTCGGTGGATTATTGTGATGCCCATGACATGGCCATGGTGATGACCGGTTTCCGCCATTTCAGACATTGATCGGAGGTTCGGAGGCATGTTTTGACATTGCATTGTTCAAAAAACTTTGCAGAGGTCTGTACAGATTGTTAAAGAAGCATTAACTTTAAGAGATCGAACCAAATTAAAACATCCGTCCGCTAGACCACCATGGGATTATTTGACTTTTTGACGCAGGAAATTGCGATTGATCTGGGAACGGCGAATACCCTCATCCTGTGTCAGGACAAGGTGGTGGTAGATGAGCCGTCGATCGTTGCAATGGACCGGATCTCCGGCCGCGTGATTGCCGTTGGCAAGCAGGCCATGCAGATGCACGGTAAAACCCACGAGAACATAAAAACGATCCGTCCGCTGAAAGATGGAGTGATCGCAGACTTCCATGCTGCCGAACACATGATCCGCGGAATGATCAAAATGATCAACAGGAAAAGCAAGTTGTTCAAGCCCACTTTGCGAATGGTGATCTGTATCCCGTCGGGCATCACCGAAGTGGAAAAACGTGCCGTACGTGACTCCGCCGAACACGCGGATGCCAAGGAAGTATACCTGATCCACGAACCCATGGCCGCAGCCATCGGGATGGGGATTGACGTGGAAGAACCCAACGGCAACATGGTGATTGATATCGGCGGAGGTACCAGCGAGATTGCGGTGATCGCGTTGGGTGGTATCGTTTGCGACAAATCCATCCGTGTGGCGGGAGATGATTTCACCAGCGACATAGAAGATTACATGCGCAGGCAGCACAACATCCTCATCGGGGAACGTTCCGCCGAACGCATCAAGATAGAAGTGGGAGCAGCACTGACCGAGATCGACAACCCGCCGCCGGATTTCGCGGTGCATGGCCGTGACCTGATGACGGGCATCCCCAAGGAGATCTCCGTTTCATACGTGGAGATCGCACATGCATTGGACAAGTCGATTTCGAAGATCGAGGAGGCGATCCTGAATGCTTTGGAGATGACACCGCCTGAACTTTCAGCCGACATCTACCGCACCGGCATTTACCTTGCCGGAGGAGGCGCCTTGTTGCGCGGACTTGACAAAAGGATTTCAATGAAAACCAAATTACCGGTTCATATTGCCGAAGATCCACTTCGTGCTGTGGCCAGGGGAACCGGCATCGCTTTGAAAAACGTGCACAAGTTCCCCTTCCTGATTCGGTAATTCCGGACATAAAAGGAAAACAGGAACATGAGGGCATTGCTCAACTTCATACTGCGCAATCATTTTTTCTTTGTCTTCCTGTCGCTGATGATGGTGTCTTTCTGGATGCTTATCGAACAAAATTCATTTCAGCGGGCTGCCTTCATCAACTCCTCCAACAGCGTGACCGGTGGCGTGTATGGCACCTGGACCAACATCACCTCTTACTTTTATCTGAGTGAGGACATCCGCATGCTGCAGGAAGAAAATGCAAGACTCAGATCCCTGGTACAAATGGGGAAGGGAATAAATGAAGAGGCACCGGTGACCGTGATCGACTCGGCTTCCGGTTTCCAATACATATACCAGCCCGCAACGGTTGTGTCGAACAGCCTGAACCAACGCAGCAATTTCATGACCCTTTCGGTGGGCAGCGACGAAGGTATCGGAGAAGACATGGGTGTGGTTAACTCGAAAGGCATTGTGGGCATTGTCAAAAGTGTATCCGGACACTACGCTGCGGCCATGTCTATGCTGCACAAAGACACCAAGATCAGCGCCAGGTTCAAGCGAACCGGGTACATAGGTGTGGTGCAGTGGAACGGAGAGGATCCACAAATATTCACCATGGTGGATGTGCCGTTGCCCGCAGAAATACAGAAGGGAGATACGGTGGTCACCAGCGGCGCTTCGGCCATCTTTCCCAAAGGCCTGATGGTGGGAACCGTGCTTGAACACGAGGTAATCCCCGGTGATAATTTTTACACGGTAACCGTCAGGTCTGCTGTTGACTTCGGCAACCTGTCGCACGTCTATATCGTCCGGAACCTGCATCAGGAAGAGCAGCTTCAATTGCAGCAAAGTGTGATCAACAGTGAAGACACTCGTTAACCATATCGTCCGTTTCATCGGGTTGATTCTGTTGCAGGTGTTGGTGCTCAACCACATCGGTTTCCTGGGAAGGTTCACGCCATACCTGTACCTATACATCCTGCTGGTGCTTCCGATGGACATGAACAGGAGTGTGGTGTTGCTGCTGGCATTTTGCACCGGGATGGTGATGGATATCTTTAGCAACACCGCAGGGATGCACACCTCGGCTTGCCTGCTGCTGGCCTTTATTCGCCCGGCAGTACTTGGCTACCAGAACAGCAGGGAGCAATTCGAAGGTACGCGTCCCGGCATCATCACCCTCGGATTGAAAGGCTTCGTTTCGTATGTGATGATTCTTGTGCTCGTGCATCACATCCTCCTTTTGTGGTTGGAGGTGTTCACATGGACAGGTGTTTTTTCCATCCTGTTTCGGGCACTGTTCAATGCCCTGCTCACCGGCGGATTGATCATTGCCGTTGAGGTGATCTTTGCCAAATCCCCCGTAAGACGATGAGACCGCAGTCAACCAAAATGCTGGTTGTGGCTGCCATATTCATCGTAGCATCCCTGATTCTGCTGGCAAGGTTGTTTTACATCCAGGTGCTGGACGACCAGTACAAGCTGTATGCGAATGACAACGTGCTGAGGTATGTAACGGTGTATCCTGCGCGCGGACTTCTGTACGACAGGCACGGAGACCTGCTCGCCTTCAATGAACCTGCGTATGACCTGATGGTCATTCCCCGCCAGGTGAAGGAAATGGATACGGCCGACTTCTGTCAACTGGTGGGTATTTCCATGGACGATTTCCGGCTTCGCATGCAAGCGGCGAAACATTACTCGTATTACAAGGCATCGGTGTTTGAAAAGAACATCCTGTCGGTGCCCAGCGGTATCATCCGCGAAAAGCAATATAAATTCCCCGGTTTCTACCTGCAGCAACGCACGCTGCGCACCTATCCGGATTCTATCGCCGCACACCTGCTGGGTTATGTGGGTGAGGTGGATGATGCGAGGATCAAAAAGGACCCCTACTACAAACCCGGTGATTACATCGGCATCAGCGGCCTGGAAAAAACCTATGAGCGGGAACTCCGCGGCCAGCGTGGCACGCGCATCATGATGGTGGATGTTCACAACCGCATCGTGGGGAGTTTTGAGAACGGTGCGTTTGATACGTTGTCTGTTCCCGGCAAAAACCTATATACCACGTTGGATGCGCAGTTGCAGGCATACGGGGAGAAACTCATGGCGAATAAGATGGGCAGCATCGTGGCCATCGAACCTTCCACGGGAGAAATCCTGGCCCTTGTCACCGCGCCTTCTTATGATCCTAACCTGCTGGTGGGCCAGAAACGCGCCACCAATTACAGCAAGCTCGCCCACGACAGCCTGAAACCTTTGTTCAACCGTGCCACCATGGCCGGGTATCCTCCCGGGTCTACTTTCAAGGTGATCAACGCCCTGGTGGGTATGCAGGAGGGTGTACTTTTTACATCCACCACCTATCCCTGTCAGCGAGGCTACCATTTCGGTGGACTCACCGTGGGATGTCATGCACATGCCAGTCCGCTCAACCTCATTCAATCCATTCAGCAATCCTGCAATTCCTATTACTGCCATGTGTTCCGCTCCATCATCGATCCTTACAAAACAACCGAGGAGGGTTTCCAGGCATGGCGCAAACACGTGACCAGTTTCGGCCTCGGTTCGCGACTGGGAACTGATCTTGATCAGGACTTGCCTGGCTTTGTGCCCACCGTGGAGTACTATGACAAGTATCACCACAAAGGCGGATGGAAGTCGCTCACCATCATTTCACTGGCCATCGGGCAGGGGGAATTGCTGGTAACGCCCATGCAGATGGCCAACATGTGTGCGACCATTGCCAACCGGGGTTATTATTATGTACCGCACGTGGTGCGAAGAATTGACGATGAGAAGGATATCAACCCGGAATACCACGCCAAACACCTTACCACCGTCGACTCCAAATACTTTGATATCGCCGTTGAAGGTATGGCAAAAGTGGTGGAGTCCGGTACCGGTAGAGGTGCAGCGATCAAGGACATTGCGGTTTGCGGTAAAACCGGAACAGCACAAAATCCACATGGAAAGGATCATTCCATCTTCATGGCATTCGCACCGATGGACGATCCCAAGATTGCCATTGCGGTGTATGTGGAGAACGCCGGCTTTGGCTCAAGCTGGGCGGCGCCCATCGCTGGCCTGATGATAGAAAAGTATCTCAAGGGAGTGGTAGCCAGAACCGATGTTGAAAAGAAAATGATGGAAACAACACCTTTAAACCAACCCTGATGCGCGGACAGAAAGGCATATGGAACGGATTGGACGGGTGGCTGTTGCTGATTTACATCGTGCTCGTGCTGATGGGATGGCTGAACATATACGCAGCCGTGTATGATGAAACGCACGCCAGCATCCTGGATACGTCCAGGAACTATGGCAAACAGCTGATCTGGATCGGCACGGCGCTGGTCATTGCCCTGGTGATTCTTCTGATCGATAGCAAGTTTTGGGAATCATTTTCCTACGTGATATACGGGTTCACGCTATTCACTTTGGTGGCTGTGTTGTTGTTCGGCAGGGAAGTGGCGGGTTCCAGGTCGTGGTTTGAAATAGGCTCATTCCGCCTGCAACCTGCTGAATTCGCCAAGTTCGCCACGGCATTGGCATTGGGCAGATACCTGGCCGGGTTTGAGACCAAGATGGAGCATATGGGGACCAAAATGTGGTCGGCGGTGCTCATCATGGCGCCTGCTGCATTGATCCTGCTTCAGGGTGATGCGGGATCATCGCTGGTATATGCAGCGTTTGTATTGGTGCTTTTCCGGGAAGGATTGTCCGGTAAGTTTCTGATCCTGGGTGTGGGTGTCGCAGTTTTGTTTATCCTGGCCTTGCTGATCGATAAGCTCATATTGGTTGGCATATTTGCCGGTATCACGCTGTTGCTGGTTTGGCTGGTGCGGAAATCAAAGCTGGAGATCCTGGTGGTAATTGCCGGTTTCCTGATGTCATCTGCGGTGGTTTACAGCGTTGATTACGTATTCGATCATGTACTGGCACAGCACCAGAAAACACGCATCAACGTGCTGCTGGGTAAAGAACTGGATGCCAAGGGTGCGGGCTACAACGTAAATCAGAGCAAGATTGCCATCGGTTCGGGCGGGCTTGCCGGCAAAGGGTTCAAACGAGGTACGCAAACCAAGTACAACTTTGTTCCGGAGCAAAGCACCGACTTCATCTTCTGTACGGTGGGCGAGGAGTGGGGCTTCCTGGGCAGCTTCGTGGTCATCAGCTTGTTTCTGGTCATGTTGTTGCGGATCCTCTTTATAGCCGAGCGACAGCGGTCGCGGTTCAGTCGTGTATACGGATATGGGGTGGCGGCCATCCTGTTTTTCCACTTTCTTGTGAACATCGGCATGACCATAGGTCTGGCACCGGTGATAGGTATTCCTATGCCTTTCTTCAGTTATGGCGGTTCATCGCTATGGGGGTTCACCATCCTGCTGTTCATCTTTATTAAGCTGGATTCAGTGAGGATGGAGATACTGGGGTAGGACAGCAACAGCAAGAGCATACAGCAACAGCATACAGAGGCGTACGTGCAGAAAAAAAGCATACGGGTCATCCTGTATGCTCTTTTTATGGTATTCAGCAGGTTTACTGCAGACTGTATGCAGTATGCTGTTGCAGTATGCTCTATTACTGAAACTTCGTGCGGTGATCGTGTACGTCGGCCTGATCGATCAGGGCGCCGAGTACTTCACCATTCACCCTAGATTGCAGGTTGCTGCTCAGGGATGCCTTGGTTCCGGTGAGGTCGGTTTGGGCCTCTGCCGGGGTAGCGGATTGAACGGTGATCACATATACACCGGAATTGCCCTTGATGGGTTTTGAGAGCTGATTGGGCTGTAGTGCGAAAGCGGTTCCTATTACGGCGGGTTCCATACCCAAGCCGGTAACGAAAGACGCACCGAATGAGAAATTGTCGACAGGTTTGGCAGTTTCCTGCAGGGCCACGGCCACCGATTGGATGTCGGCATTGCCGCCGGTTACTTTATTGAAGTCGGCCATGAGTTGTTCGGCTTTCTTTTCCTTTTTTGCGAGCAACTCAAGTTCGAGTTTCTTCTTTTCAATGGGGATGTACCCTCTTTCGAATACCTGCTTCACATAAGCAACCACGAATTTATCGCCGAAAGACATCACGTCGGAGATATCACCTTCGTTGTTATTGAAGATCCAGCGGATCAGTTCACGGGCTGATTCGAGGCCGGTCACATTCCGGTCGCCTGCATGAAGGTTCTCAGCCACACGTTTGGAAAGTGTGTTCGAATTGGCCTGGAATGCTTCGGGTGTGCGACTGGTGCCCGCAAATGCGTTGGCTTTGGCATAAATGTCATTGAAAGTTTCGGTACCCGGGACCACCCTTCTATCTACAAATGCGATCTGCACCTGGGGAACTGCGGGTGTTTGTGCCTGCACATCCGCGATGATGGCACCGAAGGGCATCTTCAGAACGATCAGGCCTTTTGAACCCACTGCGAAGCAGGTGTCTGCAAATTGTTGACCGTAGTACTGCACCTTCTGGTCATATTCGGATACCCAGCCAATGTTGCCGCTGTCGGCTTTGTTGGTTTGATCGTCGGAGTTCTGGAAGGCAACGGTTTTGAAATCGGCACCACCTTTCAGCACCTGCACCAGGCTATCGGCCTTGTTGTGCGCGGCGAGGGTATCTCCCGGCTGTTTGGCCAGGATCAGGATGGTACGGAGCTGGGCGCTGTCAGGGCGCATGCGGCGATCCATCAGTTTGGCCAGTTTGTAGGAGCCGTTCTCGAAGTAGGGGCCTACGATTGTGCCTTTGTCAGCGCTGAAGAATACGGAATCCAGGTTGGCGGCGATTGTTCCTTTCGAATGGTACTCGGCATCGAAAGGTGTATCGGCATTCCGGTTCACGAAAAGGCTGTCGTCTTCGCTGGCGGCCAGTTCGGTCTTCATTTGGCCGATCCATTCTTCCACTTCCGCAGTATCAGCGTGGGAGGGATTTACATCGAACACAACGTATTCGATGGTGCGTTCCTCTTCTTTCTGCCGGTACTCTTCCTTATGTGCGTTGTAGTATGCGGAGATGTCTGCATCAGTCACCTGGATGGTACTGTCAGGGATGCTCTTGAAGGCTTTTTGTACATACACCATGGTTACCTTGGCTGAATTTTCTTCGGCACTGCGTTGGGCCTCGGCGGTGGTGGTGTACAGTCCTTTCTTGATGAGGGTGGTGTACTTGTCGTAATAACGGTCACGGATGATGTCGCGTTCGAAGCTGTTCCACCAGGTCTGGAATTGTTCGTTGTCTTTCTGGCTCTTCATCTGCATCACCACCTGGGCGGCATTGAACTCACCGGTTTGCGGGTTTGAGAAGGCGCGTTTAACCTCAGGGTGAATGTTTTTACCCTGAACCATATCGAATACTTCTTCGGGAGAAACGGCTACACCGGCCTCGCTGAACTGTTGGTCAAGGATGGTTTCACGGATCATGCGGTCCCAGGCCTGGTCGCGCAGGTATGATTCCATTTCACCTTCGGCAGCTTTGCCGGTATAGGCCTCATACGATTTGATCTGTTGGTTGACGTGGTTCAGGTAGTCATCATAGGAAATCTTCTGACCCGCCACCTCCACGATGGTGGTATTATCCGAAGTGAACAGGGATACGCGGGAACTGGCAAGGTCTCCCAGGATAAAGGCCAACAGAGCGCCTCCTACGAAGAATATCAGGAGGACACCCATTCTTTTTCTAATGCTACCAATGACTGCCATGAAATTCAGGTATTGAAAATGAGGTGCGAATATACAATGGATTCTTGAGATTTAAAAGGTGGTGTAAAAGGCTTAACTTACCTTTTATTCCAACACTTTCAGACGGATCAGGTCGATCCTTGAATCGGAGGCTTTCTTGATGGTGAACTGGAGCCGGTCCACCACGATCTCTTCTCCCAGCCGTGGAATGCTTTGGTGGTAGTAGGTGATCATGCCACCAAGGGTCTCATATTCCTCGGAGGTTTTCAGCCCGAGTTGGTACGTATCATTGAGGTAATCGATCTCATGGCGGGCTGAAAACAGGTAGTCGTGATCGCCGATTTTTCTTTCCACCAGTTCTTCAGAATCGTGCTCATCTTCGATCTCTCCGAAAATCTCTTCCATGATGTCTTCCATGGTCACCATGCCGGCGGTACCGCCGAACTCATCCACCACCACAGCCACACTTTTGTGTTCACGGATGAATTTTTCCATGAGTTCATTGGCGCGCATGGTTTCCGGCGCGATGATGATGGGCAGGAGGATTGATTTGATGTGTTTCGGACTTTTGAACAGTTCGTAGGAGTGGGTATATCCGATGATGTGATCAATGGAATCCTTGTAGATCAGGATCTTGGAAAGTCCGGTACGGATGAACTGGTGTTTGAGTTCGTCCAGTGCCGAATCGATGGGAAGCGCTACGATTTCTGTCCTGGGAACCATGCATTCCCTCACTTTCACATTGGTGAAATCCAGTGCATTCTTGAAAATCTGGATTTCGGGGTCCATATTTTCACCGGTATTGGGGCCGGTTGTGGCAAGGTGGAGGTAGTGGTCGAGGTCGGTTTTCCCGAAAACGGGGTGTTGGTCGGTGATGGCGATACCGAAAATGTGTTTGAGGATGAATTCGGCCATACCGATGATCACCCATACGAGCACAAACATGAGGTGGTAAATGATCCACAGTGGGATGGCGAAGGTGCTCAGGATGGCGTTGGGGTTGATCCGGAAAAGCACTTTGGGCAGGAATTCAGCGGTGAAAAGCACCAGTAAGGTGGAGAGAATGGTTTGGGCCACCATCACCGCACCGTCGGTGGCAAGGTAGTCGCGAAGCGGTGGCTCCAGCAGTTTTGCCATGTAAATACCATAGAAAACCAGCGACACATTGTTTCCGATCAGGAGTGCGCCGATGAAGCGAGACGGGTGTCTTGTCAGGTAGGAAAGGAGCTTTGCGGAAAGCATGCCTTTCTTTCTTTTGAGCTCAAGTTCCAGGCGGTTTGCGGTGATATAGGCAATCTCAATGCCTGAGAAAAAAGCCGAAAAGAAAAGGGAAATGAGAATAACCAGGCCTGTTTCCATAACTTACCTGACAGGCTTGGTAAGGGTCGATTCGGTATCCTCCGACGGTTCCATCTTAATCGTTTCTAGACATCTTCCTTCTGCGCCAAAAAAGCAGACAGGAAAGCAAAGTAAAGATAAAAAAATATAATGCTTGTCGAAGATCTCCTTTTGAGGCTGCCAGTATGGAGGTTCCGAGGCTGATGGCGGCCACAATGATCCATAGCACCTGGTAGATGGTGTTCATGGTGTGGTTTGGGTTGAATCCGTATCCAGGTCGTCCAGCAGAATACTGCCCTGGATGTTGCGAACCTGGAAGTGCCGGAAGTATTGGTCGGCATCCAGTCCTTCCCCCCAGATCACTTCGGTTGCGGTGGTAAGCCGTACCTTTTCATTGGTATGAATCATTCCTTCCTCTTCGTCCCATTCCAGGTATTCGGTATTCAGTTTCTCACCTTTGGTGTTCACCACCACCACATCGTTGCGGGCTTCCATTTTCTTTTCATTGATATTTCGCACGGCGTACCTGGAAGACAGGTTGGCGCTGGGTTCACCGATGGAATCAAAAAACTCCACATGCAATCCAGCAGGAAATTCCAGGCGGGGGTTATCACCCGCGAAGTGGTTCATCACGGGGGCTGTCAGGTGTACCTTGATGGCTGCGGAATCGCTGTAAAGGATGTCGATGTCTTTTGACACCTCCTGTGCCTGTTCTTCTGCCTGCGTGATCAAGTTCACCTTTTCCATGTCATTCTCACAGGCCCAGAACAAAAAAAGAAACGGGATGACACGCCAATGGTGCCAGCCCGTTTGATTCAATGGGATGAATGTCCTCAAAAGCGGACCTTGGTTTTTTCATTGATCCAGCAACCCACCTGTACTTCATCGCCTTCCTTGAGGCCATGGAAGAAGCAGGTTTCGTTGTTGGGAAAGTATTGGCTGTAGCGGCTGATCAGTTTACCGGCTTCGCTTCCACAGGAGGCATCCACTGCGCGTGCTTTGTTCAGGTAGTCGACAGCCACCCAGAACGCCGCTTTCTGCAGACACTCGTTGTCGCCGCATTCACCGGCCGATTGGGCACACCATTCGGCAATGGAGATGTAAGGTTCACCCCAACCACCCCGGATGGAGGCTGCTTTGAGAGCACTGCTTTTTGCTGCTCCGAAGTTTTTCTGCGAGGCTTGACATTTGGCGATGCCCAGCATGTATTTTGATTTTTTCTCGGCATCCTGTTCAAGTTCAACGGCATCTTGCAGGTACTTGATGGCCGTAGAGCAATCACCCTTGGCAATGGATACGCCGGCGATCAGGCTGGCAGAGAATGAAGAGGGTTCCAGGGCGTGAATCTGTTTGGCTACGTCGAAGAACAACTGTGAATCGGTGCATTTCTGCCTGTCAAGCAGGTTGGCCACTTTCTTCAGCCAGTCGATGTTGCCTTTCTTTTCTTCATATTGAGGTTTGAAGATGGCGATCATGGATTCACAATCTGCTATGCCTCCGCAAGTAACAAAGATCTTTTCAACGTTTTCCTGCGCGCTCAGATAACCTTCATCGTTCGGGGTCTTTTTCAGGTTGGCATCAATGATACCGGTTACTTGTTCGAAGACCTCAAGCACCTGTTCTTTGGTAATTTTGTCTTTGTCAAGCATGTCACAGGCCGACTGGAAATAATAGATCAGCGCGGCGGCTTCCGTTTCATTGCCTTCCATACCTACACCTTCAACGAACATAGGAAATGCTTTTTCACTGCTCTTGGTGATGGTGAACATGTCAATTGCCTTGCGGTTCGTCACATATCCTTTTTGCCCGAAGAACTCGATCCGTTGATCGTAGAGACACATCAAAGAGTCGAGCAGCAACTTAAGTTGCGCCTGGTCTTTGGTGTTCCGCATGGCGTTTTTGATCAACGTAGGCCCGTGAATGTAAAGGTTCTTGGAGGAACGGGGGCAGTTCATTACGGCCATTTGCCATGGCTTGTAGGCCATGTCATAGTTCTTCTGTTTGTAATACTCGCCGTACAGCGAAAGGTATTCAACACATTTGGCACTGTCCGCTCCGAATTTTTCTCCGTTGTCTTTCGGCTGGAAGCACTGTGCAGATGCCAGGAGGCTGGAGAAAATCATCACAATTGCCAGCCAGATGTTCTTACATGCTTTCATATCAATCGTATTTGCGTTTTAAAAACCATGTCATGGTCTGGAAGGTAAATCCGAAAGTGAACCTCATAAATGGTTCCCGGATCAGGTTGTTGTCGGTTGTACCTCTTTGACCGATGACGAAGCTAAGATTCAAATAATTGGCCACATTGCTGCGCATGTCAGCGATGGGTATGCCTAATCCAAATGCTATGCCATTTTCCTTAATGGGTGTGCTATTCAGGAAGTAATAGGTTTGTGAAAGGAACAGTCCGGCGCGCCATTCAATGGCCGTGGGCCTGGGTTGATACAGGCCGCCGATGCTGAGTTTGTGGGCGTTTCCAAGCGAATCTGTCTGGTTGAACAGGGTATAATTCGACCATAACTGGGAGCGATAGTCAACACCCACGAGCCATTTCCTGTTTTTATTTTGCTGGCCGGCAGACAAGCCCACTCCCCAGCTGAGTGGCATGAGCAATGGCCCCTTTTTATAGGTATAATTGATGGTGTCGATGGTGATTCCACCCGGATTAATCAGGGTAACGGTCAGGTCTTCCCGGGTATTCGGGAGGTTGGATTGAGGGTCCAGTGTGCCGGCAAGTATCAGCTGGAGGGAATCCCTTTTCTTGCCTTCGGAGTCGGATCCCAACGACAATTTATGTTCCAGTTGCACGCCGGCTTGCAGGGTGAAGTCGCCCACTGTTAAACGGCTTTTGGCGGCGCTGTTGAATGCCGCAGAATCAACGGGTAGCAGGTTCTGGCGTTCCCGGTCTATCTTACCGAAAAGATAACCGGTTTTAAGTCCCACGGATACCGGACCTTTTTGCCATCCATTGGCGAATACCAGGTGGTTCAATCCGCCGCTTCCGTCAAACCGGTATTTTACGTTCCCAACCTGGTTGATTTTTACGTTTTGTTCTACCGAGTATCCAACCCCGCTGTAGGGAAGCAGTCCGAGTGCCGAACTCCATTTGATTGCCCGATCCGGTTTGGTAATACGCAATCCCAGGGCCATGTAGGCCGCAGAGGAACTGTTGTTGACGGGTGGGTTTGTGATGGAATTGGATTCGATACGGGAAATGTCGCTATAAAACCCGAACATGAATATGGTGCTGTTGATAGCGGTCAACGATGCCGGGTTGTCGAAGTTGAGTGTTGCGGCATGGCGAATGGGGAGAGAGAGTTCACCCAGTCCGGTGAATTCGCCCATCATGTTGTGGTGTAATTCCCCGAGTCCGTATCGGGAATAAGGTGAATTGCTCCGGGTTTGTGCATGGGCCAAACCTGCTGTCAGCAGAGACAAGATGAGGATCTCAGTGCGTCGTATGTTCATTCAGTATATAATTCAGTCCTTCCAGAACCAGGTTTGGGGCGACAAAGATGTCAAATTTCAGGTTGCTTTCAAAGAAAGAAGCATCGCCCCCGGTCAGAACGACCTTGAGATGTGGAAATTGTTGGCGGTATCGGGCGACCATTCCATCCACTTCCGCAAGGATCCCATTCTGAGCTCCGGAGCGAATGGAAGCCGCAGTATTCCTGCCGGTCAAAGATGCATCGTCGGAGGGCGAAACCAGCGGCAACCGCGCCGTGAACTGATGCATGGCACGGAACCGCATCATCAGACCGGGACTGATACTCCCACCGTGGTAGGTGGCATCGTGCGTAACCAGGTCCATGGTGATGCAGGTGCCGGCATCAATCACCAGCAGATCTTTACCTGGGTGGATGAACCAGGCCCCGATCGCAGCAGCCAACCTGTCGTTGCCGAGTGTTTCCGGGCTTTCATAGGCCATTTTCAGCGGGGTGCGCATGCCTGCTTCCACCTGCACGAAGAACGGAAAGGATGAAAGAAACGATAGGAGTGCAGGGTCTTCGGAGGCAACCGAGGAAAGGACGCATGCCTGAATCGTGTGCGGATCCGGTAGCCAATCTTTCAGTTGTTCTGCAATGGGAGCCTCCAGCGTGGCTTGGTTTTCCAGTTCATTGGAGTTGAACACGGCGACCTTTGTGCGGCTGGACCCCATATCAATGACAAGACGTCGCATCCGACAAAAGTATAAAGGTAAATCGTGGGAACGGTATTCGTAAATGGAAATTTATTACATTTGCCACCGGTTTTACGGTGCGGTAGCTCAGTTGGTAGAGCAAAGGACTGAAAATCCTTGTGTCGGGGGTTCGACTCCCTCCCGCACCACCCCTGAAGTAGAAAAAGCCCGATGATCACTCATCGGGCTTTTTGCATGACTCCTGGGCTTTTTCACTTCAGGGTATGGTGCCCCGAAGCGAACGAGGCACGAGTTCTGCTGCGGGGCAGTTCTTCTTGATTCTGTTACATTTGTATAGAGGGCACCAATTTTTCTGTCATGCCCTTGCCTTATTGTGTCTACATTTTATTCAGTCGGAAGGACCATCTTCTTTACGTGGGTTATAGCAGCAACCTTGTAAAACGACTGGAATACCATCAACAGGGAAAAACCAAAAGTACCGCCAACAGAGGGCCGTTGATTCTTATCTTTTGTGAATTCTATTTGTTTAAGCAGGATGCTCTAAGGCGGGAATCCTATTTTAAGAAAACCGCAGGGAAAAAAGCATTGCGACTCATGCTTGCCTCAACGTTTGCTCAATTGAACTACAAAGGCAACCCTTGCATTGTAAATCTGACAATGGAAGAATAGTGAATCTCCAGGTCATCGTGGCATGGAAGTGAAGATAGTCCACAAAAACAGTTTGGAGCAAGAGCATACAGCATACAGTTCGGTGCCGTAAGCTTCCTTGCTCCAAATTGTTTTTATTCCCCTTACACTTTCTGCAGATACACACTTCGGGCAAGACCTCCGAATCATAGAAGCGAGTATCCGGTGCCCTCATTGTATGCCGTATGCTGTTGCTGTATGCTCTTACAGTATGCTCTTGCTGTTTTCACTCATTCCTTGTCTTATACCGCAGAAACGTCATGATGATGATCAGGTCCTCCTCGCTTACGAGGCTGTCGGGTAGGCTTTCGGTATGCCGCATGTTGGATTCTCGCAGCGTATACCCGGTGAGTTGGTCGTCATCAAAGTCGGGTACAATTTTTTTTCTGCCCTTATAAGATGTGTGGCATTTTCCGCAGTTCAGGTCGTACAGAACCTGTCCTCTGTCACACTCCTCTTTATAAGCCACCTTCACGTCATCCAGCATTTCTTTCGGAAATTCATAGGTTACCTTTTGCTGTTGTGCACAGGCCATCATAACCAGCAGGCTGGTCATCCATAGCATCCGTCTTCTTTTAATAAGTTCCACTGGTTTTTCTGGTATTAAGGGTTTTGTTCCCGGAGACAGGCAGTTGTTCGGGTATGGTTTCTGTCGGAATGTCTTCATTGAGGGAGAGGATGAAAGTAGTAAGCAGCTGTTTGTCCCGTACACTGAGTCGCAATGAGTCGGATGGCAGGGTTTGGTTGGGAACCTGCAAATGATGCCCGGCGCCGCCACCGGCATTGTAGAAATCAATCACCTGTTCAAGTGAATTGAAAACACCGTTGTGCATGTATGGTGGCGTTTTGCCGGTGTTCCGCAATGTGGTGGTACGGAAAGCGAACAGCATTTCATCAACGGGATGTATGTCGTAACGTCCACTGTCGGAACTTAAAGATCGATACGAAGTGTCGGCAGGTACGCCCAGTACTTCGAATTCCGATGACACATAGGGAGGTTTCACTCCGTTGAATTGCGGGATGAAATGACATGTGGCACATTGTGCCCTGCTCATGAACAGGTTGAATCCTTCACGTACGCCATCGCTTGCAGCCGTTTTTCCGTTCATGGCCTGGTCGAAAGGAGCATCGTATTCACTGAAACGACCATAGTAAAGTGTGATGGCTGATATGATGTGCTCGAATGTCACCACTTTCTCTTGTGGTGTATAGGCCAGGAATTTTTTAAAAGCTTTCTGGTACTGTTTACAATCCATCACTTTGTTAACCACCTCTTCCGGGATCGCATGCATTTCTTCCGGGTTGGAAACAACGGCTCTACCCTGTTTTTGCAGGGTCGTGTGCTTGCCGTCGGCCATCAGCAAGTGATTGTATTTAACGTTCAGCAGGGAGGGGGTATTCCTCGGCAATGAAGCAGTGCCTTCAAAATCGGATGCGGTACGCCGTGTTGTATCAGTGAATGCCTGGTCGGGTTTATGGCAGGATGCGCAGCTTCTCTGATTGTTGCCGGAAAGAAGCGGATCGAAAAACAGCAATTTACCTGTCTCGCGGATCTCTTCGATCAGCGTCGGATCGGACACCCTCGAAAAAATACCTTTCTGGTTCTGGCCATAAAACAGTTGCTTGCTGAAGATCGAATTGGATGTGGTATTCAGTGTGTAGTCGTTAACACTTCGTGACTTCACCTTGTATTGACGAATCATGGCCTGGTTCATGCCGAACAACGGGTTCACATAATCACGGATCCATGTGTAGTGATCAAACCGGGAATATTCATGTGGTTGTTTGGAAACAAATGCAACCGCTTTTTGATAAAGGGATGTATAATCGTCCGAAAGCGCATATGATGGGAAATCGATTTGGTAGGACGCATATATGGTATCAACGTTTTCCAGCATGATCTGCAACTCGGGAATGATCCTGCTGGTGTCCGGACACTCGAAGCCGGTGGTATAGATGGCAGCCAGGTTAAGCAGGAACAACCGGTTGCACAGGAAGAACTGGTGGTGGCTTTGCAAGGTGGAAACAATGCTGTCTTTCCGGTAGCGGTCAATGGCCTCCAGGGTTTGCTGCACCAGCCAAAGAAGTGAATCCCGGTTTACATTTCCTTCTTTCAGATAGGTTGCCGCCAGTGTCAATCCGGCACCTATACGCCGATAAGGTTTTTCAAATTTCTCGAACACCTCCGTTTCCCATTCGACAGGAAGCGGTGCATTGATGTTTCGGTACAGATTGGGATCCAGGTACCGCAGCCAGAAGTCGGTTCTTTTTATTGCCACCCGGGTTCGGTTGATCTGTTGGAGCAATGCGTCGGCACCTGTTGCCGAGGTGGGATCCCCGGCCCGGATCATATCTTCCAATCGACTTGCTTCTGTTTTCAGGGCGCCTAGGCGGATATGATACCCTTCTGTGTATTTGCCGGATGACACAGGTGAACTGAACCCGATGGAAATACATACCGTTAGTGCAATCAGAAAGATGACCGGATAGGGCCTGAATCCCTTTTGAAATGGAGTGATCAATAAAGATGAATTATGTGCAAACTTAAATGGGATTCAAAAGTCATTACACCTGATGACTTGTGTAGAAAAAGAACATTAAGGATACATAAAGAAAATGCCCGGGTAACACCATGCAACCTATTTGATCAGCAGGTTCTCGGAGTAAGTCTGATTGCCCAGTACCAACCTGAACTGGTAAGAACCCTTGCTCAACTTGGACACATCGATCTGGAACTGCTGGATACCCTTGTCCATCACCTGCTGCTGGGATATCACCTTCTTGCCGGTGATGTCGACAATGTCTACATATAGGGTGCCCCCGTCCGGAGAGCTGACGATGTACTTGAGCACCTGTGTGGCGGGATTGGGATAGATGCGCAGCAGCTCGCTGAGGTTGGGGTTGCCGTAGTACACACCCACCATGTGAGAGTATGATGATTCACCGCTGTAATCGGTTTGCTTCAACCTGTAATAATTCATGCCCGGGTAAGGTTCCGGGTCTTCCCCTTTGTAAAAGATCATGTGCTGGCTGTTACCTGCCCCCGGCGTTGTGAACACCTTGTCGAAGTGGTTGGCATCGGCGGAACGCTCCACGGTGAAGTAGTCGTTGTTGATCTCGCTCGCAGTGGACCAGTTGAGCAGGACTTTGTCCTTTTCGGGTTCGGCATCAAAGGAGAGCAGCTCCACAGGCAGTCCTACGATACAACTGATGGTGAAGGACTGGGCTTCGGAGCAGTTGTCGGCATCCCAGATGACCAGGCTGTAGGAGCCTGCCGAGAGTGTGCTGAGGTCTTCGGTTGTTTCACCGGTACTCCATGTATACTGATAGGGCGGGTTGCCTCCGCTGACGGTGATGTCAATGCTGCCGGTGCTATAGTCGCAGTTGAAGTCTTCGACTTCCACGGCACTTGAGGATCCCCCCCCGGCATTGGAAATGGTTACCGATCCGTTGTCGGTACATCCGTTTCCGTCGGTGACGGTAACTCCGCAACTACCGGCGGAAAGTCCGGTAGCTGTTTCGGTGGTTTGCCCGTCGCACCAGAGATAGGTGTAAGGCAGCACACCACCGGAAACTTCGGCGGTGCCGGTACCATCACCTCCGCCATCACATTCGTTGGTACTGGAAGTGGATACCGAAAGCACCCCCGGACTGGCAATGGTCATGGATCGTGTATCGGTGCAAGTGTTGGCATCGGTCACGGTCATGGTATAGGCCCCGGCTCCCAAGGCAACGGCAATGGAATCGGTTTGTCCGTCGCTCCAGAGGTAGGTATATCCAGCCTGGTCGCAGGTAACCGATATGTTGTCGAAGTAGTAATATTCATTGGTGTTGTTGTTGACCGCCCGGATGATGATGTCCATGGCCGACCCAGTACCGGCAATGGCTTCATCGGAATAGGTTGTGAAAGTGCTGTAGTTGGATACCCCGTCCTGTCCGGCGCCACTGACGTCGATGATATTGTTTTCCCCGCCCCCGTCGATCTCATAGTATACCTTGATATAATCCCCGGCTTCGTTGTCGGCATCCCCGGCGATGTCGATGTCAAGTGCAATGTTGGTGCATCCGGAGATATCGATGGAAGAAGATTGCCACACGCTTTCCGTTCCGCTGCTGGTACCTTTCAGGGAGAATAGTTCATCGCTGGAGCAGTAGGTGATACCCGGAATGATGTAGTGGCTGGCCGATTGGGAAGCACCGGTTGGTACACTGGCATCCAGAGAACCACCGCTTTGAAAGTAAGAACCGGTACCGGTAGGGGGATAGCTTCCGCAGTTGGAACCACCGTCCCTGGGCACATCGTAGGTAGCCGCTGCAGAAGTCACGGCGATCCAGTAGGTGCTGCCCAGTGTGATGGCAAAAGGCGTGGTCACATCACCGGATATCCAACCTGTTGCACCGGTCCCGGTGAGTGTGGCATCAGAACCGGATATTTTGGTGTATCCACCCCCGTCGTTGTACATGGCCATCTGGATGGTCTCGGCGCCACTCAGTGTATTGTCGTGCTGGTAGTACCAGAGTTTGGTCACATATACGGTGCCTGATCCCGAAGGTGTCCAGATGCTGTAATACTCATCCTGGTTACCGGCGAACTCACTGTCGTAACATCCCGTGGATATTTGCAGCACATCTGAGATCCCGGTAGCAAAAGAAGTGGAAGTACCGGCAGTAGAAGTCCAGTCGGGTCCACCGGAACCGGTTGTTGTACCTCCGGTATACCCTGTAAAGTCTTCGGCATAGATCTCCACGTCTGATTGTCCTGAAGTACCACCTGAGATGACCGCGGTGATCTCTCCGGTGTAGGAACCTCCGCATGTGATGTCGGAAGAGTTGAACAGTTCGGCGAGCAGTTGTGCGGGTTGGCTGACCGTAGCAGTGGGGGTCTCCTGGCAGCCATCGGCATCTTCCACCGTTACGGTGTAAGTACCAGCAGCCAGCGCACTCTCTGTGGTGCCTGTGCCACCGCTGGACCAGAGGTATGTGAAGCCGCCGGCTCCGCCTGAAGCGGTGACCGAAGCAGAACCGTCGCTGTCTCCATAGCAGGAAGTAGCCGTGGTTGAAGTGGATGTAACGATCTCATCGGGTTCGGTGATCGCCTGTGTGTCGGTCTCTTCGCAGCCGCCGTTGTCGGTAACTGTTAAAGTATAGGTACCTGCATCAAGCCCGGATACGGAAGATTCTGTTTGTCCGCCTGGCGACCAAAGGTAATCGTATGGTCCGCTGCCTCCTGATACGGTGACGCTGACTTCCCCCGACCCATCATCATAGCAGGACAGGTCGGTGCCTCCCATGGTCAGTGCCAGGGTGTTGGGTTCACCCACGGTGATGCTTCCCACTTCGTCACATGAAGTAGCACTCTTGTCTGCGAGCACATAATAGGTGCCTGCCGCCAGTCCGGTGATGGTTTGGGTGGTTTTGCTGGAAGGTGTCCACAGGTAGGTGTAGGTACCTCCTACACTGGGTGTGGCTGTTGCGGTTCCATCGTCACTGGCACAGGTGGTCTCGTCGGTTTTGCTCATGCTGAGGGAGAAGGTGGTGCCGTCTTGTCCGACCGAAGCGATGGTGGTGGCGGTGCAGCCGTTGTTGTCGGTAACGGTCACATAGTAGTTACCGGGGTTGAGTCCGGTAGCCGTTTGCGTGGTCTTGCCATTGGCCCACAGGTAGGTGTAAGGTGATGAGCCGCCGGATGGGTTGGCAGTAGCCTGTCCTGCGGTGACCCCCCAGATCGTGTCACGGGTCATGGATGATGGTGGCGAACCACCCAGCATGTTAACACCATCACAGCTGAGGGCCAATGGACTGCCGTTAGAGATGAAGTAGCCACTGCAATAGCTTGGTCCACTGAAACTGCATCCGCCTGCATAATTGAATGAGACGTTTGCACATTGAGAACAGGCAACAGTCCATACCAGTTTCGCACAGGTACCACTGATGGTGGTCCACTTCCAGATGGTGAGTGTAGTTCCGCTTTTACTAATGCCTGCATTACATCCGCAAGACGCATTACAGTCTGCATTTGTGATGGAGGTTGAGACGGTGAGGTCACAGGGCGGACAGGTATCGGCCGTTGCGGCATAACCGGTGAGTGTATCGTTGCAGGCATCACCCTGCGCGGAGTATGCGATGAGGCTAACGCTGTAAGTACCGATGGCGGGGTATGCGTAGGTCGGGTTTGTGCTGGTGGACTGGTCAGAGGTAGAAGAAGGATCACCGAAATCCCAGAGATAACTGGAAGCCCCGGTGGTAGAATTGGTGAAAGCAACGGTTAACGTGCTGCAATCAGACATGGCCGATGTAACGGCGGTGGCCACGTCCGGCGGGCATTCCACAATGTTGAACTGGAAGTCGCGTGTGGTGGTGTTGATCAGGATGCCGCTTCGGTATTCTTTGACGCAAACCCCCACCACGTACACGCCGGTAACCTCAGGTGTGCCGGTGATCAGTCCGGTAGCCGCATCAATGGTCAGCGGAGATGTGCTGTTCATCATGTCGTTGACCGAGTACCCGGCTTTCCATGTGATGCTGGAATAAGCGGGGTTGTCCGGTGGTTGCGGCATGGGGTTCACGTTGCTCGATGTTTTAGGTGTGCAAAGTGAGTAGACCAAGGAGTCTCCGTCGGCGTCGGTGGCCGAGTGATCGTAATTGACATCAATGTCTACGCAGCGATATACGGCCGGGTCGTTGTCGAACACGGGGTTGCTGTTACAGCTGGCTTTTGCCTTGTCGGGGATGTTGGTATAGAATGTGGCGCCGGTGTTGGTTGGGTCATTGACGTTGACCACGGTGATGTTTCGGCAGCATCGTTGGTAAGCAAGGGTATAGCCACCAGGAATGGGGGGCAGGTTGACGCTTTTTGTGTAGGAAGCTTTCTCCACACACACATTGGAAGGTTCTTCGATACAGGGTGAAGGGAGTGTGGGAGCGATGGTGCTTGATCCCGGGTAATTGATGTAGATGGTACCGACCAGGTTGTTGTTCTTGTCGAACACGCCGATGGCAGCGGGGTCGTCATAAGGTGCTTCGGCGTAGTAGCAATCGCGGTACACATTGAGTGTGACGGTATAATTGGAACCGCCGTTGCAGACGTAGTAAAGCTCCCCACCGACCACGTGTGTGGCACGTGCAGGCAGGAGAGAAAACAGCACGAGGCATACGGTCAGTATGCCTGTAATTTTCCGTATAGAACAGATATGTGAGTACTTCATCATAGGTGTTCCCGCCTGGGTTATCAGGTGGTCAAATTATCCTTTGCTTTATACCGGTTACGGTCTTTTGCCTATAGTAAAAGGCATTTGCACGCTTTCTTCTACGCAAATGCTGCGATTTCTTTACAATAAATGACAAAAAAATACTTACATACATTTATTTTGTTTCGACGAACATGTAAAAAGTTGATAATTAATTATATGCATGCATTTTTTTGAAAAATACTCTTCCTGCTGACATAGCCGGCCGGCTATGCAGTTCATGGCAAAGAAACTGTAAAAAAGTAAAGTAATCCACCATTTAATTCCACTCGCAAGCAGATTCAAAATACACGCAATCAGTTGATTGTGTAATTTAAAATGTGCTCAACAGAAATGCCTGAATAAGATATTGGCGGCCTAAAAGGCCAACTGCAGCCGGCGCCAAACCAAATTGATCAAGCATGCAATACACACAATTATTCGACAAATGAACAATTCATCGCCATGAAAATACAAAAATGTTCCAATTCCATCCGATTGGAAGCTTTGCCGGCAAGGAAAGATCAGGATGAGGTGATCCTATTGCAAGAAAATGATTTCAGGCTTTCCCGGTTGAACCTATCGTATGAGGAGATTCTCTGAAAAGGTCTGGTTGCCTATCACCAAGCGGAACTGGTAGGGACCTTTGCTCAACTTGGATACATCGACCTGGAACTGTTGGATGCCTTTGTCCATGACCTGTTCCTGAGAGATCACCTTTTTTCCGGTGATGTCGACAATGTCTACATATAGGGTGCCCCCGTCCGGAGAGCTGACGATGTACTTGAGCACCTGTGTGGCGGGATTGGGATAGATGCGCAGCAGCTCGCTGAGGTTGGGGTTACCATAGTACACGCCCACCATGTGGGAGTAGGTGAAGTCGCCGTTGTAATCGGTTTGTTTCAACCTGTAATAATTCATGCCCGGGTAAGGTTCGGGATCTTCCCCTTTGTAATAGATCATGTGCTGGCTGTTGCCTGCCCCGGGTGTGGTGAAGACCTTGTCGAAGTGGTTGGCATCGGCGGAACGTTCCACGGTGAAGTAGTCGTTGTTGATCTCACTGGCGGTTGACCAGTTGAGCAGCACCTTGTCCCTTTCAGCTTCTGCATCAAAGGAGAGCAGCTCCACAGGCAGTCCTACGATACAACTGATGGTGAAGGACTGGGCTTCGGAGCAGTTGTCGGCATCCCAGATGACCAGGCTGTAGGAGCCTGCCGAGAGTGTGCTGAGGTCT
The DNA here is from genome assembly GCA_020635855.1 of Flavobacteriales bacterium. Taxonomy (NCBI): domain Bacteria; kingdom Pseudomonadati; phylum Bacteroidota; class Flavobacteriia; order Flavobacteriales; species Flavobacteriales bacterium. The sequence goes on along the minus strand of JACJYZ010000004.1, from coordinate 115,523 downwards.
TCGGTTGTTTCACCGGTACTCCATGTATACTGATAGGGCGGGTTGCCTCCGCTGACGGTGATGTCAATGCTGCCGGTGCTATAGTCGCAGTTGAAGTCTTCGACTTCCACGGCACTTGAGGATCCCCCCCCGGCATTGGAAATGGTTACCGATCCGTTGTCGGTACATCCGTTTCCGTCGGTGACGGTAACTCCGCAACTACCGGCGGAAAGTCCGGTAGCTGTTTCGGTTGTTTGCCCGTCGCACCAGAGATAGGTGTAAGGCAGCACGCCACCTGAAGCGGAAGCTGTTCCGGTACCGTCGCTACCCCCGTCGCATTCGTTGGTGCTGGAAGTGGTGACGGCGAGTACACCCGGACTGGCAATGGTCATGGACCTTGTATCGGTGCAAGCGTTCGCATCGGTAACGGTCATGGTGTAAGCACCTGCGCCGAGGGCAGCGGCGATGGAATCTGTTTGTCCGTCGCTCCAGAGATAGGTATAACCTGCCTGGTCGCAGGTAACCGAGATGTTGTCGAAGTAGTAATACTCGTTAGTGGCGTTGCTTTTTGCGCGTACGACAATGTCCAGTGTAGATCCGGTACCGGAAATGGCTTCATCGGAGTATGTTGTAAATGAACTGTAATTGGAGACCCCGTCCTGGCCGTTTCCGCTGACATCGATGATGTTGTTTTCACTACCCCCGTCGATTTTATAGTAAACTTTGAGATAGTCTCCGTTCTCGTTGTCGGCATCCCCGGCGATGTCGATGTCAAGTGCAATGTTGGTGCATCCGGAGATATCGATGGAAGAAGATTGCCACACGCTTTCCGTTCCGCTGCTGGTACCTTTCAGGGAGAATAGTTCATCGCTGGAGCAGTAGGTGATACCCGGAATGATGTAGTGGCTGGTCGATTGGGAAGCACCGGTTGGTACACTGGCATCCAGAGAACCACCGCTTTGAAAGTAAGAACCGGTACCGGTAGGGGGATAGCTTCCGCAGTTGGAACCACCGTCCCTGGGCACATCGTAGGTAGCCGCTGCAGAAGTCACGGCGATCCAGTAGGTGCTGCCCAGTGTGATGGCAAAAGGCGTGGTCACATCACCGGATATCCAACCTGTTGCACCGGTCCCGGTGAGTGTGGCATCAGAACCGGATATTTTGGTGTATCCACCCCCGTCGTTGTACATGGCCATCTGGATGGTCTCGGCGCCACTCAGTGTATTGTCGTGCTGGTAGTACCAGAGTTTGGTCACATATACGGTGCCTGATCCCGAAGGTGTCCAGATGCTGTAATACTCATCCTGGTTACCGGCGAACTCACTGTCGTAACATCCCGTGGATATTTGCAGCACATCTGAGATCCCGGTAGCAAAAGAAGTGGAAGTACCGGCAGTAGAAGTCCAGTCGGGTCCACCGGAACCGGTTGTTGTACCTCCGGTATACCCTGTAAAGTCTTCGGCATAGATCTCCACGTCTGATTGTCCTGAAGTACCACCTGAGATGACCGCGGTGATCTCTCCGGTGTAGGAACCTCCGCATGTGATGTCGGAAGAGTTGAACAGTTCGGCGAGCAGTTGTGCGGGTTGGCTGACCGTAGCAGTGGGGGTCTCCTGGCAGCCATCGGCATCTTCCACCGTTACGGTGTAAGTACCAGCAGCCAGCGCACTCTCTGTGGTGCCTGTGCCACCGCTGGACCAGAGGTATGTGAAGCCGCCGGCTCCGCCTGAAGCGGTGACCGAAGCAGAACCGTCGCTGTCTCCATAGCAGGAAGTAGCCGTGGTTGAAGTGGATGTAACGATCTCATCGGGTTCGGTGATCGCCTGTGTGTCGGTCTCTTCGCAGCCGCCGTTGTCGGTAACTGTTAAAGTATAGGTACCTGCATCAAGCCCGGATACGGAAGATTCTGTTTGTCCGCCTGGCGACCAAAGGTAATCGTATGGTCCGCTGCCTCCTGATACGGTGACGCTGACTTCCCCCGACCCATCATCATAGCAGGACAGGTCGGTGCCTCCCATGGTCAGTGCCAGGGTGTTGGGTTCACCCACGGTGATGCTTCCCACTTCGTCACATGAAGTAGCACTCTTGTCTGCGAGCACATAATAGGTGCCTGCCGCCAGTCCGGTGATGGTTTGGGTGGTTTTGCTGGAAGGTGTCCACAGGTAGGTGTAGGTACCTCCTACACTGGGTGTGGCTGTTGCGGTTCCATCGTCACTGGCACAGGTGGTCTCGTCGGTTTTGCTCATGCTGAGGGAGAAGGTGGTGCCGTCTTGTCCGACCGAAGCGATGGTGGTGGCGGTGCAGCCGTTGTTGTCGGTAACGGTCACATAGTAGTTACCGGGGTTGAGTCCGGTAGCCGTTTGCGTGGTCTTGCCATTGGCCCACAGGTAGGTGTAAGGTGATGAGCCGCCGGATGGGTTGGCAGTAGCCTGTCCTGCGGTGACCCCCCAGATCGTGTCACGGGTCATGGATGATGGTGGCGAACCACCCAGCATGTTAACACCATCACAGCTGAGGGCCAATGGACTGCCGTTAGAGATGAAGTAGCCACTGCAATAGCTTGGTCCACTGAAACTGCATCCGCCTGCATAATTGAATGAGACGTTTGCACATTGAGAACAGGCAACAGTCCATACCAGTTTCGCACAGGTACCACTGATGGTGGTCCACTTCCAGATGGTGAGTGTAGTTCCGCTTTTACTAATGCCTGCATTACATCCGCAAGACGCATTACAGTCTGCATTTGTGATGGAGGTTGAGACGGTGAGGTCACAGGGCGGACAGGTATCGGCCGTTGCGGCATAACCGGTGAGTGTATCGTTGCAGGCATCACCCTGCGCGGAGTATGCGATGAGGCTAACGCTGTAAGTACCGATGGCGGGGTATGCGTAGGTCGGGTTTGTGCTGGTGGACTGGTCAGAGGTAGAAGAAGGATCACCGAAATCCCAGAGATAACTGGAAGCCCCGGTGGTAGAATTGGTGAAAGCAACGGTTAACGTGCTGCAATCAGACATGGCCGATGTAACGGCGGTGGCCACGTCCGGCGGGCATTCCACAATGTTGAACTGGAAGTCGCGTGTGGTGGTGTTGATCAGGATGCCGCTTCGGTATTCTTTGACGCAAACCCCCACCACGTACACGCCGGTAACCTCAGGTGTGCCGGTGATCAGTCCGGTAGCCGCATCAATGGTCAGCGGAGATGTGCTGTTCATCATGTCGTTGACCGAGTACCCGGCTTTCCATGTGATGCTGGAATAAGCGGGGTTGTCCGGTGGTTGCGGCATGGGGTTCACGTTGCTCGATGTTTTAGGTGTGCAAAGTGAGTAGACCAAGGAGTCTCCGTCGGCGTCGGTGGCCGAGTGATCGTAATTGACATCAATGTCTACGCAGCGATATACGGCCGGGTCGTTGTCGAACACGGGGTTGCTGTTACAGCTGGCTTTTGCCTTGTCGGGGATGTTGGTATAGAATGTGGCGCCGGTGTTGGTTGGGTCATTGACGTTGACCACGGTGATGTTTCGGCAGCATCGTTGGTAAGCAAGGGTATAGCCACCAGGAATGGGGGGCAGGTTGACGCTTTTTGTGTAGGAAGCTTTCTCCACACACACATTGGAAGGTTCTTCGATACAGGGTGAAGGGAGTGTGGGAGCGATGGTGCTTGATCCCGGGTAATTGATGTAGATGGTACCGACCAGGTTGTTGTTCTTGTCGAACACGCCGATGGCAGCGGGGTCGTCATAAGGTGCTTCGGCGTAGTAGCAATCGCGGTACACATTGAGTGTGACGGTATAATTGGAACCGCCGTTGCAGACGTAGTAAAGCTCCCCACCGACCACGTGTGTGGCACGTGCAGGCAGGAGAGAAAACAGCACGAGGCATACGGTCAGTATGCCTGTAATTTTCCGTATAGAACAGATATGTGAGTACTTCATCATAGGTGTTCCCGCCTGGGTTATCAGGTGGTCAAATTATCCTTTGCTTTATACCGGTTACGGTCTTTTGCCTATAGTAAAAGGCATTTGCACGCTTTCTTCTACGCAAATGCTGCGATTTCTTTACAATAAATGACAAAAAAATACTTACATACATTTATTTTGTTTCGACGAACATGTAAAAAGTTGATAATTAATTATATGCATGCATTTTTTTGAAAAATACTCTTCCTGCTGACATAGCCGGCCGGCTATGCAGTTCATGGCAAAGAAACTGTAAAAAAGTAAAGTAATCCACCATTTAATTCCACTCGCAAGCAGATTCAAAATACACGCAATCAGTTGATTGTGTAATTTAAAATGTGCTCAACAGAAATGCCTGAATAAGATATTGGCGGCCTAAAAGGCCAACTGCAGCCGGCGCCAAACCAAATTGATCAAGCATGCAATACACACAATTATTCGACAAATGAACAATTCATCGCCATGAAAATACAAAAATGTTCCAATTCCATCCGATTGGAAGCTTTGCCGGCAAGGAAAGATCAGGATGAGGTGATCCTATTGCAAGAAAATGATTTCAGGCTTTCCCGGTTGAACCTATCGTATGAGGAGATTCTCTGAAAAGGTCTGGTTGCCTATCACCAAGCGGAACTGGTAGGGACCTTTGCTCAACTTGGATACATCGACCTGGAACTGTTGGATGCCTTTGTCCATGACCTGTTCCTGAGAGATCACCTTTTTTCCGGTGATGTCGACAATGTCTACATATAGGGTGCCCCCGTCCGGAGAGCTGACGATGTACTTGAGCACCTGTGTGGCGGGATTGGGATAGATGCGCAGCAGCTCGCTGAGGTTGGGGTTACCATAGTACACGCCCACCATGTGGGAGTAGGTGAAGTCGCCGTTGTAATCGGTTTGTTTCAACCTGTAATAATTCATGCCCGGGTAAGGTTCGGGATCTTCCCCTTTGTAATAGATCATGTGCTGGCTGTTGCCTGCCCCGGGTGTGGTGAAGACCTTGTCGAAGTGGTTGGCATCGGCGGAACGTTCCACGGTGAAGTAGTCGTTGTTGATCTCACTGGCGGTTGACCAGTTGAGCAGCACCTTGTCCCTTTCAGCTTCTGCATCAAAGGAGAGCAGCTCCACAGGCAGTCCTACGATACAACTGATGGTGAAGGACTGGGCTTCGGAGCAGTTGTCGGCATCCCAGATGACCAGGCTGTAGGAGCCTGCCGAGAGTGTGCTGAGGTCTTCGGTTGTTTCACCGGTACTCCATGTATACTGATAGGGCGGGTTGCCTCCGCTGACGGTGATGTCAATGCTGCCGGTGCTATAGTCGCAGTTGAAGTCTTCGACTTCCACGGCACTTGAGGATCCCCCCCCGGCATTGGAAATGGTTACCGATCCGTTGTCGGTACATCCGTTTCCGTCGGTGACGGTAACTCCGCAACTACCGGCGGAAAGTCCGGTAGCTGTTTCGGTTGTTTGCCCGTCGCACCAGAGATAGGTGTAAGGCAGCACGCCACCTGAAGCGGAAGCTGTTCCGGTACCGTCGCTACCCCCGTCGCATTCGTTGGTGCTGGAAGTGGTGACGGCGAGTACACCCGGACTGGCAATGGTCATGGACCTTGTATCGGTGCAAGCGTTCGCATCGGTAACGGTCATGGTGTAAGCACCTGCGCCGAGGGCAGCGGCGATGGAATCTGTTTGTCCGTCGCTCCAGAGATAGGTATAACCTGCCTGGTCGCAGGTAACCGAGATGTTGTCGAAGTAGTAATACTCGTTAGTGGCGTTGCTTTTTGCGCGTACGACAATGTCCAGTGTAGATCCGGTACCGGAAATGGCTTCATCGGAGTATGTTGTAAATGAACTGTAATTGGAGACCCCGTCCTGGCCGTTTCCGCTGACATCGATGATGTTGTTTTCACTACCCCCGTCGATTTTATAGTAAACTTTGAGATAGTCTCCGTTCTCGTTGTCGGCATCCCCGGCGATGTCGATGTCAAGTGCAATGTTGGTGCATCCGGAGATATCGATGGAAGAAGATTGCCACACGCTTTCCGTTCCGCTGCTGGTACCTTTCAGGGAGAATAGTTCATCGCTGGAGCAGTAGGTGATACCCGGAATGATGTAGTGGCTGGTCGATTGGGAAGCACCGGTTGGTACACTGGCATCCAGAGAACCACCGCTTTGAAAGTAAGAACCGGTACCGGTAGGGGGATAGCTTCCGCAGTTGGAACCACCGTCCCTGGGCACATCGTAGGTAGCCGCTGCAGAAGTCACGGCGATCCAGTAGGTGCTGCCCAGTGTGATGGCAAAAGGCGTGGTCACATCACCGGATATCCAACCTGTTGCACCGGTCCCGGTGAGTGTGGCATCAGAACCGGATATTTTGGTGTATCCACCCCCGTCGTTGTACATGGCCATCTGGATGGTCTCGGCGCCACTCAGTGTATTGTCGTGCTGGTAGTACCAGAGTTTGGTCACATATACGGTGCCTGATCCCGAAGGTGTCCAGATGCTGTAATACTCATCCTGGTTACCGGCGAACTCACTGTCGTAACATCCCGTGGATATTTGCAGCACATCTGAGATCCCGGTAGCAAAAGAAGTGGAAGTACCGGCAGTAGAAGTCCAGTCGGGTCCACCGGAACCGGTTGTTGTACCTCCGGTATACCCTGTAAAGTCTTCGGCATAGATCTCCACGTCTGATTGTCCTGAAGTACCACCTGAGATGACCGCGGTGATCTCTCCGGTGTAGGAACCTCCGCATGTGATGTCGGAAGAGTTGAACAGTTCGGCGAGCAGTTGTGCGGGTTGGCTGACCGTAGCAGTGGGGGTCTCCTGGCAGCCATCGGCATCTTCCACCGTTACGGTGTAAGTACCAGCAGCCAGCGCACTCTCTGTGGTGCCTGTGCCACCGCTGGACCAGAGGTATGTGAAGCCGCCGGCTCCGCCTGAAGCGGTGACCGAAGCAGAACCGTCGCTGTCTCCATAGCAGGAAGTAGCCGTGGTTGAAGTGGATGTAACGATCTCATCGGGTTCGGTGATCGCCTGTGTGTCGGTCTCTTCGCAGCCGCCGTTGTCGGTAACTGTTAAAGTATAGGTACCTGCATCAAGCCCGGATACGGAAGATTCTGTTTGTCCGCCTGGCGACCAAAGGTAATCGTATGGTCCGCTGCCTCCTGATACGGTGACGCTGACTTCCCCCGACCCATCATCATAGCAGGACAGGTCGGTGCCTCCCATGGTCAGTGCCAGGGTGTTGGGTTCACCCACGGTGATGCTTCCCACTTCGTCACATGAAGTAGCACTCTTGTCTGCGAGCACATAATAGGTGCCTGCCGCCAGTCCGGTGATGGTTTGGGTGGTTTTGCTGGAAGGTGTCCACAGGTAGGTGTAGGTACCTCCTACACTGGGTGTGGCTGTTGCGGTTCCATCGTCACTGGCACAGGTGGTCTCGTCGGTTTTGCTCATGCTGAGGGAGAAGGTGGTGCCGTCTTGTCCGACCGAAGCGATGGTGGTGGCGGTGCAGCCGTTGTTGTCGGTAACGGTCACATAGTAGTTACCGGGGTTGAGTCCGGTAGCCGTTTGCGTGGTCTTGCCATTGGCCCACAGGTAGGTGTAAGGTGATGAGCCGCCGGATGGGTTGGCAGTAGCCTGTCCTGCGGTGACCCCCCAGATCGTGTCACGGGTCATGGATGATGGTGGCGAACCACCCAGCATGTTAACACCATCACAGCTGAGGGCCAATGGACTGCCGTTAGAGATGAAGTAGCCACTGCAATAGCTTGGTCCACTGAAACTGCATCCGCCTGCATAATTGAATGAGACGTTTGCACATTGAGAACAGGCAACAGTCCATACCAGTTTCGCACAGGTACCACTGATGGTGGTCCACTTCCAGATGGTGAGTGTAGTTCCGCTTTTACTAATGCCTGCATTACATCCGCAAGACGCATTACAGTCTGCATTTGTGATGGAGGTTGAGACGGTGAGGTCACAGGGCGGACAGGTATCGGCCGTTGCGGCATATCCGGTGAGTGTATCGTTGCAGGCATCACCCTGCGCGGAGTATGCGATGAGGCTAACGCTGTAAGTACCGATGGCGGGGTATGCGTAGGTCGGGTTTGTGCTGGTGGACTGGTCAGAGGTAGAAGAAGGATCACCGAAATCCCAGAGATAACTGGTGGCCCCTGAAGAATTGTTTGTGAAAGCCACGGTGAGCGTGCTGCAATCAGACATGGCCGATGTAACGTCGGTGGCCACGTCACCTGGACAATCCACCACGTTGATCTGGAAATCGCGTGTGGTATAGTTGATCAGGATATTGTTTCTGTACTCCTTCACACAAACGCCAACAGCATAAACACCTGTTGCATCAGGAGTTCCTGTGATCAAACCTGTTTGGGAATCAATGGTCAGCGGAGAAGCACTGTTCATCATGTCTGTATTGGAATAACCGGCCTTCCAAGAAATGGTTGTATAAGGCGGGTTATCCGGTGGTTGCGGCATGGGGTTCACGTTGCTCGATGTTTTAGGTGTGCAAAGTGAGTAGACCAAGGAGTCTCCGTCGGCGTCGGTGGCCGAGTGATCGTAATTGACATCAATGTCTACGCAGCGATATACAGCCGGATCGTTATCGAACACAGGTGTGCTATTGCAGGTAGCTTTTGCTTTGTCGGGAATGAAGGTGTAAAATGTGGCTCCGGTATTGGTAGGGTCATTGACATTGACCACGGTGATGTTCCGGCAGCAGCGTTGGTAAGCAAGGGTATAGCCGCCGGGAATGGGGGGTAGATTGACGTTTTTTGTGTATGAAGCTTTCTCCACGCATACATTTGAAGGGGCTTCGATACAGGGCGAAGGGAGCGTTGGAGAGATGGTGCTGGACCCCGGGTAATTGATATAAATGGTACCCACCAGGTTGCTGTTCTTGTCGAACACCCCTATGGCAGCGGGGTCATCATAAGGGGCTTCGGCGTAGTAGCAATCCCGGTAAACGTTGAGTGTGACGGTGTAGTTGGAGCCGCCATTGCATACATAATAGATTTCTCCACCGACCACGTGTGTGGCACGTGCAGGCAGGAGAGAAAACAGCACGAGGCATACGGTCAGTATGCCTGTAGCTCTCCACATAGAACAGATATGTGACTTGTTGGTCATAGGTGTTCCTGCCTGTTAACCGGCAACGGCAATGCGATCCTGTCTGTTAAATTGTTCTGTTACTGCTATTGTCACGGAGGTTATTTGCAATATGACGCGTTTTGTACTGGTATTTTTGAATCCTCAATTTGCTTTGTTCTACAAATCAACCCCTGCATCCTATTCTACGCAAAACCTATAAATAATTTACAAAAATTCGTCGAAAATCACGTAGCCAAAATTACCGCCGTTGGTTTTGGCTTGCAATTATCTTATTATCAAAACTTTGCATTGATCAAGCATCTGCCCAATCCGCATTTTTGCTCAGCCCGATCCAGGGTAACATGCTGCAGGGTGTTGATATACAGTGATTTATGCCAATCAACGCACCGCAATACTACCAAAATCTTCCAGAAGATGTGGGATTGCAACCTTTTGCTAAGAATGACTTGTAGATAGCTGAAATACAATACATTAAAATTCTTTCTCCTGCTCATACCCACCGCACCAAGTAAAATTCAAACAACATAGGTAATACACTACTTTTCGATAAACTGTCAACCAAGAACCACTAAAATAAGAAATTGTTCAATTGGTTCTACCAAAGGGTTTGCGGGGGGCTGGTGTAAAATATGTCTTGAGAAAATGTTATTTTTTTGTTTGAGAAACATTGTGTTTTGATAATCAAATTGTTAGGTGATTCTGGAAAATATGGGATTGATGGAGGGAAAATTTTGAGCGATTCATGTCGGATACAACCGGCAAAAACGGGATTCGGAGGTAAATCATGTACAATTACCACTTCAATGACATGTACCTTACATTTGCGTTCATGTCAATCACCCCTGAAATACTGGAGAAAGCAAAAGCATACTGTGCATACCAGGAAAGGTGTCAGCAGGAAGTGCGTGACAAGCTTTACACCTTGGGTCTGCATTCGCAACAGGTGGAGCTTGTGATCGCTCAATTGATCTCAGACGGTTTTGTCAACGAAGAAAGGTTTGCCAGAACCTTTGCCAGGGGTAAGTTCAGGATGAAGGCATGGGGTCGAATACGCATCATCCGTGAATTGAAAGGCCGGAAAATCTCAGAATACTGTATCCGGAAAGCCATGACCGAGATTGATGAGGATGACTACCTCCATACCATGAAAACACTGATCGATAAGAAGAAAAGGATACTTGGCGGAAAAGACGCAATCGCACCCATAATGCGGCAAAAGATCGGTGCATACGTTATAGGTAAGGGGTTTGAACCTGCATTGGTCTGGGCGGAACTTAACCGGTCACGTTGATACTTCAGGCATTTCTTTGCCACATTCTTTTATCTTTGCACCCTATGATTTCAAACGACCAAAAGAACGACCTGAAGAGGCGCCTGGATGCGTTAAGGAGGCATCTTTGACATCGAAGGCAGACTGAAAATACTGGCGGAAAAAGAGGCCATTACCCAACAACCCAATTTCTGGGATGATCCCAAGAAGGCAGAAGCAACCATGAAGGAAGTGAATGCCGTACGGGAGTGGACCGTGGCATACGGGGAAGTAGCAACTGCGTTTGATGACCTGAATGTATTGCTTGAATTCCATGAAGCAGGCGAAAGTACCGAACAGGAAGTCAACCACCAATATGATCAAACCCTGAAGCTTGTTGAAGAACTTGAGTTCCGCAACATGCTTTCCAAGGAAGAAGATCAGCTTGGGGCCATTCTTCAGATCAATGCCGGTGCCGGTGGAACCGAAAGTCAGGACTGGGCGTCCATGCTCATGCGGATGTACATCATGTGGGGAGAAAAACATGGTTACAAAGTCAAAGAAGTAAACCTGTTGCAAGGTGACGTGGCGGGTATCAAGACCTGTTCCCTGGAATTCGACGGACCTCTCGCATATGGCTACCTCAAAGGTGAAAACGGGGTGCATCGCCTTGTGCGTTTGTCGCCTTTCGATGCAGCCAACAAGCGTCACACATCGTTCGCTTCCGTGTATGCATATCCCCTGGTGGATGATAACATTGAAATTGAAATCAGGGATGCCGATATCACGTGGGATACCTTCAGATCCGGTGGTGCCGGCGGGCAGAACGTGAACAAGGTGGAAACCGCTGTTAGGTTGAAACACGCCCCCAGCGGTCTGATCATCGAATGTCAGGAAGAACGATCCCAGCTGAGAAACAAGGAGAAGGCATTGAAAATGCTGAAATCCCAATTGTATGAACTGGAGATACGCAAGCGCCAGGAAAAACTCGCCGAAGAGGAAGGTAAAAAGAAGAAGATCGAATGGGGGTCTCAGATCCGCAACTATGTGATGCATCCGTACAAGTTGGTGAAAGACCTGAGAACCGGGGTGGAAACCTCAGATGTGCAAGGTGTAATGGATGGAAGCCTCGACGAATTCACCAAGGCATACCTGATGGAATTCGGCCGGGATTAGTACAACCGGACATTTCTGACCATGAAGATATACCACAATCCAAGGTGCAGGAAGAGCAGGGAAGCCCTGGCACTTATTGAAGATGCCGGAAAACCGGTGCAAATCGTGGAGTACCTGAAAACTCCTCCGTCAGAGAAGGAATTGAAAGAATTGTTGACCAAATTGCAAATGCCTGCCGAATCGCTGGTAAGAAAGGGCGAGGATCTCTACAAGGATTCCTACAAAGGGAAAACCCTGACCGAATCCCAGTGGATCAAAGTCCTGGCAAATCATCCGATACTGATTGAACGTCCCATTGTGGTGGAAGGTAAACGCGCCGTGATCGGAAGGCCACCGGAAAATGTGAAGCAACTATTCTGATACCATATAAATCCAACGCATTATGACATTCCGTACAGAGAAAGACACCATGGGTGAAGTTCAGGTACCAGCCGACAAATATTGGGGTGCCCAAACCCAGCGGTCCAGAGAAAACTTCCGCATCGGTGGTCAGACCATGCCCATCGAGGTGATACACGCCTTTGCCTATTTGAAAAAGGCCGCTGCTATCACCAATCACGCACTGGGTGTGTTGACCGCAGAGAAGCGCGACCTTATTGGCAAGGTTTGCGATGAGATCCTGGAGGGTAAGCTGGACGATCAGTTTCCGCTGGTGGTATGGCAAACCGGTTCCGGCACTCAGTCTAACATGAACGTCAACGAAGTGGTGTCCAACCGTGCCCACGTGCTTCAGGGGCATCAGCTGGGTGAAGGCGATCGTTTCATCCACCCGAATGATGATGTGAACAAATCCCAGTCGTCCAATGACACGTTCCCAACAGCTATGCACATTGCTGCATACAGGATGGTGGTGGAGAATACCATCCCCGGCCTGGAGGAACTTCGGGATGCATTGAAGGAAAAAGCCGTTGCATTCAGCGATATCGTGAAGATCGGTCGAACCCACTTGATGGATGCCACCCCGCTGACCCTCGGCCAGGAGTTCTCAGGATATGTTTCTCAGATAGACCACGGCATTCGTGCCCTGAAAAACGCACTTCCCCATTTGGCCGAACTGGCACTGGGAGGTACAGCCGTTGGTACCGGCATTAACACACCAAAAGGTTATGCCGTTAAGGTAGCAGATGAAATAGCCAGGCTTACCGGCCTTCCCTTTGTGACTGCGGAGAACAAGTTTGAGGCACTGGCGTCGCATGATGCCATCGTGGAAGGTTCGGGCGCATTGAAAACGGTTGCGGTAAGCCTGATGAAAATTGCCAATGACATCCGTTTGCTGGGCTCAGGACCGAGATGTGGTATCGGTGAGATCATTCTCCCCGCCAACGAACCGGGGTCTTCCATCATGCCGGGCAAGGTGAATCCCACCCAATGCGAGGCCATGACCATGGTATGTGCCCAGGTAATAGGCAATGATGCTGCGGTGACGGCAGGAGGTATGCAAGGCCATTTTGAGCTTAACGTGTTCAAACCTGTCATGATCTATAACTTCCTGATGGCTGCAAGGCTGATCGGTGATGCCTGCCGCTCATTCAATGCCAACTGTGTATCAGGCATCGAAGCCAATGAGCCGCGAATCAGGGAAAACCTGGAAAACTCGTTGATGCTGGTGACCGCGTTAAACACCCATATCGGTTATGAAAATGCAGCGAAAATTGCCAAAAAAGCATACCAGGAAAACACGACCCTGAGAAAGGCAGCACTTGACCTGGGTTTGTTAAAGGATGAGGAATTCACCGAATGGGTGAATCCTTCCAAGATGATCGGGTCGCTGTAAAGCGGGAGAAAGAATGAACAGGAAGGGCGGGGAGATCTAAACGAATTCCTCGCCCTTGCTTATTTTCACTTCGTTTACAAACTCTTTGATCTGTTGTTCTTCAGATTTCCGGCAAACCAGCAGTACATTGTCCGATTCCACCACGATAAAGTCGTCCAGCCCCTGCAATACGGCAAGCTTGCCTGACGGCATGTGCACCACACAATTCTTGCTGTCGTAAAGGATCACATTTTTCCCAGCTACGGCATTGGCGTTGTCATCCTGAGGCATATGCTCGTAAAGAGACCCCCAGGTACCGAGATCAGACCAGCCGAAGTCAGCCGGAACCACATATACATTATCTGCCTTTTCCATCACACCGTAGTCGATTGAGATGTTTTTGCAAACCGTATAGGCACGGGTAATGAACCCTGCTTCCTCGGGCGAATTCAATTTGTCCATATCATCTTCGAACACACTGGATATTTCCGGAAGGTGATGGTTCAGGGCATCGGTGATGCTGTTCACGCTCCACACGAATATCCCGGAGTTCCACAGGAACTCGCCGCTCTCCATGAAATAGCGGGCCATGTCCAGGTTGGGTTTTTCGGTGAAGGTCTTCACCTTTTTCACCGGGTCATGTCCTTTCAGATGCTCCTGGGTGAATTGGATATAGCCGTATCCGGTATCCGGACGGCTTGGTTTGATACCCAGGGTAACCAGGATCGGCGCGCTTTGTACAGCGGCCAGGGCCTCCCGGATGATGCGTGTAAATTCTTCTCCTTTCAGCACCAGGTGATCGGAAGGTGCCACGATCATCTGTGCTTCCGGATCTTTCGCTTTGATCTTGTACGCTGCATAAGCGATACAGGGTGCCGTATTGCGCCTGGAAGGTTCCCCGAGAATGTTGTCTTTGGGAATGGATGGTAACTGTGCCGCCACCATGTCTCTGTAACTTTGGTGAGTAACCACCATGATGTTCTCCGGGGGGCAGATTTTTAGAAAGCGATTGAAAGTTTGTTGCAGCAGCGACTCGCCCGTTCCGAGGATATCAAGGAATTGTTTCGGACGATTGGATCTGCTCATTGGCCAGAAGCGGCTTCCGACACCGCCAGCCATGATCACACAATAGGTATGGTTCTGGGACATTATTTCAGTTGACTAAGTGCATTCCGTAAGCTGGCGATGGCATCCTGCACGTCCTGCAGGGTACATGTACCCACGGACAGGCGATACCAGGTAGAATCCTGGGATGAGCCGAAACAGTTGAAGGGGACAAGGCCCAGCTTCGCTTTATTCAGAAGGTATTGGGTGGTCTGGCTGGTTTCCGATACCACCGTACCATCCGGCAGTTGTTTGCCTGTAAGATCAACCTGAATGGTCAGATAGATCGCTGCCTGCGGTGCAATCGCATCCACCGGGAAACCGTCTTTTTTAAGATCCATGAAACCTGTGTAAAATCCTTCCAGGCGAGCCATGATCTCGGATTTGAACGTATTCAGGTATCGATCGATCGCGTCGTCATTCATCAGGTAACGTGCGGCCGCGATCTGTTCGGCTTTGGGTGACCAGGCACCCACGTGCGAAAGGATCGATTTCATATCCTGGATGATCTTCTCAGGACCGAATGCCCATCCGATCCTGACACCCGTTGCTGCAAAAGATTTCGACATGCCGTCGATGAAAATGCAGTAGGGGCGGAGCGAAGGTTGTACGGAAACAGGGTCGAAGTGCTGCGTTTCCCCATGTGTGAGGGTCCAGTAGATCTGGTCGTACATCAGGTAGAGGGGCTTTCGGCCTTCATTCTGTCTCCGGTCGTTCTCCTCGGCTACCAGTTTGCAGATGTCTTGCAGCGCCTGCCTGGTGAACACCGTACCGGTAGGGTTCAACGGCGAACACAAGGAAAGCAGCGTGGCCTCACCCAGGTGCTCCGCAAGGTCTTCTGCCGTGGGCATGAAATTGTTCTCAGGGCGGGTTTCCACCGAAATGGCCCTGGCACCCAGCATTTGTGTGTAGTGGTTGTTGTTCCATGAGGGAGCCGGATATACCACCGTGTCGCCTTCATCCACAACCGCACGATACAGGGAATAGATCAACGGTCGTGCCCCGCCCGATACCAGGATTTCCTGCTCGTTGTAGGATGCCCCCATGCGGCGCGACAGGAAATGACTGATGGCCTTGCGAAGCGCAGGCATGCCGTTCGGAACCGGGTAGTTGGTTTCGTCTTCCTCGAAAGCCCTGATGATTTCCTGCTTGAATTCTGCGGGAATAGGGAATACCTTCGGGTTGAAGTCGCCGATGGTCAGGTTGTATATCTTTTCTCCCTTGCTGATCTTCTCGTTGATCTCCTGGGCCAGCTTGATGATCTCGGAACCGATCAGGTTTTCGGCCATGTGTGAGACTTTCAGCTGGATGGATGGTGTTTCTGCTTGCATGATTCTATCGAATTTAATAGGCAAGCAAAGGTAATAAAATTGACGGGTTTAAAGGCTCACCTGCCTTTTAGGGCGGTCAGAGGGGCTCCACCCTGATCAGGGCAGGCACGTAATACAACCGTTCGTTGTCAACCCTGAAACAGTTGAAACGACTGCGAAGCCGCGATCCTTTGCGGAATACCATGCCGTTCTCCATGCGGAAGATTGCATTTTCAGGCACTTCCTCCAGCATCACTCCTTTGATCTCGTCATAATCGGAAAGCACCTTCATCAAGCAAGGATCGGATGATGTGGTTGCCTTGGGATTGGTCATATGACGCACCAGTTGCCTGGCCAGTTCCTCAGGAAAGCATCCGGCGGCGAGGAAGGGATTCATCATTTGCTGAAAGACACGTTTCCATTCACGCCCGTGGGGTTGTTTATACCGGCCGTATCTTTCCTGCACTTCCATATGGGCCAGTTCATGAATGGTGGTGATCAGGAACGCGAACTGGTTCTGGCTTTTGTTCAATGAAATATGGTGGATTCCGTCACGCTGGGGCGCTTTGTAGTCGCCGAATTTAGATTGTCTGTGGTTCCAAAGGGTGATGGAGAGCGGATATCGTTGTAACAATGGCCATAACAACAACCAGGCATTTTCCGGGATGTGATGTCGCAATTGCTCGTAAGGGATTCGGGACCTTTGGGCGGCCATATTTAAGTAAGGGTAATCTACTGAAACAAGTGAAACGTTAGCAGGCTTGCAAAATACGCAAGAATCCCCATAAAAATAAACTGTAACAGCGGCCACTTGAAATTTTTTGTTTCCCTGTAGACTACGGCCAGGGTGCTCATGCATTGAAGTGAGAAGGCATAAAATGCCATAAGTGACAGTCCCACAGCAAGGTCATACCTGGGTTTGCCGGTTTGAGGGTTGATTTCTGCCCGCATGCGTTCCCTCAAAGACACCGCTTCATCGTCTTGCTGGTCTACACTGTACAGGGTGGCCATGGTGCCTACGAATACTTCGCGGGCGGCAAACGACGTCACCAGGGAGATGCCGATCTTCCAGTCAAACCCAAGCGGCCGGATTGCGGGTTCAATGGATTTGCCGATTTGCCCGGCCCAGGATGCCTCCAGTTTCAGGCCCCCATCCGGGTCTTTATCCCAAGGCATGTGCCCCGGTCCACTGGAAGAGAGAATCCACAGAACAAGTGACACACCCAGGATCACCCTACCGGCATCCCATGAAAAGATGCGTACTTTTTCCCACATGGTCAGCCACACGTTTTTCCATCTGGGTGGCCGGTATTCCGGAAGTTCGGTGATGGAATCGCCCCGGGTACCGGCAGGTATGAGGAATTTAAGGATCAGCGCAACCAGAAGGGCAGATGCGAACCCCAGCACATACATACCCATGAATACAAGTCCCTGCATGTTGAACGGGCCCAGGTGGCGGTTGGAAGGGATCACCAGGGAGATCAGCAATGTATATACCGGAAGTCGTGCCGAACAGGTGGTGAAAGGAATCACGAGGATGGTAATGATGCGTTCTTTCCAGCTACCGATGGTGCGGGTTGACAGGATGGCCGGAATGGCACACGCCATGCCACCGATCAGCGGGATAACAGACCGCCCGCCAAGGCCCAACGACCGCATCAGGCGGTCCATGATGAAACTGACCCTCGCCATGTAACCTGAGTCTTCCAGGATGGTAATGAAAGCAAACAACAGGGCGATCTGTGGGATGAAGATCAGGATGCCGCTGAGGCCAGGCAGCAACCCGTCCAGCAACAGGCTGGTAACGAAATTGGGAGGGAGGATCCCGCGCAGGGTATCGATGAGGAGGGTGAACCCGCTTTCAATCCAACCCATGGGCAAGGAGGCCCAGCTGAAGATGCTTTGAAAGATCAGGAGCAACAAGCCGAGGAAAATCACATATCCGAAGACACGGTGCGTCAGGATCCGGTCCAGTTTTTCGGTAAGGGAAGGTTGGCGTGCATCGTGTTGCCGTTGCACCTTTTCGATGATGCGGTCGATGGCTTCGTAGCGATCCAGGCTTTGACGGGTGCGGAATTCAAGCAGTTCCTGCTGGCTTAAGGTAGAAGTTGCTACAGCGCTACCCTTACCGGAGGAAAAGGCTTGCTGGGATGTATTCAGCATGAACCTGAAGTCAGACTGGTTCTGCTGCAGGAATGGCCGTAAAGGGGCACGATCGGTCCATGCAATCACTTCTTTGAGTCGTTTCAGTCCTTGCCCGGTTCGGGCATTGATGGCCACCACCGGTATACCAAGGCCGGCACTCAGTACTTCCGCATCCACGTTTACCCCCTTGCGGATGGCAACATCCTGCATGTTCAGGGCCAGTACGGTGGGAATACCCAGGTCGATCACCTGTGAGCATACCAGCAAACTGCGTCGAAGCTGGGAGGCATCGGCAATCACCAGGGCAAGGTCTGGGTAATCAGGATGAAGGTCATCCAGCATGACTTGCGTGGCAACCGCTTCATCCGGTGAATTGGCAAACAGGCTGAAGGTACCCGGCAGGTCGGTCAACTCAATGGTGACGTGCTGGTTCCCGTTTCCATCTATCGTAAAGCGACCCGATTTGCGGTCAACCGTTACCCCTGGAAAATTTCCCACCCGTTGGTTCAGGCCGGTAAGGGCGTTGAACAAACTGGTTTTGCCCACATTGGGATTGCCAATGAGGGTTACTTTTCGAATAACGTCAGATCGGGCATGTGCTGTCACTGAGCGTCAGCCGTCTTTTGCGATGGGGTGCGGAGAAGAATGGTGGAGGCTTCTGATTTGCGCATGCTCAGGCAGGCACCCGATACGGTTACCATGACCGGGTCACCCAGCGGTGCGGATTTGCCCATCCGGATGACCGTGCCGGGCAAACAACCCAACTCGTTGAGCCTTACCGAGAGCAGGCTGTCTGTAAAAGCTTCGATGATTCCTGATTCACCGGGCAACAGTTGGGACAAAGTTTTCACGCGCTTCATATGCTACCATACAAAGGTCGCCTTCCGGGATTTTTTCTCAATACCTAAAAGGGGGTATTTAATACGAAAGTGGCATGGAGATTAGGCAGGAGCCTACATTGAAACCAGCTTGCGCGCGTCTTTTGCGGGATGTTTTTGGCTGGATTTGCTCCACGTCGGACATGTGTCACAGTGGTTTCTTCCGCGGAAGATCCGGCATCCGGGTGCCAGCAGAACAATTGCCAGCAACAAAATCAACATACGTGCATGAACCTGTTTCATGGTGTGGGCTTATGCAATCAAAACTACAAAAATCCGCAGCAATTGTCCAATTCAACGGATCCGACCACAAAAGTGTATTCGGTCATACACCCGGAAGGGTTCGGAATTATTGCTAATTTTAGCACCCGTTAAGGATCGTTATTGCCGATGAAGGTATTCTACCACCTTGGAAATTACTGTATGTTTATGGGCCAGGTGTTCAAGCGCCCAGAAAAAATCCGGATCTACCGACAGCAGATCGGCAGGGAAATAGATTCTTTGGGTCTGGGTTCACTCGGCATCGTGGTGCTGATTTCCCTGTTCATGGGTGCCGTCATCACGATCCAGACTGCATCAGGAATTGACAGTGCCTGGATTCCCCGTTATGCCATTGGTTTTGCAACCCGGGAGTCTGTGATCCTGGAACTCTCCCCCACCATCATAGCACTCATACTTGCCGGTAAGGTGGGTTCAAACGTGGCCTCTGAAATTGGTACCATGAGGGTGAGCGAGCAGATTGATGCACTGGAAATAATGGGTGTGAATTCAGCGGGATACCTGGTGATGCCGAAGGTGGTGGCTGCCGTACTGATCAACCCCATTCTGGTGGCCATCAGCATGAGTTTTGCCATAGCAGGCGGATACCTGGCTGGTTCCATGTCGAATGTGGTAACAGGAGATGATTTCATATATGGCATACAGTACGACTTTGATCCGTTCAATGTCACCTATGCATTCATTAAAACCGTTGTGTTTGCCTTTCTCATCACATCCATATCCGCCTATCATGGTTATCATACGCGTGGAGGCGCCCTCGAAGTGGGGCAGTCCAGCACGCGGGCTGTTGTATATAGCAGTGTTGCCATTCTCATCAGTAACTACGTGATCACCCAATTGCTGTTGATATGATCGAGGCGCGTAACATCACCAAATCCTTCGGTGAGAAACAAGTGTTGAAGGGTGTATCGGTTTCATTTGCGCCGGGCATGACCAACCTGATCATCGGTGCAAGCGGGTCGGGAAAGACCGTAATGATGAAATGTCTCGTAGGGTTGCTGGAAGTGGACGGCGGAGAGATATACTATGACGATCGCAATTTCACGAACATGAAGCTGGAAGAGCGGAAAGTTCTCCGGCGGGAAATTGGTATGCTTTTCCAGGGAGGTGCGTTGTTCGATTCGCTGAATGTGGAAGAGAATATCAAGTTTCCGTTGACCATGTTCTCTGGCATGACCGAAAAGGAAATGCTGGACCGTGTGAACTTCTGTCTTCAGCGTGTGCGTCTTGAAAACGTGAACAAGCTGTATCCGTCTGAGATCAGCGGTGGCATGCAGAAACGCGTGGCCATCGCCAGGGCCATCGCCATGAAGCCCAAATACCTGTTTTGCGATGAACCCAATTCAGGTCTGGACCCGCAAACATCCATTGTTATTGATAACCTCATCAAGGAGATCACGCAGGAATACAACATCACCACCATCATCAACACGCACGACATGAATTCGGTGATGGAGATTGGCGATAAGATCGTTTTCATTCACCAGGGCAACAAATGGTGGGAAGGCGACAATGAATCCATTCTTGAGACTGACAACCCGGAGATCAACCACTTTGTTTACGCTTCCAAGTTTCTGAAGCGATTGAAGGAAAAGTAGTTCTCCCTTTATCTTATTTCTAGAGCATAAAAAAAGCCCCGCATTCCTGCAGGGCTTTTTCTTGTTATTTGAGAAGGCTGTGCTTACTGCACAATCACCTTGTGTACGCTTTCGGCGTTGTTGTTGATCAACTTCACGAAGTACAGGCCTTTCTGTGCTGAGGAAAGATCAACCGTTTCGCTCATGTATGAAGCGCCGGTGCGAACTTCCTTGCTGTAAATCACCTGACCGATCACGTTGGTTACCTGGATGGTGGTGGTTTTGCCTTTCAGGTTCTCTGCAACGAGGTTGAAGGTACCCTGGTTCGGATTCGGGAACACACGCAGGTTGTGAGCGTTTTCAATTTCATTCACACCTACGCAGAAGTTACCGCTGCCATCGTTGGCATTCAAACGGATCATCGGTTGAGAGCTGATCCAACCCCATGTGCCCGCACAGTTGGTGAGCGAAGTCGCATCAGGTTGGTTGGCAACCAGGTCAGTACCGATGTTGATGTCGTAACCATTGTTGTAACCGAATACGGCAACGGAAGCGAGGAATGTACTGTCGGCTTCCACGGTAACCGGTGAAGTGAATGGCATGGTGATCCATTTGCCCAGGTCAGCGGTTGTCAGATCACGAAGATCAGAAGAAGCATACGGGCTGGAACCGATGTTGCCATTGATGTCCAAACGGTACAGGTTCAGGATAACGGAGATACCGCTTGAATCTGTGCTGGACATGTTGTAGAAAGAAATGGAAGTGGCGGTTGCATCAGCAGAGAACTCGTACATGGTAGCAATTTCATTGCCATCAGCGGTACAGTCCGCCCATGCATCCGGGCCACCTGTGGTACCTGCAACACCGTAGTCACGTCCGAATACGGTATCAGTAACCGTAAAGGGAACGCTGATTGTGTTGTTGGCAGGATCCTGATCTGTTTCAGTCTGGTCAATTGTAAATTCAAATGTGTAGTCACCGATGTCACTGCATGAAGTGTCAGCCATGAACGGAGTGGTGATGGCGAAGGTATCCAGCTGCATGGAAGAAAGGGTCTTGGCAGCGGAAGTCTGGTCGTACACAGCATTGCTGCTGGCATCTTTCACTTTTACGTTCAGGGTAACGTTGTTCAGGGTAGAAGAACCGTTGTTGAACACGGCGCTGCGGAAAGTAACGGGTGTGTTAGGACCCTGTTTGCGGGGCAGCATGGTGTAGAAACCTCCGTCGATGTAGTTGAAGTCGGCCAGTTCTTCGATCAGCACGGCATCCTCAGTGTTACCTTCAACAACTGCGATGTCGTCCACCTGCCAGTAGTAGTGGCTACCGGCGGTCATGTGCCAGCGGATCCAAACTTTTGATTGTCCGCCTGCAACGTCGGAAATGTTAACCGTTTGCAAGGTGGGGTTCTTGGAAGCTGCGTTGGCACCGGTACCCTGGATGAAAGGGTATTTGCCCTTCACATTGTATTCTTTCCAGGTGATGCTGTCGTTGGACACATATACGCTCAGCTTGGTAGTGCCGCTGTTGCAGCAGTAACGGAAAGACTGCTGGAATTTCAGGAATACCGAAGGGTAAGCGGTGTAATCCATGGCCGGGGTCTGGAAGAACGCGTCCATGTCAACAACAGGCTGGGTCAATAGAGTACATGCTACGTCTGAGTTGTACTTGTCACCGAACAACAGCATATGACCATTGGTAGCGGTGCTGGCAGCAAAGGTAGTGCTGGTGTAGGTACAAGAGATCGTGGGGTTGGTGGTCCATACCCAATCGTAACCGTTAGAGGTATTGTCTACAACGGTCCATCCTGCGGGGATGCTGTCTTTGAAGTCCTCAGACCAGATGGTATCTCCAACGGCCGCAATGCCGGGATCCTGAACATTGGCCGGGCTGGCGACCAAGTCGTTTTGGGCAGCGGGCTTCATGTCTTTCTGAACCATGTTGCCTTGCTGAGCAAAAGCAACGGAGCTCATGAAGAATGCAGCACCTGCTAAAAAGTAGATCTTCTTCATAATTACGTATTTAGGTTAGGGTTAAGGATTAAAATGTTTTTGAAGTATGGTTGCACTCTGTGGCCAAAGGTAAAAAATCTCTCAAAAAACGAATGAAATCCCAACACTTTTCCATTTCAAATTTTTCAGGCCTCCGCATCCGCTGGTTCCGCGTAGGCTTCCATAGGCGGGCAGGTGCAGATCAGGTTCCGGTCTCCAAGGGCATTATCTACCCTCTTGACGGTAGGCCAGTACTTGGCTTCTTTTAAGTAAGGAAGCGGGAATGCAGCCTGTGAGCGTGCGTAAGAGTGCGCCCAATTATCGCCTGCAATTTCCTCCACCGTGTGTGGCGCATTTTTCAATACGTTGTCCACTGAATCGGCTTTTCCTTGTTCGATGGCCCTGATTTCTTCACGAATCGAAACCATAGCATCACAGAACCGGTCCAGTTCCTCCAATGATTCGCTTTCGGTCGGTTCGATCATCAGGGTTCCTGCTACGGGGAAAGAAACGGTGGGTGCATGAAATCCGTAATCGATCAGGCGTTTGGCGATGTCTTCCACTTCGATCTGGGCGGTGCGTTTGAAATTGCGGCAATCCAGGATCATTTCGTGGGCCACGCGACCTTTGTCGCCCTGGTACAGCACCGGGTAGTGCGATTCCAGTCGTGTTTTGATATAGTTTGCATTCAGGATGGCCGTCTCGGTTGAGGCTTTCAATCCGCTTGCTCCCAACATCTTTATGTATGCATAGGAGATCAGGTGGATGCTGGCACTTCCCCAGGGTGCTGCGGATATGGCGTTGATACCTTTATCTCCACCGGTCTTCACCACCGGGTGTGACGGAAGGAAGGGGGCCAGGTGGGCAGCCACGCCGATGGGACCCATACCGGGGCCACCGCCTCCATGAGGAATAGCAAAGGTTTTGTGCAGGTTCAGGTGGCATACGTCCGCCCCGATCATAGCCGGGTTTGTCAGTCCGACCTGTGCATTCATATTGGCGCCATCCATATATACCTGTCCGCCTGCTTCATGAATAATGCTGGTCACATCCATGATGCCTTCCTCAAACACACCGTGCGTGGAAGGGTATGTAACCATCAGGCACGACAGTTCATTTTTATGTTTGTCGGTTTTGGTGCGGAGGTCATCCAGGTCGATGTTGCCTTTCTCATCACATTTTACGATCACCACGTTCATGCCTGCCATGACAGCGCTGGCCGGGTTGGTACCGTGTGCCGATGAAGGAATCAGGGCAACGTTCCGTTGCAGGTCACCGCGACTTTCATGGTAGGCTCTGATCACCATCAGACCGGCATATTCACCCTGGGCGCCCGAATTGGGCTGCAGGGAGACTGCGGCAAATCCGGTGATCTCACACAATGCGTTTTCCAGACCCTGGAACATTTCGGCGTAACCTGCGGTTTGGTTAAGCGGTGCGAACGGATGCAGGCCGTTGAATTCCTTCATGCTCACAGGCATGAGTTCCGAAGCGGCATTCAGTTTCATGGTGCAGGATCCGAGCGGGATCATGGAGTGCGTCAGCGAAAGGTCTTTGTTTTCCAGCTTCTTGATGTAGCGCATCAATTCGGTTTCCGTGCGGTAAGTGTTAAATACCGAATGATCCAGGTATGAGCTGGTGCGTTGAAGCGCTGCGGGGATTTTTGACGTGTGACCTTCACCGGCTTTGATTGCAGGGGCTCCCTTGCCTGCAGCTTCCGCAAAAACTTTCAGGATGTCTTGAACATCTGCCAGCTCGGTGGCTTCATCCACGCTGATGAAAACGGAACCGTCTTCGTACCGGAAATTGATACCCGCCTTTTCAGCGATGGGGCGGATCTTGCCCTCGGCCGCATTCACTCCGATGGTATCGAAATAAGCTGCATGGGTCGGCTGGTATCCCATCGCAGCCAGGTTCTCAGCCAGGCTCACTGCACGGTCATGGATGGTTGAGGCAATGTTGCTGATGCCTTCTTTTCCATGATACACGGCATACATGGAAGCCATGTTGGCCAGCAACACCTGGGAGGTGCAAATATTGGACGTGGCTCTTTCACGTTTGATGTGTTGTTCCCTTGTTTGCAGGGCCATTCTCAGGGCACGGTTGCCTTTCGCATCCTGAGACACGCCTATGATGCGGCCGGGCATGTTGCGTTTGAAATCGTCGGTGGCTGCAAAGTAAGCAGCGTGCGGACCACCGTAACCCATGGGAACACCGAACCGTTGGGTGGAACCCAGCGCCACGTCGGCGCCCCATTCTCCGGGAGGTGTCAATAAGGCCAGTGACATCAGGTCGGCTGCGATGGCAGTTTTTATCTGACGTTCTTTCAGCGATTGCACCAATCCACGGTGGTCGGAAATTTTACCTGAACGGTCAGGGTATTGAATGATCACACCGAAGGCTTTATCGATTTGGGCCAGTTCTTCAACCGGCCGGATCTCCAGTGCGATGCCGAGGGGGATGGATCTTGTTTTGAGCAGGTCAATGGTTTGAGGAAAACAACCCGCATCCACACCGAATACGTTATGGCCTTCTGCTGTTTGCTCCTTGGTGCGCATGTTGAAGAACATGATCATCGCCTCCGCTGCCGCAGTTGCCTCATCCAACAAACTGGCGTTTGTAAGGGGAAGAGCGGTCAGGTCGCTGACAAGGGTTTGGTAGTTCAGCAGCGCTTCAAGACGGCCCTGTGAAATTTCAGCCTGGTACGGCGTGTAGGCGGTATACCAACCCGGGTTTTCAAACAGGTTACGCAAAATGGGAGAAGGGGTGATGCAATCGTAATAGCCCAGTCCGATATAACTCTTGTAAACTTTGTTCTTGGCAGCCAGCTTCCTGATGTGTGCGAGGTATTCATGTTCCTTCATGCCTTCGCCCAGGTCCAACTCTTTCTTCAACCGGATACGCGATGGAATGGTTTCCTGGATAAGGTCACCTACACTCTTGGCACCGATGGTATTCAGGGCCTTTTCAACTGCTGCCGCATCAAGACCAATATGACGCTGGCTGAAGGAAAATTCATTCATACTGAAACTTACTATAAATGTTTGAAAAACAGGATGTGAAAACGACGTGTAAATGTACATAAAAAGGCAAGAAAAAAAGCGGGTTAGGCAATTTTTGGTTTTACCCTAACCGCCTTCCCTGGCAAGGTTTTTCTACCTTTGGCCTCATGCGAGAAGAAACAGTCATTATCGGGAAACTAAAACATCTAGGAAACATGGCATTGCTTGCCTGTTTCTTTCTTTCCATGGCTCAGCCGGCGGTGTCCCAGAGCGTCGATCGGTTTGTGACTGTCAGGGGAGATACCCTGTCCCTGGTGTTAACAGGTGTGGAGGATTTTAAGGTGATGTATAAGAAGCCAGGGAAAGAGAAGGTGCATAGCATGTCCAAAGAACGCGTGTTCTCCGTCATCCATGCCAACGGAAAGGAGGAGTTCATCTACCAGGTGGATTCCCTGGAGGACAACGAGTATTCTATCCAACAGATGCAACATTACATTTGGGGTTGGCAGGATGCGGGTACGTATCACAATGGGTGGACGGGTATTGTTGGATTGGCAAGCGGAGTGACTTCAGCCTACCTGGGTCCGATTTTCGGACTCATTCCTTCGGGTGTGGTGATAGTGCTGATTGGTGGTAGGTCTCCCCGGATGGAAGGCCGAAAAACCCCTCACCCTGAATGGATGAATGACGAGGCGTATGTGGAGGGTTACCTCACACGTGCCCGTGCAAAGAAAGTCAGGAATGCCGCTATCGGTAGCCTGGCTGGTTACCTGGCCGGTCTGGTTATTTTGAACAACCGGCCGTAAACATCCGCATGCTGAAAAAACTGGCCTACGGAAACATCATCATCGCATTGGCTGCGGCATGTCAGGCGTGGTTAACGATGGGCACCCCATTACATCTTTCCCCCTATCAATGGTTCCTGGTTGTGTTGGTGATGGTGGCTACCTGGCTGGCCTATTCCCTTCATCGTTTCCTGGCTGCCCGAAACAATTCGGATGGGTCGGATGAGGCGCAGCGAATCAACTGGTGGCGTGCTCCGCCCCGGGTATTTTTTCTTGCATACATCCTGTTATCTGTTGCTTGCCTGGCAGCGTTCAGGTACCTCCCTTCTCATGTGTATCCCATGTTGATTGCGTGTACGGTGATGGTGGTGTTGTATCGTTCTCCCGCCCGTTGGTTCAGGGGAATCCGGTATTGGCCCTTTCTTAAGTTGCCTTTGATCGCTACCGTTTGGGTGATGGTGACTGTTTTGCTTCCTTATGAGGCGTTTTCAACCAACATGACGTGCACCGATGTATGGTATGTTTTCGTGGAACGGTGGTTGTTCGTGGCCGCCATTACCCTCCCTTTTGATATGCGGGATGCCGGTGAGGATGCCCGACAGGGCCTGGTTACCTGGGCCATTCGCCTGGGACATAAGAGATCCCTGATGGTGTCTTTCGCATTGTTGTTGGGTCATGCGGCCCTGGTGGTCACACATGGCGTTCAAACGGGTTTCTATCACCCGTACCAGTCACTCACATTCATAGGTACGGCTGTGGTGGCAGCCATTTGGGTGGCAAGGGGAGTTCAGCAAACCGGGGAGTTATTTTACCTGGTAGCCATCGACGGACTTCTCATCATCCAGGCCGTTTGGGTGGCCATGGTTCAGTGGCTCTTTGCCGGCTGAATTCCCCAGGTTTCGTCCATAACGTCACAAAATATCTGTCCCGCTCTGGCCAGGTCATCATCTGTATGAACGGTGCTCACAAAGCAAACTTCGTATCCGGAAGGTCCAAGGTACACGCCCTTCTCAAGCAATCGCCGATGCATGTGTCCGAATGTTTTCATGGTTTCCGGATCGATTTCGGAAGCGGAGCGTATGGCTTCCGAGCGAGTGAGCGCCAGCCAGAAAATGGAACCGATGCGGAAAATTTTCACGGGATAACCCATTTGATCGGCGTGCTGCTGCATCCGGTTGCACAGGTTGGAAGTTTTGGCGGCCAGGTTTTCGTAAATGCCTTTGTCAAGGCACAGGGTAAGTTGGGCGATTCCGGCAGCCATCGCAACCGGGTTACCGGAGAGGGTCCCGGCCTGGTATACCGGTCCTTCAGGCGCCATGCAACCCATCATCTTGTTGCTTCCGCCGAATGCACCCACTGGAAATCCGCCACCGATCACCTTTCCGTAAGTGACCAGATCGGGTCGGATGTTATAATGACCGGCCGCTCCTTCAAAGCCGAGCCTGAACCCGGAGATCACTTCATCGAATAACAGGAGGGTGCCATGTTGCTCGGTAATTTCTCGAAGGAATTGAAGGTAGGAAGGTTCCTGTAGCAGCAGACCGTTGTTGGCCGGAACCGGTTCAATGATCACACACGCGATCTCATCCGGGTACTTCCTGAATACATCTTCCAGAGCTTCTCTGCTTGCAAGCGGCAGCACCAGAGTTTCTGCTACACATCCGGCGGGCACCCCGGCAGAACTTGACGTGCCCAGTGTCACCAGTCCGCTGCCAGCTTTCACCAGCAATGAATCCGCATGTCCGTGATAACATCCTTCGAACTTCACAATTTTATCCCTTCCCGTATACCCCCTGGCCAGGCGAATGGCCGACATGACTGCTTCTGTGCCGGAGCTCACGAAACGTAGCTTATCCACGTATTTGTTGTTGCTGATGATCAGCTCGGCCAGTTGGTTTTCAAGGGCTGTGGGTGCACCGAAAGAAGTACCTTTTGCCATGGTACGGGTAACGGCCTCCAGCACGGCGGGGTGTGCATGTCCGTGCAGCAATGGCCCCCAAGAACAGCAGAAGTCGATGTACGTGTTGCCGTCTGCATCTGTGAGTTTGCTGCCTTTGCCACTGTCAATAAATACCGGGTTGCCTTCCACCGACCTGAAAGCACGAACCGGCGAATTCACACCTCCCGGAAAAAGTTCACATGCCGCTTCAAAAAGGCGGGTTGATACGCTTGTGTCCATCTCTGCAGTATTTGAAGGTGAAGCTGTGTCGGAGGCGTTGGTGCCGGTCATAATATTATTCTTGAATGTGATTTCTAACGATTGAGGAAAGTGGGCTGAAGGAACGGATTGTGTGTCTTTTCTTCACCGATGCTGGTGGCGGGACCATGACCCGAATACACGGTGAAGTCGTTGCCCAGGGGAAGCAGTTTATCAGTGATGGAAGTCAGCAGTGTTTCCAGGTCGCCACCTGGCAGGTCGGTGCGTCCGATGCTGCCCCTGAACAAAACATCTCCACCAATTACATTTTTTCCATTGGTATCCACCAGGCATACGCTGCCCGGACTGTGACCGGGTGTGTGCCATACATCCAGACTTGATTCCCCGAAACGAACGGGCTTGCCTTCCTCCAGTTTTACGGTAGGTTCTGGTGAAGATTCAACGTGTACCCCAAATGCGAGGCCGTGTTCACGGGCGTGCAGCAATAAGGGAAGATCAAGGTCGTTAAGCGCAATGGGGATCCCGTATTTTCCGGCGATGTATGCATTGCCCATGATGTGGTCAATATGGGCGTGGGTGTTAACAAGGAGAACCGGTTTCAACTGATGGGATCCGATGAAATCGGTCAATTCATCCCGTTCCGACGCATCGCTGCATCCGGGATCAATGATGAGGCATTCGCGGGTCTGGTCGTATACCACGAACGTGTTCTCCTGGAACGGGTTGAATGTAAAAGACTGGATTTGAATCATCGCATGGGATTTGCCGTTCAAAAGTACAAAAGATTGATCCAAAATGGTTACCTTTACTTGCTAGATTTCAAAGGAGCATGGTCCTTAAATTGTCCGAAATAACCCCACGTTTTACAAGATTTGTCGTTGGCCTGGCAGCGATCCTGTTCCTGCTGCCCTCGGCTGCATCGGCCCAATATTACAACGGGTCACAGATGAGTTTCGGGCAAAACCGGGTGCAAAGCATTGAAATGCTCTGGACGTTTTATCGCTTCAAGAAATTTGACGTTTACTTCTACACAGGCGGAAAGAACATCGCCGTATTTGCCTCCCGGTCGGCGGATCAAAGCCTGGCTGAGATTGAGAAAAAGTTAGACTACCAGTTGGAGAAAAAGGTACAGCTGGTCATCTACAACAAATTGTCCGACCTGCGTCAGACCAACATCGGGTTGATGGGTGAGGAGCAGTACAACACGGGGGGGGTTACCCGGATTGTGGGTACCAAGATCCTTTTGTATTTTGATGGTGATCATGCCCACCTGGAAAATGAGATCCGGGCCGGACTGGCACAGGTGCTGGTTAACCAAATGATGTACGGTGGCGACCTTAAGGATATGTTGAAGAATTCCGCATTCCTGAACCTGCCGCAGTGGTACCTGAACGGGTTGATGTCTTACATGGCCTCCAGTTGGAACAAGGAAGTGGACAACCGCGTGAAAGACGGTATTATCTCCGGACGATACCGGAAGTTCAACAAACTTGATGGTGAAGACGCCGTGTATGCCGGTCATTCCATATGGGCATACATCGCCGATATCTACGGCGAATCGGTGATCCCAAACATTCTGTACATGACCAAGATCAGCCGGAACATTGAAAGCGGTTTCCTGTTTGTGCTGGGGACATCCATGAAGAACCTCACCTTCGAATGGCTGAATTACTATACAGACCGGTATACCAATGTAGACAAAACACGCCACCTTCCGGATGATAAACTGGCGGTGACCGGCATGAAGAAAAACCGTGCCTACTTTCACATAAGATTGAGTCCGGATGCCAGCAAAGTGGCATATGTTACCAATAAGATGGGCAAGTACAAGGTGTGGGTTCAGGATCTGGAGACCGGTAAACGAAGTAAGATTTTCAAACAGGGTTTCAAGTGGCAGGAATACAGAATGGATTATTCATTTCCAATTCTCGATTGGCACCCGACGGGTAAAATCATCGCCATGATTCGTGAGAAGAAAGGCCACCTCTATCTTGACTTTCACTCGATGGAGGGTAAACGAAAGCACTGGGATGAGAATGAGTTTCTGCATTTCGAAAAGATTGCTGACTTCTCCTACTCACAGGATGGCAAGCAACTGGTGCTATCGGGCATCAGGGACGGACAGTCGGATATCTTCCTTTATACCATCGCCTCCTTTACCAACGAGCAACTCACCCACGATATCTTCGATGACCTTCATCCGAGTTTTGTGCGTGGAGACAAGGGCATCCTGTTCGTATCCAACCGGTCTGATGACACACTGCGGGCACAAACCGATATGGACCTGATGCCCCAGCAGAAAGACATTTACTACTACGATCTCACCACCCGGTCCGATGTACTCAAGCGGATCACCAACACCCGGGATGTGAACGAGGATTACCCCCAGGAACTGGATTCGGCGCATTTTACATTTCTTTCCGATGAGAATGGAATCAGCAACAGGTATGTGGCCAAGCTCGACAGCGTTTTGAGCCACATTGATACCGTGGCACACTACCGCGACAAGGTGGTGATCACCCCCATCACCAACTACTCCCGGAACATCATCGAGCAGGATGTACAAATGAAAAACAAAACCGCGGCCGAACTCATGTTTGCAGACGGACGGTTTCGCATGTTCGTAAGTCCGGTTCAGGTGAAAGAGTGGAAACCCGGAGCCCATCTCCCCGGTGTGGAATCCGGAGAGGAAGTGATGGATAGTATGCTAACGGGCGGCAACACCGCCAAGGAATACTACGACGGTGAAGACATCGATCAGCAATTTGAGTTTGATGTGGAGAACTACGAATTCATCAGCAACCGGAAACGGGGAGGTAAGTCCGACAAACAACCTGAGGTCGCGGAACCTTCCAACGAAACACCCGTGGATACAACCAAACCCAAAGAATTCAAATTGCCGATCCAACGCAACTACGATGTGACCTTCTTTGTGGATCAGCTGATCAGCCAGCTTGACAACAGTTTTCTGAACTCCAATTACCAGGCATTTACCGGCGGTGGTGAGATCTACTTCATGCCCGGTCCCAATGCCCTCTTTAAGTTCGGTGTGAGCGACGTGTTGGAGGATTACAAAATCACCGGTGGGTTCAGGCTGGCCGGTAACCTGAACAGCAACGAATACATGCTGAGTTTTGAAAACCTGAAGAACAGGCTCGACAAGCAATTGATCTTTCACCGCCAGGCATTCCTTGCCGGTTCATCGATCGGGCCTGTAAAAGTGCACATGCATGAAATAAGCTACAAGCTTAAGTGGCCCTTCAATGAAGTGCTCAGTGCCCGCATGACCATGATCTACAGGAACGACCGAGCAGCCTTTCTTTCCAGTGACCTGATCAGCCTTAGGGTGAACAACCAAAGCACCAACCGTGCTGGCTTGAGAGGAGAACTTGTGTTTGACAACACGCGCAGCAAAGGCATGAACCTGATGCTGGGAAGCAGGTGGAAACTGTTTGCAGAATACTACAACAACCTGGACGTGATGGGTTCTGTGCGGGGTAATTTTATCGCACGCCTGAACCCGACCAAGGACCATCTTGCCGTACTCGGTGCGGATTTCCGCCACTATACGCGTATTCACAGGGAGATCATTTGGGCCAACCGGTTTGCCACCAGTACCTCGCTCGGAACCCAGAAGCTGATCTATTACCTGGGCGGCGTAGACAACTGGTTGTTCCCCAAATTCGATTATACGGTGCCCATCGATTATACCCAGCCATATGCCTTCCAGGCAGTGGCCACCAATATGAGAGGGTTCCTGCAAGGTATCCGGAACGGTGTGAGCTTTGCAGCCATCAACACCGAGGTGCGCATACCCGTGTTCCGCTATTTTTCCACCCGTCCGGTGAAGTCCGATTTTCTGTATAACTTCCAGATCGTTGGATTCGGAGATATGGGAACGGCATGGACGGGTACCACGCCATACTCAAGTGATAACTCACTTAACACCAAATCGTATTATCAGGCACCGATCTCGGTAACGCTGACCCGCCAGGTGGAACCCATTGTGGCGGGCTTTGGTGCCGGACTCCGTGCCAAGGTATGGGGCTATTTCCTGAGAACAGATTGGGCTTGGGGCATTGAAGACGGTGAGGTACATAAGAAGCCCGTATTTTATCTCTCATTAAGCCTCGATTACTAAGTGACTGTTTCTCCCGCATTCATTCTTGATACTTTTCGGACATCCCTGCGTTATGTACGTTACCGGAGCATAGCCAAATCAAGGCACGGAGTACATTCGCCGTTTGTGTTCCAGTTCATAGAGAACGTGCTGGCAAACAATGAGCAATACTACGCGTTCAGGGAAATCGAGGAAGCAAGACGCCGTTTGAAATACGACAACCGCAAAATCAAAGTCACCGATTTCGGTGCAGGTTCAACAGGTGGCATGGGCCCCGAAAGGGCCGTACACCAAATTCTCACCCACAGCGCCATGCCGGCCCGTTGGGGCAGGTTGCTGTTCAGAATGTCAAACTACTTTGCGCCATCCACCATCCTGGAATTGGGTACTTCATTGGGAATGGGCACCTCCTACCTGGCTAAAGGAAATCCGGGAGCAAGGGTGATCACGTTGGAAGGGTGCAAACAAACGGCAGCCATCGCAAGAGAAAATCTGCATGCCCTCAATCTTGATAATGTGGTGGAGGTGGTTACCGGTGAGTTCGATGCAGGCCTGCCGATCGCATTGAAAAACCTAAGGACGCTGGACATGGTGTTCATCGATGGCAATCATCGCTATGAACCTACGCTGGCTTATTTTAAAGCATGCCTTCCTTATGCCCACGAAAAAACGGTGTTTCTGTTCCATGATATTCATTGGTCGGCAGAAATGGAGAAAGCCTGGGAAGAGGTTTGCAAATATCCGGGTGTAACCGTAAGCATTGACTTGTTTCATCTGGGCGTCGTATTCATGAAGCGGGATCAGGCACAGCAGCACTTTGTTCTTAAATATGCATAGATGCGGTATGGATATAGTTTCTATTTTTGATGAGTTCACCCCCCGGTTTCAAAAACAACATCCATGAATAAGGTTATCGAGTTGCAGGATATTGCCAAACACTACCTGATGGGAAGTGAACTGGTGAAGGCGTTGCAGTCCATCACGCTCGACATCAAGCGCAACGATTATGTAGCACTGATGGGACCCTCCGGTTCAGGGAAGTCCACCCTCATGAATGTGTTGGGTTGCCTGGACACGCCTACCAGCGGAACCTATAGGTTGAATGGTACGGATGTGAGCCGGTTAAGCGACAACCAACTGGCAGAGATCAGGAACCGGGAGATCGGGTTCGTGTTTCAGACATTCAACCTTCTGCCCAGGTACACCACACTTGAGAATGTGGCCTTACCACTGGTATATGCCGGCCTGTCCAAGCAGGAGCGTGAAGAGAAGGTTTGGAAGGTGCTGGCGGATGTGGGCCTTACCGAACGTGCGAACCACAAGCCGAATGAACTGTCGGGTGGGCAGCGGCAACGCGTGGCGGTGGCGAGGGCATTGGTGAATAATCCATCCATCATTCTCGCCGATGAACCCACCGGAAACCTCGATACCAAAACTTCCATTGAGATCATGGGATTGTTCGAAGAGATCCATGCAAAGGGCAACACCGTGATTGTGGTCACCCACGAAGAAGACATCGCAGAACATGCGCATCGGGTGATCCGCTTGCGTGACGGATTGGTGGAGTCAGACATCATGAACCAGAATGTGAGAACCGTTCTGCAACGACAATCCACCGTATGAAGATCTATACCAAAGGGGGCGATCAGGGCAACACCGCACTTTTTGGTGGCAGCCGCCTGCCGAAAAGCCACATTCGCATCGAGGCTTACGGGACGGTGGACGAACTGAATGCGGTCATTGGTATGATGCGCGACCAGGAAGTGGCTGCTGCTTGCAAAGAAGAGCTGGTGCGCATCCAGGATCGCTTGTTCACCCTCGGGTCACAGCTTGCAACCGATCCCACGAAGAAAAATGTGAAAACCCCGAAAGTTACCCAGGACGATATAAATTTTCTTGAGGGGAAGATTGATGAGATGGAAGGCCATTTGCCACCGATGAAGCATTTTGTTTTACCGGGTGGTCATCCTGCTGTCTCCTGGTGTCATCTTGCCAGGTGTGTCTGCCGGCGTGCAGAGCGTGCAACGGTGGCTCTGAACTTGCAGGAACAGGTAGATCCCCTCATCCTGGTTTACCTGAACAGGCTCTCAGATTATCTCTTTGTCCTCAGCCGATATTGGGCCCGTTTGGTTCATGCAGAAGAAATGCCGTGGAAGCCTGAACTGTAAACACCTGACCACATTCCTGTTGTAGTCGAAAACCCCATTGGAAATCTTTTCACAAATTACTTAACAATCGCGTCTTTCGGTTTGGATATTTTTTTACATTTGCCCGCTTTGGAAACATTGTCTGTAAGCAGATAAAACCATTTGACTGTTTTTTCGTTTACTGTTATCAAAAAAAAGTAGAGAATATGTACTGGACCCTTGAACTAGCATCCTATTTGGAAGATGCCCCGTGGCCAGCCACAAAGGACGAGCTCATCGATTACGGGATGAGGTCCGGAGCCCCGCTTGAGGTGATTGAAAACCTTCAGGAGATTGAAGATGAGGGTGAGATCTATGAAAGCATCGAGGAAATTTGGCCGGATTACCCCTCCAAAGAGGATTTCTTCTTTAATGAAGATGAATATTAGATATTCAGGCACACTTGCCATACATGAAGGCTGTCATAACGACAGCCTTTTTTTTTGTGCCCGGTTTTTGAAAGGTACCGGGGCAAGGAATGTCGGGAACGTCTCCCGGCATATTGATTCTATTTTGTGTTACTTTGCAGCTCTCTTAAGAAACCGCCCTTGATGAGACGACAAATGATCGGAACGTGTTTCGGCGGTTCAATGCCTGTCTGACAAGCAGGCGGATGATTTTTGAGAACAAAATTTTTCGGAAGAAAGCATACCAGGCATTATCACCATGTTAGGAAGTTTAACCAAAGCACTCAAAGGCATTCTCGGTAATAAATCGGATCGCGACCTGAAAGAGGTTCTGCCGCTTGTAGAGAAAATCAACGCCGAATACCAGAAATTATCGTCGCTCTCGAACGACCAGTTGCGTGCGAAGACCACTGAATTTCAATCCCGCATTGAAAAGGCGGTTGCCGATGACGAGCAGAAACTGAAAGACCTCCGGGGGAAACTTCAGGCAAAGGACAACCTCGACATATCCTCCAAGGAAGACATCTACCAGCAAATTGATCAACTGGAAAAATCCGTCAAGGAAAAAACCCGCAGCACCCTGGATGAATTGTTGCCCGAAGCTTTCGCTGTGATGAAAGATACGGCCAGGCGGTTCAAAGAAAACCCGAAGGTGGAAGTCACCGCCACGGAAATGGACCGTGACCTGGCAGCCACACGCTCCAGCATAGAGATTTCAGGAGACAAAGCCATCTATGCGAACAGCTGGATTGCTGCAGGAAATGAGATCACCTGGGACATGTTGCATTACAACGTGCAGCTGATCGGCGGAATCGTACTGCACCAGGGAAAGATTGCTGAGATGGCAACAGGTGAGGGTAAAACACTCGTGGCTACCCTGCCGGTATACCTCAATGCGCTTACAGGTAAAGGGGTGCACGTGGTAACGGTGAATGACTACCTTGCCAAACGTGACGCCGAGTGGATGGGGCTTTTGTTCGAGTTCCATGGCCTCAGGGTCGATTGCATCGACAAATACAAACCCAACTCTCCGGAAAGAAGAAAGGCGTACAAAGCCCACGTGACCTACGGTACCAACAATGAGTTCGGTTTTGATTACCTCCGTGACAACATGGCGCATCACCCCGAAGACCTCGTTCAACCCGGTCACGTGTATGCCATCGTGGATGAGGTGGATTCCGTGTTGGTCGATGATGCCAGAACACCGCTTATCATCTCGGGTCCCATTCCGCGCGCCGACAAACATGAGTTTCACGAACTGAAGCCCCGCGTGGAAAAACTCGTGAGCGCCCAACGCAACTACGTGACCACACTGCTGGCCGATGCCAAAAAGCACCTGGCGGAAGGAGGAAAGGAAAACGACAAAGCAGGTGGTATGGCCCTGTTGCGATCACATCGCGGGTTGCCCAAGAACAAGGCATTGATCAAATTTCTCAGCGAACCCGGTGTCAAGGCGCAGTTGGTGTCGACCGAGAATTACTACATGCAGGACCAGGGAAAGGAAATGCACAAGGTGGATCAGGAACTCTATTTCGTGATAGACGAAAGACACAATACCATCGAGCTTACGGAAAAAGGCATTGACCTGATTACAGCCCAGGGAGAGGATCCGTCTTTCTATATTATGCCTGACGTGGGATCCGAAATCGCTGAGATCGAGAAAAGAGGCCTGCCCGACGGCGAAACCTCCAAGCTGAAGAATGAACTCATGCGCGATTTCACGGTGAAGAGTGAGCGCATCCATACCCTGAACCAGCTGCTGAGGGCCTACACCCTGTTTGAAAAGGATGTGGAATATGTGATCATGGATGGAAAGATCAAGATCGTGGATGAGCAAACCGGTCGCATCATGGAAGGTCGCCGCTACTCCGACGGTCTTCACCAGGCCATCGAAGCCAAGGAAAATGTAAAGGTGGAAGCTGCTACACAAACCTATGCGACCATCACCTTGCAGAATTATTTCAGGATGTATGACAAGCTGGCCGGTATGACTGGTACGGCAGAAACCGAAGCAGGTGAGTTCTGGGAGATCTACAAACTGGATGTGGTGGTGATCCCCACCAACCGTCCGATCCAGCGGAAAGACATGGAAGACAAGGTCTATAAGACCAAGCGTGAAAAATACAATGCCGTGATCGAAGAGATCGTGGAACTGACCAATGCCGGAAGACCCGTGCTGGTGGGTACCACCTCGGTTGAAACATCGGAGTTGCTGAGCCGGATGTTGAAGATCCGTAACATCAAGCACAGCGTCTTGAACGCCAAGTTGCACCAAAAGGAAGCTGAGATTGTGGCACAGGCCGGTTTGGCGGGGCAGGTAACCATTGCCACCAACATGGCCGGTCGCGGTACCGATATCAAACTCGGGCCCGGTGTAAAGGATGCCGGTGGTCTGGCCATCGTGGCAACAGAAAGGCATGACTCCAGGCGTGTCGATCGCCAGTTGCGTGGTCGTTCCGGTCGCCAGGGAGACCCGGGATCGTCACAGTTCTTCGTTTCGCTTGAGGACAACCTGATGCGGTTGTTCGGTTCGGAACGTATTTCCAGGATGATGGACAGGCTGGGCCTGGAAGAAGGGGAAGTGATCCAGCATTCGATGATCACCAAGTCCATCGAAAGGGCGCAACGCAAGGTGGAAGAAAACAACTTCGGGATCCGCAAACGTTTGCTTGAGTACGATGACGTGATGAACTCACAACGTGAAGTGATCTATAAGCGCAGGCGCCATGCCCTCTTCGGGGAACGACTGAGTGTAGACATATCCAATATGGTGAAGGACGTGTGCGAGAGCCTGTCCGAAGAATACCAGGGTTATTCGGATTATGAAGGATTCAAGCTGGAGTTGCTGCGGATCCTTCAGGTGGATGCCGGCATTGATGAAGAGAAATTCCTTGCATCCAAGCCGGATGAACTGGGAGATGAAATTTACCAGCGGTCCTGGGAATACTACAACGAGAAAGGACGTCAAATCGGCGTCGCCGCATTCCCGGTTATCAAGGATGTGTATGAGAACCAGTCACAGACATACGAGAACATCGTGGTGCCTTTCACCGATGGTATCAAAACCCTTCAGATCGTTGCCAACCTGAAAGAATGTTATGAAAGCCAGGGTGCAGCATTGGTTCGGGCTTTTGAAAAAGGAACTGTGCTGGCACTGATCGACAACGAGTGGAAAGAGCATCTGCGTGAGATGGATGATCTGAAGTCCTCGGTGCAGAATGCGGTGTATGAACAAAAAGACCCGTTGCTCATTTACAAGTTTGAGTCTTTCAAATTGTTCAAGGAAATGGTAGACCGGGTGAATCGCGAGGTGGTGGCTTTCCTGTTCCAGGGCAACCTGCCCGTTCAGGAGGCGAGCCAGGTGCAACAGGCAGCACCGCCGCGGAAAGCACCCGAACAGCTGCAGGAGAGCCGGCCCGAAAGTGTCAGCACACCTGCATCGATGCCACCTCCGGGCATGCCGGAAGGTCCTCCCATGGATAACGGTAGCCAACCTAAGGCAGAGCCGGTTCGTGTGGAAAAGAAGGTGGGCCGCAACGAACCCTGTCCCTGCGGCAGCGGAAAGAAATTCAAGCAGTGCCACGGAAAGGGCGTGGCCTCCTAATCTCCTCCAGGGGTCATAGGGCTTTGTTTTGAAGATTTGGCGGGGTTCACTACCTTGCCGTTTCTCAAGTGTGTGTCCTTATGAAAAACCTTTGTTTTGCTATTGCAGCATGCATCATGGCGTGTTGCCCTGCCATTGCGCAGGAAGATCATTACGGAAAACCTTATGGCCAGTACGCGGTGGGTATCCGGGCCGGTGACCCGATGGGATTTTCGGTCATCGAAAAAAGAGAAAACCATGCCTTCGAATTCAATATAGGCATGGCATCTTTTGCCGGCCTGTTCAACTATTATGAAAGGAATTTCAACCGTTGGCGTGGTTTTGATGACTATACCCTGGAAGATTACCGGGTGAACCACGGCGGTGCCATGCAATTACACTACCTGATGTATCATGACCTCTCGGATGGTTTGAAATGGTATGTCGGCGGAGGTGGTCAGATCCGGTGGTTCTCTATCAAATATTGGTACGATGTAACTTACCAGGACCTGGCAACCCACAAGCCGGTGACGCAGAAATGGAGTGCCACTTCGGTTGAAAAAGACCTCGGACTGGATGGCGTGATCGGTGTGGATTATCAACCTGACGGTTTTCCCCTGAACCTGTTCCTGGATATCACGCCCTTCGTTGAGTTATGGGAGAATCCGGGTATGATGATGCTTCAGGCAGGCATCGGCGTTCGCTACGTGTTGAACTGATCTCTTCCTGATTCAAGAGCAGACCATGTCTCCATGGTCTGTTTTCCTATGGAGTTCGGGCGTTCTGAAAGCCCAGTGAAATGGAGCCGCAGGCTTTTGCACCGTAAGTGAATGAAAAGCGCAGGTTGTAAATACCCGTGGCGGTGCATGGGAAAGCCATTTTGTTGTAGTGCTTTTTTGTGCGCTGACTGAAGCTGCTTGCGATGAGTTTCTTTGCCCTGTACAGCTCTACCACAATCCGTTCATTATCCACATTGTCGTCACA
This sequence comes from Flavobacteriales bacterium, assembly GCA_020635855.1. NCBI lineage: Bacteria > Pseudomonadati > Bacteroidota > Flavobacteriia > Flavobacteriales > Flavobacteriales bacterium. The sequence continues at coordinate 75,777 of JACJYZ010000004.1, read as the reverse complement.
AATGGTGATCAGGTATGTGGTGCCCTTGTTGAACATGTAGGCATATTCTTTCTGTACTTCGGTGGTGGTGATCTTGAAATTCTTAACAAGGGCATAGTCATCCATCAATGACGCACATCGCTGATGGAGTTTTTTCTCATCACAGGCGCCTTCCTCACTGGTTGAGAAGGCCTGTAAGATCAGGACCAGGACCAAGAAACTGAATACGGAGGCTTTTCTCATGATACCTGACTGGTTATGTGATTCCTTATTTTGGTCAATTGTGTGCGGATCTCGCGCAACTGATCCACGGTGATACGAACGCTGCTTTGGCTGTGATCCACAACGGTAAGAACCCCGTCTACCTCTTCCATGGTGGCTTCGGCATCCTCGGTGATCAGTTCAACCCCTTCATAGGCCTGTCGCAGGTTTTCCAGCTCCTCGATCAGGGCAGCAAAATAGGGTTGTTGCTTATAGATCGACAACAGGTCATAAAGGCTTTTCAGCGCGAGTTTCTGTTCGCCGATGCGCTCCATCATGTCTTTGGGTGGATTGGGCATGTCGCCGATCACCTGGCAGGCAATGTAGGTGCCTTCCACCCATCCGCCGTACAGGATGAGGGCACTGATCACATCGCGGTTCCGTTCTTTCAGGTACACATCCATGTCTTCAAATCCCTGGGTGGTGATGTTGATGAGTGAGTCAATATCGTTCCGGTTGGCGGTCATTCGCCGCATGGCCTGGATGTCGAAGAACTGACCCACCTTCAAGCCGTCTGCCAGTCGTTTGATCGCGTTCAGGTAATCCACCGCGATGTGGTTCTTTTTATATACGTTGATGTAACCGAGATCCGCTCCGTATACGCCCAGGTTCACAGCCATCTGGAAGGCGGAGGCATAGTCGTCCGCCATGCCCTTGTCGTGCAGCAGATCCTGTGAGAATTCAGCCCCGGTGGCTTCCAGGAACGATGACATCACCAGGGGGGAGGGCACGGTTTTTACGATCTGATCCAGTACTTCGCCCGAAACATTGGCCGTATCGATCTCAAGGTTGCTCATGATGGAGTCCAGGGCCTTGATCTGTGCGTCATTCTCGTCATTCATGCATGAAGTCAGCAAAACGCCCGTGAACAACACACCTAAGGAAAGGGATTTATACATATTCCTGTTCGTTTCTTAGCCTGAAAAGTAATAAAAATGATAACACTAAAGGACTTCCGATTCGGGTTCTTCAGATTCCTTTGGTTGGATTGGGAGGGCCATCACCTGTTTGTTTCTGGCTGGGAATAGCCGTGCAAACAGCGACTGCAGGCGATTCAGAATGCGCCGGAACAGGTCGAAATACAGGGTGAGATATAGCAGGAAAGACATCACCCAAAGTATGATTACATTGAAATAAAGGGTATCGGTCAATCTGCCGAAAAGAATTTTTCTGGGGGTGTAGAACGGGCTGTCAAGTGATATCCATCCGTCATCCGGGTTGGCATCCCGGTAGATCGGATCAAGGATGGGTATCAGCCGGCCGTTGTCGGTAATGATTTTGTGCTTGGAGAACCTCTGTTTCACTACGTCGGCCAGGTAATCGTTGTAGTATTTGTCGCGCAGGTTGCGAAAGGCTTCAGCCTGTTCCTTGCTGGTGCTGAGTTTACCCAGTATCAGTTCCTTTCTCAACACCTGAGAATTGTACCCCAGCATATAACCGGCGCTGATCTTGTTCAGCGTTTCACGCGCGATGCCGAACGATTCCACCTGGTAGTCGTCTGCATCCAGACCGCGGAGGTCAATGACCTTCAACTGCGGGTTCGAGACCACTTCCAGGGTGATTTCTTTCTTTACCACCACCAGGTTGTTGCGGGTGCGGTCGGTCACTTGTCCGGTGCGTATATCCTTTTCCGCTTCCTGAAGCATCCGTTCCAGTTCGGTCACAAAAAAACTTTGTTTGTAGTCGTACAGGCTCTCCTTTTTTTCCACCTCGTAAAAAGCCTCTTCATATGCATTGTGTACAAACTGATGAACCATAAGTCCTTCATACCCCCACCTGGCAGGCATGATCTGGGCGATGGAGGGCACACGGTAACCACCTCCCAGCAGGCGGTTGATTTTTTCGTAGCTGAACATGGCGCCGCCCAGGATCATTTGCGGGATGATCAGCAATGGAATCAGGATGTAAATAGCCACTGCCGAATTCAGTGCGGAAGAGATGTTCAATCCCAATACATTGGCCAGGGAGGCGAGGGAGAAAATCATCAACCAGTATGGAAACATCATTCCCTGAATACCGATGATGCTGTTTCCGATCCATACGAACAACAGTGACTGGATGGCGGAGACCATCAGCAACAATCCCATTTTTGAAAGCAGGTAGGCATTCCGGCTCAGGTGAAGAAATTTTTCACGTTGCAGGATCTTGCGGTCTTTAAACAGTTCTTCAGCGCTCACAATGAGTCCTACGAAAAGTGCCACCACCACACTCATGAAGATGTATGCCGGTATGTTTTCGTTGTTTCGGAAGATGTAATGGTCTGAATTCGGATCATCGATATAGGTGACGATGAAGGATAGGAAGAAAGCCAGCAACGGGGCTTCCAGCAGGGTGATCAATATGTATTGTTTGTTGCTGAGCTTGGCCAGGATGTCGCGCTTGAAGAACACCTTCATTTGTCCCCACATATTGGGGATGTGGAATTCTTTGGGCGGACTCTCGTCCACGTCCGGCAGGGTGGGTTCGTGGTGGTGGTGCTGGAACCTTTCCACCCATTCCTCGGGGGTGGCTTTTCTTTTGTCAGTGAGTTCACCGAATTCATTCACCACCCTGGCTTCCACAATGGCAAAGATCTCGTCCGGCCGGATGGTACTCAGGTCGATGGTGCGCTTGATCTGGTGGTCCTGTGATTTGAAGTAGGATACGGCTTCCACCGGGTTGCCGTAATAGATCAGGTGTCCGCCTTTGTCGAGGAACAGAACCTTGTCGAGCATTTTGTAAATCTCCGACGAGGGTTGGTGAATGACCACGAAAATGAGTTTTCCCTTCAGGGTCAGTTCCCGGAGCAGGTCCATCACATGTTCGGAGTCCAGTGAAGACAGACCGGATGTGGGTTCGTCCAGAAAAAGCACCGAGGGTTCCCTGATGAGCTCGAGGCCGATATTCAACCGTTTGCGTTGTCCGCCGCTGATTACCTTGTTCAGTTCATTTCCTACCTGCAGGTCACGGATGGCGGATAACCCCAGACTTTCCAGCACATTGTTCACCTTCCGCTTGATCTCCTTGTTGGATAAGTCACGGAAGCACAATTGGGCATTGTAGTACAGGTTCTGAAACACCGTGAGTTCTTCAATCAGCAGGTTGTCTTGGGGTACCATACCGATGACACCTTCGATGCGTTTGGGTTCGTTGTGGATGTTGATTCCGTTGATTCGCACTTCACCTGAATCGGGGTGCTCGATACCAGAAAGTACGTTCAGCAGGGTGGTTTTACCGGCGCCGCTGGAACCCATGATGGCCACCAATTTTCCTGGGCCTTCCGAGATATTGACGTTGTTCAGTCCAACCTTTCCGTTCGGGAATGTATAGTTGAGGTTTTCTACATTGAAAGACAGTTTCACGGATGTGAAGCCTTCCAGGAAACGGGAAGTAACATCATTGAAATAGATCGGCCGGTTCGAGGCGCAACGTATGGTGCTTCCGTTGGCAAACAGGTAAATGCGGTTGTTTTTCAGGGCCTGATCATTCAGCCGAACGTCTTCCGATCCAAAAAACCGCAGGAAATACAGGTTGATACTGGGGATTTTCAGGATAACCAGGCTTGCGTTCTTCAGGGGTTCATAGTTGATGAACTTCACCTGCTTGCCAACCTGGCCTTTGTTGTACCCGATGATCAACAGGGAGTGATTGGCCAGTTTCGACGGTTCTTCATGTATGGCGAAGGATTCGATCAGATTGAATTCTTCCCTGCTGATATTGAACACGCCCGCCACCATGTCAATGATGGCCATACGTTGTTCGGAAAATATGCGATCGGTACTGACCAGTTCGAACAACCTGACCAATACGATTACCTTTTGTTTCTGGGTGAGAACGTTGTTGATCTGTTTGCAGATCGCAATGGTACGTACCGAATCACCAACACTGGTCAACCGGCGTTTTTTGGGTTTGCCTTCTTCGTCTTCTTCCTCCTCGGAGGCCAGTTTTTCGAAAAGCTTGTAATAGGTTTCTACGATGTCATGCGGGAGTTCCTGTTCAAGGAAACTTCGAACATATTGTCGTTCCTGTTCCGTAATGCCATCGTCTTGTTTGGCGATCACGGCAAATAACTGCATGAGGGACCGGAGTATATCTTCGCTCATTACGGATCAGGTTAGAAACATGTAATCATGGCAACTGCACACCCAACAATGCTGTTCATACGCGTGATGCGGCAAATGGTTCAACGCCTGTGAAAAGACGTTTGCAGGAAAGGCAAAAGAGGGGATTACAGTTTTGTCTGACCCATTTTCAGGAGGCAGTCGAACTCTGTTTTCTTCAGGGGCATCACCGAAAGTCGTCCGATACGAACCAGGGCGATTTGTTGGAGTTTGGGTTCCGCCTTGACCTCGGACAGGGTTACCGGCTTATTGAAAGATTGAACGGGCTTGATATCAACGGCCACCCACCGGTCATCGTCTGTCGTGGGGTCCTGGTAATGGGTTTTTGTTACCTCCGCTACACCTACGATGGAACGATCCTGGTTGCTGTGATAGTAGAGCACGAGGTCTCCCTTTTTCATGTCCATGAGGTGAAGCCGGGCCGCATAGTTCCGCACGCCATCCCAGGATGTTTTCTTGTCTTTGAGCAATTGTTCCCACGCATAGGTGGTCGGTTCTGATTTAACAAGCCAGTGGTTCATGGGCATGAAGTTAATGACAATGACTTTACGAAGGTGCACTTTTTTCCATCCCGGTATCGAGTGGGCAATAAAAAAGGGCAGATGCAACATCTGCCCTTTGGGGGTATCATAGTTTGTTTGAAGCTTACCAGACCCGGATGTTGTAAGTGTTTCCGTTGATGGTCAGGATCGCTTTGTGGTTACCCAGGAACTGAATGGAACCTGAGTAATTGAATGCAGTACCCTGAGCATTGGTGCCGGACAGGGTGAAGTCGGCGGTTCCGCTCTGGGTCATGCCCAGGAAACGGGTCACGACAACCTGATTCAATGTTACGTCCAGTGTAGCATTTGCACTGGTGGTATTGCCATTCTTATCAGTAAAGGAATGTGAACCTTGGCGATGCAGGGTACCGTCGTAAGTTACGGTGTGGTTACCCGGAGCCAGACCGGTGATGGTCAGGTCAGCATTGGCGTTGTAATCACAGGATCTGTGAGGACCCTGGTAATCACCACTCTTATGGGTAACGGTGTGGATTGATTCCAGGTGGCTGGCAGAATCACATGTATATGTGTTGCTGTAGTCAAAATAGAATGACCAGCTGATCTGACCACCTGAACCTGAGTTCTGAATGGTGTCTGTTACTGTGGTGTCGCACAAATGGAATACATCTGTTGCGAGGTCACCTGAACCGTTCTTGTTCGTAGGGAAAACGATGTTTGCAGTCAGGTCACGCAGTTCCATGCTGACACCACCATATTCATCGGATACTCCAGCTTCAACAATATCTGCGGCTTCCTGTTGGGTGATGCCTTGAACCACCTGTTTATCTTCCTTGCGACAGGAGTAGGCAAGCACAAGAACCGCTGCAATCGAAAAAATAGCTGCTTTTTTCATGGGTTTTGGTTTTGTGATAGTTTGGACGCTCTAGCCAATTTTTTAGCATACCAATATTAGGGCAACTGGGTCAGATTTCCAAACCTCATGGCCGTTTTTTTAGTTTTAGAACTTAGTATCCCAAAAAGCAGTTGGATTCAATCAAAATTGAAAAAATGAAATGGAACTTACAAAGAACATGCGGGAGCACCTCTACCCTAGCAGGTTAGCGCCCCCGCATGCCTTTAAGTCGAAACCTATCGAATGAGGGTTTTGCCAACGGTTTGCCCGTCTTCCAGGGTTACCTGCACGTGGTAGACGCCCGATGCAAGATCGCGCATATTTACAGTTGACGTGTGGGGTGCCAAGGTGTGTTCCCGCACGATCCTGCCCGAAGCGTCCATGATGCGCATATGTTGCGGTGCCTGACGGCCCGACCAGAACATATGCAGTTCGTCCTGCACCGGGTTGGGGAACAACAGCAGCGATTGTGCACTAGCCTGCTCCGGTACACCGGTGGTTTGGAAGAAATCTATCACATCTTTCACAGCTTGATCCACGGAAGTCTGGGTGCCGAGTACGCCTGCGTTGAAGTAGTATGCCAGTACTTTGTAAACACTGTTGTCGTAGTACGTACCGGATACGGCTCCGCTGAGGGCATAGGATCCGGGCCCCATTTCGTACACGGCTTGGGTACCGGAGGCTGGGGTAACGCCATCGGCCCACCAAAGCGTGGCCCAGATAAAAGTCAGTGGAGATTGTGCGGTGATTGACTGTCCGCTGACCACATCCATTTCAGAAACGCCCGTGTTGCTATCGCTGCCGTAGGATTGCACGTCATAACTATCGATTCCGAAAAGAACCGAAGCCTGATCGGTAGGGGTGAAATACACGGGAGGTGCATCGTACAGGTCATACAGGAAATCGTTTCCGATCACCCAAAGGGATCCGCCATTGTTCAGGTATTGGTACAACTCGGTATTGATGGTATCCGCGCCCGCCCATAGTTGCAGACCAACACCATTGGAGCCCGTATACCAGATCACCAGGTCTTTGTCGCTCATATCGGTTGAGAAGGTCGGACTCACGCTGTCGGTGGCCGCGTCAAATGTGGTGAAGTTACAACCACTGTTGGTAAGCGCAGCAGTCAGGTTGGCATTCCCGGTTGAATCAATATCTGTGTCGAGTACGTAAAGTACATTCAGTTGTGCCTGCGAAACGAAAACGGTGCAGAGCATCAAAAACAAGATGGAGGTAAAGTGTTTCATGAGACGCATGGTTTGGTTTATGACACCAAAATTCGATAGTCTTTATGCATCATGCACCCCAAATCAACAGCCTTTTAGGAAGTGTCAGGTGTATGAAAAAGTAGCTTAATGATTGATTGTCAGCGCGAAAAAAACGACCATTTTAGGTGTCAGGGGTCACGCAATAGCCCAGCACAGGCATACCACCACAACGTTCAGGGCGAGGCACCAAACAGATATTTGTTCGGCGACGTGCTGTTTTTTTCTTCTCGAGAGTACGATGGCCACAAGGAAGATAACCGAAGAAACAAGTATGAAATAGTAGACCCGGGCTGCCATATAGCCCACGACACTCACAAGGTAGGGGAGCATCTCAACCAGGTTGATGGTGTCTCCGAACTGGTGATCGGCCCTCTTTATCGCGGTGAATGATGCCACTTTGAAAAAGGTCGCCACAAGCAAAAGGTAAGCCGCAACACCCAAAACAACTTTCCATTTTTGCATTCTGAAAGATATAGAAAATAACCGACCACACGTTAAAAGCCCTACCGACATTGCGTCTTTTCAGTTTTTTGAATGAAAAATCCCATCTTTGCACCTGCATGCGCCGATTATTCCATACACTTTCCTGCGTTTTTCTGGTGTTGATGATGACTTCGTTATCCGCAACGGCACAGACTTTCAGCAAAGAATCCGTGACCGGATACTGGTACAATAAAAAAGCCAGGCGGTTTTATTATCCGGGTGATACCATCCGTCTCCGGCGCATCCAGCCGGTAACCATTCAGGCGCTTTTCGACAGTTGTGGAACCGACTCAAACTTTGTTGACCTTTGGAGATACACGGAGCGCAACGAATTGATCACCACACTGCGTTACATAGATCCCAAAACACACCAGGCAACCGAGCAGAAGGTGTTGTATTATCCTTGTGAAATCATGCCTTCCGACAGTACGTTCATTATTCCCACTAAAAAGTTCATTAAGAGGTACAAGGTGATTTACTTTGACGGAAAGAACATGCGGCTGGTGTTCAGGGAAGTGCTCAAAAAGGAGTCCGATACGGAATCGAAACCCTGATCAGATCGACACTTTTTCTATATGCAGGCAACACTGCAGATGCAGTACAAGCAGGTCTCCCATGTTGCGGCATTGTTCGAATTCTTTCTTCTGATGCAGCAGGGCCAGTTCCTTTCTCAGCTCCCTGATTTTTTCATCTGTTGAGATCGTATCCTCCCTGAGGCAACCGAGCAGTTCACGAATCCTGCGTTGCGACGCCACCAAACGTCGGGTCATCAGGGTGCGTTCTTCATATTGATACTGCTTGGCTGAATCGGTATTTAACAACTCCATACAGAGTTGAACCATGGCCAGGTTGTTCTTGAAGAATTGGGGTTTGTACAGGTTGATGCGACCTTCATAAGATTGCTGGTCGAAGTCGATGGCACGGATCCTGTACTGTTCCGATTCAAAGTCCTGTATCATATCCACCACATAGTTGTACGAGCGCATGTCTCCCAGGAGACGTACAAAACAGCGCTCGTTGAATTTGATGAATTCCTTCGCAATACGCACCTTGTTCAGGTGGGGAAGCGACAGGTAATCGGCGATGAACTGATCTCCCGGAATACCGATGATGTGTTCTTCAATCAGCGTATCATGATCGGTGAAATAGATGATGCGGTTCGGCGACAGGATGTGTTCGAGTTCCAGTCCGTATATGCGTGAGGCATCGGCGCGCTTGACATAAAAGTAGTCGTAGTTGTCATTGTATTGGTTCACAATCCGTATGCGGAATGGATTGGAATTTCCGAAAGTGCAATATTCAATCCGGTCCACAAACAGGTGTTTGGTTACCGACAGTTCTCCTTCCGTTTTCAAATGTGCGTATATGCGGGTCAATCCCTCATTGAGTTCGCGGTGCACGTTTTGCTGGTAGAACATGCGTTCCCACAATGTGTCTTTTCCGTTCTTGTCGGTGAGCGGGTAGGAGCGTTCTGCGCGCAACAGGTCCGAATACTTTACATCGATCGAAACTTCGCGGTTGTATTTGACCAGGTAGTCCCGCAGCGGTTCCTGGATGGGGAAGTGTTCTTTTTTTCTGGATATGTGATCCGACTGACTCATGCTGCGAAGGTAGCAAAACGGTGCTTCGTCACGAGATCACAGGATGTGGAAAAGTAATTCATCACCAAGCGGGAGCAGTTACCTATTGGTTATCTTTGCGGCAATGAGAAAGCGGATCGTGATTGGGGCATGGCTGTTGGTTACCTGTTTGCCCATATGCAGCCATGGACAATTTCTGGACAGCATCAGATCAAGCCTCCGTGAAAAACCGAAATTTCTGTTCGGGTTCGATTCACGCCGTTCATTCCTTTTTTCTTCCGACGCAGCTATTTTTGGTATCAAGGCGGGACTTGATTATGGCAGCAAAGTACGCATGGGCGCGGGGTATTACTTTCTTTCCTCTCCGTTTTACCGGAAGTTCATCACGTATCCGGATACCGTATATGCCAGGTTCGATCTGGCGTATTTCAGTCCGTACATTGAATATGTGCTTTTGCACGACACGCATTGGGAGTGTAGCGTTCCCTTACAACTGGGATTCGGGTCCATCGGTCTGAGGGATACGGCCACAGGTGAGAATGTCCGTCAACAAGGCATCACCCTGCTGGAACTTTCCATTGTGGGGCATTACAAGATATGGGATTGGCTCGGCGTCGGATCTGGTGTCGGGTACCGCCAGGCGTTGGTCGGCAGCCGCATCATAGAGGAGTCGGTCAGTGCCCCCATCTATCTGGTCAAGCTGAAAATCTTTACAGGGGTGATTTATCGCAAGTTTTTCCCCAAACGCGACGATGATCCTCCTCCGCCTCCTCCGGGGCTTAGTGGTTCGTAAGGAGCATGACAGTGCCGGCAATCTGGGTTTCTCTCAGGCGGATGATATACATATAGGTGCCTTCCGTTACCGGTAACCCTGCTGCCGTTCTTCCGTCCCACGCCAGCTGGCCGCCAGGCGGACTATAAACCAATACACCCCATCTGTTCATGATCATAAGTTGGGTGCACTCTTTGAGATCGCCATCCAGGTGAACACTGAACACATCGTTGATGCCGTCACCGTTTGGTGTGAACACGTTCGGAATTTCCGGATGATTGTAGAACCTGAAATCCTTCAGTTCGATGGGTATCTCCATTGTATCTGAACATGTACCGAAGTAAGCAATAAGTTTTACGGAAATGTTTTCGTTATACCCGACTTCGATGTTGGGATTTTGATGTGTGCTGAACAGGTGATCATTCAGGAACCATTCAAAATCGTTTGCCCCCATGCTTTTGTTGGAGAACTTCAACAGGATGTTGTCACAGGTCGGGATAACCTTATACCCGAAGAGAGCCGCAGGTGGAACATCGGTGGTCACATCTACCATTCCGGTTCCCGTACAGTTATTGTCATCGGTAACGGTCACGTGAAATACAGTGGACCCGTTGGCAACAACTTGTACGGTAGATGTGGTGCTGGCATTCTGATCACTCCAAAGATATTGGTAACCGGGTGTGCCGCCACTTGGCGAAGCTGAAAGTGAGAAAAGGGTTTGGTCGCAAACCGTTGTATCACCCACGGTGTTTACAATAAGTTCAAGGGGTTGGTCCACTGCGGCACTGGTAGTTGCTACACACCCTGCACTGTCTGTGAGAGTCACCTGATAAGTGCCCGCCATGAGGCCTGTTGCGGTTTGTTCCGTTTGCCCGTTGCTCCACAAGTAAACATAAGGCGGGATTCCGGTCAAGGTATTCACAGTAGCTGTTCCATCTGCCCCGCCGTAACATAACAGGGTTGATCCGTTGGCAGTGGCTGTAACCGGCGGACTTGCCTGCACCGCAATGGCCGTATCGTAGGTACAACCGTTTGCATCTGTAATGGTAACCACAAAATTTCCGGTGGTAAGACCGGTGGCTGTGGCTGTGGTTTGGTTTCCGGCACCTGCATCCCATTGATAGGTATAGCCGGGAGTTCCACCCGATGGATATACAACGGCGTTTCCGCTGCCGGTACCGCACAATGCGTCGGTGCTGTTGGCGGTAGCTGTGATGGCGGTTGGTTCCCCTACGGTCACGCTCACACCCGACGGAAGGGTACATCCGTTGACATCGGTCACTGTCACCAGGTAGGTGCCAGCTGCCAATCCTGTAGCGGTAGCGGTGGTTTGACCATTGCTCCATAAATAAAAGTAAGGTGCACTTCCACCTGAAGGCAAAGCGGTTGCCGTACCATCTGTCGACCCGTAGCAAAGTGTGTTTGTATATGTTGAAGTGGCGCTCAGGTCTGCACCAGGCTCAGTCACTGCTACCGTAACCCTGCCCGGTCCCATGCAACTGTTGGCGTCTGTTACGGTAACGTGATAGGCTCCTGCAGAAAGTCCGGTTGCAACAGCTGTTGATTGTCCGTTGCTCCAATTATAGGAATAGGGAGTTGTGCCTCCGCTGGCTACGGCTGTAGCTGTGCCATCATCCCCGCCTTTACAATTTACCTGGGTAGCCTGGGCGCTAACGGCAAGGGCTGCATTCGGTTCTCCTATCAATACGGAGCCGACTTCCGGACTGGTACATCCATTCACATCGGTAATGGTAATCACATGCGTGCCTGCAGAAAGTCCGGTCGCGGTGCTGTCTGTTTGGCCGTTGTCCCAAGCATAGAAATAAGGAGGCGTGCCACCCGTAGGAGTGAACGTAGCGGTGCCGTCGCTTCCTCCCTTGCAGTTCACATCGGTCCATACCGAAGTAAAAGATACTTCAGCGGTGGGTTCGGTAATGGCAACCGTTCCGGTAGATGTGCATCCATTTGCATCCGTACCGGTGACGGAATAAATGCCGGCCACCAAGCCGGAAATGTTGCTGCCGGTTTCGCCGGAACCCCATTCAAAAGTATAACCTGGCGTGCCACCCGTACCTGATACGGAGGCTGTGCCATCGCTGCCGGACTTACAACTTACCGGTGATCCGCTTGTGGTTAAGTTCAGAGGTTCAACAGGCTGGTTGATTTCAATGGAATCTGTATATATACATCCGTTTGCATCCTGAACCGTCACATGGTAGGTGCCAATGGGTAATCCGGTTGCGGTGGATCCTGTTTGTCCATCACTCCATATGTATGTGTAGGGAGTTGTGCCTCCTGTTATGATCACAGAACCGGCACCATCACTTCCCGCGTTACATCTGGCATCGGTTGAAGTGGTGGTTGAACTTGTTAACAGTGCCGGTTCGGTAATGGAGACAGTAGTAACAGAAGCCGGTGTGCAGCCATTGGCGTCGGTTACGGTGCAGGTATATACTCCGTCCTCCAATCCGGTGGCAGTGCTGTCTGTTTGTCCGGTGTTCCACAAATACGTGTAGGGTGCTGTACCTCCGGATGGTATAGCAGTGGCTGTACCTGAGGCATTGTCTTTACAGTCCACATTGGTTTGAGAGGTAGATGCAGTGAGGTAATCAGTGGGTTCTGTGATGGTAACCGAAGTGAGCGAGGCCGGTGTGCAACCGTTCGCATCGGTTACGGTGCAATGATACACACCGTCTTGGAGCCCGGTGGCGGTTTGGTTGGTTTGTCCGTCATCCCACATGTAGGCATAGGGAGCTGTGCCACCGGAGGGTGTAGCTGTGGCAGTACCTGTGGCATTGTCTTTACAATCTACATTGGATTGAGAGGTAGATGCTGTAAGATAATCGGTGGGCTCGGTGATGGTGACTGAAGTGAGCGAGGCGGGCGTACAACCGTTCGCATCGGTTACGGTACACGCATATACACCATCTTGGAGCCCGGTAGCGGTTTGGTTTGTTTGTCCGTCACTCCACAGATAGAAATAGGGCGAAGTACCTCCGGATGGTGTTGCTGTAGCGGTGCCTGTAGCGTTGTCTTTACAATCAACGTTTGTTTGCGAGGTTGATGCGGTCAGAGCAGAAGCGGGTTCTGTGATGGTGATGGAAACAGCGGATGCAGGATTACAGCTTTTGCTATCTGTTACGGTACATGTGTATGTGCCATCTGTCAGTCCGGTCGCGGTCTGGTTGGTTTGTCCGTCACTCCACAAATATGTGTAGGGTGAGGTACCACCGGCGGGTGTGGCGGTTGCCGTTCCGGTTGCATCGTCTTTACAGGCAACATTGGTTTGTGATGGTGTGGCTGTGAGAGCCGCTGCTGGCTCGGTTACTGTAATGGTTTTGGTGCTGGCGCAACTCAACGCGTCATATACAGTAACGGTATATGTGGAAGCAGACAGTCCGGTGATGGTAGCGGTGGTTTTGGAATTGCTCCACAAGTAGGTATAGCCGGGTGTTCCACCGGAGCCGGATGCAGTGGCTTGTCCGTCGGATCCACCTTTGCAGGAAACGTTGTTGTCAACCGATGCGGAGGCACTGGTAGCGGAGGCTGGTCCACCAACGGTGACGGTCTCGGTTGTTGTACAGGCACCACCATTTGTTCATGTTCGAGTTGTGTGTGTTCATAAGGTGACGGTCTCGGTTGTTGTACAGGCACCACCATTGGAGGTTACGGTTACGGTGTATGTTGCAGCGGTAAGGCCGGTAATGGTGGCCGTGGTTTTGGAATTGCTCCATAGGTAGGTGGGGGTAAGTCCACCGGTGGCAGTGACGGTAGCGGTACCATCACTTCCACCGTTACAGCTTACATCGGTTTTGCTGGTACCGGAGGTGAGGATGCAACCACAGGTGCCGCCAGAACAATTCAGGATCGGGCATATATATGCCGGATTGCTACAGTTGTGGTAGGTGGTTGATACGCATACGGTGTATATCTGGTTAGCCGTCATGTTGCATGGACTCCCTGTGCCAACTGAAAACGAATTGCTTTTTAGTGTGCAGTTTTGATCGTATACCTTCATTGAGGTAACACTGCAACTTAGGATACCTATATCATTGCATCCACTAAGGGAAACATTCGAAGTGGTACTTATGCCTCCGCAGCTCCCTTCGTTGCAGCCATTAAATTGATAGCCCATCGTGCCGGAAATTGTTCCGCCGGATGGAAATCGAAATTTGTAGCAGTAAGTACCGGGGGAACTAACTACATAACACAGCCCTTTGGAATTCGCTTGAGCGACAGTTCCTACGCCTCCGGAAGGCATGTCAAAAAAGGTTCCGTCCGGACTGGCACAAGACCCTTGTGCAAAAACACGGTTGCCAGAAAAAAGGACGCAAGAAAGCAGGAGGATTCCGAGTAAATTTCTTACCATAACCACCGGAATTTTGTTACGAAAATCTGGATACACGACGCAATACCAATCAAATTTAGTGATTTTAGTATCCTAAAGCTAAGTTTCGATTTATTCTTTCGTTTTGATAGTGAAAGTATTTTGTGCATTTATAGGTATAAATGCTGTTTATAACTAGAAAATATTTCTATATTGATTTTGGTTCCCATGGCCAGAATGGCATATGTGAAGGGATGTGAGTTTTGTTTCCCTGAATGGGAAAATTGTTAGTAAGTCTTTGATCCGGACTTGTTGATCAAGATGTGGATATAAAACCGGAATGCTTAGAAGGAGAAAGGCAGGGAAACGGTATCGGATTGTGTGCAGTTGTTTGCATCCGATATGGTTATGTGATAGGTTCCTCCCGGGAGTTGTGTCCTTGTTGACACCGTAGATCCATTGTCCCACAAGAAACCGTATGGAGCGGTACCTCCTGATGGTTTTGCGGTAATGATGGAATGATATGTGCTTCCACAATCGCAAGGCGGCATGATGGTTTTTGCAAAATCAACCGATAAGCTGTCACACCCTGTCCCATTTCCACTTGTAATTTCAAACGTTTCCGTATCTGTACAGAACGTCTCAGAGGCGGTGACCGAAACAGTATACGTACCTGCAGCCAACCCAGTTGCATTGTTTTGGGTAGAACCGCTACTCCATTGATATGACGGGGATTGCGTCCCTGAAACCTGTACCATAGCTGTGCCATCACTGGCCCCGGGATGGCTGGCGTTAACGGTAGAAACACCCATTATCAGCTCACAGCCGGATGTGGTGGTGCACGTTTCGGTATCCGTACAGGAATTTTCAGAAGCGGTAACGGATACGGAATAATTGCCGGCCGCCAATCCTGTCGCTGGATTTTGAGTAGAACCGTTGCTCCATAGGTAGGAAGGGTTCTGCGTACCGGTAACTTGAACCGTTGCCGACCCGTCATTGGAGAGGGGTGTGCTGGTGTTGGTAGTTGTGATGCTCGCAATCAAATCACACCCTGATGATGTTATTTCGAAATTTTCGATGTCTGTGCAGGAGGTCTCCGATGATGTAACGGAGACCGAATAGTTTCCGGGGGAAAGTCCACCGATGGATTTGGTGGTTGCCCCGTTGCTCCAGAGATATGAGGGATGTTGGGTGCCCGTTACATTGACCGTAGCGGATCCGTCGTTGCTGCCGGGCGCAGATGCCTTTGTGGAAACCACCCCTTTGATCAATGCACAACCACAGGACTTTGACCCCGAACATCCCAGGATGGGGCAAATGTACATCGGGCTGCAACATCCGCTGATGTTGTTGGTGATGCACAGTGAATAAATGCGATCGGCTTGCATGTTACACGGACTGCCTGATCCAAGTTTAAAACCATCGCCCAGGTCATTACATGCTTCATCATACATCCGCATGGACATACCGCAACTGCCCGAACTAATATGGTAACAGCCGTTGGTGGGCGTGGATGAGGAACTGGCATGGGTGCATTGAACGCCGTTGCAATCTTTATAATGATATACGGTGAATTGTTGCAACTGCCCTGAGGAGGGAAACCGGAAGGTGTAACAATACGTGCTGGGCGAAGTGTGATCTATCTCAAAGCACTTGCCTGCTGCCAAGGCGCTGGTCAGTGAATGAATCCCGCTTGGATCTGTGAAAAAGGTTCCGTTTGGATTGTTGCAAGAACCTTGAGCAAGCAAGATCTCCGGCAGACACAGGCCAGCCAGTAGAGTCAATCGTAAAAATAATTTCATAAGCGCAGGGTCATCCCGCAGGAAACGGGACCGTCAACTTGGTCGCAAAGGAAACAAATCATTCACGTGGCCATGTTGTCGGAATGTGATCTGTTTCTGAAGCTTTTTATACCCTGCCCGAGAGCATTTTTATGTTACCTTTGGCGTTCAATCATAGCTTCAAATTCTGAACAAATGGGTGCCATTACTGACTTTATAGAAAAGCATTTTTTGCATTTCAATGCAGCCGCATTGAAGGATGCCACAGACGGCTATATCGCTCACCTGGATGCGGGTGGTAAGATGATGATCACACTGGCCGGTGCCATGAGCACGGCCGAGTTGGGTATTTCTCTGGCTGAAATGATCAGGCAGGACAAAGTACAGATCATTTCCTGTACCGGGGCCAACCTCGAAGAAGATGTCTTCAACCTGGTCGCGCATGATTTTTACAAGCGTGTGCCCAACTACCGGGACCTTTCACCGGCAGACGAAAAAGCGCTGTTGGATGATGGTTTCAACCGGGTGACCGATACCTGCATTCCGGAAGAGGAAGCTTTCCGGCGTTTGCAAAAACATATCCACCAGGTATGGACTAACGCGAGGGACAAGAACGAACGCTACTTCCCGCACCAGTACTTTTACCAGATGCTGACCAGTGGTGTGCTTGAACAATACTACCAGATTGATCCCAAGAACAGCTGGATGCTTGCCGCAGCACAGAAAAATCTTCCCATTATCGTGCCCGGCTGGGAGGATTCTACATTGGGGAACATTTTTGCCTCCTATTGCCTCAAAAAGGAATTGACCGCTTCGGTGGTCAGATCAGGGATCGAATATATGGAGTTCCTTGCCGAGTGGTATACCGAAAACTCAAAAGGAAAAGGCATAGGTTTCTACCAGATCGGAGGCGGTATTGCCGGCGATTTCCCGATCTGCGTTGTTCCCATGCTTATCCAGGATATGGAGAGGGAAGACACTCCGCTGTGGAGCTATTTCTGCCAGATTTCCGATTCTACCACCAGCTACGGATCCTATTCCGGAGCTGTTCCCAACGAGAAAATCACCTGGGGAAAATTGTCGGTGGAAGCACCCAAACACATTGTTGAATCCGACGCCTCCATTGTGGCACCGCTCATGTTTGCAAAAATCCTGGGCTGGTAAATCCCGGAGACCGGTTCTTCCGGAGCCCTTAAAAAGATTCGAACGATGATCCAGAAAATTCAAACTTTCGATGCTTACAAAGAACAGTACGAAAAGAGTGTAAAGGATCCGGAAGGATACTGGGCGGGGATTGCGGAAACCTTTACCTGGCGCAAAAAATGGGATAAGGTGTTGGAATGGAGCTTCCATCCATTTGACGTAAAGTGGTTCCTCGGAGGAAAACTGAACATTACAGAGAATTGCCTTGATCGCCATCTGCCTGCCCGCAAGGATCAGGTGGCATTTTACTGGGAAAAAAATAACCCCGGAGATTCGGGAGAAACCATTACCTACGGTGAGTTGTTCGAGCGCGTATGCCGTTTCGCCAACATGCTGAAATCCATGGGTGCAAAAAAAGGAGACCGGATCTGTCTTTACATGCCCATGACACCTGATCTGGCCATCGCTACCTTAGCATGTGCCCGCATTGGAGCCATTCATTCGGTTGTGTTCGCGGGGTTTTCTGCAAAATCCCTAGCCGACCGCATTCAGGACGCGTCCTGTAATATCCTCATTACTGCTGACGGTGCTTACCGCGGAAACAAGACCATCCGCCTTAAGGATATTTGTGATGAAGCACTTGCTTCTTGTCCCACCATCCAACATGTGATCGTGCAGAAACGTGTAGGTGAGGAGGTGACCATGACAGCCGGACGTGATGTATGGTTGCATGATGCATTACAAGGTATGTCGGCGGATTGTCCACCGGAGGAAATGGATGCCGAAGACATGCTCTTCATCCTATATACATCAGGTTCAACCGGCAAACCCAAAGGTGTGGTGCATACCACCGGCGGATACATGGTGTATGCGGAATACTCATTTCGCAATGTGTTCCAGTATGAAGAAGGTCAGGTATATTGGTGTACGGCCGATGTAGGCTGGATCACAGGCCATACGTATATGGTGTATGGCCCGCTGCTGGCCGGCGCCACCTCCGTGCTCTTCGAAGGCATTCCCACCTGGCCCGATGCCGGAAGGTTCTGGCAGGTGGTCGACAAATACAAGGTGAACATTTTCTATACAGCCCCTACCGCGATCCGTGCGCTTGAAGCCATGGGCACATCGTTTGTAGAACCTTATGACCTGTCTTCACTCAAGGTGTTGGGGTCCGTGGGAGAACCCATTAACCACGAAGCATGGGAGTGGTACCATAAGAACATTGGCAAGGAGAAATGCCCGATTGTGGATACCTGGTGGCAAACCGAAACGGGAGGCATCATGATTTCTGCATTGGCCGGAATCACGCCCCTGAAGCCGACTTTCGCAACACTTCCGCTTCCCGGTGTCCAAATGATGATTGTGGATCACGAAGGAAAGGAATTGAAAGGGAATCCGGCAGAAGGCAATCTGTGCATCAGTTTTCCGTGGCCCTCCATGATCAGGACGACATACGGTGACCATGAACGTTGCCGACAAACGTATTTCTCTACTTATAAAAACCTGTACTTTACGGGTGATGGTTCCAGGCGTGATGAGGAAGGTTACTACCGCATCACCGGCCGCGTAGATGATGTGATCAACGTATCCGGACACCGCTTGGGTACTGCTGAAATCGAAAACGCAATCAATGAACATGCGTCGGTGGTAGAATCGGCCGTGGTAGGATATCCGCATCACATCAAAGGACAGGGAATCTACGCGTACGTCATCTGCCACCACAAACCCGAAGATGAACAGGCTTTAAGAAAAGAGATCCTTGCCATTGTAACTGAAAACATAGGCCCCATCGCAAAACCGGATAAGATCCAGTTTGTTTCGGGCTTGCCCAAGACGCGTTCGGGAAAGATCATGCGACGCATCCTGAGAAAAGTGGCTGAAGGGGATGCCGCCCACCTGGGTGATACCAGTACACTGCTGGATCCGGGTGTGGTGGAAGAAATCACAGCGGGTGCCACGATGGTTACCGAGGGTGCATGATGCCCGCTTAAAATTGAAAAGTTATGTTTGATTCTTTCTATGAGTTTTATCAGCGCGACCTCACCAAACTGGAAGAAGAGGTGCTTGCTTTTCCGGATGACGATGCGTTGTGGAAGATAATCGGTCAGGTCAGCAACAGTGGAGGCAATCTGGCCCTCCATCTTTGCGGTAACCTGAACCATTTCATCGGTGCGGTCCTGGGCAATACCGGCTATGTGCGTGAGCGCGACAAGGAATTTAATACAAAAGGCCTGAGTCGGCAGGAAGTTGCTTCAGAGATTAGGACATGCCGGGAAACAGTGCTGCAAATCCTCGGGTCACTGAAAGGAACAGACGTAAATATACCATACCCCGTCAAAGTCTTCGACCGCGACATGACCATAGGGCATTTTATCATGCACCTGCTCGGTCACCTGAGTTATCACCTTGGTCAGATCAACTACTTACGGCGTGTGCTGGGTTGAAATAATGGTTGAATGGCCCCGTTGAGGTCATTTAACAGAACTTTGCATTTACTTCCGTGTACATCCGTATATTAGCCCATTATGCCCGGACAGCCGACATCTGACAGCCTGGTCATCATCCCGACTTACAATGAAAAGGACAACATACGCCAGATCATTGCTGCGGTCATGGAGCTCGACTTCCCGTTTCATGTTCTGATTATTGATGACGGGTCCCCTGATGGTACCGCAGACATCGTCAAGCAGGAAATGAAACAATTCCCCGACCGGCTCTTCATCGAAGAAAGATCCGGTAAACTTGGTCTGGGAACGGCCTATATACACGGCTTTGGATGGGCACTCGACAAAGGCTACACCTACCTCTTCGAAATGGATGCGGACTTCTCTCATAATCCAAAAGACCTGCTTCGCCTGCGCGACGCATGTTGCAACCAGGGTGCCGACCTGGCCGTCGGCTCGCGGTACTGCAACGGGGTGAATGTGGTGAACTGGCCCATGGGGCGTGTGCTGATGTCGTACTATGCCTCTGTATATGTTCGTTTCGTTACCGGCATGAAGATCCGTGATACAACCGCGGGCTTCAAATGCTACCGCGATACAGTTCTGAAAACCATTGATCTGAATAAGATCAGGTTCATGGGTTATGCCTTCCAGATAGAAATGAAATTTGCCACCTGGAAACTCGGTTTCAACATTGTGGAGGTTCCCATTATCTTCACCGACCGAACCGTGGGGCAATCCAAGATGTCACGCGGTATTTTCCGGGAAGCGATCTTCGGTGTACTGCAAATGAAACTGAAGAGCTTCTTCTCAACTTATAGAAAGAAAGACAAATAGATCATGCCAACGCTGATCAAAAACGCCATCATCATCAACGAAGGTGAATCGTACCTGGGTGGTGTGGTGATATCGGATGATACCATTGCAGCCGTCTACAGGGGCGATGCACCGCCTGAGGAATGGATGCGGCGACAACCGGATGTCAGGGATGCGAACGGACTTCACCTGTTGCCCGGTGCCATTGATGACCAGGTGCATTTCCGGGAACCCGGCCTTACCCACAAAGCCGACCTGACCACAGAGTCCAGGGCTGCCGTTGCCGGTGGAATCACTTCCTTTATGGAAATGCCCAATACGGTGCCCAACACGCTCACACAGGAACTGCTGGAAGTCAAGTATCAGCGGGCCGCAGAAGTGTCGCTCGCCAACTATTCGTTTTACATGGGGGCTTCCAACGATAACCTGGATGAAGTGCTGAAAACCGATGCCACGCGTGTTTGCGGTGTCAAAGTCTTCATGGGGTCATCCACCGGGAACATGCTGGTCGACGACCGCAAAACGCTGGAAGGATTGTTTGCAGAATGCCCCACGTTGCTGGCTGCCCATTGCGAAGACGAGGCCACCATCCGACACAACATGGCTGTTTACAGGGAAAAATACGGCGATGTGATGCCTGCATCGGTGCACCCGTTGATCCGTTCGGCGGAGGCTTGTTATAAATCTTCTTCCCTTGCCGTGGAACTGGCAGTGCGGAACAACACCCGTTTTCACATCCTGCACATATCCACAGAAAAAGAGCTGAGCCTGTTTGATGGATCAAAACCTCTGACCGAAAAGCGTATCACAGCGGAAGCCTGCATTCATCACCTTTGGTTCACCGATAAGGATTACGTGTCGAAAGGCAACTTCATCAAGTGGAATCCGGCTGTAAAAACCGAAACCGACCGCAATGCCGTTCGGGCTGCCCTGATTGACAACCGCATCGATGTACTTGCCACCGACCATGCGCCACATACACTGGAGGAAAAGGAGCAACCTTATATGAAAGCCCCCTCCGGCGGCCCACTGGTGCAACATGCACTTGTGGCGGCTCTGGAGCTGTGCCGGCAAGGGGTGATGTCGCCGGTGCAACTCGTGGAGAAGTTCTGCCACGCTCCTGCCATTGCCTTCCGCCTGCGCAACCGTGGATACATCCGCAAAGGATACAAGGCCGACCTGGTGCTGGTAAACCTGAACGATCCCTGGGAGGTCAACCGAAACAACCTTTTCTATAAATGCGGATGGTCGCCGTTCGAAGGTCAGACTTTTCATGCCCGGGTGGTAGGTACTTATGTGAACGGTAAACTGGTATACGATCAGGGAACGTTCAATGAAGATATCCGGGGCGAACGATTGGAATTTGACGCACAGCGATGAAGCATTCTATCCGGGCCATGGCCGTTACGGCGTTGCTGCTGGGAGCATGCCACGAGGAAGAGGAAAAGGTGCTGATTCCCGCCGCAGTGATTCCACAAGATACCATGACATCCATGATGGTTGATATTCAACTGGTGGAAGGTGCCGCCAACCTGAACAAACTGCCGGGTGATCAACGCCTGCATTACCAGGCCTATGACTTTGTGTACGAAAAGTTCCACGTAAGCCGTGAACGTTTCGACAGCAGCTTTTCATTTTACCGCCATCACCCTGAACTGATGCTGGAAATCTATGAAGAAGTGGTGGATGAACTGGGGCGTCTGGAGGTGACTGAAGCCGCCAAATAAATCATGCCGGAACGTTTCTGCCCTGAGAAGACATGGATGGCATGAAGGTACGCAGGAAGATCTCGGCCGTATCTTTCACCGCCTTCTCAACAGGAATGAAACGCATGCCCACCGTTTTTACGATTTTTTCATTCGAATAGAAGTACTGCCGGTTCGCCATCCGGGCTGTTTCGCGCGTGATCAGCGGTTTGGATCCGGTGACAGCTGATCGCAGGCTTTCAAAGCGCCATGCCATCTCGCTTACAATGTATCCTGCTTCTTTGCTGGCCTTGCTTTTCCCCATCACTTCCGCCATCCATTCGAACACCAGTTTGTACGGACAGTTTTCGGAAGATATGATGAAGCGCTCGTTGCTGATGTCTTCTTCCATCAACCGGATCATGGAAGCACTTACGTCACGTACATCCACAAAGCCGTTGATGCCGGAGGTGTAATACCGGAGGCCGTCCCATACTTTGTAGAACAGGCTGGCACTACCACGACGCCAGTTGCCAGGCCCGATGATGACAGAAGGGTTGATGATGTATGCGTTGAGTCCTTCCGCAATGCCCCGCCATACCTCGCGTTCCCCGTAGTACTTGCTGACGGAATACATTGAATTGTCTGCGGAAGGTTTCCATTCGCTCTTCTCGGTTACCACACCACCGTCGGAACCGGCACGGCCCAGCGCAGCGATGGAACTTACATAGCCGAATTTTTTGACGCCCGTTTCAAGTGCCAGGTTCACCATGTTGGCTGTGCCTTCCACATTCACCTGCATCATTTTGCTTTTGGTGGAGGGATTGAAAGAAACCATGGCGGCGCAATGGAACACCTGGTCCACACCCTGGAGGGCATCCTGAAGGGCGAAGATGTCAAGTACATCGCCTTCCACCCATTCGATCTTGCTGAACAGTGCTTCCGGATCCTCACAGTAATAGGAAAACACCTCGCGTGTGAGATGCACCTCGCTTCCCTTGCGACGCAAGGCCCTTACATGGTACCCCTTGTTCACCAGATCATACATCAGGTGAGAGCCCAGTAATCCCGTACCTCCTGTGACCAGAATCATGCGATAAAGATATGATCTTCCCGGCAAAGGGAAAAATACGTGTTTCCCGTAATGGACGTGAGATCACGTGGATTTAACATAGCTCCTTGGGCTTTTGGTGCTTTGCCCTATCTTTGCTAGCCTTAAAAAAAACCGCACATGAATTTTGTTGAAGAACTCAGGTGGCGCGGCATGATCCACGACATCATGCCCGGAACGGAAGAACAACTCCAGAAGGAAATGACATCCGGTTACATCGGATTTGACCCCACCGCCGATTCATTGCACATAGGCAGCATGGTACAGATCATGTTGCTGATGCATTTCCAGCGCTGCGGCCATAAGCCGTTCGCCCTTGTGGGTGGAGCCACCGGCATGGTGGGTGATCCATCCGGCAAATCCCAGGAACGTAACCTGCTCTCGGAAGATGTGATTCGCCACAATGCGGATTGCATTAAAAAACAGCTGGAGAAATTCCTCGTGTTCGGCGATCAGCCCAATGCAGCACAAATGGTGAACAATTACGATTGGTTCGGGAAGATGGGTTTCCTCGAGTTCATCCGCGATGTGGGCAAGCACATCACCGTGAACTACATGATGGGGAAAGATTCGGTTCAGAAGCGCCTGGAGACCGGCCTGTCTTTTACAGAGTTCACTTACCAGCTGGTGCAGGGTTACGATTTTTATCATCTATACAAACACAACGGTTGCCGCCTGCAGATGGGTGGCTCCGATCAATGGGGCAACATCGTTACCGGCACGGAACTGATCCGCAGGAAAGATGGAGGAGAGGCCTTTGCGCTGACCTCGCCGCTGGTGACCAAAGCCGACGGATCCAAGTTCGGAAAAACCGAGGAAGGCAATGTATGGCTGGATCCCGAACGCACATCACCTTATAAGTTCGCCCAGTTCTGGCTGAACAGTTCCGATGAGGATTCTGTGCGGTACATCCGTATCTTCACCCTCCTGCCACAGGAAGAAGTGCTGGCCCTGGAAAAGGCCCATGCAGCCGAACCACACCTGCGCCTATTGCAAAATCGCATCGCGGAGGAAGTGACTTCACTGGTACATTCACCGGAAGCATATAGGCTTGCCATGCAGGCGGCTGATATCCTGTTCGGGAAGGGCACCAACGAGCAACTCAGGGAACTATCGGAAAGTCAGTTGTTGTCGGTATTCGAAGGTGTGCCCCAGGTGGAGCTGCCCAAGTCGGAAGTGGAAGCCGGCCTGGATCTGCTGGAGTTCCTTACCACCAAAACGCAGATCTTCCCCAGCAAGGGAGAGGCACGCCGGATGCTGCAAAGCGGAGGTGTGTCCATCAACAAGGAGAAGGTGGAAGGCGATGTGCAGGTGAATGCCGGACATTTGCTGAACAACCGTTACATCCTGGCCCAGAAAGGCAAGAAGAACTACTACCTTGTAAAAGTGGTGTAGGTGACCAAATGTGTTTTTGCCACAAAGGCGCGAAGACACAAAGGGCAGGGTATTAAGGGTAAGAGCAAGACCCTTTGGAAGGACAACAGGAACCACTGCCGGTTGTTGGTGCAATGTTGACAATCGGAAATAGTTGAGAAAAATTTTTAACGACACATTCTTAAGACACCCAGTCCCGGAAACATCCTTTCTTTGTGTCTTCGCGCCTTTGTGGCATCCCTTCTACTCCCCCGAAAATATTTTCACCACCACCTGCCCATCGCGGGTGATATAGCCCCTGTACATACCGGGTGTGTTGAACGTCATGGCCACGTTGCCTTTGGCGTCCAATGCCACCACACCGCCTGTACCGCCGATGGCCGGTAATTTTTTCAGGATGACTTCTTCCGCAGCTTGTTGCAGGGTCATGTCTTTGTAGTCCATCAAGGCAGCTATGTCGTAAGCAACCACGTTTCGGATGAAGTACTCCCCATGACCTGTGGAGGAAACCCCGCAGGTGGCGTTGTTGGCATAGGTACCTGCCCCGATGATGGGAGAATCGCCCACCCGGCCGAAGCGTTTATTGGTCATACCGCCGGTTGAAGTGCCCGCCGCCAGGTTGCCGTTCACGTCCAGTGCCACACATCCCACGGTGCCGAACTTCCGGTCGCCGTTGTCCTCAGGGTTGCCGCTCCACTTCTCGTCGAATTCCACATCGAGGGGGGCCATGCCTTTGTCTCCGTCTTTCTGTTGGTTGGCTTCTTCCTCCTTCATGCGCAGCAGTTGCCGGTATCTTTTCTCGGTGTAGAAATAGTTGGTATCCACCATGTCCAGTCCCTGTTGTTTGGCAAATGTTTCCGCTCCGCTGCCCGTCATCATCACATGCGGTGAAGCTTCCATGACCTTCCGGGCGGCGCTGATCGGACTTTTGATGCGGCGAACACCGGCTACGGCGCCTGCCATTCCTGTTTTTCCGTCCATGATGGAGGCGTCCAGTTCGTTGGTGCCGGCATTGGTGAAAACGGCGCCTTTGCCTGCGTTGAAGAGCGGACTTTCTTCCATCACATGAATGGTCTGCTCCACGGCGTCCAGGCTGCTGCCGCCTTTCTGCAAGACATCATATCCGGTTTTCAATGCTTCGGTGAGTTTCTCCCTGAAGGCGTTTTCCATTGAATCAGTCATGTGTTCGCGCAGGAGGGTGCCTGCACCGCCATGGATCACAAGCGCCACGTTTTTCATCGGTTCTGTTTCTTGCTGAGCCAGTAGTGCAAAAGGCATGGCCATGCATACCAGCAGGTGAATGATTTTTTTCATAGTGGGTGGGGTTGAAGACAAACTTAGGAAAAAGTAATCAGTGGCCGGCAGGATATTGGATTTTACATGTTTGTATGGAGCTGTGCTCAGCTTACGACTATGGACTAACGACTAACTACTATCTTTGCAACATGTCCGAACAAGAACAGATCCGCCGGCTGGCGAAGGAATACCTGGCAGATACGGTGGCCATCCGCCGCCACCTGCATGCACATCCCGAACTTTCGTTCGAGGAATTTGAGACTTCTGCCTATATCAAAGAAACGCTGAAGCAATGGGGCATTCCGTTCAAAGATGGCTTTGTGAAAACGGGAATCGTGGCGTTGATTGAAGGGAAGAACCCCTCGAAGAAAACCGTTGCCCTGCGTGCCGACATCGATGCCCTTCCCATCCGTGAAGAGAACAAGGTACCCTACGTGTCTGCCAACGAAGGTGTGATGCATGCGTGCGGACATGATGTGCATACGTCGAGCGTACTGGCAAGCGCCCGCATTCTGCTGGCCTTAAAGGATGAATTTGAAGGAACGGTGAAATTGATTTTTCAGCCCGGTGAAGAAAAGCTGCCCGGTGGTGCTTCCTTGATGATCAAAGAAGGTGCATTGGAGAACCCCAGGCCCGATGCCATGTTCGGCCAACACGTGCAGCCGGACATACCTGCAGGAAAAGTAGGATTCCGTCCCGGCCAGTACATGGCTTCCGCAGATGAATTGTTTATCACCGTGAAAGGCAAGGGTGGCCACGGTGCCATGCCGAACCTGAATGTGGATCCCGTGCTGATCGGTGCGCACCTGATCGTGGCCCTGCAGCAACTGGTGAGCCGCCAGGCACCGCCTGCGATACCAACGGTTTTATCCATCGGGAAAGTGATTGCGGATGGGGCCACCAATGTGATCCCGGATGAAGTAAAGATGGAAGGAACGTTCCGAACAATGAACGAAACATGGCGTACCGAAGCGCATCAGAAGATGGTGCAACTCGGTGAGTCCCTTGCGGCCTCCATGGGTGGCAGTTGTGATTTTCGTGTGGAAAAAGGCTATCCGTGTTTGATGAACCACGAGCGACTGACACAACGTGCCATGGCATGGGCGCAGAAATTCCTGGGAAAAGACAACGTGATTCATCTGCCGTTGCGGATGACTTCAGAAGATTTTTCCTTTTATTCACAAGTAGCAGATACCTGCTTTTATCGGATGGGAACGGGCAATGTGGAAAAGGGGATCACATCCCAGATACACACCTCCACCTTTGACATTGATGAATCGGCGCTTGAAACAAGTTCGGGGCTGATGGCCTGGTTGGCGTTACAGGAACTGGCAACCGAAGATTAGTTTCCGAATTCCGATAGGAATTTGATCCGAACAAGCCGGACTTCCTCTTCGGTGAAATCCTCATCCTTGAGTTCATCCAAGGCCGCTTCAATGCTGTCGGTTTCCGCTTCCTGGAAGTATTCGATCAGGATGTCCTGTTTTTCCTCATCCACCATATCGTTGATGTGATAATCCAGGTCGAGTTTGGTGCCGGAGAAGACAATCGTTTCCACTTCGTGCAGCAGGGCTTCAGGTGTGATGCCTTTGGCGCTGGCGATATCATGGAAAGGAAGTTTCCGGTCGATGTTCTGGATGATGTGAACTTTCAGTCCGGATTTATTCACCACCGACTTGATCACCAGGTCGGTCGGTCTTTCAATGCTGTTTTCTTTGACGTACCGGTCGATGAGGGTGAGGAACGGTTTTCCGAATCGTATGGCTTTACCGCTTCCTACACCCGCAATATTGGTCAGTTCCTCCATGGAGATCGGGTACTGGATGGCCATGTCTTCGAGGGACGGATCCTGGAAAATCACAAACGGCGGTAGTTTCTTTTCGCGGGCGATGGTACGCCTAAGGTCTTTCAGCATGCCGAACAAGGATTCGTCAACGGTTCCGCTTTTTTGAATGCCACCGCCTGTTGCATCCTCGAGGTCTTCCTCTTCATATTCATGGTCGCGCGACAGCATGATGGAAGCGGGGTTCTCAAGATATTCACGTCCTTTCGGGCTTACCTTCAGGATGCCGTAGTTCTCGATGTCTTTCGTGAGGAATCCGGCCACCAGGGATTGTCGGATGACGGCACTCCAGTATTTTTCATCTTCAAAATCCCCTTTTGAAAAACACGGAAGTTCGTTGTGTTTATAAGATTTGACCGTGGTGGAAGCCTTACCGGTCAGCACATTGATCACGTGGCGTTGCTTGAACTTTTCCTTGACGGACAGGATGGCGTCGATCAGCAACACGACGCTGTCTTTGCCTTCGAACTTTTCCTTCGGGTTGAGGCAGTTGTCGCAATTGCCGCAGGTCTCTTCCTTATAGGTCTCCCCGAAATAGTGGAGCAGGGTTTTGCGGCGGCAGAGCGACGATTCCACGTAGGCCATGGTTTCGAGCAGCAGCTGCTTGCCGATTTCCTGTTCGGCCACGGGTTTGCCTTTCATGAACTTCTGCAGCTTCAAAATGTCGTTGTAGCTATAGAAGGCCACACAATTGCCTTCGCGTCCGTCGCGTCCGGCCCTGCCGGTTTCCTGGTAATAGCTTTCCAGGCTTTTGGGGATGTCGTGGTGAATCACGAAACGCACGTCGGGTTTGTCGATACCCATCCCGAAAGCAATGGTGGCAACGATCACATCGGCTTCTTCCATTAGAAACTGATCCTGGTGAGAAGCACGCACAGAAGAATCCAGGCCGGCGTGATAAGGCAGCGCCTTGATGCCATTCACCACAAGCAATTGGGCGAGCTCTTCCACCTTCTTCCGGCTCAGGCAGTATACAATACCGGATTTACCGGGGTGGCTTTTGATGTACTTGATGATCTCCTTGGTGACGTTCACCTTCGGGCGCACTTCATAGTACAGGTTGCTTCGGTTGAATGACGACTTGAATACGTTCGCCTGCAGCATCCCCAGGTTCTTCTGGATGTCCTGTTGCACTTTGGGTGTTGCGGTTGCGGTGAGTGCGATGATGGGTACTTTCCCGATTTGCTCGATGATGGGACGGAGGCGGCGGTACTCAGGCCGGAAGTCATGACCCCATTCAGAAATGCAATGCGCCTCGTCAATGGCGAAGAAGGAAATGCGGATCTCGTGGAGAAACCGTACATTCTCTTCCTTGGTCAGGGATTCGGGTGCTACATACAGCAGCTTGGTTTTTCCAAGGCGGATGTCAGACTTTACCTGTTCTATTTCCTGCTTGGAAAGGGAAGAATTGAGAAAGTGTGCAATGCCGTCGTCGGTGCCGAAATTCCGCAGGGAATCTACCTGGTTCTTCATCAGGGCAATCAGCGGAGAAATTACGATGCCGGTTCCTTCCGACATCAGGGCGGGGAGCTGGTAGCAGAGGGATTTGCCTCCCCCGGTGGGCATAATCACAAACGTATCGCGGCCTTCCAGTACGTTACGAACGATTTCTTCCTGGTGGCCTTTGAATTGATCGAATCCGAAAAACTTCTTCAGGTAATGATTCAGTGAGGGCGACTCCACCGTTGTCCGGCCATTCATTTGATTAAAATTAGATACATTTGCCATGAAAAAAAATCACATAAACCAACTTCCAGCCCCGCTTTTTAAAGGTAACAATAATTGTTATTTCAATACCAAATTTTTTTTGAAATCTTCACAAGAAATAATCACGATCGCAAAAAACGCATTGCACATGGAGGCTGCAGCTGTTACCGGATTGATACCCCGCCTGAACAGCGACTTTGCCGCCTGTGTTGATCTGATATTGAACGCCAGTGGCAGGGTTGTGGTTACGGGAATTGGCAAAAGCGCACACATTGCCGGTAAGATTGTAGCTACGTTCAATTCAACAGGAAGCCCGGCCATATTTATGCATGCAGCGGATGCCATCCACGGAGATCTGGGGATTGTGCAGGAAGATGACATCGTGGTGTGTCTTTCAAAAAGCGGGCAAACCCCAGAGATCAAAGCCCTGGTTCCACTGGTAAAGGCGCGTGGTCATAAACTTGTAGCCATCGTAGGCAATACCGATTCGTACCTTGCCAGGGAAGCAGATCTCGTACTGGATGCAACCGTGGAAACGGAAGCTTGCCCCAACAACCTGGCGCCTACTTCCAGCACCACCGCCCAGTTGGCATTGGGAGATGCATTGGCCGTTTGTCTGCTGGAGTGTCGCGGATTCACACAGGACGATTTTGCACACCTGCACCCTGGAGGCGCACTTGGCAAGAAGCTATACCTGCGGGTGGACGACCTTTATAAACAAAATGAGAAACCTATGGTGGCACCTTCCGATGACATCCGGAAGGTGATCCTTGAAATTTCCGGGAAGCGGTTGGGAATGACTGCAGTGGTTGAAAATGATCGTTTGTTGGGAATCATCACCGATGGTGACCTGCGACGGATGCTTGAACGCGGCGGCGAGATGTCCGGCCTTACTGCACAACAGATCATGACCACATCCCCCAAAACGGTTGCTCCCGACGAACTGGCCATTGCCGCACTCAGGGTGATGGAAGCCCACCAGATCACACAGCTTGTGGTTGCAAGTGATGACCGATACATGGGTGTGATTCACCTGCATGACCTGTTGAAGGAGGGCATCTTGTAAACACCGCGGCCATGAGTGATACAGTGCAAAAGAACAGTGCGGATGAAATGAGTTTCCTGGATCACCTCGAAGTATTGAGGTGGCACCTGGTACGCGGATTCTCTGCTATTTTTATTTTCGCAGCAGTAGCATTTATTTACAAGCAGATCGTATTCGATCTGGTGTTGCTCGCACCGAAAGAGCCCGATTTTCCTACCTATGTTTTCTTCTGCAAACTTGCACAGATGCTTCATTTGTCCGATGACCTGTGCTTCGGTGATTTTCACCTGAACCTGATCAACATAGATATGTCGGGTCAGTTCACCATGCATATCATGGTCTCGCTCGCGTCCGGACTTGTTCTCGCATTCCCTTACATCCTGTGGGAGGTATGGAGATTCATCAAACCGGCACTTCATAATAAGGAGAAGAGGCATGCCCGGGGGCTTGTGTTCTACGGCTCCGTTTTATTTATGCTCGGTATCCTTTTCGGCTACTATGTAATCACACCGCTGTCTGTAAATTTCCTGGGCAATTACCAGGTGAGTGAAACGGTACAAAATCAGATCACCCTGACATCCTTCATCTCCACCGTTGTGATGATCACCCTTTCATCCGGTGTTGTTTTTGAGATGCCCATCCTTGTCTATTTTCTGACCAAGATTGGTTTGATCACCCCGGATTTCCTCAGGAAGTATCGCCGGCATGCCATTGTTGTGAACCTGGCGCTGGCAGCCATTCTAACCCCTCCGGATGTGACCAGTCAGATCCTAATGGCCATTCCATTGATGACCCTTTATCAGGTGAGCATCTGGGTCTCGGCGGCGGTTCACAGGAAGCAAGAGGCGGCATCCTGAAAAAATACCGCTATAACTGAATCGTGACAGGCATTTGATCCGTAAACATCATACGCGAATATGTATGTTCTTAATTCGGTATATTGCACGTTGTACGTGATTGTATGAAAGGCCATTTCGGATTTCTGAAGTTGATTGCATTTGCGGGCCTCGTGGTGTGTGCGTTCCAGGTCAGGGCTCAAACCGAGATCTCGGGAAGCATCACCGATGCGCAAACCGGGGAAGCATTGCCTTTTGTGAACGTGGCTTTCAAGAACGGCCGGGTGGGCACCACCACCGATGAAAACGGCCGCTATTCCATCAATACCAATTTCCCTACCGATTCCATTATCGCTTCTTATGTTGGGTATGTTGTGCAGACCAGGGCAGTGGTAAGGAATAAGAAACAGGTGATCGACTTTCAACTCAATCCAGCTGAAATCGCCCTGCAGGAATTCACCGTATATGCACCGGAAGAAAATCCCTCCCATGCGTTGCTCAGAAAAATACTGGCCAACAAGAAGTTCAATAACAAGGAAAAGCTGGATGCTTATCAGTACGAAGTGTACACGAAGATCGAATTCGACCTCAACAACTTCAGCGACAAATTCAGGAACCGAAGGGTATTCAAGCCTTTCAGTTTTGTTTTCGATAAGGTGGATACGTCCGAGAATGGAAAACCGTACCTGCCCATGGTGCTGAGTGAAACGCTGTCGGATTATTACCACCGCAGCAAGCCAACTTCGCAAAAGGAATTTATCAAAGCCAGCCGGGTGTCCGGCATCGAGAATGAAAGCGTATCGCAGTTCACAGGTGATATGTACCAGGACATCAACATCTATGACAATTTCATTGTGCTGTTTGGTAAGAACTTCGTGAGTCCTTTGGCCAACAGTGCATTGCTGTATTATAAAATGTACATCGTAGACAGCGCCAACTTCGACGGGCACAAATGCTATAAAGTTTCTTTTGAGCCACGGCGCAAGCAGGAACTGGTCATGGTTGGGAACTTTTGGGTGGTGGATTCGGTGTTCGCCATCCGGGAAGTGGACATGGAAATTGCGGCAGGTGCCAACCTGAACTATGTGGATGAGATGTACATCAAGCAGGAGTTCAGAGAGGTGGCAGACAGTGTATGGATGATCACCAAAGAAAACCTGGTGGTGGATTTCAACCTGACCGACAAATCGATGGGATTCTTCGGAAGAAAAACATCCACCTATAAGAACTTTGTAATCAACCGACCGAAGGACGATGGCTTTTACACGGCGGATAACCTTATTGTGGCGGATGATGCCACCGGTAAGAATGATGCTTATTGGCAGGATGCACGGCACGAGCAACTTTCAGCCACCGAAGAAGGCATCTACGAGATGGTGGACTCTGTTAAAAACCTTCCGGCATTCCGGACCTATGTAGACATCGTAACCATGTTCGTGACCGGTTACAAGAAATGGGGCCTGTTCGAACTGGGACCCTATTTTACCACTTACAGTTTCAATGCCATCGAGGGCAGCCGCGTACGTTTCGGTGGAAGAACCAGCAACAAATTCAGCACCAAGCTCGAACTCAACGGATACCTTGCTTACGGTTTCAAGGATGAATCCTTCAAGTACGGAGGGGGCTTCAGGTACCTCTTTGCCAAACATCCGCGACAGATGGTTTCCATGGCATACAAAAACGACCTGGAGCAACTCGGTCAGAGCAGCAATGCTTTCCGTACCGATAACATTGTGGCATCTGTATTCCGGCGTGCACCGTTCGATCAGCTGACCCGCATTGAGGAAACAAAAGGCGCGTACGATGTGGAGTGGTTTCCGGGATTGTCGAACCGCCTGGCGTTGACACACAGAAAATTTTACCCGGCAGGTAGCCTGGAGTACGCGTATGTTAATAATGACGGAACGCGTTCCACCCTGGATCGCATCACCACCACGGAGCTGTCTTTTTACACCCGGTTCGCCTACAATGAAAAATTCGTATCAGGTGAAATGGACCGCGTGAGCCTGGGTACCAAGTACCCGGTGATTCAATTACAGTACACACTGGGTGTAAAGGATTGGTGGGGTAGCGACTACGGGTATCACAAGCTGAATCTCAATATAAGGCACTATTTTTATGTGGGGCCGTTCGGATATACCGTGTACATCGCGGATGCG
The DNA here is from genome assembly GCA_020635855.1 of Flavobacteriales bacterium. NCBI lineage: Bacteria > Pseudomonadati > Bacteroidota > Flavobacteriia > Flavobacteriales > Flavobacteriales bacterium. The sequence continues at coordinate 42,372 of JACJYZ010000004.1, read as the reverse complement.
GGTAAGATATGGGGACGGTTGCCCTATACCTTGCTGGAATTGCATCAGGGCAATGAGACTTACACCACCGACGAGTATGCCTTTAACATGATGAACTATTTCGAATTCGTGAGTGATCAGTATGCAAGCCTCACGCTCACCCATCACTTTGAAGGATACTTTTTCAACCGCGTGCCCTTGTTCAGAAAACTGAAATGGCGGGAGGTGATTTCTGCCAAAGGGTTGGTAGGAAGCCTGGAACGGGCCAATTCGGATGTGCTGATTTTCCCCGATGGAATGTCTGATCTGAGCCAACCCTACCTGGAGGCCAGCATGGGGATAGAGAACATATTCAAGATCATTCGCATCGACCTGTTCAGGCGATTCACTTACCTCGACCACGGCGACAACATCCCCAAACTGGGTATCCGTGGTAACCTGAGTGTGATGTTTTAGGTCAACTTAGAAACCCATCGTCTTAGACGGCGGGCCTGCCTGCCGACACATGGGCCCGAAGCAACGGAAGGCAGGGGCGCAAGGACACCAAGGGGCACCAAGAAAAGTTCGCACAGCGAACCTACGTGTCTTGGAGCCTTTGTGGCATTCCTTCATTTGGGAAGGCTTTGTTACATCATTCTCCGAAGCTTTTCCGTATTTTCGGCAGGAACTTTGCTGATACCCGCCCATGCTGCTTCAAACCGAAGATCTCGTAAAAAAATACCGCAAACGAACGGTTGTCAAAGGTGTTTCCATTGAAGTGAAACAGGGTGAGATCGTGGGTTTGCTAGGCCCCAACGGAGCCGGTAAGACCACCACCTTTTACATGATGGTGGGTTTGATTCAACCCTATGCGGGCAGGATCACGCTGGACAAGAAAGACATCACCCACGAACCGATGTACAAGAGGGCCAGGCTGGGAATCGGATACCTGCCACAGGAACCATCGGTGTTCCGGAAGTTGAGCGTGGAAGACAACATCATGGCCGTGCTGGAAATGACCCGGTTGTCCAAAGCTGAACGCATTAGAAAGAGAGATCAGTTGCTGGAAGAATTCGGTCTGAACCATATCCGCACCAACCGCGGGGATTTCCTGTCGGGCGGGGAACGCCGCCGAACAGAGATAGCACGGGCCCTGGCCGTAGATCCCGCTTTCATCCTGTTGGATGAACCGTTTGCGGGTGTGGATCCGATTGCTGTGGAGGACATACAGGGCATTGTAGCCAGCTTGCGTGAAAAGAACATCGGCATCCTTATCACAGACCACAACGTGCATGAAACCCTGAGCATCACTGATCGTGCTTACCTGCTGTTCGAAGGCGCGATCCTGAAAGCAGGAACGGCGGAAGAACTTTCACAGGATGAACAGGTCCGCCGGGTATACCTGGGTGAAAAGTTTGAATTGAGAAAGTAAGTCCGGGATCTTATGCTTCCCTGATGTCGAAAGTGAAGCTTTCCATGATGGGATTGGCCAGCAACTTCTGACAGGCAGATTCAACCTGCCGGGTGGCTTCATCCTGGTTTCCCGCTTCTACTTCCAGTGTAATGTGTTTGCCGATCCGTACTTCTGTGATGGTGGCTAACCCGATGTTCTTCATGGTGGCGGTTACCGCTTTTCCCTGGGGATCCAGCAATGCCTTTAAGGGCATGACATCTATTTCTGCAACGTATTTCATCTAAGTGGTTTTAATCGTTCCTGGCGCTTTCGGCTGGCCTTTGATTTTCAATTGCTGAAAGTGAATCACTGAGATCACGATGTACAGCAGGATGATCACAGGTGTTGCCATGAGCTTTAACCCTGCGATGGCTGCGGCCGATAGCAACAGTAAGATATACCTCGGGGCATTTTCCTTCCATCCGAAAGAAGTGAACTTCAAAGATATCAATGAAACAGTTGATACCATCAAAACAGATAACACCCCGGTGAGACTCAACATGATCTTGGCATCAAAGAGCCAGTTGGCTACCATGGATTCAAAATCACTGATGTGGTTGATGTTGTGAAAAGTGACCACTGTTTCGTCATACGGCATGGATACATATCCAACGTTAATCTGTTTCAGCAAGATCAATGGCAGGGATGCCACCACCATGGCCGCCGCCGGAGTTGGCAGTCCGATGAAATGCTCTTTTTGCCGAGGGTCGATGTTGAACTTTGCCAGACGCCAGGCAGCGCATAGCGTATAGAGGAAAGGGATGCAGGTAAGCAAGGCGTTGATGTAATCCAGATGCAGTACAGCTGACAAATCCAGGAATATGCTTGAGAAATAACGGTACCTGCCTATCTCCAGCATGCGGAAAAGAATGAACGCAGGCGCCAGTCCGAATGAGATCAGGTCTGCGAGAGAATCCAGCTGCTTGCCGATCTCCGAATAAGCACCCAGCATCCGTGCCGCCATACCGTCTGCAAAGTCGAGCACCATGGCCACGACAATCAGGTAGGACGCCCATAATAGGTTGCCTTTTAGCGCCGACAGAATGGCCAGGCATCCTGCAAGCAGGTTGGCCAGGGTAATCAGATTGGGGATACGACGCATAAAGTTGCTTGGTCTCGATGAGGAATCAAAGCTACAAAAAATCACTCCAAGGACACCATCGGCCGGTCATGTGCAGCGGTGGTGGTTTTGCGATGTGCCCAGCCGGAAAGGGCCGCCATGGCAATCAAAGGATATACGGGTAATCGGAATCGCCCTGAAGCCAGGGGACCGGCCAATACGGCAAAATAAAGGATGGTACCGGTGACGGCGATGCGCATGTGCCGTTCGGGATACCTGCCACGCACGAAATGCATCAAACCGATCAGCATCCAAATATTGATACCATAGGTCAGGAACATAAACAGCCAAACCCAGGTAGGAAATGAAGCGACATAAGCAAGTACTGCCTTTGCGCCGCCGGTTTGGTAACGTGACATCCATCCTGGTTGGTCATTCTGTGGTAACCCCAGGAAGTTGTACAGGTCCCATCTGCCTGGATCCAGAAAAAATTTCAACAATCCCTTGCCTTCCATCCGTGCATACACGCCCTTGTATTGCCATAGCCAATGAAGGCACTGCGCCTCAAGTAACCGCTGGCCTTCCGCATAGGTGGTTGCATGTGCTATCCTATGGGTCAGATCAGTAATCATGATATCCGCCTTTTCCGCACCAACGGCCTCCTGCAGGGTGTAATTGGTGTTGTAATAGAGCAGGTTGAAGTTTCGGATGCTGGCGTAGTGTAAGTAACCTGTGGCTTGCCGGTTGTGCAGGGATATACCCAATACCGTTAAGAAAGGGATCAGAATAGCCGGTATATACCTGATACCGGTCCGTTTCCGAATCATGTACACAAGCAGGAACAAGGCCATCGGCATCCACATCAGGTACATTACGGGTTTGGTTAGCATGGCCAGGGCCAGGGCGAATTGGGATACATAAAGGTCTCTCCTTCGTCCACATTTTAAGAAGGCCATAAGGAAAGCCACGGATGTGAGAACAAAAGACTGAAACAGAATCTCCGACATGACCACATTGGCAAAAATGAACTGTGAAGGGAACCAGAGAAGTGCAAACCAGCCGGGATGATCTTTCCGAATACCAAGAAAACGGGTGCCCAGCCAAAACATGAACAGGATGTTGGCGATGCCAAGCAGGTTCTGTATGATCAGGAGTCCCATGTGGGGCGGAAGAATGCCTCCAGTCAGGTAAATTACCAGGCCATACAGGGGCGGGCGCTGACTGACAAGGTTGGGATCGAACCCCGAATCAAGGTCTCCGCAGTACCAGGATCCTGCATCTCTTATATTTTTCGCCTGCGCCAGGTAACCATATGAATCCGACTTGGGATAACCATAGTAAGGGTGCCCGTGCCGGATACCGAAAAAGAAGGTAGCGGCGTGCAAAAACACCACGGTTAAAATAAAAATAAGGATGCGAGGGTTAAAATCCCTGTGAATTGCCATATTTGTGAAGGGCGTAACCCATATTAAAATCCTTAGTATAATCTTTGATCATATGATTTTATCCAGGATAAAGATAAAGATTGCTTCCGGCTGGTTGATGCCGCTGTTTCTGGTATTTCTAAGTGCTGCAGAGGTGCGGGCGCAAGCTCCCAAATATAGCAATGAGTTCTTTACGTTGGGGGTAGGTGCCCGTGGGCTTGGAATGTCGAATGCATGTGTGGCGAATACGGATGATGTTACGTCCGGTTATTGGAATCCTGCCGGTCTGCTGGCCATTAAAAGCAACATCCAGATTTCGCTGATGCATGCTTCTTATTTCGCCGGTATTGCCAACTATGACTATGGTGCCCTGGCCACTCCTTTGGATAGCAACAGTGCCTTTGGCCTTTCAATGGTGCGATTCGGTGTGGATGATATCCCCAACACCACGGAACTCATTGATGCAAACGGCAACATCGATTACGACCGGATTACTTCGTTTTCAGCGGTTGATTATGGGTTCCTGATCTCATACGCACGCAGGGCAGGATTTCTTTCCGGTCTGAGTTATGGCGTGAATGCGAAGATCGTACACCGCAAGGTCGGCGATTTCGCCAGGGCCTGGGGTTTCGGGATGGAGCTGGGTGCCCAATACAAACTGGGAGAATGGCTGTTCGGTGTGATGGGAGGAGATCTCACCTCTACCTTCAATGCATGGAGCTACGACCTGACCCCGGAAATGCAACAGGTGTTTGCTTCTACCGGGAATGAAATTCCGGAAAACTCCCTCGAGGTCACATTGCCCAGGTTTCGTTTCGGAGCGGCCCGAAAGTTGGCATTCAAAGACATGTTCAGCCTGATGGCGGAAGCCGATGTGGACATCACATCCGATGGAAAGCGCAATGTGCTGATTGCCGCACACACATTCAGTGCCGACCCGCACATAGGCATTGAAGCCGGTTATAAGAATATGGTATTCCTGAGGGCCGGTCTCGGTCAGTTTCAGAAAGTGACCAATGCCGACGGTTCCAAACAAACCATCGTTCAACCCAACATGGGGCTTGGACTCAAACTCAAGAAACTTTCCATCGATTATGCACTGACCAACCTGGGTAACAAGGAATCAGGTCTGTACTCAAACATATTTTCCCTGAAGCTGGATATCATCAGAGACCAACCATGAAACAGCTTTACCTCGTTGTCCTTTTTATTGCCTGTTACCTGACAGCAGCCGGCCAATTCGGCAATGAGTGGATCAATTACAACCAGACATATTATAAAATACCCGTTTACAAAAACGGGGTGTACAAGATCACCTACGGGGCATTGGCCAATGCGGGCATCCCTGTTAACTCCATCGATCCCCGGAATATTCAGGTATTCAACAAGGGCCAGGAGGCCTATATTCATGTGAACGGAGAGTCGGACGGGGTATTCAATTCCAATGACTACATCCTGTTCTGGGGAGAGAAGAACACCGGTTGGTTTGATAGCCTCCTATATGCGCCCGGGCAGGTTCAGGGCAACCCCGGTTACAGTCTTGTGACCGATACAGCTTATTACTTTCTCACGTGGAATGCTTCTACCACAAATAGCAGGATGATCAAGGAAACGGATGTGGCGTTCGGCAGCTATGCAGAATCCCCGTATTTTACCAAGGAAGAGGATGTATACTACAGCGATGCGTACTATGCCGGACAGATTGATGCAAGAGGCAGCAGTGATGCAGAATACATCACGGGTGAAGGCTGGATGGCCAATGCCCTCACCCTGGGCAATACCAAAACATTTCAGTTACCTACCTCCAAATGGTACACAGGCGGTCCGCAGGCACTGGTAAGATTTTCACTGGCAGGAGAATCCGGAACCGATCATCATCTTCGTGTCACGCTCGGATCGTCCAAGGTGAAAGTGTTGGATACACTGTTCAATGCATATCCGCAAACCATCCATTCAAGCTTGATTTCAACCGGTGTGTTTGATGCTGACCAAACACCGTTGGATGTGGTAAGCGTACCGGATGTGGGTAACCCGGCAGACCGCACAGCCATGGCCTGGATAACGTTAAGCTACCCGCATCTGACCGATCTGGAAGGGAAAAGTACATTTCACATGGTTGTTCCGGATGCAAGCGGCCAGTCGAAGACCTACCTCAAATGCAACAATTTTGTGACCAAAGGAGGAGGCGCTTCCCTCTATGATCATACCAACAACAGGATTATTCCCGTGGTGAGCGCAGGTGGTTATCTCCATATGCTCATCCCGAATGCAGGCAAGAACAAATACTGCAGCCTGGTTTCCGACGGCGACATCATTGAGGTATCGGTGATACGGAAGGTGACCTACAATGGTAAGTTCACCGATTATGGCAATGTGGAAAAAGACCACAACTACCTCATCCTGACCTCCCGCACACTCGCCATAGAAGGTGCACTTTACAAAAGCTACAGGGCAAGCAGCCAGGGCGGTGGTTTTAATCCGCTTGTGGTGGAGGCGGAGGAATTGTATGACCAGTTTGCTTACGGAATTGCCAAGCATCCACTCGCCATTCGCAGGTTCTGTGACATGGCGTTGAGCACCTGGAGCGTTCGCCCCGAATACCTCTTCCTGCTGGGGAAGTCCATCCATGCACATGATGAAGTCAGCGCGAAAGGGTTCAGGAAATCGCCGTCGAACTTTGAAGCTTGCCTGGTTCCCAGCTTTGGCGATCCTCCCAGTGATTTGCTTTTTACGGCCGGACTGGATACCGCCTACCTGTACGAACCGGCCATTCCCATCGGCAGGCTGGCTGCTAAAAATTCCCAGGATGTGCTGCTGTACCTGGATAAAGTCAAAGCCTACGAAGCCCAGCAACCTGCCGAATGGATGAAGAAAGTGCTTCACTTTGGCGGAGGATCCACCAGCGTGGAAGCAAACCGTTTTCGCCAGCACCTTAATGAGTACGAACAATCACTCACCGATACCAGTTTCGGAGGAACCGTTTATACCTTCTCCAAAACATCTGCCGATCCCATCCAGGTGAACCTTTCGGATTCCGTGGCCCACCTGATCAACAACGGCGTATCCATTATGACTTTCTTCGGTCACGCCACGTCCAGCGGGTTCGATCAGAATGTGGATGCCCCTGAAAATTTTCATAACAAGAACCGGTATCCCTTAATGGTTGCGAACTCATGTTTTTCCGGTAATCTTCACCTGGCTTATTCAGGAAGTATTACCGAACAATGGGTGCTCACGCCGGAAGGAGGTGCCATTGCATGCATTGCACAGGTAGGCTTGGGAATAGAATTCTATACCCACGATTATTCGAAGTCGTTTTTTAAACATTTTTCCGGAGAGGATTACGGAAAACCCATCGGGAATATCCTTCAGCACTCCATTCGCGACATGCAAAGCAAACTTTGGCCCACCAAGGCCACAGTGCTTGAAATGACCCTTCACGGAGACCCTGCTATTATCATCAATGCCCAATCGAAACCCGACTACGTGATCAGTACGTCTGATGTCTATTTTTCACCGGAAGACATCACCAATGAGGTGGATAGTTTTGATGTGAACCTCGTAATGCGGAACATCGGCAAGGCGATTCACGATACGATTCTGGTTGAAGTGGAACGTTATCTGCCTGACGGCAGACTCGGGCATGTATACACCCAGCAGGTTCCCGCTCCGCTCTACAAAGACACCCTGGTGTTCAGGATGCCGGTGGATCTGACCGATGGGGTAGGCATCAACCGCCTGCAGGTAAGTGTGGATGACCTGAACCAGGTGGATGAGCTTAAAGAAAATAACAACTATGTTTCCGTGGAATTCCTCATCAAGTCTTCGGATATCCTGCCCGTATATCCTCCGCGGTTTGCCATCATTCCCGATAACCAGCCCGTGCTGAAGGCAAGTACGTCGGATCCGTTGGCTGATATCACCACCTATGTGTTTGAATTGGATACCACAGACGCATTCAACAGCCCCATGCTGGTGTCCCAATCCATGCAGGGTTCGGGTGGTGTGCTGGAATGGACGCCGCCATTGATTGCCCAGGACAGCATGGTTTATTACTGGCGTGTGAGTCCGGACTCATCGGTAAACGGAGGATACAACTGGAGGCAAAGTTCATTCCAGTACATTCCCGGTAAATACGGTTGGGGGCAGGCGCATTATTTCCAGTTCAGGGATGATGATTATTCCCTGGTTGATTACCGTGAAAGCAACCGTGACTGGGCGTATGTGACGAATGCAGCCTCGTTGCAGTGTAAAACAAAAGGTGCTGCCAACGGTTCTCCCTGGCCGAATGAATATACCATCAACGGAGCTGTGCAGGATTATGGTGCCTGTACAGCCACCCCTTCCATACATGTGGCGGTGATTGATCCCTTGTCGCTGCAACCCTGGAATACCAAAGAATACACCCAGTTCGGCAATGTCAACTGTGTGGGATGCTGCCCTGGCAGGAACCGTGCGGAATACTTCTTTATTTTCCGTTCAGCCGATTCACAACAACTTGATTCGATGGTGTCCATGTTGCAGAAAGTACCTGATGGCTACTATGTGCTTGTTTACTCGGTATTCGGTGGGAACTATTCGAAATGGACTTCTGCCCAGAAGAACGTTTTGGTGAACATGGGCGCCGGTTTGTTGCCCGGCCTCACCGACCAGCAGCCGTACATTTTCTTTGTTCGCAAGGGAGATCTATCAACGGTCAGGGATACGGCCGGAGAGAATTCCAATTCCACCATTGAACTGAACATGGCACTCACCAACCTTTGGTACCAGGGCGAGATCCATTCCACGGTGATAGGTCCGACCACCTCATGGGGTACCATGCATTACAGACAAAAGAAGCTGGATGCCGAAACGCATGATGAAGTACGAATATCAGTTACGGGTATCGGTATAGATGGATCGGAGGCCGTATTGCTGGATACCATTCCGGTGGATTCGGTGCCGCTGGGTCCGTTGGTGAATGCATCCGTTTATCCATTGATTCGCCTCGAGGCCTTTACCAAAGACGATTCCCTGCGTACACCGGTTCAGTTGAAAAGGTGGCAGGTGATACATGATGAAGTGCCCGAATTGGCGGTCATGCCCAACGCCTTCTATCAGGTTGCTGCCGATACATTGCAGGAAGGAGATGAAATACAAATGGCCTTTGCCGCAGGAAATATTTCTCATGCCGATTTACCTGACAGCTTGCTGGTGAAATACTGGTTGATGGATGAAGGACGCAACCGCCATGATTTTCCCGCATTTCGTGTCAAAGCCTTACCGGCAGGTGATACGGTACATGTTTCGCTTGCCATTGATACCAAGGGCTTATCGGGTGAAGTTACCGTGTGGGCTGAAATCAATCCCGTGCCGAAAGGGGGTACCACCTATGACCAGCTGGAGCAATACCACTACAACAACCTGCTTCAGGTGCCTTTTCATATCATACAGGACCGCATCAACCCCATTCTTGATGTGACGTTCGACGGTATCCATATCCTGAACGGTGAGGTCGTTTCATCACAACCATCGATCTTCATCACCCTGGCAGATGAGAATCCTTTCATCGCCATCAATGATACGTCCCTTTTCGAAGTATACCTGAAAGCACCGGATGAGGTGGAATCGAAACGTGTGTATTTCATTGAAGACGGACAGGCCACGATGACCTGGAAACCGGGTAACCTGTCGAAGAATAAATTTGAGATTCACTATAACCCGGTTCTTGAGGAAGATGGAACCTACCAATTACAGATCCGTGCGCGCGACGCGGCATCCAACCATTCGGGTGACGGGAACGGTGTGTACGATTACCTGGTGAGTTTTGAGGTAATCAATGAATCCACGATTACCGAGGTCATGAACTATCCGAATCCATTCACGACATCCACCCGCTTTGTGTTCACCCTCACCGGCTCACAGGTTCCTGACGATTTCCGGATTCAGATCATGACCATCAGCGGTCGTGTGGTACGCGAGATCACCTCCGATGAAATCGGTCCCATCAGGATCGGACGCAACATCACCAAATTCGCATGGGATGGAACCGACCAGTTCGGGGATCGCCTGGCCAACGGGCTATATCTTTACCGTGTTACCACCCGCATGAACGGTGCCGAGATCAAACACAGGGAAAGCGGTGCAGACGCATATTTTCACAGCGGGCTGGGCAAGATGTATCTCTTCCGTTAACATGCTGTTGCTTCCCTTTATTTCCATTTCATATATGTATCTTGGGTTGCTTTTTTAATTATGCAACGCACCTCCTTTTACCATGTCCTCTTATCGCTCCTGAGTGGAGTGCTGTTAGGCATCAGCTGGCCCGGTATCGGTGGTATGCCATGGCTCCTGTTCATCGCATTCGTGCCGTTGCTGATTGTGGAAGAAGACCTGTCGCAACGCCGGGCACAAGGCCTCCCGGCCCGACGATTCTTCCTGTATGCGTACCTGACTACGTTCATGTGGAACCTGGTATCCACCTGGTGGATCTGGTGCGTGTCAACCGGGTGGGTCACCAAAGTGATCTCGGCCGGAACCGCCATTCTTCTGAACGCTTGTTTCATGGCACTGGTCCTGTCCCTGTTTCATGTTAGCAAGCGGTGGCTTGGACGACAACGGGGCTACATCTGTTTTGTGATCTATTGGCTGGCCTTTGAATACCTCCATTTTCATTGGGAACTTTCATATCCCTGGCTAACACTTGGCAACGCATGGGCTTCCCTTCCGTCATGGGTGCAATGGTATGAGTACACCGGTGTGGGAGGAGGAAGCTTGTGGGTGTTGGTGATGAATCTGCTCGTATTCGGGTGGTTCAGGCAACGATTCATGCACAAGTCGGAAAAAGGCCCCAGGCCCTGGTTGGCGGCGGTGGTGTTTGCGGTTCCGTTGATCGTTTCCCTGTGGATGTATAACCATTATGAAGAACCACATTCACCGGTAGACGTGGTGGTGGTGCAGCCCAATATTGATCCTTACCGGGAGAAATTCTCGGGCATGACACCCGACGAACAGTTGCATGCGTTTATTTCCCTGGCCCAGGATCAGATGGATGAAAATGTGGATTACATCGTTGGACCGGAGACGGCGCTGCCGCGGGCCCTCGATTGCGAATCGCTCGAGTCGGCGCAACCGGTGCTGATGATCAGGGCTTTCCTGGCATCCTTCCCCAAGACCAAACTGGTGACCGGACTATCTTCGGTGCGGCACTATCCCGGCCCGGATCGCCCCACCGAAACAGCCCGGCCTACCAGAAACGGAGATGGTTGGTACGACTTTTATAATTCGGCCATGCAGGTCGGCGGCGGAGATCAGGTTCAGATTTATCACAAATCCAAACTGGTTCTCGGTGTTGAAAAGCTCCCTTTTCCGCGGCTTTTTAATTCATTACAGGAAATCATCTTCGACCTGGGTGGCACCACCGGTAGCCTGGGTACGCAACCCGATCGCAGTGTCTTTTACTCAAGAGACAGTAACCAAACTGTTGCGCCCGTCATTTGCTGGGAATCTGTGTATGGGGATTACATGGGCGAATACATCCGCAAAGGGGCATCCCTCATTTTTGTGGTGACCAACGACGGATGGTGGGGCAATACGCCTGGTTATCATCAGCACATGTCCTATGCACGATTGCGGGCGATCGAATTCAGAAGGTCCATTGCCCGCTCTGCGAACACCGGTATCTCATGCTTCATTGATCAGAAAGGCGTGGAAACCATGGCCACCCGTTGGTGGGAACCCACTGCCATCAGGGCTACCATTCAGGCCAACCATAAGTTAACCGTGTATGCCATCTGGGGTGACTATATCTTTCGCCTTGCATCCTGGCTGGCGGTCTTCCTAGTAGTAGCCACTTTCGCCACCCGGATCAGGAACAGGAAACTGGCGCGATAGCACCAACACTTTCGGGGCATGCCCGCCGTGGAATATTGTTACCACAAATGGGCTTCATTCCGTACCTTCGCCCAAAATTTCACACCCATGAATGAATATGATGTTGTAGTCGTTGGTTCGGGCCCGGGCGGATATGTTGCCGCCATTCGTTGCGCACAACTGGGCATGAAAACCGCTATTGTTGAGAAATATGCCACCCTGGGCGGCACCTGTCTGAATGTGGGTTGCATTCCTTCCAAGGCACTTCTGGATTCTTCTGAGCACTACCACAACGCCAACCATCATTTCAAAACACACGGGATCGGCGTAACGGGCCTGAAGGTGGATTTCAAACAAATGATCGCCCGCAAGGCCGATGTGGTGAAGCAGAATTGCGACGGTATTTCCTACTTGATGAAAAAGAACAAAATTGACGTGTACAACGGGCACGGTTCTTTCCAGGATGCGAATACCCTGGCCGTTAAAGACAGCAAGGACAAAGTCACCACGATTAAAACCAAGAAAACCATCATCGCCACCGGCAGCAAACCGGCCAGTATTCCCGGTGTGGAGATCGACAAGAAACGCATCATCACTTCAACTGAAGCCTTGAACCTAGAGGAGCTTCCGAAGGAGATGATCCTGATCGGAGGAGGCGTAATCGGACTTGAACTGGGTTCGGTCTATGCAAGACTGGGAACCAAGGTCACCGTGCTGGAATACATGAACGCCATCATTCCCACGATGGACAAGGCCCTGTCGAAAGAATTACAAAAAGTACTTACAGGGCTCGGCATGCAATTCAAGCTGGGTTACAAAGTGAAGAATGCCTCGGTAAAAGGAAAGAAAGTAACCGTTACCGCAGAAAACCCGAAAGGGGAAACAGAAACATTTGATGGTGATTATTGCCTGGTGGCGGTAGGCCGCAAACCCTATACCGACGGCCTGGGATTGGATAAAGCCGGCGTGAAGGCGGATGAGAGGGGAAGAATCATCGTGAACGATCACCTCGAAACCAACGTGAAGGGCATCTATGCCATCGGTGACGTGGTACGTGGCGCCATGCTGGCCCACAAAGCCGAAGAAGAAGGTGTGATGGTGGCTGAACTCATGGCAGGTCAGAAACCCCATATCAATTACAAGCTGATCCCCGGTGTGGTTTATACCTGGCCGGAAGTGGCGTCCGTGGGTTACACGGAGGAAGAACTGAAGGAAGCGGGCACCAAATACAAAACGGGTTCATTCCCGTTCAAGGCCAGTGGCCGTGCAAGGGCCAGCATGGATACCGACGGTTTCGTGAAGGTGATTGCTGATGCCAATACAGACGAGATCCTGGGTGTGCATATCATTGGTCCGCGTGCGGCTGATATGATCGCTGAAGCCGTGGTTGCCATGGAATACCGTGCATCTGCAGAAGATGTGGCGCGTATGAGCCATGCACATCCCACGTACACAGAAGCATTCAAGGAGGCATGCCTTGACGCAACAGCCAAGCGTGCCCTTCACATGTAGCATGGTCAGCAGGAGTCGCCCTTGAAAACAGCTGTATTACTCATTAACCTGGGAACACCGGATTCCCCTGCGACAGGTGACGTGCGCAAATACCTGAGGGAATTCCTCATGGATCCGTACGTCATTGACATTCCTTATTGGAAAAGATTCCTGCTGGTTCAGTTAATCATCGCACCTTTCCGTGCCCCGAAGTCGGCGGCACTTTACAAGGAAATATGGACCCCGGAAGGTTCGCCGCTGGCTATCCATACCGCCAACCTGGCCAAAAAGCTACAACGTGTTTTGGGTACATCCTACGATGTGCAGTGGGCCATGCGATACCAGCATCCGTCCATCGCGGAAACCCTTCATCAATGGAAACTTTTGGCGGAGGCCGAAGAGCTGATTGTGGTACCGTTGTACCCGCAACCCGCCTCTTCCACCACCACATCCACCCTGGAGGAAGTGCAACGCCTTTTGAAGAACCTGGACCTGAGCATCAGGGTAAAAGAAGTGCGAAGTTTTTATCAGGATGAGCGTTACCTGGATGCGGTGGCTGCTACAGCCGGTTCTTTCCGCCTGGATGAATATGACCATTTTCTTTTCAGCTTCCATGGACTCCCTCAGCGACATATTCTCAAGGATGATCCTAACGGGTATTGCCAGTTGAACAATCAATGCTGCGCCACCATCAACGACCGGAATAAAGGGTGCTACCGTGCCGCGTGTTTTCATACCGCCAGGGAAACGGCAGGCCGGTTGGGCATCCCGCAGGAATCCTATACGGTTACCTTTCAATCGCGACTGGGGCGAGATCCTTGGGTACAACCTTATACCGATGAGGTACTGGCACAATTGGCTGAGAAGGGCGTGAAAAATATCTTGGCCTTTTCACCAGCTTTCGTGGCAGATTGCCTCGAGACGCTGTACGAAATCGGAACGGAATACAATGAATTGTTCCGTTCACACGGAGGCGAATCGGTTACGCTGGTGCCAAGTCTGAACGATCGCGATGACTGGGTGCGGGCATTGTCAGGCCTGATCGCGCCGTCTGCGACTTTGGTCAATTGAGCGGGGTCTGTATCTTTACCATTCATGCGGTCTTTTCAAACCTTCCCGATCAAAGACCCGGTACACCTGGTGCCGAAAGTGCTGGCGTGGGCCGGTAAACAGGATGCGAACATCGCACTGCTCAACAGCAACGGTTATCCCAATTCTTCCCAATCCCTGCTGGTGGCCATCGGTGTGCACGAAGCGTTCACGGCTGACGCAGCATTCGACGGAAATCTCCTTGAAGCGTTAAGGGCCTTTCAGCGACGTCATTCCGACTGGATGTTCGGATTTCTTTCCTATGATGTGAAAAACCACATTGAACATCTTGTCAGTCAGAAGCCTCAGCCTGCCGGTTTTCCCCTGGCTTATTTTTTCGTGCCTCAGGTGCTGATCCGTCTCAACGGTGATCAGGTGGAGGTGGCCATGCATCCGGATGATCCCCGGCATGCGGCATCGGTATGGAAGGAGGTGGAAAACATGCACGCGTTAGAACCTCAGTGGCCCGAGGGTTTGGCTTTTAGGCAGCGCATGACGGAAAATGAGTACAAGAAACGCGCAGAACAGATTCTTGGTCATATACGCCGGGGCGATATCTATGAAATGAATTTCTGCCAGGAATTTTATGCGACGGATGCCGGTCTTGATCCGGATCTGGCATATTTGCACCTGGCCAGACATTTCCCGAGTCCTTTCTCCTGTTACTTCCGTTGCGGAGAACAATTCGTGTTGAGTGCAAGCCCGGAACGCTACCTGAAAAAAAGCGGAAGCGAACTGATATCACAACCCATGAAAGGTACAATCGGCAGGGGGCGGGATGCAGGCGAAGACCGGAGGCAGATCGACCTGCTTCGGGGAAATCCGAAAGAGCAAAGTGAGAATGTGATGATTGTGGATTTGGTTCGCAATGATCTGTCGCGTATAGCAGAGAAAGGATCGGTTTCTGTTTCGGAGTTGTTCGGAATCCAAACCTTTCCAAAGGTACACCAGATGGTCTCTACGGTAAGGGCCACACTTAGATCGGGGGTGGACTTCTGGGATTGCGTAAAGGCATCTTTCCCGATGGGGTCCATGACCGGCGCTCCGAAGATCCGTTCGATGGAACTGATTGATACATTCGAGCAGGTGAGCAGGGGACTCTATTCCGGTACCATAGGCTACCTGACACCCGAAGGTGATTTCGATTTCAATGTGGTGATCCGTACCCTTTTGTACAACCGGCAAAATCAATACCTTTCCCTCCATACCGGCAGTGCCATTACCAGCCGGGCAGTTCCGGAAGATGAGTACCGTGAATGCCTGCTGAAAGCCCATTCCGTGCTGACATCGTCCCAGCTCTCGAACCCGATTTCCCCAATGAATTGATATGTACCGTTCATTCCGTCAATACATCAAACAACATCACCTGGTGGAGACAGCGTCTACCGTGCTGCTGGCTGTGAGTGGCGGTGTGGATTCGGTGGTGATGGCAGCATTGTTTCACCGGGCTCAAATCCCTTTTGCAATGGCACATGTCAATTTCAAACTTCGGGGAAAAGAATCGGAAGAAGACGCCCGCTTTGTGAAACAGCTGGCACGAAAATTCAAAGTGCCGTTTCACTACAAGGAAATCCCACTGAAAGGAAAGCAGGCTTCCGGAGCTTCCGTACAGATGCTCGCAAGGGAGAAAAGATATGCATGGTTTGAAGGGCTGCTTGTAGACAATGGCTATGCACACGTGGCTACGGCCCACCATTTGGATGACCAGGTGGAAACCGTGCTCATCAATATGGTCAGGGGTACCGGGTTGGCCGGTTTACGTGGTATGCTGCCTCAACAGGGAGCGCGGATTCATCCGTTGTTGTTTGCCACCCGTGAAGAAATCAGGAGTTACGCAGCATCCCAGAAACTTTCGTACCGGGAAGATAGCAGCAACGCATCAAGGAAGTATACCCGCAATCGCATGCGCCTGGATGTGGTGCCGGTTCTCAGGCAAATCAATCCGTCACTTGAAAAGACCATGGAAGCCAATGTTGCGCGGTGGGCGGATGCCGAGGCGATTGTGAACAGTGCCTTGGTGATGTTCAGGGATGAGATATTGGAAGACAAAGGAACACACCTGGAAATCCCGAGGTGGTGCCTTTCTCCCCAGCCCGGCTTGCAGCTTTTGCTTTCCGAAGTGCTGAAGGATTATGGTTTTCATGAAGATGTGGCCGCATCCATCCTGCAGGAAACAGGCAAAACAGGGAAGGAGTTTTTCTCGGGTACCCACCGACTGACCGTGGGTAGCAGTGTGATCTATATCCGGAAAAGAAGCCCTAAAAAGAAAGACGATACCCCCCCCTCATGGAAATGGAACCTGAGCAAAGCCACTTTACGCATCAACAGGGGAATATTTACCCGTAAAATCCTGAACAAACCACCTGCAAAATGGCCCAAAGACCCGGCCATTGCCTGCCTAGATGCTGATACGTGCGGTCAGGTGCTGACCGTCAGGTATTGGAAGAAAGGAGACACTTTCCGTCCGCTCGGCCTCAAAGGCAGCAAAAAGTTGAGTGATTTCTTCACCGACATTAAAATGGACCGGGCTGCCCGTGAAGAGGTGCCCTTGATTTTGTCTGGGAATAAGGTGGTTTGGATTGCAGGATGCAGGGTTGACGAGCGGTTTAAGGTAAAACCAGGCACGAAGCGCGTCCTGCAGCTATCCTGGAAGATGGATCTGTAAAATGTCAATAAATAAAGGTGTCTTGGCGGAAAAAATCTTGCTTGACATTGAAACCAAAATTTTCTAGCTTACGTTTCTATCCCAAGGGAAGATTTCTTTCCCATTACTTATCTATTAATTCATAAACCTATGTCAGGACAGGAAATGTTTGCTCAAGCCATTACCGTGGAAAAAGAGCATTTGGGTGGAATGCGGTTTAAGAAATCTGAAGTATTGAACGACAAGGAGGAAATTACAACCCGCAAAAAGCTCTTGGAAATTGCCACATCTTTGGGGAATGTGTACAGAAGAAAAGTCAAGATTTTGTTCGAAGTGGAAGAAGGATTGAAGCGCGTTGAAACAACAATCTGGGCCACTACAGAGGGAAACATCATATTGAAAGGTGGTCGGATCATCCCGATCCACTGCATTCGCCAGGTAAGTATTTTTTAGATTCCGGTACGTAATGGCTAAATTGGCTGCGGTGCAATCACTGCAGCCAATTTTTAATGGACAGGAATATAAAAATTGCCGCCGACAGGTGGTATCTCTTTCTCGCAGGAATTTTCATCGCCTCACTGGTGTCCTGCAACCTCATTTTCCAGAAGTTCTTCTACTGGACACCCTTTGGTATTTATACTTTCCAGATATCGGTGGGCATCCTCCCGTATCCGATCACTTTTCTGGTAACCGACATCATTTCTGAAATATACGGTCGCAAGAAGGCAGACCAGGTGGTGATGGCCGGACTTGTGTCCAGTGTGTTTGTCATGGGCATTGTGATTCTGGCTGCGGTGGTTCCTGCCACTTCCTGGTCGCCCGTCCCGAACGAGACCTTCGAAAAAGTTTTTGGGATGACGGGCCTATCCGTAGGATCTTCCATGATCGCATACCTTTTCGCTCAGTTCATCGACATACGCTTGTTCCATTTCTGGAAGCGGCTTACCAAAGGCAAGCATCTTTGGGTGCGTAACAATTTTTCCACGTTGTTCTCTCAACTGGCCGATACGCTCACCATCCTTTTGCTTTTATGTGGTTTCGGTGCAATAGCCTGGGACAGGTTCCAGTCTCTTTTTATAAATGGATTCCTGTTCAAGGCCATCGTGGCATTGCTGGACACCGGTCCGTTTTACGCCTGTGTTTGGTTCTTTCGCCGCAAGTTTGCGCTGGCGGAAGGCCAAGAACTCAGTGAATAGCGGCATTTTGTATCTTTGAAATGCTCCTCGAATTTCTGTGACATGAAGTATATAAGCAGCAAGGCGGTATTCGCATTCATCTTATTCCTTTGGGTTTCTACATCCTTTGCATGGAGCCAGGTATACGACCCGGTAAAGTGGACCATGAAAGCTTACCCGGTCGGAGACAACCAATATGAGTTGGTGTTCAAGGCGAAGATCGACAAGGGCTGGCACCTTTACTCGCAACATATTGAAGATGGCGGCCCGATTCCCACATCCTTTCATTTTGATGAACCGAATGGCTACAGCCTGGAGCAGGAGGTGAATGAGCAGGGGGAGGCGGAGAAATACTATGAAGAGCTCTTCGAAATGGACCTGATCCAATACAGCGGAGGCGTTTCCTTTTGTCAAACAGTAACTGCAACTTCTGAAGGTGCCGTGGTCAAAGGCAGCATTGAATACATGACCTGCCGAGACGGCGAGTGTCTGCCACCGGTTTCCAAAACATTTGAGATTCCCCTGGTGCCGGGTGAGATCCAAACCGGCCAATGCAAATTTGATCGGGATGAGATGTCAACCGATGAAGGGAAAGCGACATCGACCGAGCCCGGTGAACAAACCTTTTCCGATGACTGTGGTACGTTGGCCAATGAAGACAGTACGAAAGACCTCAGTCTGTGGGCCATCTTTCTCGCAGGATTCATCGGTGGCCTGATTGCTTTGCTGACGCCATGTGTGTTTCCCATCATCCCCCTCACCGTTAGCTTCTTCACCAAAACCAGCACCAACTACAGGAAGGGATTGTTCAACGCCCTATTGTATGCATTAAACATCGTTATTATTTATGTGGGTCTGGGTTACGCAGTCACTGCATCTCTCGGTCCGCAGGTCCTTAACGAACTTTCATCGAACGTGGCGATGAACCTGGCGTTCTTCGTGATTTTCCTGGTATTCGCCATTTCGTTTTTCGGTGCGTTCGAGATCGCCCTGCCCGGTTCATGGGCCAACAAGATCGATACGCTATCGAACCGTGGCGGGTACATCGGCATCTTCTTCATGGCATTCACACTGAGCATCGTCTCATTTTCATGTACCGGTCCGATCATTGGAACCTTGCTGGTGGAAACAGCGGTACATGGCAACATCCAGGGGCCGCTGGTGGGTATGACGGGTTTTGCCGTTGCCCTGGCGTTGCCCTTTGCCCTGTTCGCAGCATTTCCGGCCTGGCTCAATTCCCTGCCGAAATCGGGTAGTTGGTTGCAGACGGTGAAGGTGAGCCTGGGGTACCTGGAGTTGGCTTTTGCCCTGAAGTTCTTCTCCAATCCGGATCAGGCCTACCATTGGGGGCTGTTGAAACGTGAAGTCTTTATCGCTCTTTGGGTGATCATCGCGTTGCTGCTCAGTCTTTACCTGCTGGGTGTATTCAACGGGAAGCGGCCCAAATGGGGGCAAGCGGGTGTAGGGGTGATGGCCTTTGTTTTTGCTGTTTATATGCTTCCGGGTATCTGGGGCGGTTCAAAGTTGACTCTCCTGAGCGGGCTCATACCACCCACATTCTATTCCGTTTTTCAACAGGGTGAATGCCCCCAGGGGATCACCTGCTTCCACGACCTGAACGAAGGCCTTGCCTATGCCAGGGAGCACGACAAACCGGTGATGCTTGACTTCACGGGCTGGACCTGTACCAATTGCCGCCGCATGGAAGACAAGGTGTGGTCGGAAAAAGAGGTGTTGGAGCGATTGACGGATGACTATGTGCTGATCTCGCTGTATGTGGATGACCGGCAATCTTTGCCCAAGAGCGAGCAGTATTATTCGGAGGCTACACAACGGGAGATCAAAACGGTGGGCGATAAGTGGAGTGAATTGCAGGTAACGGAATACGACAAGCTGTCGCAACCCTGGTATGTATTGATTGATACCGATATGAACCTGCTGGCAAACCCAAGGGGGTATACGCCCAGTGCGGATGAATACCGGAGGTTTCTGGACGAGGGACTGTGTAGGTTCGGGAAAAAGAACCTTTAAGGGTGCCACGCGCTGGAATGCATAAAAAAAGGGATGTGAAAACATCCCTTTTTTTTACTCTTCGTCTGAAAACTGTGGCGGTGGCGGTGCTTCCTGGTAAGCCTGCTTTTTGGGTTTCAGCTTATCCGGGAAGATCACGTTGATAAGTTCGTTGGTTTTGGTGACACGGGTCTTGGAGATGCCATTTTCCACTACGGCGTCAATGTTGTATTTGTAGTCACGCTCGATCTTTTCATAGGAGTTATCCACAAGGCGCAAGAACATACCCGTTACCTTGGAACCTTCTACCACAGCTTTTCCGGCGTAGCAGTTGATGATGGTTTCTGTTAGCCCGGTTTCTTCATCATACAGAATCTTGCGGATGGAGATGATGGCATTTTCATATTCGCCATCGGGAACGGGCTCTGCGCCACGTTTTTCAAACAGGACCGCCCACTTTGTGAAGCAATCCGACTCGCCTTGTGCAAACGCACCTACCTGGGTTCCTGCAACTAATAGCAGGGAAAGCAGTATTCTCTTCATGAACTTGATTCGTCGTTTATACTGATCCTCGCGGTCCGATCTCTGTCCACCCGCGCCAACTCTGAAAAGTCAAATTAGAAAAATTCGATTTGAAATCCAAACATTGTGAATAACCTTTTTCGCTCCTATTGCGGGCCATCCATTTTTGATATGGCTTTATCCGGGCTCTTGGGTTTCAGTTTTTCAGCAAAGATGACATTGACCAGGTCACCTTCCTGTGTGATGATGTTCCTGGAGATGCCATTGTCAATGGTCGCCAGCTGATTGAAATACTTGTACTTTTTGTCCAGTTTTTCAAATGTGTTGTCCACCACCTTGATGTAAATACCGGTGATTCTTCCGTTTTTCACTTCAGCCTTACCGCTGTAGCATTTGCATGTAATCTCGGTGGTGTACTCACCGTCTGCATTCTTGGATTTTTGGCGGATGGAAACCACCACATCAGTGTATTCGCCATCATCGATGTCGTAGGCGCCGCGATCCTTGAACACCCTTTCCCACTGCGAGTAGCAGTTGAGTTCTTCGGCGTCGATCGCATTCTGAGCCACACCCAGCAGACAGGCCAGCATCATCAGCATGCCGGTCATCACAATTCGAAATGCCATCGGTCAAGAAGTTTGTTTTAAGCGCCAAAGACTCTTTGGGTCGCCCAATATATAGAATGGTATATGGAAACACAAGCATAGGGTTTCCATTTTGCTAACTTTGTCGAAACAAAATCGACCAACCGGATGATGAACGCCATAAGAGACCAATTTGAGGAAGCCAGTAGGGTGCTGACATCATTCATGAATGGAGACGGGCCGGCTAAAACGGCGGAAGCGGTGGATTTGATTGTGGCTTCCATCCGTGCGGGCGGCAAGGTACTTTCGTGTGGAAACGGTGGCTCCATGTGTGATGCCATTCATTTCGCCGAGGAGATGACCGGCAGGTTCAGGAATGACCGGAAACCGTTGCCTGCTCTTGCCATTGCTGATCCCGGCCACCTTACCTGTGTGGCCAACGACTATGGTTTTGAGGAAGTTTTCTCACGCTCGGTTCAGGCCCTGGGTCGTTCGGGGGATATATTGCTGGCCATCAGTACCAGCGGAAATTCTGTTAATGTGATTCGCGCAGCCGAGGCGGCCCGCAAGCAACAAATAAAAATCGTGGGCCTTACAGGTGGCGATGGAGGAAAGCTTGCGGCATTGTGTGATGTAGAAATCCGCGCACCCAAAAGCAATTATGCCGACCGGGCCCAGGAGATTCATATCAAAGTGATTCATGCCCTGATCCTGGGCATTGAAGCGCAGGTGGGGTGATAAGTTTGTTGTTCGCTGTGCCCTCCGTAGCTTTAGCGGAGGAGGGTGGTTCGATACGGGGGATGTCCCCGATTTGCCAACCTATGATTCAGATAAAGCAATGTAGTTTCTTGCAGAGGTAAGAAGCAACAGGCCTTTCGATACATCTGCAAGCATGGGCAACCTAGCTTTGCCCGCAAAACATCATGCTCGTTAAAACCTATGGCAGCGCCGTACATGGCGTCGATGCCATTCCCATCACGGTTGAGGTCAATGTGGATACCGGTGTGAATTTCTTTCTGGTGGGCCTGGCCGACAGCGCCGTGAAGGAAAGCCACCACCGCATCGAATCCGCCCTGAAGAATTCCGGCTACCGCATACCCGGCAAAAAGATTGTTATCAATATGGCACCTGCCGACATCCGAAAGGAAGGCTCTGCATATGACCTGACCCTTGCCATTGGCATCTTGGCGGCCAGCGGTCAGATTCCCTCAGACCGTGTAGGAACTTATGTGATCATGGGAGAATTGTCGCTCGATGGTGGGTTACGACCTATACGGGGTGCGCTCCCCATCGCCCTCAAGGCACGGGCTGACGGGTTCAGGGGTGTCATCTTGCCATTGGAGAGCGCGGAGGAGGCTTCCATTGTAACCGATCTTGAAGTACTGGGTGCTGAAACCATAGGAGAGGTGATCGCTTACTTCCGGGAGACGGGTACACTGCAACCCCGGGAGGCCTCCATCAGCCAATTGCTTTCCGCCGGACATACACGTGGTGAGGTCGACTTTTCCGATGTACGCGGGCAGGAGAACATCAAACGTGCGCTCGAGATTGCGGCGGCTGGGGGGCACAACATCATCCTGGTGGGACCACCCGGGGCAGGAAAAACCATGCTGGCACGGCGCTTGCCCACCATACTGCCTCCGATGGACCTGCACGAGGCCCTGGAGACCACCAAAATTCACTCGGTGGCCGGACGTCTGCCACGTGGGGTGCCGCTCATTGCTGATCGACCTTTCCGCGCACCGCATCATACCGTAAGTGATGTGGCCCTGGTCGGTGGAGGCAGTTATCCCCAGCCCGGTGAGATATCCCTTGCGCATAACGGGGTGCTTTTTCTGGATGAATTGCCGGAGTTCAAAAGGGCGGTGCTTGAAGTCATGCGCCAGCCCCTGGAAGAACGCATGGTGACCATCTCCCGTGCGCGCATCAGTGTAGACTACCCGGCAAGCTTCATGTTGGTGGCGTCCATGAACCCGTGCCCCTGCGGGTTTTACAACCATCCCGACAAAGACTGTGTGTGTGCTCCTGGCATCGTGCAAAAGTACCTGAACCGGATCAGCGGACCGTTGCTGGACCGCATCGACCTGCACGTGGAGGTAACGCCTGTGGATGTATCCGAACTCTCGGAAGAGCGCACTGCTGAGAAAAGTGAGGTTGTACGCAACCGGGTGATGGAGGCACGGCGCATCCAGGAGGAACGCTTCAAAGGTTTGCATCAGGTGTATTGCAATGCCCATATGTCGTCACGTCTTTTCAGGAAGGTATGCAAAGTTGACGCGGAGGGTAAAGCGTTGCTTAAGCAGGCTATGGATCGGTTGGGATTGTCGGCGCGTGCTTATGACCGTATTTTAAAAGTGGCGCGAACCATCGCCGATCTGGCCGGCAGTGCCGATATACAGGTCGAACATTTGTCGGAAGCGATCCAGTACCGCAGTCTGGACAGGGACGGATGGGCGGGATGAGGGAAATTTGAAAATGTGGAAATGCGACAATTTGAGAATGAAATGCCGACATATGCTCACGCTATTGAATCACCACCTTTCCGGTTTTTTGCACGTTTGGGTCTGCAGTGGTGATCGCGTAGTAGTAGATACCCGGACCGACTCCCTTTGGTGCTATCACCGTTTCCGTGGAATGTATTTCCTGCCGGTGTACTATTCTTCCGAGTGCGTCTCGTACATATAATACAGGCTTCAACGCCACCAGCCTTTCATTCAGTTTCAAAGTAGTATGATAGGAGAAGGGATTAGGAAACAGTTGCATGGTATTGTCGCTTGTTCCCGCATCGTTGATTCCCGCCGGGATATCTACATAAATCATGAGTGTCAGGTCGTGATACAGGCATTGCGAGTTGTTGCTGTAGACCGACGCTCCCCTGAACGTAACTACATAAGGTTGCGACCTGAAGTCATTTGTGCCAGGTGTCCATGTAAAAAGACCGCTTACCGAAGTGGTGGTTGTAGTCAGATTAAGCTGGGCAGCATTTGGCATGGAAAAAACATCTCCGATGCCCAGGATGTCGGGAACCCATACGGATTTGTTTTCATAGGAGATAGGAAGTTGAACGGGGTTGTTGGGTGCCACGTGGATTTCATAATCGCCGTTGCTGTTTTTTGGCCATGTGGCAAGGCTATCAAAAACAAAGTCGGAAAAATAACTCTCCTGAACATTTACATTGAAATCACGACTAGTATATCCCAGGAAAACCCCATCTCTCCATTCGGAAATCTTTACACGAAAGGCATATTCTCCTTTCAGTGTAGGAAGGTTCCAGACAAATTCTCCATTGATCGGGTTTTGGGAAACACCGGCGGGGATGGTATACCCTGAGACCGGACTGCCAAATAATTCCAGGCAGGTATCCAATGCGAAAACCAAGCTGTCCCCTTCGTCGTCAAAAGCCGTTGCATTTAATGTACAAGGTATGTTGAGCTCTGCAAAATATATCGGATCGGACAAGAACCGGGGTGAACTGTTGGGTTGGCTGGAATTCACGTGAATTTCCGCATCGATACAAAAAGGAACATCCACCGAAACCGGAATGTTTACGATTCCCGCATTGCGGTTGGGGTCCACCATGCTGATGTGGTAGGTTCCGTCGTGTGGAAATGTACATTGGAACAGGTATATATTTTTCTTGGTTTGGGAACAACCGATCGATTCTCCATCCGGAATGCCGTTGGCCGGATCGGTGTCTGGGCCATTGATCCGCTTCGCCCATTTGTTGAGGGAAGTGTCTTCCGCCACTTCTATATACAATGAGTCGCGGTCTGCCTGCGACAATGTGTGCGTGAATGTTACCACCTCCACCTCATATGTTCTTCCTGATAGGTGTTTGTAGGATATTTCACCTCCTTTGTTGTGGGTTGCGCAGGCCCATGTGGATGCAAGGAGAAAACCTGAGAGTAGGATGTGCTTCATGGATGACAGGGTTTTATGTAATATTAGTGACTATGGATCACAAGTGATCTTTGAAAAGAGCAAGCGTATTATCTCGATGAGCGAATGCCGATGCTCATTTATTCTTGGAGGTTAGTGTAACGCATATTTTTTGTACTTCATATTATCTACAATCAAAATTCTTTATTTAATAAAACAAAAAGAGGTTTTCGTTTGGACAACCTCTTTGGACACGCATCGTGCGGTGTATTAATGTCTGATTATTTTCCTGTTTATGGATGTGGATCCTTGGGTGATTCGTGTTATGCCGGGAGATCTTGAAGGTTGCCGGCATAGGTCTTATGGAAGCAATTATTTTCTACATGCATTTCACGAACGGATACGCTTTGGATTTGGCTCCCAGACAACTTTCAGGTCACTTTGACCATTGCCCAACAAAACATCCTGCAAGATTTGAATTCAACAAGAAGTGATGTTCATGCTTATTTCATGTTTTTAACTGTTTGCTTCAAAGCGTCGATTTCCTTTTGTTGTTGAATCACATACAGGGTCATTTCCTCAACCTTTTCCAAAAGTTTTGCGTTCATGTTCCCCAGGTCCACGCCGTCTGCTTCCACTTCGGTAGCGCTGGGCACACCTGGGAGATGCTTGTTTGCCTTGATGAACTTTTCTACTTCCGGCAGGCTTTTCAGTTCGTAGAAATCACTGAACACGTAGTCGGCCCATACACCGGTGGCGATGTCTACTTTCACTTTTTCCGTCCGGATGCCTTTGGTCACAAACAGGTTGTAATCTCCGCAGGTGGCGCAATTCAAATTGGTGGTGCCAATGCCCACTTTGCCGTTGTGGTCCCATGCGAGAACAACTCTTTCTCCACTCCATGTGGCACCCAGTGCACCACCGTTAAATCCGAACACGATCGGGCCATCGGGTTGATATCCTGCGAAGGAAATACCGTTGCCATAGTACTTGATACCATGGTTCAGGTCGCTTCCTGAGCGCAGATAAAGCGCAAAGTTGTCGTTGATACGAACATCACCGTTGATGTGCAGTTTGGAGGTGGGGTTGGTAAGGCCGATCCCGGTTTTGCCCTGATTGGCGGTGTTTGCATCCGGGTGCAGGATGATGTTGCCTGTTCCGGATCTCAGGTTCAGGTCGCGATTGGAATGCGTATAAATGCACATGTCATCTCCATTGCCGTAGATATTGGAGCTTTTGTTAAGCATCAGTCCGCCGAAGTTCAGACTGGAATTCCCGAAACGGAAATAGTCGTAATTCGATGCGTTAAACTTAGGTTCAAGGTACTGAACCGGTACGGTCTGTGCATTGATTCCCGCGATGGCCGTCAGGAATAGTGAAGCAGTCAGTGCAATTGATTTCATGGTTTTGTTTTTTGTATGTACGAATGTGTTGATGGCGCAAAACTAGGCCCAAGGGTTCTGGATAAATTCGGAGATGAGAGGGTGGTCAGCGGTTCTGAGGATGTGGTCGGGATAAATGAGGGAACGGGGTGAACCCATTTGAAAATGTGGGAACTTGAAAATGAGCTTTGCGGGCTGCTCGGGGTCCTTCCGGGTTTGAGACGTATGTTATCAAAATGTTTTTCTATATTTGAGAAAAATAATATCCATGTCCATCCTCTCTGAAAACATTCGTCATTTGCGCAACCAGGAAGGTGTTTCTCAGCAGAAACTTGCTGATACGCTCATCCTGACCCGCGCCCGCCTGGCCAAGTATGAAGAAGGGAAGTCGGAACCGCCGCTGGACATCCTTCAGCGGATCGCACGGCACTTTCATGTGAGCATCGATGTGCTGATTTCAGTGGACCTGCGCAAGGTTTCGTTGAAGGAGTTGCTGGAGCTGGGTGCCAACCGGATCCTCCTGCCCATCACCGTGGATACATCCGGCAATGAGCCCATCGAGGTGGTGCCTTTCAGAGCCAAGGCCGGTTACCTGAGCGGGTACAGTGATCCGGAATACATCGAGCAACTTCAGCACATGCAACTGCCTTTCATGCCCGTGGGAAAACACCGGGCGTTCCCGATTGAAGGGGATTCCATGCCGCCGCTTCGGGAAGGATCGTTTGTGGTGGGCAGGTATATCGAGCACGTCGGCGAAATTCGTGATGGTTCCACCTATGTCATCCTGAGTCGCAACGATGGCATTGTGTATAAAAGGATTTACAATCGGTTGAAGGAAGAAGGATGCCTGTACCTGCATTCCGATAACCCCGTATATCCGCCTTATGCGATACAGCCGGAAGACATCCTGGAAATATGGGAATACACGTGCAGTGTCAATACAAGGGAATACCAACCCGATGACCTGAACCTTGACAGCATCCGCGATATGTTTCGCCAGCTTCGCGTAGAACTGGCCGAGATGCGTCAGGCAGTGGGGGCATGAAATAAAAAGGCCACCCCCTGGGGTGGCCGGTAAGTGTAGTGCTGGGGAGGCTTTTTCAGTCTTCCGATTCCTCGTCATCGGACGGCTGTACCTTCTTCTCAACAAAGTTTCCTGATGCATCGAACATCGCATCAAAGCGCTCCTTGCCTTTTGACATTTCGGCTTCGAAAGACACCGTGCCGGATGCATCCCTAATCTTGGAGGCTTCGGTTAACTTATAACCGGAAAACTGTTGGGCGCAATAGTTGGTTACCCCCGAAGGCAACATGCTTTTTTCTATTTCGGTTTCCTCCTGGAGGAAGGTACCCCGTTCATCAAACAGAGCGGAAGATTCCACTTTGTTCAAGTCAAACTCGGCTTCAAAGTTTCCGTCTTCTTTCTCCCACTTAACGGATTCCGCAAGCGGGTAATGATCTTTGAAGGATGACTGAACGGCTGTCGGAACATCCGCTGTTTTGAGCTTCTGTGCCTTGGAGCAACTCAGGCTAAAGACAACGATAAGCAGGATGGATACTTGTTTCATCACTTTGGTGTATTGGTTCGATACAATGCTACGGCCGAATGTTGTGGAAATTCTGAAGTCGGACAAGCCGCTAAAAAAATCTTGCCCAACTCCCGAATCAATAGACAAGATATCCATGATTTGACATAACTTTATATCCCCTCCAAATAACTTAATCCCCGGGTTAATGAAACGTATTCTCCTTACATCGGCATGGGTATGTCTGATCCATGTTATGGCCTTCGCCGACTATAAAGATCTCGACAGCCTCAAGGCCATACTGGATCACCAGAATGATACCAACCGGATCCTGATGCTGTGCCGGATGGCCGAAATATCAGTCCGGGAAAAGCCGGGTGATCCACCTATATATGCACGGAAGGCGTTGCAGGAATCCCGGGACATAGGGTATCACAAAGGCATGGGCCTGAGTCAACGGCAAATCGGTGTGCAAAATGAAATGAGCGGCCAGTTGGATTCGGCCTTGTATTACTATGAACAGAGCCTACATGCGTTGCAAGAAGGACAAGTGGAATCGGAACTGCATTATGCCCTGATTGCCGTCGGACGGGCCTACTCCAACCTGGGTAAGGAAGAATTGTCAGCGGAATACTATATCAGGGGGTTGAAAAAAGCGGAGGTGAGAAACGATTCGGATGCCGTGGCGGAAGCATGTATTTACCTGGGGAAGCTTTACGTTGACAGCAAAATGTACGACAAGGCCGAGGAGAAAATGAAGCGTGCCCTGGAACTCGACCTCGCCCTGAAGCATACCAGCATGGCGGCGTACGATTATCTCATGCTGGGCATCCTTTATGAAGATCAGCATCGAAACGATGAAGGCATCGAGGTGCTGAACAAAGCATTGGCCATTTACAACAAACTGGATATGCAGATGTATGCTGCCTATGCCGGCGAATACCTTGGGCACTGTTACGCCAATAAGGGGGATGTTGAAGCGTGTAAAAAAGCGATGATCGAGGCCATACAGGTATATGAGAAAACCGGACTCAATAGCTCGCTGTGTGTGGCATATAACAACTTTGGTGAGGTGCTCATAAAAGTTGGCCAAGGAAAGGAAGGAAGGGGATATTGTTTCAAAGGGGCAGATCTGGCACTCAGGAACAAATATGCAGATCCGCTGATGACTTCGCATGAGTTGCTTTGGAAGTCTTTCGAAGCCGACGGAATGTACAAGGAAGCCTTTGATCATCTGAAGATCGAAAAACACCTCAGGGATTCTGTCGGTGTGACCAGCCGGGATGAAAAAATAGCCGAGGTGGAAGCAAAGTACAAAGACGAGAAAAAGACACAGGAACTGGCCCTGCTGGCGGAAAAGAACAAAGTGCAGGAGTTGAAACTTACCCAGTCACGCAACCTCATGGCGGGCGGTGCCGGATTGGGTGTGGCTGCGATTGGGTTTTTGGTGTTTGTGTATCAGAACCGGAGGCTGAGGGACAGGAAACAGATGCTCGAGTTGCAACAGAAAGCGCTACGTTCACAGATGAATCCGCATTTCATTTTCAATGCACTTACGTCTATTCAAGGGTTTATCAGGAAAAACCAGTCAGATGAGGCCACGCAGTTCCTCGGCCGGTTCGCACGCCTGATCCGAGCCATTCTGGAAGGCTCGCGGGAAGATAAGATTCTGTTGCAACAGGAAGTTGAAATGCTGGATCACTATCTCGCGCTGGAGAACCTGCGCATGAACGGACACCTGGAATACCACATCCGGGTTTCATCCGAACTCGATCCTGAAGATGAGGAGATGCCCACACTGATTCTTCAACCGTTGATCGAAAATTCAATCAAACACGGTTTCCAGGGAACAGCCGAAGAGGAATGGAAGCTGGATGTGGAAATTGCAAGAAGCGAGGGAAGCCTGGTCTGCACCGTTACCGACAATGGCATTGGAAGAACCAAAGCACAGGAACTGAAGGAAGCAACAGCGGGTACGCATAAATCTTACGGAACACGTATCCTCCAGGAGCGAATCGAGGCGTTCAATAAACGTTATAAAAAACCCATCCTGATGCAAACAGACGATGTGTTTCCACAAGGGACGCGGGTGCGTGTATACATTCCTTTTGTACACGAACCGTCCAACGTGTCAACAACACTTGCAAAAGCCAAAGAGGCACTTATGGGTTCCTGAGAACGCCCACTTCAAGGAAAGTTCCGCTCTCGGTGCCCATATATAGCTTATGTGTGGCAGGAACGAAGTCGTTTTCCGTTGCCTCGAAAATGTTCGGCACATATTTCTGAGGGTTCCGGTCCACCAGCGGAAACCATGTGCTTTGTATCTGCACCATGATCCGGTGACCTTTCCGGAAGGTGTGCATCACATCCATCAGGGGTAGTTTCACTTCCGCCGGCTGATCGGGTTGGAAGGGTTCGGGCACGGAGTAGCTGTTGCGGAAACGACCGCGGATGACTTCGCTGCGCACCATCTGCTGGTATCCGCCCATGTGCAGCCGATCTTGCATGTATGCGTTGTCAGGCGCATCATCCGGGTACACGTCAATAAGTTTCACCACCCAGTCGGCATCGGATTGTGAAGTAGATACCAGCAGGTGTGCCAGGATGGGGCCAGCCAGTGTCACATCTTCATCCAGGATATCGGTTTGATAGGTCAGCACGTCAGACCGTTTGGATGCGAAGCGCTGATCATCCGTCATATATTCCCTGGTCATTCCGGTGTAAATCGTTTCGGTGAAAGGTACCGGATGCGCAGGATCGCTGATGAATGAATCGGATGTTTGTGATGCATCTGCGGTGAAATTCATGCGATGCCCGGGATGTAGGTACAGTTTTTTCTGAACGATCCCTTTCGGCGGCCAGCTGTCGAACTTGCGCCACTTGTTGGTGCCTGTTTCAAAAACGGTGGCTTCGGCAAGATCTGAATTGCCTTTGCCTTTCAGGTGATATTGAAAAAAGGGAAACTCAATTTGCTCCTGGTAATACCTGGATGCAGGCAGGCTGTCTCCGAATGCCACATTGCCCAGGTGGGTGCCGTCGTCGCGCACCCAGCCGCCGTGCCGCCACGGACCGATCACCACCCGGTTGGAAATGCCGGGGTTGTCTTTTTCAATCTGGCCGTAAATTTTAAACGAGCCGTACAGGTCTTCCGCATCAAACAACCCTCCTACGGTTAATACGGCGCATCGGATGTTTTTCAGATGCGGAAGCAGGTTGCGGCTTTGCCAGAATGTATCGTAATTGGGGTGGGCTGCCATTTCATTCCAGAACGCAATGCTATCATGATAAAACTTCGGGTTGACCTGGCTGAGCGCACCGAGTTTGTCCAGGTAAAAATGATAGCCGTCAGGGGTGCCGTAATCGAAACGGGCCGGCCATACCTTGGTGGGTTGTGGCCGGGGTTTTCCGAAAAAGGAGAAGAATCCGAAAGCATGCGGCAGGAAAAATGCGCCGTGGTGGTGGAAGTCGTCCCAAAACCAATCCGCAATGGGGGCTTGCGGTGAAACGGCCTTGAGTGCCGGGTGGCTGTCTATGCTGCCCACGGCGGTATAAAATCCCGGGTAGGAGATTCCGTACATGCCCACCTTGCCATTGTTGTTGGACACATTCTGTACCAGCCAGTCGATCGTGTCCCATGTGTCGCTGCTCTCATCGATATCCGTTTTCTTCTTTTTCTGATCAATCTGTGGTCGCATGTTCACATAGGTGCCTTCCGACATGAATCGTCCCCTGACATCCTGGTAAACAAAAATGTATTTCTCACGAATGAAAAGGCTGTCGGGACCGAGGTCTTTTCTGAAGCCATCATTACCATAAGGTTGGCAGCTGTAAGGTGTGCGTTTGAGCAGGATGGGGTACTTTTCCGAAGCATCCTTTGGAGCGTAGATCTGGGTGAAAAGCTTCACGCCGTCACGCATGGTGATCATCACTTCCTGTTTGTTGTAGTGCGAAGCGATGTACAATGAATCGGCATTTCCGTCGGTTGCGGCGGTTGATTCGGAAATGGAAAAAAGTGCAAACAGGAAGGTAAGCATGACACCTGTCAGGTGAATGGAAGGATGTTTCATGAGGATGGGTTTTGGCGACTCAAATGTAGCAAAAATGCAAAGCGCAGTTTTACGACAAGTGCAGCCGGGTGATTGTCCCGTATCCAATCTTGCGGTCGAAGGAATTTTCCAGCGTTGTATCGCCGCAGTGAGCCAGGGCGGCCCTGATCACACCGCCGTGGGTGATCACCCACACCCGTTCAAGCGGCTCCATACGCAACTGATCCAGGAACGCGCTCGTACGTTTGTACAGCTGCATGTATGATTCACCTCCCGGGCAGGGCGTGTGTACAAAATCCCGCATCCAGGGGTCGAGTTGCAATGGATCAATGCTATTCCAGGCTGTCATTTCCCAGGTCCCGAAGTGCAGTTCCATGAGCCGGTCATCCACCTGAAAAGATGCGGGTGAAAGAAAGGAAGCCAGTTGTTGGCATCGGCTGAGCGGACTGCTAAAAACCGCATCGGGAAACGGTCCGCTGGCAAGTGCGATGCGGATGAGTTCCGCCTCACGCTCAAACGTTTTTGCCAACGGTATATCCGACTGTCCGTAGCAGATTCCTTTGGCAATGTCCGGGGTGGTATGGCGGATCAATACAATTTCCATACGAGTGGCAGTGTGAGATAAAACACCACTTCGCAAACCTGCTGGGTGGCGCCACCGCAATCACCGGTCTGCCCGCCGATCCATTTGCGGAAATACCGACCCAGCCAGAAACGGGCAACGAACACCGGGACCAATGCCCATAATACCTGAGCATCTTTGAAAAGCAACAGCGGCATCAAACCGAAAATACCGGCAAGCAGGAGGGACGGTATGTCCATCTTTTCCGCTGCGGGTTTGGCTTTTACATCCTCAGATCGCACATATGGATGGGTGTACAGCAATGTAACTCCCGCAAATCTGCTGAGTGCATGCCCGGATATCATTGCGGGCACAATTACCCCGTGGGGCATTTCGAGCAGGCACAGGAATTTCAGTCCGAGTGCGCAGATGGTGCCGATCACGCCGTAGGCACCGATCCGTGAATCTTTCATGATGCGGAGGATGTCATCCTTTGTCCAGCCTCCACCGAACCCGTCGCATACATCCGCCAACCCGTCTTCATGAAATGCGCCGGTAATGAGGATGGTGGCGATCATACTCAGGACAATGGAAATGGAGTGGGCAAACACAAAAGAAGCGATCAGATATATACAGGCACCCAGGCTTCCCACGATGATGCCCACCAGAGGAAAGTAGCGTGAACTTTTGGTGAGATACGTCGGGTCATGATCTACCCATCGCGGGCATGGCAGTCGCGTGAAGAACATCACCGCAGTGAAAAATATGCGGAGCTGCTGTTTCACGACACGGATGTTTTGCCGGAAACAGCGGCGCTTTCAAAGCTGGCCATTTCATTCAGGAATCCCACGGCAGATGCCACCAACGGGTAGGCCAGTGCCGCTCCCGTGCCTTCGCCCAAACGCATGCCCAACTGCAGGATCGGTTGGGCTTCCAGGTGATCGAGCAGGAGGCGGTGGCCCTGTTCTTCCGACAGATGTGCAAAGATACAATAGCCGGTCACCTCTTTACAGATGGCCGATGCAGCCAGCAAGGCGGCGCCCACGATGAATCCGTCGATGATCATCACCATGCGGTGGCTGGCAGCCTGCAGCATGGCACCGCACATCATGGCGATCTCAAAGCCGCCGAAAGTGGCGAGTATTTCCACCGGGTCAGTGATACCAGGATGCCTGGTAACGGCTTGTGCCAGTATTTTTCTCTTGCGATCAATCCCCGCCTCATCCAATCCGGTTCCCTTACCCGTGCAGGCTTCCAGGTCATGGCCGGTAAACAGGTGGCAAAGGATGGCAGCAGCGGATGTATTGCCGATTCCCATCTCTCCGAATGCAATCACATTGCACCCGGTCTGATGAATCCTGTCAATCAGGTTCGCACCGCGATGCATGATCTCTTTGCATTCCTGTAAGGTCATGGCGGGAGACTCCAGGTAGTTGTGGGTTCCCTTCTTCAGTTTCGCATTGATCAGATCAGGGTGTTCGGAAAAACGATGGTTCACACCGGCATCCACCACCTGCATACGTATGTTGTGTTGTTTGCAAAACACATTGATGGCTGCACCTCCGTTCAAAAAATTGTACACCATTTGTGCGGTTACTTCCTGCGGAAACGGGTTCACGAGTCCGGTGGTGGCAATGCCATGATCACCAGCGAAAACCACCAGGTTGGGGAGGGTGAGTTTCGGTTGTAAGGTTTGTTGGATACTTCCTATTTGTAGGGCAATTTTTTCCAGCATACCCAAAGCGCCCGGTGGTTTGGTTTTTCCATCGATCTTCTGCTGAAGTTCCGGAACGAGGTTGCCGGGTACCGGTTGTATGTCGAATAGATCTGTCATGATTTTACGGTAACGGGAATACCTGAGACCATGAGGATGACTTCATCGGCCAGTGAGGCTGCGTGCTGATTGGTCCACCCCTGCAGATCCGTGAACCTGCGTCCTGTTTCGGTGTGGGCATGCACACCCATCCCGATCTCGTTGGTGACGAGGATGACGGTGGCCTGTTGTTGTGCCAGTGCATCCAGGTTCTGCCGTGCTTCGTTCAGGCAGTTATCCATGTTTTGGTTGTGATCGGTGAACAGGTTGGTGAGCCAAAGCGTCAGGCAGTCGATCACCACCACCTTGTTCTCAAGTTCGAGTGTTCCGATGTGTTTTTCTTCTTCGATCGAGGTCCAGTTGTCACCGCGTTCCTGTTTGTGCCGATCCACCCTTTTTTTGAAATCCGTATCCCAGATACGTGCGGTTGCGATGTACATGGGGGTGGCAGACATGGATTCGGCGAGGCGGAGTGCATGGCTGCTTTTGCCGGATCGGGCGCCGCCGGTGATCAGGTATATCATGCGGGTACGTTGATGTGGTTGTATGGACAGTGCCTGCATTTGTTGCCGCAGCATTTGCCCCTCCGCAGGTGGAACCAAGCGGTGAAAACATAGCGGCCGGCATCATCCTTGTGGTAGTCTATGCCTTCCATGGGCGCGGTTGCCGGTCCCAGTTTTTTCGCCGCCTTCCCATCTGTAAGCCCGGCCAGAAATGCCTGCGCATAATTTTCGGTTTTCTCCCGGATCACCTTGTGCAGGCACTCCTGGCACAGACAGTCGTGCTGAATATCCATCGACATGATGGCGGGGTATTGGTTGCACCAACATGCCACGGCCTGGCCGGAACCGCACGAGAACCGGGTCTGGCAGAACACGCAGGTTTTTGTCCGGAGTGCCGGCTTGGCTGTGGAACCGGGGTTCATTAACGGGTGAGTCCGATCGGTTTGCGTGTCAGTACCGGATACCTGTTCTGCATCCATTCAAAGGCACCGAAGAGCATACCGCTGTACAGCAGGTCGCTCGCCAGTGTGTATTTGAAGTACGGAATACCGGCTGTGTAACAGGCCATCAGGCCGTTCCAGGTGTAGGGGTACATGTATCCGCCCGCCCATACGCCGAAATTGGAAATAACAAAGAAGATGCATGCCGCAAGCAGGCTGGCTGTCATCACCCGACCGAAATTCACTTTTCCGCGCAGGGAAGAACCGAGCAACACCAGCAACATGTATGTGCCGTATTGCCAATAGAAACCTGGGTAGAATATCTCCAGTTTACCGTGGAGTGCGGTGAGTACGAACCAATCGCCCACCCATACCGAAAGGAGGGGGATGATCATGGCGCGCCACCGGCTGGCACAGTATGCGCCGCTGAAAAGTGCGATGGCATCGATGGGTGCGAGATTTGACGGGTGGCCCAGCACGTATGGTGCCATCAGACGGGATATGGTTGCAAAAGCAATGAATCCGAACAGCACGCCGGAACGCATCAGGTTGGGTTCTTTTTTGGGTATCATGACATTGATGTTTTGAAAGAATACAGTCGGTTATTTGGTTTTGGGAAGGGCATGAAAGCCATAGCGGACTTTCAGGTAAACGGCTCTGCCTTTCGTTGTGTATCCGTAGATCTCACTGTAGGTGACGTCGGTGATGTTGCTCACCAGTGCGGTCACTGAAAAGTTTTGGTTGAAGGCATATGCCGCAGTCAGGTCGAGTAGTGTGTAATCGGAAACGGGTCGGGTGGCCAGGGCGCCGTACGGACCGAGTTGGGATTCATAGTACACATCGTTTCGCGAACCCACATGACGAACGCCGGCTTTGAAGCTGAGTTTATCATTGGGGGTATAGTTCACGCTGATGTTGGCTGTGCTGGGCCTGCGAACGAGCCCGGTTGTTTCCACATCTTTTCCCAGGAACGCGCCGTTGCTGTAAAGCTGCACATGATTTCCCTGCGTTTGTTTGTTGGATACATAGTTGCGGTCGTACTCAAGCCTGCCACTGACCAGATTGAAATTCCCTTGCAGCGATAGCTTCTTGTGCAGGCGTGTGAATACGTTGCACTCAACGCCACGGTTGGTTTGGGTGCCGATGTTCAGGTAGGTGTCGCCGCGGTAGTCATCGCGCATCCAGTCGTTGCCCAGTGAGTCAATGGCGATGTTCTTGTCCCACAGGTACACATAATCGATCGCGTCAAAAACCTTGGTTTGGAAGTAAGACATACCCAGACGCAGGTTTTTGCCCACACTCTGCTTGAAGCCCATCTCGAAGGAGAGGGATCTTTCGGGGTCAAGGGATTTGTTGCCACGGGTGATGCCTGAAATGTAGTTGGTTTCCGGACTGTACAACCGGTAAAGTGCGGGGGCGTTGAACCCGGTGGAGTAGGAGGCAAAGAGCAGTGAGCTTTCACTGATGCGGTATGAGGGGTTTATCTCGAAGGAGACGTTTTTCCCGAACAGGTTATGGTCGCTTCCGCGGGCGCCCAGTACGAGGGATACATCTTTCCATTTGTCACCGAGCAACGCTCCGTTGATGTCGCCTTGCAGGAACAGGTGGTTGATGGATGCGTGGATGTCCAGGCTGTCGAGATCACTGCTGCTGGTATACTGCCAGGCGGTGTTGAGGTACTGTGAGGAAGCCGTCATGGTTTCCATGTAAGTGCCTGCGCCTCCAACGAGGGTGATGTGTTTGAGTTTGAGGTTCAGCTGCAATTCATGGTTGGATACGCTGCCTTCATAATGGGCCTTGAAGAAACTATGGTCGGTGAGACCTGCTTCGTCCACCACGGTCGAATCGTCTGTTGCGTCGCGGTTCATGGTGGTGTACCCGCCGATGTAGCTTACTTTCCATTTCTCGCCGATTTGTCTGGAGATACCTGCGGTAAAAAGCTGCCTTTGATAATCAATCACGTAGTTGTTGTCATCGTTGTAAGCACCGTCGTCAATGTCGGATGATTGCTGTGTGTTTCGCACGGAGCCATACACATCCCACTTGTCAGTACGGTAGCCGACTTTCCCCGAGAGGTCGGTTTTGGTAAACCCGTCGCGATCGAAATCCTTAAAGGTATTGGGGTTTGTAATGGTATCTATGGTTGCATTGATGCCATTCACGTTGCGATTGAATGCTTCGGCATTGACATAAAATCCTTTGGTATGGGTATAGTTCAGGTGCAGCTTTTCCCCCATGTCGGAGGTTTTGGCGCCGAACTCACCGGCGTGAAGTTGCGCCTGGCCATGGAAACCGGGATCCATGTTTTTGGATGTGGTGATGTTGATAACACCACCGATGGCGGAGGAACCGTAGAGTGTGCTGTGCGAGCCACGTACGATCTCGATTTTTTCAATGTCAGACAAAGAAAGTTCGGAGAGATCGATGGCGTTGTCAACACTAGTTGCATCGGTGATGCGCACACCGTCGATCAGGATGACGGTGTGGTTGGAAGCAGCGCCACGCATGTAGATGTTTTGCAGTGAACCGGGGTTCTGCTCACTGCCCATTACATAGATTCCTTCCTCCTGTGCAAGCAGTTCGGCCAGGGATTGGTAAGGTGATTCCTGGAGTTTTTCTTTCGTGATTACCGTTACGCTTCGTCCAACTTCATCTTCATGTTTTTCGAAGCGTGTACCGGAAATGACCACCTCACCGAGGTCATAGGTTTTTGTGGAATCGGTGGTTTGGTTTTGTGCATGTATGCACGTGGTTGCCGACAGCATCATCATCACGGTTGTGATGCCTGTCAGGTACTTTCCGCCTGCCGGCGTTTGCTGTGTTTTTTTGCTCATAGCGTGTTGCGTTAAAGAATAACATACTATAAGCTTTCAGAAAAAAAGGAATACCCGATGGGGGATAAAGAAGGCAAGCCTGCTTTTCTATTCCTTGCTTTTCACCCGAAAGCTTTGAATGGTTCAAATTGCAAGGGCAGGTCTTCTGGCTTGCTCCGTTTTCTGCTGGCCTTCCCGTTCCGCGAAGGGAACAGTGGCTTGAAGGAATGCGAAAACTTAAAAAGAGCTTACAGCTACGGGGATAGCTCCGGAATTCTTACCTGGACTGGTTCCAGGGTCAGGCACCGGATTCCCTATTAAGGCGGTTCCGTAGATACGGAACGATGCCACCTCTACGGGTGCAAAGATAGGTTTTCCTGCGGATAAAAAGCAAATGGTTGTTTGTTATTGGTTGTTCGTTATTGGTTGTTCGAAAAGAGGGTGGTAAATAGTAAATAGTAAATAGTAAATGGTCAATGGGTGGGGTGACCCAGCTAGCACCGATGTTCCACCAAAGCGGCTGGCGCGGATTTCAGCGTAAGCCTGCGCGTAGCTAATCCGTGCCAATGTCACATCTGATCGTACAAATGCAAGATACAGCAAAACCTTGCTCGCGCTATCCGATAAGCACAACCACCT
Source organism: Flavobacteriales bacterium (assembly GCA_020635855.1). Lineage (NCBI taxonomy): Bacteria > Pseudomonadati > Bacteroidota > Flavobacteriia > Flavobacteriales > Flavobacteriales bacterium. The sequence continues at coordinate 3,508 of JACJYZ010000004.1, read as the reverse complement.
TTGTCACATGTCGGACAATTGGCGCTTGAACTGAAAACCACATCAAAGACTTCCGGAAACTATTAGTTGCCTCAGGCACGAATTAACACCCCGCACAGGCCCTCGCAAAAATTCGCGCCAGCCAAGCATAGGAATATTGGCACTAGCTTGGGGGAATTCAAGCTGATCATTTGGTAAATTGCCTTCACTATGCCAAAGCATATCAAAGCAACCCGTCCGCTGGAGTATGCCTGCATTTTCTCCCTTGACCTCTCTTCCAAGGAAGGTGACGGAAAAATTGGACAGAACACCTATAGTGGACCGGGTATTGACGCAACTAAATTAAAAGGATATTACAATGGAATACGATATTCTGACATGCTCCACTAAGGAAGAAGTAGTAGGAAAGAGTTATCCTCAGTGTAAAGGGATGCCCTCGGGATACGGATTTACAAAAGAATGGTTTGAGAAATCAAATTCTATGACCAAACTTAATAATAATGCATTTCCAAATGCACAACCGGAACTGCTTTTTGAATTAGAAGAAGATGCGAATCTAACAGATTTATTGAGCCCAAGTAATATATCAGCGCGAGGACTACTACTTAGTCAACGAGCAAAAGAAGTATTTGAAAATAGCACTATGATTGAACATAAATTTTACCCCGCATCAGTCAAGTTTAATGAAAAAAACTACAAATACGAGTGGCTTCATCTTGTAAAAGGAGATTTATTTGGGGTTGATTTTTCGGCATCTTCATTTCAAGTCACCAACCTGGCATTCGTTAAAATCAACGATCTGAAATTATCCTCTTATGATGAATTTCTGAAAGAAAAAAGTGAACTAAAAATGAAACATATTCGTGCTAGTAGACTCATCCTTGACAAGGATTACGCAAAGAATTCGTACGACCTACTCATGTTTCCATTTATTCATTCCAATATTTTCATATCAAAGAGACTTGTAAATCAAATAGAAACAAAGGGGTTAACAGGTTTCTCTTTTATTAAACAAAATATTCTGTCTTAGCAACAAATGCACCTTCGTAGAAGGCATTATAGTAGTACCCGATGACGTAATCGATGCAGCCGCGGATGACCCACATGTGCCGGTAGCACCTAACCACACGACCGATGCACTACGATAAACATAGGCACGAATTAACCTCCCGTAAACCCTCGCATAAATTCGCGCCAGCTGCGCTTAGGAACATCGGCGCCAGCTTGGGGTTTTCCTGCTGCCGCTGTATGATTTCAATAATGGCTTTTCTCAGATCGTAGAAGAAGTCCTTCGGACAAGGATGGGGGATCTCTATGACCAGCTTTTCTTTCTCAATATGTACCATAGACCGTGTTTTGCGTCTAAGTACAGTAAGGTGTTGGAAACGTGCAAGTTATATCTGTGGAAGTTGTTAACTACGAGGGGTCGTAGGAGATGATCGAAACTTACTCAATACTGGCTATGCGTGAAGATTTTTTGGCTTTAAAGTCATCAGGAAACCAATCCAAGTAACCTTTATCAACCAATTCCCGATACAAATTTTTGATGTCTAAAAATACGGCAGGTTGATCCGTAAATTCATTCAATTTCTCTTGAAACTTTGCTTCCGAAGAGAACTTATACATCTTGATTTTTGAGGGCTCATGAATATACCACGTAGTATCTCTGTTTTCGGGCACTGTAATGGATGCATTGTAATAGCAAGAAACTATAACCGAATCAACAACATTGAGAAATTGAACTTTGATGCCTTCCTGCCCATTATCCAAATACCATTGCCCATCAATACCGGTAGTGCTTGCTGCAAAATACGGCTTTAGTAACGGGATTCTTCGACAATCAGAGCCACACCCCACCGAATAAAAATCATCTTGCTTTTTGTCATCCGTAGCACACCCAACAATAACGGTAGCAAAAATTAAAAGACACAAGCATTTATACTGCAGTTTACTCTTGGATATCAGCATCTACTTCTTCTGATATGTGTCTAAGCACATTAAGGTGTTTGGAACGTGCAAGTTACGCTTGAATAAGTTGCTAACTAAGGTTATTTTTGAGCGCTTCTACCTGGTGCCTGATGGCCTCATCCAACTCGGCGGGCTCTCCCGCTTTCTATATACCTCTTGAGGCCTTCAAAGAATTCCAACATATCCTCTCCAGATTGCCTATTGCTTTTTGCGCAGCATAGAAACTCCGTTCCATATAAATCTGAACAGAAAAAAAAGAATAACCCATAATACTGATACCGCAATCGCAAGCATTATCCAGAAAATAACGGCACTCTCTCCAAAGAACCGAAATCCAGCATAGATTCCAGTTGATATCGCAAAAAATGAACTGTCCAAAAAATCCCCGTAAGCTAACGGAAAGAAATATTCAACAAAAAGTGGAACTACAAAATAGGTACATGATATTATACCTGAAGCAGTCAGAAGAATCTTTTTCCGCTTATTCATCACAAGGTGAATCAGTTAGATGAACCCTCCAAAAAGTCATCCACTTTCTTGAGGAAGCCTTTGAATTGCTTTATCGGGCCAACTAAGTTAAAGAAAGTTTTACCTTCTTTTGCAGCCTCGTTTGCTTTATACGAAACAGGTTTGCCCGTGACATTATCAATACCACCTGCTTCATACTTCTTGATAGTCTCATTAGCTCTTTCAATATAAGCATCATCTGCGGCTTTTGTGTTGGTTTTTAGCACCGCATCGGTTGGCCCGCTTGCACGAACTTTATCATAGTCCAAATCATGTTGTTTGGCGTTTGCATCCGTTTCATCAATGGGGTCTAAAGAATAATCGTCCGGATAACTTCCGTCTGAACGTTGCTTTTCCCAATATGCTTTTGGGTTATCACCTCCTTGATAGATTCCGTGACGATTTTTTACGTTGAACTGTGTCGTTTCGCCTGTGAGTTTACCGTCCTTATCAACTTTATGGATTGTATAAGTAATTCCAACATCTCCTCTGGGGCCATAACCCTCGGCGGTTTTTGTATAATTCACCACGGCCATTTGTGTTCGAGTACCATCAGGATATTCCTTAATGTGTACAGAATAATATTCCTTCCCTTCCAGATCAATTCCATCAATTGGCCTATTGGAAGCAAATTGATAGACAGTCAATTCTGGATATGATCTAAAAATAGGGTCAACGCTTAGGAATCGCCCCAATCTGGCATCGTAGATACGGAACCCATAGTCGTAGATGGCTCCGGTCTGGCTATTCCACTCGGTCGTAGCTTCTTTCCCATTGAAGCCGAACCTATAGCCGCTTGAACTTTGATTGCGTCCTGGCATGATCATCCCAAACGGAGAAACTTTTCAAAGAACCATACCCAAGGTAAAAAGAAAAAGCTATCGTGGGCTTAGATGCGTAGCGAATGCTACAGAATAGAAAGACGAAGGTGCAACCTTCGCCTAACACCCGCCGCCGTTAGTGACAAGCTACGGACTGCGGGGGTAGTAATAGTCAATGATCAATAGTCAATTGTAAATAGTCAATGGGTGGTTGGATGTGATTGACGCGACCG